>NZ_AUIN01000013.1 GCF_000423725.1 Streptococcus devriesei DSM 19639
TAGTAAGAGCCCTGAGAGAAGATCAGGTAGATAGGTTGGGAGTGGACGTATGGTGACATATGAAGCGGACCAATACTAATCGCTCGAGGACTTATCCAAAGATAAGTAACAGCAGCGGTTTCAAGCGCTATTCAATTATGAGTGAGTTATCTCACATGAGTTAAGTGACGATAGCCTAGGAGATACACCTGTTTCCATGCCGAACACAGCAGTTAAGCCCTAGCACGCCTGAAGTAGTTGGGGGTTGCCCCCTGTGAGATAGGGTAGTCGCTTAGCGAAATTCCGGCATAGCTCAGTTGGTAGTAGCGCATGACTGTTAATCATGATGTCGTAGGTTCGAGTCCTACTGCCGGAGTAATAGAATTTCTGAACACCTCATTGAGGTGTTTTTTGTATGTGAGGAGAAAACAGGACATAAATGTCCTGTTCTTAAAATTGCTTTAGCTTTATAATGATGTCATCATATAAAGGAGGGCATCGTGAAGATGGAAGAAGATTTTGAAATTGCTTTTAATAAAGTTAAGCCGATTATCTTTAAATTGCAGCGCTATTACTTTATTAAACTGTGGACTAGAGAAGACTGGCAGCAAGAGGGAATGCTTGTTTTACATCAGCTATTAAAGGAACATCCCGAATTAACTAGGGATGATTCAAAACTTTATGTTTATTTTAAAACGAGATTCTCTAATTATATTAAAGATGTTTTGCGTCAGCAAGAAAGTCAAAAGCGCCGTTTTAACAAAATGCCGTATGATGAAATTAGTGAAGTGGCTCACTGTGTTTCAACTGCAGGCATGCAACTGGATGAATATGTCTTGTTTTATGATCGTTTAACTGCTTACAAAAAGGGATTAGATGAGGATCAGAAAGAGCAGTTTGAGCGTTTAATCGCTGGCGAACGGTTTTTAGGGAGACAGAAAATGCTTAAGGATCTCAAGAAAAAATTAAGTGATTTTGATGACACGAGTTTAAGAGAACATTAGCCCAAAATTGCTTGTTAGTTTTTGTTACTTATTTTTAGTCCTGATTATCTTATCACAAAAAGGGAAGAGCTATCAAAAAGGTAATCAATTGGGAACAAAAAATAACTTTGCTAAACTTTAAAATAGTCCGCAGGTCAAAGAGCTGGGATATGATACCAGCTCTTTTGTGTGGTTTGGCTGCTTTTGACTGGGGAAAAGTTAGCTTTTATACGGTTTGTCAAACCATACAGGAGAAGTTTTTGGTATAATTAATATAATCATTCACAAGAAAGGCATGCTATGGAAATTGTTGAGAAAGCTCCTGCTAAAATCAATCTTGGTCTTGATATTGCCGGCAAGCGTCAGGATGGTTTTCACGAACTGTCAATGATTATGGTCAGTGTTGACTTAAATGATTATATTACGATTACAGAGACAGCAGAGGATCAAGTTATTGTAAGCTCAAATAGCTGTAAGCTGCCTTTAAATAGTAAAAATGATGTTTGCAAGGCTGCTCAGCTTGTAAAAGAACGCTATCAGATTAGTACTGGTCTTGAAATATCGCTGCAAAAATCGATTCCTATATGTGCTGGTTTAGGCGGAGGCTCCAGTGATGCGGCTGCAACTCTGCGTGCTCTCAATCGTTTATGGGATCTTAACTTATCAGAAGAAGAACTGATTGAAATTGGCTTTGAAATTGGCAGCGATGTTCCTTACTGCATTAAAGGCGGCTGTGCTCTTATTTCGGGTAAAGGGGAGGTTGTTGAAAATCTAACCAGCTCTTTATCAGCCTGGGTTGTTTTGGTTAAGCCAGATTTCGGCATTTCAACGAGAACAATTTTCAAAGAAATTGATACGGAGACGATTTCTCGGGTAAATATTGACGCTTTAAAAGAGGCTATTCTGACAAATTCCTATGAAGATGTGCTGCAATTTATGGGAAATTCACTTGAAGATATTACCATTGCCAGAAAACCTTTTATTCAAAAAATTAAAGATCGTATGGATAAATGCGGGGCTGATATTTCTTTGATGACGGGCAGCGGACCGACAGTTTTTGCGCTTTGCCGGACAGAAAAACGCGCCAACCGCGTTGTCAACAGCATGAAAGGTTTTTGCAGGGAAGTTTACAAGGTGAGAATATTATGAAAAAGAATCGAATTCATTTGATTCTTTTTTTTATTTATGGTAAGATTAAGCGACAAATGATTAACTGGTTAATTAAAAGGAGGGGGCTATGGTATTAGGACAAGAAATTGATCGCTTGATTAATCAAATTGTTTTAAAGGCTGAAAATCAGCACGAACTGCTGATTGGTTCTTGCCAAAGTGAGATTAAACTGACCAATACTCAGGAGCATATTTTGATGCTGCTGTCACAGGAAAATCTGACAAATTCGGACTTGGCCAAACGGCTGAATGTGAGTCAAGCGGCAGTGACAAAAGCGGTCAAATCGCTTGTGAAGCAGGAGATGCTGGAGTCCATCAAAGATAAGGCTGATGCAAGGGTTACTTATTTTCGTCTGACGGATTTAGCTAAGCCTATTGCTCAGGAGCATGAACACCATCATGCTTTGACGCTGTCGGTTTATGATCATCTCTTGGACACCTTTTCAAAAGAGGAGCAGGCTGTTATCAGTCGCTTTTTAACGGCCTTAAGTAAGGGATTAAAGGAGTAGCTGTGCGATATATTACTGTAAAAGATCTATCTTATCAATACGATTCGGAACCTGTTTTAGAAGGGATTAGTTACCATTTAAACAGCGGTGAATTTGTAACGCTGACGGGAGAAAATGGGGCTGCCAAGTCAACTTTGATCAAGGCAACCCTAGGTATTTTAAAACCTAGGGTTGGTTCTGTAGAATTTTCCAAAACGAATGTGGCCGGTAAGAAATTACGTCTGGCCTATCTGCCTCAGCAGATTGCCAGTTTCAATGCCGGTTTTCCAAGTACAGTCTACGAATTTGTCAAATCAGGGCGTTACCCGAGAAATGGCTGGTTCAGAAGGCTGACAAAGCATGATGAAGAGCATATCAAGGCCAGCTTAGAATCCGTCGGTATGTGGGAAAATCGCCAGAAGCCTATCGGCAGTCTTTCCGGCGGTCAGAAGCAGCGTGCTATTATTGCCAGAATGTTTGCCAGTGATCCTGATATTTTTGTGTTAGATGAGCCTACAACAGGGATGGATGCAGGAACAACAGAAACCTTTTATGAGCTGATGCATCACAGTGCCCACCGGCATAATAAAGCGGTCTTGATGATTACGCACGATCCTGAAGAAGTCAAGGCATATGCGGATCGAAATATCCATTTGGTGAGAAATCAAGAGTTGCCTTGGCGCTGTTTTAATATCCATGAAAAAGATAAGGGGGAAAAAGAAGATGTTAAGTGATATATTGGCTTACGATTTCATGCAGCGTGCTTTGCTGGCCGTTGTGGCTATCAGTCTTTTTGCTCCGATTTTGGGCCTGTTTCTCATTTTGCGCCGCCAGAGTTTAATGAGTGATACATTGAGCCATGTCTCCTTAGCGGGTGTTGCGTTTGGGGTTCTGCTGGGAATTTCACCGACATGGACCACCCTTTTTGTGGTAACTTTTGCTGCCGTTGTTCTTGAATACCTGCGTACGGTTTACCGTCACTATATGGAGATTGCTACGGCTATTCTTATGTCCATGGGCTTGGCTCTTTCCTTAATTGTTATGAGCAAGGCCGGCGATGCCAGCAATGTCAGTCTTGAGCAGTATCTCTTTGGTTCTATTATTACCATCAGTCGTGAACAGGTCATTGCCTTGTTTGCGATTGCAGCGGTTGTTTTGATACTTACCTTTTGCTTTATCCGTCCTATGTATATTTTGACTTTTGATGAAGAGACGGCCTTTGTAGATGGTTTGCCTGTTCGGCTTATGTCCATTTTGTTCAATGTTGTTACAGGAGTGGCGATTGCTCTTACTATTCCGGCAGCCGGTGCACTTTTGGTGTCGACGATTATGGTTCTGCCTGCTAGTATTGCAATGCGTCTGGGCAAAAGTTTTAAAACGGTTATTGCACTGGGAATCTTGATTGGTTTCATCGGGATGGTATCTGGAATTTTTATGTCTTATCTGGCTGAAACGCCTGCCAGTGCAACGATTACGATGATTTTTATTGCCATTTTCTTAGCTGTCGGCTTACTCAATCAGCTGATCAAAGATTAAACAGGCTGAAAGTTTACATAAGCTGTCTGCAGAAAAAAAGAGTGAAGTAAAATCGAAATTCTTTAGAAATCGATTTTGCTTCACTTTCTTTGTTATGCTCTTAATAAGTTAAGACAAAATATTTTTTCTTACCGCGGCGGATAACCGTTAATTCGTTATCGATTTTATCTTGATTGGATAATTGGTAATTTAAGTCCTGAACGCGTTCACCATTGATATAAATGGCACCGTTTTGCACATCTTCGCGGGCTTGACGCTTAGAATTAACAATACCGGCAGCGATTAAAATGTCAACAATATTAAAGCTGTCTTCCGGTTTTACAGCATAGTTAGGAACATTGCTGAGGCCTTGTTTGAGTTCTTTGGCAGAAAGGCTCTTGATATTTCCTGCAAAGAGCTGTTCCGTAATCTTTACAGCCTCTTTATAGGCTTCTTCGCCATGAACAAAGGTAACAACCTCTTTTGCCAGTGTTTTCTGTGCTAAACGTTCATGAGGAGCCGCTTCAAATTTAGCACGAATATCTTCAATTTCGTCCAGAGACAGGAAAGTAAAGATTTTAAGGAAACGAACAGCATCGGCATCCATGACATTCAGCCAGAATTGATACATTTCATAAGGTGATGTTTTATCAGGATTGAGCCAGACAGCATTTCCTTCTGATTTGCCAAACTTCTTGCCGGTAGCATCTGTGATTAAAGGAACAGTGATTACATGCCCCTGTGTGTCAGCCTTGCGGCGAAGCAACTCTGTGCCGGCTGTCATATTGCCCCATTGATCGGAGCCGCCGATTTGTAAGGTAACACCGTATTTTTGATTGAGAACGTAAAAGTCATAGGCCTGCATAATTTGGTAGGCAAATTCAGTATATGAAATCCCGGTCTCAATGCGTTTTTTAACGGATTCCTTGCTCATCATGTAGTTGACGGTGAAATATTTACCGACATCACGCAGGAAATCAATAAAGCTGACAGACTCAAACCAGTCATAGTTATTGACCATCTGAGCTTTGTTATCGCCCTTTTCAAACTCAATAAAACGCTCCAGCTGACTGCGGATACTTGCTACCCATTCCTTTACGGTTTCTTTGGTCTGGAGGCTGCGTTCATCATCTTTAAAAGAAGGGTCGCCAATCAATCCGGTAGCGCCTCCTACAAGCGGGTAAGGCTTATGTCCGGCTAATTGCAAATGTTTCATGACCAAAATTGGTACCAGATGACCTAGATGGAGGCTGTCTGCTGTCGGATCATAGCCTGAATAAAAAGAGACATGTCCTTCGTCCAACGCTTTTTTCAGGGCCTCTTCATCAGTAGTTTGAAAGACTAAGCCGCGTGCTTTGAGTTCTTCAAAAATAGTCATATCTTTTCTCCATATTCTTATAACATTACAAAGCATTATATCAAAAACAATAGGGGCTGTGCAAGTTCTTATGAAAGAGGGGGAAAATAATTGGCCTGATTTTGGCAGCAGCTATGTTAAATATGATAAATTTGATATAATGTAAACTGAGGTATTATTATGTCCCTGCTAGAAAAGATAAAAAGAAAGTTTAAAGAAATAATTGCTAAAAAGCCTGATTTTAGCAAAATTAACTTTGCAAAACGGCTTCAAAACTTAAAGTTAAAGGAATTAAAGCGAGCTGACTATCTGGATTTCGGTTCTGTTTTTTTGCGCACCCTGAAACTATTGTCCGATTTTGCTTATATTCTTCTTCTTTTATTTGTTTTCTTAGGCCTTGGTGTGGGTTTTGGTTATCTGGCCAGCCAGGTGGAAAATGTCAAAGTTCCTGATAAGACAGACTTAGTTGCTCAGGTTAATACGTTAACCAGAATTTCCAAAATGACTTATTCAGACAAGTCGCTGATTTCAACTATTGATACAGATCTTTTAAGAACGCCGGTCGATGGTAGGGCGATTTCAGAAAATGTGAAAAAGGCGGTCATTGCAACAGAAGATGAGAATTTTAAAGAGCATCACGGGGTTGTTCCCAAAGCTGTTTTTCGGGCAACTCTGGCCTCTGTTTTGGGCTTGGGTGAAAGCAGCGGCGGCTCAACGCTGACGCAGCAGCTCTTAAAGCAGCAGGTGTTGGGAGATGATCCTACCTTTAAACGCAAAACCAAGGAAATCATTTACGCCCTTGCGCTTGAGCGTTATGAAGATAAGGATAAGATTCTGACCAATTATCTGAATGTCTCTCCGTTTGGACGTAATAATAAAGGACAAAATATCGCCGGTATTGAGGAAGCAGCTCGGGGAATTTTTGGTGTTGCTGCGAAAGATCTGACCATTCCTCAGGCAGCATTTTTAGCCGGTTTGCCGCAAAGTCCTATTACGTATTCGCCTTACACAGCATCAGGAAAACTCAAGTCAGCCGAAGATATGAAGCTGGGCCTGAAGCGCTCACAAAACGTGTTATACAATATGTACCGCACAGGTGTCCTATCAAAAGCTGACTATGAAAGCTATAAGAAATACGATCTGAAAAAAGATTTTAGAAAACCTCAGGCGGCTCAGACAGATTCTCATGATTATTTATATTATTCTGTGTTTGAAGAAGCCCGGGATGCTATGTATGACTATCTTGTCAAAAGGGATAAGGTGTCTGCACAGGATTTAAAAAATGATAAAACCAAAGAAGCCTACAAGGAAAAAGCCTTAAAGGAGCTGCGCCTAGGCGGTTATACGATTACAACAACGATTAATAAGAAGGTTTATAATGCAATGCAGACTGCGGTTGCCCAGCATGGCGGCTCTCTTGATGATGGAACGGGCAAAGTTGAAGTCGGCAATGTTCTGATGGATAATTCCAGCGGAGCTGTCCTTGGATTTGTAGGAGGACGCGACTATAAAAGCAACCAAAACAATCATGCTTTTGATACGGCAAGATCACCCGGATCCAGCATCAAGCCATTATTGGCTTACGGCCCTGCCATTGACCAGGGACTTATGGGCAGCTCAAGCATGCTTTCAAATTATCCCACAACCTTTGCCAGCGGACAAAAAATTATGCATGCCGGTGATAAAGGTACGGCTATGGTCAATCTGCAGGAAGCACTGGATGTTTCTTGGAATATTCCAGCTTACTGGACCTACCAGATGTTACTGCAAAAAGGCGTAGATGTTCCCAATTATATGGAAAAAATGGGCTATCATATTCCTGAATATTATATTGAAAGTCTTCCTTTAGGCGGCGGCGTTGAAACAACGGTTGCTCAGCAGACAAACGGCTATCAGACGCTGGCCAATGGCGGTGTCTATCAAAAACAATATATGGTTGAAAAGATTACTGACAGTCAAGGCAAGGTCATTTATCAGCATCAATCTAAACCGGTGCGGGTCTATTCGAAAGCAACTGCCAGCATCTTAAATGAGCTGCTTAGAGGCCCCATCAGTTCGGGCAAAACCACAACGTTTAAAAATAGGCTGAAAGCTCTTAATTCAGGACTAGCCGGTGCTGACTGGACGGGGAAAACCGGGACAACCGACGACTATACAGATGTCTGGCTGATTTTGTCTACCCCTAAGACAACACTGGGCGGCTGGGCAGGTCATGATAATAATACTTCCTTAGCAAGCATGACCGGTTATAATAACAACGCCCAATATATGGCGTATTTGGTCAATGCCATTAATCAGGCGGATCCGACTGTTTGGGGAGCCAATCAGCGTTTCGGACTTGATTCCAGCGTTATTAAAGCAAATGTCTTGAAATCAACAGGTCTGAAGCCGGCGACTGTCAATGTGAACGGCAAGACTATTTCTGTCGGAGGCGCAACGACGACGAGCTACTGGGCGAAAAACGGTCCCGGCAATACGGTCTATAAATTTGCCATAGGCGGCACAGACAGCGATTATCAAAAGGCTTGGTCAAGCATTGGAGGCAGGTAGTGTTTCTTGACAAGCATAGGGAGATAGTATATAATATATGTAACTATTTGTCGTCTGCTTTGATTGAAATATTGTCCAATCAGAGCTTACAGCAGTTAAATCAAACTTTAAAGAGTCAGATTTAGCTGCTCTTTTTGTGCTTAATTTTAGGGAACAGGTCTATTTGTAATAGATATTTAAAATTTCTGAAAATTAGTGTAAGCGGCAAATTTGCTAACGTTTTGGCCTCTTGAGAGGTCTAGAAAGAAGAAGGAGTTAAAACTTGGCAGGACATGAAGTTCAATACGGTAAGCACCGTACTCGTCGCAGTTTTTCAAGAATCAAAGAGGTTCTTGATTTACCAAATTTGATTGAAATTCAAACGGACTCATTCAAAGACTTTTTGGATACTGGTCTTAAGGAAGTTTTTGAAGATGTTTTTCCTATTTCAAACTTTACGGAAACCATGGAACTTGAGTTTGTAGGGTATGAAATAAAGGAACCTAAGTATACTTTGGAAGAAGCAAGCGCTCATGATGCCCACTATTCAGCGCCGATTTTTGTGACCTTCCGCCTGATTAATAAAGAAACGGGTGAAATCAAGACTCAGGAAGTTTTCTTCGGTGATTTCCCGCTAATGACTGAAATGGGGACTTTTATTATCAATGGTGCTGAGCGTATCATTGTTTCCCAGTTAGTTCGCTCGCCGGGTGTTTACTTTAATGATAAGGTTGATAAAAACGGTAAAGTCGGCTATGGTTCTACTGTTATTCCCAACCGCGGTGCCTGGCTTGAACTTGAGACAGACTCTAAGGATATTGCCTATACAAGGATTGACCGGACGCGTAAAATTCCATTTACAACGCTGGTGCGGGCTCTTGGATTTTCCGGCGATGATGAAATTCTTGATATTTTCGGTGAGAGCGACTTGGTACGCAATACTATCGAGAAAGACATCCACAAAAATCCGAATGATTCCAGAACCGATGAAGCTCTGAAAGAAATTTACGAGCGTCTTCGTCCGGGTGAACCAAAGACAGCTGACAGTTCACGCAGCCTTTTGATTGCGCGTTTCTTTGATGCGCGCCGCTACGATTTAGCAGCTGTCGGCCGTTATAAGATTAACAAAAAATTAAATATCAAAACCCGTCTTTTGAATCAGGTTATTGCTGAAAATCTGGTGGACCCTGAAACAGGTGAAATTCTGGTTGAAGCAGGAACTGAAATGACACGCAGTGTGATTGATTCTATCTCTGATTATCTGGAAGGCGATCTCAACAAGATTGTCTATACACCTAATGAGTATGCTGTTTTGACAGAACCCGTTATTCTGCAAAAATTCAAAGTCGTAGCTCCTACTGATCCGGACCGTGTTGTGACCATTGTCGGCAATGCTAATCCAGATGATAAGGTACGTCACCTGACACCTGCTGATATCTTAGCTGAAATGTCTTATTTCCTTAATTTAGCTGAAGGTCTCGGCAAGGTTGACGATATTGACCACTTAGGTAACCGCCGTATCCGTGCCGTCGGTGAATTGCTGGCTAACCAATTCCGTATTGGCCTGGCCCGTATGGAGAGAAATGTCCGTGAACGCATGTCTGTTCAAGACAACGAAGTGCTTACACCGCAACAGATCATCAACATCCGTCCGGTGACAGCTGCTATCAAAGAATTCTTTGGCTCTTCTCAATTATCACAATTCATGGATCAGCACAATCCGCTGTCTGAGCTGTCTCATAAGCGCCGTTTGTCAGCCTTAGGACCTGGCGGTCTGACACGTGACCGTGCAGGTTATGAAGTGCGTGATGTGCACTACACTCATTACGGCCGTATGTGTCCGATTGAAACGCCTGAAGGACCAAACATCGGTTTGATCAACAACTTATCTTCATACGGACATCTCAACAAATATGGTTTCATCCAAACACCATATCGTAAGGTTGACCGTACCACAGGTGTGGTTACCAACGAAATTGAATGGCTGACTGCGGATGAAGAAGATGAATATACTGTTGCTCAGGCAAACTCAAAACTCAATGAAGATGGAACATTTGCCGAAGAAATCGTCATGGGACGCCACCAAGGGAATAACCAGGAATTTCCGGCAAGCTCAGTAGAGTACATGGATGTTTCTCCTAAACAGGTAGTTGCGGTGGCAACGGCATGTATTCCATTCCTTGAAAACGATGACTCCAACCGTGCACTTATGGGTGCCAACATGCAGCGTCAGGCCGTTCCTTTGATTGATCCTAAAGCTCCGCTTGTCGGAACAGGTATGGAATATCAGGCTGCCCATGATTCAGGAGCTGCTATTATCGCTCAAAATAACGGTAAAGTTGTTTATTCTGATGCCGACAAGGTTGAAGTCCGCCGTGAAGACGGCTCTCTTGACGTGTACAATATCACAAAATTCCGCCGTTCTAACTCAGGAACTGCCTATAACCAACGCACACTTGTCAAGGTAGGAGACAGTGTGGAAAAGGGTGACTTTATTGCTGATGGTCCTTCTATGGAAAAAGGCGAAATGGCGCTTGGTCAAAACCCTATTGTTGCTTACATGACATGGGAAGGCTATAACTTTGAAGATGCCGTTATCATGAGTGAACGTCTGGTTAAGGATGATGTTTACACATCTGTGCACTTGGAAGAATTTGAATCAGAAACTCGTGATACAAAACTTGGCCCTGAAGAGATTACCCGTGAGATTCCAAATGTCGGAGAAGAAGCTCTCAAAGATCTTGATGAAATGGGAATTATCCGCATTGGTGCAGAAGTGAAAGAAGGCGACATCCTTGTCGGGAAGGTAACGCCTAAAGGCGAAAAGGATCTGACCGCTGAAGAGCGCCTCCTGCATGCTATCTTTGGTGATAAATCACGGGAAGTGCGCGATACCTCTCTTCGTGTACCTCACGGCGGCGACGGTGTTGTCTGTGATGTTAAAATCTTTACTCGTGCCAATGGTGATGAACTTCAATCAGGAGTTAATACGCTTGTTCGTGTTTACATTGCTCAAAAACGTAAGATCAAAGTCGGAGATAAGATGGCCGGACGCCACGGAAACAAAGGTGTCGTTTCACGTATTGTTCCTGTTGAGGACATGCCGTATCTTCCGGACGGAACTCCTGTTGACATCATGCTGAACCCTCTTGGGGTGCCATCACGGATGAATATCGGACAGGTTATGGAGCTCCACCTTGGGATGGCTGCCCGCAGCTTAGGCATTCATATCGCAACGCCGGTCTTTGACGGTGCAACGTCCGATGATCTTTGGGAAACTGTTAAAGAAGCGGGAATGGCTGCTGATGCTAAGACAGTCCTTTATGATGGCCGGACTGGCGAACCGTTTGACAACCGTGTGTCTGTCGGTGTCATGTACATGATTAAACTCCACCACATGGTTGACGATAAGCTCCATGCCCGTTCTGTCGGTCCTTACTCAACTATCACTCAGCAGCCGCTGGGAGGTAAAGCACAATTCGGCGGACAGCGTTTTGGTGAAATGGAAGTTTGGGCTCTTGAAGCTTACGGTGCGTCAAATGTTCTGCAAGAAATTCTGACTTACAAGTCTGATGATATTACAGGCCGTCTCAAAGCTTATGAAGCTATTACCAAAGGCAATCCAATTCCAAAACCAGGTGTGCCGGAGTCATTCCGCGTTCTTGTGAAGGAACTGCAGTCACTGGGACTTGATATGCGCGTCCTTGATGAAGATGACAGAGAAGTTGAACTTCGTGATCTCGATGAAGGCGAAGATGAAGATGTTATGCACGTTGATGATCTTGAAAAAGCGCGTGAAAAACAAGTCATTGAAGCTGCCGAATTTGCAAATGGTGATGAAAAATAACAGATAAACAAACTGCTGGCTGCTTAACCTATAGTTTAGGCAGTCTAGCTGCTGATAATCATAAGAAAGGTAAAATTAGTGGTTGACGTAAATCGTTTTAAAAGTATGCAAATCACATTAGCTTCACCTAATAAAGTCCGTTCATGGTCTTACGGTGAGGTTAAAAAACCTGAAACAATCAACTATCGGACCTTGAAACCAGAACGTGACGGTCTGTTTGATGAGGTTATTTTCGGTCCTACTAAGGATTGGGAATGTGCCTGCGGCAAATACAAGCGCATTCGCTACAAAGGGATTATTTGTGACCGCTGCGGCGTTGAGGTGACTCGTACCAGAGTTCGCCGTGAACGCATGGGGCATATCGAATTGAAAGCGCCTGTTTCTCATATCTGGTATTTCAAAGGTATCCCTTCTCGTATGGGTCTCACTCTTGATATGAGCCCACGCGCTTTAGAAGAAGTTATTTACTTTGCAGCTTATGTGGTGATTGATCCTAAGGATACACCGCTTGAGCCAAAATCTCTTTTGACTGAGCGCGAATACCGTGAAAAACTTCAAGAGTACGGTCCGGGATCATTTGTTGCCAAAATGGGTGCAGAAGCGATTCAAGACCTCTTGAAACGTGTTGATTTAGATGCAGAAATTGCAGAGCTGAAAGCAGAATTAAAAACAGTTTCCGGACAAAAACGGGTGAAAGCTGTCCGTCGTTTGGATGTTCTTGATGCTTTCCAAAAATCGGGCAATAAACCTGAGTGGATGGTACTTAACATCCTGCCGGTTATTCCGCCTGATCTTCGTCCGATGCTGCAATTGGATGGCGGCCGCTTTACAACTTCTGACCTTAACGATCTCTACCGCCGTGTTATTAACCGTAACAACCGTTTGGCGCGTTTGCTCGAGCTGAATGCTCCCGGCATTATTGTGCAAAATGAAAAACGGATGCTGCAGGAAGCGGTGGATGCTCTGATTGATAATGGCCGCCGCGGCCGTCCGATTACCGGACCTGGCAGCCGTCCATTGAAATCATTGAGCCACATGCTTAAAGGTAAGCAAGGCCGTTTTCGTCAAAACCTCCTTGGTAAACGTGTCGACTTCTCAGGACGTTCGGTTATTGCTGTCGGTCCGACACTTAAGATGTACCAATGCGGTGTGCCGCGTGAAATGGCGATTGAGCTCTTTAAACCGTTTGTTATGCGTGAGATTGTAGCGCGAGACATCGTACAAAATGTCAAGGCAGCAAAACGCTTGATTGAGCGCGGCGATGACCGCATTTGGGATATTCTTGAGGAGGTCATTAAAGAGCATCCGGTTCTTCTTAACCGCGCACCGACTCTTCACCGCTTGGGTATTCAAGCTTTTGAACCCGTTTTGATTGACGGTAAGGCTCTGCGGCTCCATCCGCTGGCCTGTGAAGCTTACAACGCCGACTTTGACGGGGACCAAATGGCTATTCACGTGCCGCTGTCTGAAGAAGCTCAAGCAGAAGCTCGTCTCTTGATGCTGGCTGCTGAACACATTCTTAATCCTAAAGATGGTAAGCCAGTCGTTACCCCATCTCAAGATATGGTTCTTGGTAACTACTATTTAACCATGGAAGATGCCGGCCGTGAGGGTGAAGGAATGGTCTTCAAAGACCGTGATGAAGCTGTTATGGCCTATCGCAACGGCTATGTTCATCTCCACAGCCGTGTCGGTATTGCTGTTGACAGCATGTCTGACAAACCATGGACAGATGAGCAAAAGCACAAAATCATGATTACAACTGTTGGTAAAATTCTCTTCAATGATATTATGCCGGCAGACCTTCCTTACCTTCAGGAGCCAAACAATGCCAACTTAACAGACAAAACGCCTGATAAGTATTTCTTAACGCCTGGCTCTGATATCAAGGAAGTTATCAAAAATCTTGACTTAAATATTCCATTTAAGAAGAAAAATCTTGGTAACATTATCGCTGAAATCTTTAAACGTTTCCGCACAACTGAAACTTCAGCCTTTCTTGACCGTTTGAAAGACCTCGGTTATTATCATTCAACCTTGGCCGGTTTAACAGTAGGTATCGCTGACATTCCAGTTATTGATAACAAGCAGGAAATTATAGATGCAGCTCACCATCGTGTTGAAGACATTTCCAAAGCTTTCCGCCGCGGTCTCATGACAGACGAGGATCGCTATGAAGCTGTTACGGCAACTTGGCGTGATGCTAAGGAAAAACTGGAAGAGCGTTTGGTTGAAACACAGGATTCTAAGAATCCAATCGTTATGATGATGGACTCTGGAGCGCGTGGTAACATCTCTAACTTCTCCCAGCTTGCCGGTATGCGCGGCTTGATGGCTGCTCCTAACGGACGCATCATGGAACTGCCGATCCTTTCAAACTTCCGTGAAGGTCTGTCTGTTTTGGAAATGTTCTTCTCAACCCACGGTGCCCGTAAAGGGATGACCGATACAGCGCTTAAGACTGCCGATTCCGGCTATCTTACCCGCCGTTTGGTTGATGTTGCCCAAGATGTTATTATTCGTGAAGACGACTGTCACACTGACCGCGGTCTGACGATTACAGCCATCACCGATGGTAAGGAAGTAACAGAAACGCTTGAAGAACGTCTTGTCGGCCGTTACACCAAGAAGACCGTCAGACATCCGGAAACAAATCAGGTTCTCGTTGGAGCTGATGAGTTGATTACTGAAGACATGGCTCGTAAGATTGTAGATGCTGGTGTTACTGAGGTGACTATCCGTTCAGTCTTTACATGTAATACGCGTCATGGAGTCTGCCGTCATTGTTATGGTATCAACTTGGCAACAGGTGATGCTGTTGAAGTTGGTGAAGCAGTTGGTACGATTGCTGCCCAATCCATCGGTGAACCAGGTACACAGCTTACTATGCGTACCTTCCACACAGGCGGTGTTGCTTCAAATGCCGACATTACACAGGGTCTTCCTCGTATCCAAGAAATCTTTGAAGCCCGCAACCCTAAAGGTGAGGCTGTTATCACAGAGGTTAAGGGACAAGTCACAGACATTGAAGAAGACGCTGCTACCCGCACTAAAAAGGTTTATGTCAAAGGTGCAACAGGAGAAGGTGAGTACACAGTACCATTTACAGCTCGCATGAAAGTTGAAGTGGGTGATGAAGTTCACCGCGGAGCACCACTGACAGAAGGTTCTATCCAGCCTAAACACTTGCTGGAAGTCCGTGACACCTTATCTGTTGAAATTTATCTTCTTTCTGAAGTCCAAAAAGTGTATCGCAGCCAAGGGGTAGAAATCGGAGATAAGCACGTTGAAGTTATGGTTCGCCAAATGCTTCGCAAAGTCCGTGTTATGGATCCGGGAGATACAGATCTTCTTCCGGGCGTTCTGATGGATATTGCTGACTTTACAGATGCCAATAAAGATATTGTCATTGCCGGCGGTATTCCAGCCACAAGCCGTCCGGTTCTTATGGGAATTACGAAAGCTTCCCTTGAAACAAATTCATTCTTATCAGCTGCTTCTTTCCAAGAAACAACTCGTGTTCTTACAGATGCTGCTATCCGCGGTAAGAAGGATCACTTGCTTGGTCTTAAAGAAAATGTTATTATCGGTAAGATTATTCCGGCTGGTACCGGAATGGCACGCTACCGCAACATTGAGCCGCAGGCTGTTAATGAAGTCGAGCTTATTGAAGATACTGAAACTGATGAAAGTCTCGTAACAGAATAGAGAAGAGCCCTGCTTAGCAGGGCTTTTTTATAATAATTCTAATCTTTCTCACAAATGAGCAAAATTTTTTTAAAAATGAGGCTTTTCCTATATAATGAGTGTATCAAGGAAGTAAAGTTTATGTATCAAGTAGTAAAAATGTACGGCGATATGGAACCCTGGTGGTTCTTAGATGGCTGGAAAGATGACATTGTTCAGGTCCATGAATTTGAGCATTATTATGAAGCTTTGAAATGTTATAAAAAGGAATGGTTAAACTTACATGGTGCCCATTCAAGTTTTAACAGCCGCAGCAGTATTATGACCGCGTTTTGGGATATTGAAGACCAGCGCTGGTGTGAAGAATGTGATGAATATGTACAGCAGTACTATTCCTTAGCTCTTTTAACCGACTGGCAGGAAATCCCTGAGGAAATGCACCGCCCGGCCTATGACAGACAAAGCGACAAGCCTAATCACCGAGCCTGTTCTATTAAGAAAAATAAACCGCAAGTGTAAGCTGCGGTTTATTTTTTTGGCTTTAAAAGCAATAATTCATAATATTTTATGCAAAATGCTCCTTCTTTGCGAATAAATAAAGTAGGAGGATTTATGGTTCAAGAATTAGGAAAGAAAATCATTGCAGAAGCCGTTCAAAACAGAGCGCAGGACATTTATATTATTCCTAAAAAAGATTTTTATGAGCTCTATATGAGAATAGGCGATGAAAGAAAGTTTATTGATGATTACGAGCATCAGTTTATGGCAAATCTTATCAGCCATTTTAAATTTGTTGCGGGAATGAATGTTGGCGAAAAAAGGCGAAGCCAGCTAGGAGCTTGTGATTATCACTATGATGAAGACAAAACAATCGCTTTACGGCTCTCAAGTGTCGGAGATTATCGCAGTTATGAAAGTTTGGTCATTCGTCTTTTATTTGACGGCCGCCACGATTTAAAATTTTGGTTTAATGGCATGAATCTCATTTTAAAGGAAATTAAAGGGAGAGGACTTTATCTCTTTTCGGGGCCGGTCGGCAGCGGGAAAACGACACTGATGTATCAATTGGTCAAGGAAAAGTTTAGCAGCAGACAGGTGATTACCATTGAGGATCCTGTGGAAATTAAACAGGATGATATGCTGCAGCTGCAGCTAAATGAAAGTATTGATATGACCTATGATAATTTAATTAAACTGTCTCTCAGGCATCGGCCGGACATTCTGATTATCGGGGAAATCAGAGATAAAGAAACAGCGCGGGCAGTTATCAGAGCAAGCCTGACTGGGGCGGTTGTTTTTTCAACTATCCATGCCAAAAGTATTCCCGGAGTTTATGCCAGACTTCTGGAACTAGGAGTCAGCAAAGAAGAACTGGAAAATGCTTTGCGCGGGATTGCTTACCAGCGTTTAATCAAGGGAGGAGGTGTCATTGATTTTGCCCAAAGAGACTACCAAAAACACTCAGCGCAAGAGTGGAATAAACAAATTGACAGCCTTTTTACAGATGGATATATCACTAGGGAAGAAGCTGAAGCAGAAAAAATTAAGGACTGAAAAACAAAGAAAAGTCATTCAATTGTTTAATAATCTTTTTGCCAGCGGCTTCAACCTGACTGAAATTGTAGATTTTTTAGAGCGAAGCCGCCTATTGGCAAAGGATTATACAGACAGTATGCGTCAGGGTCTTCTAAATGGCTTGAATTTAGCAGAAATAATGAGTTCTCTGGGTTTTTCAGACAATGTCGTTACTCAGCTGGCACTTTCTGAAATTCATGGAAATACTCAGAAAAGTCTTTTAAAAATTGAGGCCTACTTAAGTAATCTTATGGTTGTTAAAAAGAAACTGATTGAAGTAGCTACCTATCCTGTTATTTTAATCATTTTTCTTGTTCTTATCATGCTGGGATTAAAAAATTATCTGCTGCCCCAGCTTGAAAATGGGAATTTTGCGACGGAGCTTATTTCTCATTTTCCGGCTATTTTTCTCTTAGGATGCGGTTTTTTCATACTTTTAGCAGGATTTTTTTATCTTTTTTCAAGAAGAATGAGTCGGAAACGCTTAATGACGATTTACAGTCAGATACCATTTATAGGCAGCTATTTTCGGCTGTATTTGACAGCTTATTATGCACGAGAATGGGGCAATCTTATAGGACAGGGAGTAGAGATGGCTGAAATTGTCCACTTGATGCAGGAGCAAAAGTCACAGCTTTTTAGAGAAATTGGCCATGATATGGAAAAGGCGCTTACAGCCGGCCGGGAATTTCATCAGAAGGTTTTAGATTATCCTTTCTTTTTGAGGGAACTCAGCCTAATGATTGAATATGGGGAAGTCAAGTCAAAACTAGGCAGCGAGCTTGAAATCTATGCTGAGGAGAGCTGGGAGCGTTTCTTCAGTAAACTCAATAAAGCTATGCAGCTCATCCAGCCTCTTGTCTTTGTCCTAGTAGCGATAGTTATTGTGATGATTTATGCAGCTATGCTGCTGCCGATTTATCAAAATATGGAGGTTAATTTGTAATGAAAAAATTCAAGAAAGTTACTGTTAAAGGTTTCACTTTGATAGAAATGTTAGTCGTTTTGCTGATTATCAGTGTCTTGCTGCTTTTGTTTGTACCTAATTTAACCAAACAAAAAGATAAAGTAAAGGATACAGGCAATTCAGCTGTTGTCAAAGTTGTTGAAAGTCAGGCTGAACTGTATGAATTGGATCAAACTGATTCGGCAACTCTTTCTAAATTAGTAGCTAGCGGCAATATTACTCAAGAGCAGGCTGATTCTTATAAGGCTTATTATGCAAAACATCCTGAAAAGGCACGGCATGTGGCGAATTAAAGCATTCACACTCTTGGAGAGCCTGATAACTTTGGCCATTACAGCTTTTTTAATCCTAAGTTTATCTGGAGGAATCAATCAGACCTTTGCCAGTGTAAAAGAGCAGCTCTTTTTTCTGTCATTTGAACATCTTTACCGTGACACACAAAAACTCAGTGCTCTGACTCAGCAGGAAATGACTTTAACTTTGGATAAGGGGCAGATTTCTAATGGTGTTGAGACGCTTGATGTTCCCGAGGATATAACATTAGAAAAAAGCATGGCACTGAATTTTGATCAGGCAGGCGGAAACTCATCGCTAGCTAAACTTAGTTTTCAAACTCCAAAAAAGACGGTAACTTATCAATTATATATAGGGAGTGGTCAATATAAAAAAACAGAAAATGAAAGCTTACATTCTCCTTGAAAGCCTAATTGCTCTGGGACTTTTAGTGACAATTACATCTTTGATTCTTCAGCAGATCAATCGCGATCAAAAAAGGATAGCCGACAATTTGCAAAGGCAAGAAGTGATGAACTTAGCGATAATGGCTGTTCAAACTAAACAAGACAGCCTGAGTCTCAATGGTGTCAGTGTGAAGGTAGTCAGAGATGAAACTACAATCGCTGTCTACCACGATCAAGAGGAGGTTATAAGTCTTGTTAAAGAATAGATTAAAGGCTTTTACACTTCTGGAGTGTCTGGTTGCCCTCCTTGTTATTGCCGGCAGTGTTTCTGTTTACAGTGGATTGACTAAGGTGATTAGCAGCAATGTTCATTATTTATCAAAAAATCAAAAAGATAGATGGCTGCTCTTTTGTCAACAATTCCGGTCAGAGCTTGAGGGAACAAGCTTGCAGAAAATAGACAATCATAAGCTTTATATCAGTAAAGATGGACAGGATTTAGCTTTTGGTAAATCAAAAGCGACAGATTTTAGGAAAACGAATGCCGATGGGCGCGGTTATCAGCCTATGCTGACAGGAGTAAAGACAGCTTATTTTAATCAGTCCGGAGACATTGTGAGGCTAGATATTACTTTTGATAATGGATTAGAGAGGACTTTTGTCTATGCATTTAATGAAAAAGGTTAAGGCAGGTGTTCTTTTATATGCCCTGCTAATGGCAGCAATATTTAGTCTTTTATTGCAGTTCTACCTCAACCGTGTCCTTGCAACAGAGAGGCAGAATCAATCGCAATTATCGGCTGGTAAGGCGTATCTGATAGCAGAATTAACTCAGGATTTAGCTAAAGATAACAGCGGGCAGTTTACCTTTAATTATGGCAATTCAAATTATCAAAGGAAAAATCAGCAGATTTTGATTGAAGTACATTTGAAAAACGGTCAGTCTTATCACTACCATTTTAAGGAAGAAAATGATAAAACAAAGGAAAAGACGACTGAAAGAAGTGCTGAAAAAAATAAAGCAGCTCTTGAAAAATCAAAAGAAAATAAAGGATCTCAATCTAATAATTGATTTTGCCAGTTCAATCTATTTTTGATATGATAGGTGCTGGAGGAAATTATGGATTTTGAAAAAATAGAAACAGCCTATAATTTACTGCTGAATAATTGTCAGCGGCTGGAAACAAAACTTCAGACAAATCTTTATGATGCTTTAATTGAGCAAAATGCTTATTATCTAGGTGCAGATGGAGCTGATGACATAATCAGTCAGAATAATGACAAGTTACAGCAGTTGAATCTCAGTAAAGAAGAGTGGCGCAGAACTTTTCAGTTTCTGTTTATTAAGGCAGCCCAAGAACAACGCTTGCAGGCAAACCATCAGTTTACTCCGGACAGTATCGGTTTTATCCTTCTCTATTTACTGGAAGAATTGACGGATGCTAGCCAGTTAGATGTTCTTGAAATCGGATCAGGAACAGGAAATCTCGCTGAAACACTGCTCAACAATAGTTCCAAGCAATTAGATTATATGGGTATTGAGGTTGATGATCTTTTGATTGATCTGTCAGCAAGTATTGCGGATGTTTTAGATTCTCCTGCTCATTTTATTCAAGAAGATGCAGTGAGGCCGCAGATTTTAAAAGAAAGTGATGTTATTATCAGTGACTTGCCCGTTGGCTTTTATCCTAATGATGATATTGCTGGGCGCTATAAGGTTGCAGCAAAAGATGGGCATACTTATGCCCACCATCTTTTGATGGAGCAGTCACTTAAGTACCTAAAGAAAAATGGACTGGCTATTTTTCTGGCGCCTGTTGATTTGCTGACCAGTGAACAGAGTCCTTTGTTAAAGGCGTGGCTGCAGGAAAACGCTGCTGTTTTATCGGTTATTTCTTTGCCGGAGACAGTCTTCAGTCATAAAAATAATATGAAATCCATTTTTGTCTTAAAGAAGCAGGCAAAACAAGACTGCGAAACCTTTGTGTACCCACTGACGGATTTACAGAACCCTGATAGTTTGCGGACTTTTATGAAAAATTTTAAAAAGTGGAAGGAAGATAATGCCATTTAAGTGATAATTTGCTATAATAATCTTATATGATCGTAAACGATTTCATGAAGGGGTATGTTATGTCAAAAACAATTTCTATTAATGCAGGTTCTTCAAGCCTGAAATGGCAGCTTTATCAAATGCCTGAAGAAAAAGTATTAGCAAAGGGTTTAATTGAGCGTATTGGTAAAGATGATGCCATTTCGACGGTAAAATTTGATGATCAAAATGTTTCTGAAACTTTGGCGATTAAAGACCATACGGCTGCTGTAAAAATTCTCTTGGACGATTTAATTCATCTGGGAATCATCAAATCTTATGATGAAATTACAGGCGTTGGACATCGTGTGGTTGCAGGCGGAACCTATTTCAATGAGTCTGTTCTGGTGGACAGTGAAGAGGTTATTGAAAAAGTCGAAGAGCTGGCTCTTCTGGCACCCCTGCATAACAAGGCTAATGCTGCGGGAATACGGGCATTTAAAGAAATTCTTCCAGATATTACCAGTGTTGTCGTTTTTGATACGGCCTTCCACACAACAATGCCGGAGGTTGCTTATCGCTACCCATTGCCAAATAAGTACTTTACAGAAAACAAAGTTCGTAAATACGGCGCTCACGGCACCAGCCACTACTATGTCGCTCATGAAGCAGCTAAAGTTTTAGGTAAGCCCATTGAAGAGCTTAAACTTATTACGGCTCACATGGGAAATGGTGTTTCTCTCACTGCTGTTGACGGCGGTAAATCGGTGGATACTTCTATGGGATTTACTCCGCTGGGCGGCGTTATGATGGGAACGCGTACGGGAGACCTTGATCCCGCTATTATCCCTTACTTGATGGATAATACAGATGATTTCAAGACGCCTGAAGATATTCGTCGTATTTTCAACCATGAGTCCGGTCTGCTGGGCATTTCAGAATTGTCTAACGATATGCGTGAGATTGAGACAGCAACGAAAAATGGCGATAAGGATGCGTCTTTAGCTTATGCCATGTTTGTTGACCGTATTGTAAAGCATATCGGTGCTTATGCAGCAGTAATGAATGGCGTTGATGCTATTGTCTTTACAGCCGGTATTGGTGAAAACGATGCTCATATTCGAGATGAAATTATCAAGCATTTTTCTTGGATTGGTGCGGATATTGTTGCAGAAAAGAATGAAGCCCGCCCAGCCTACGGTGTGGTATCATCAGATGATGCCAAGGTTAAAGTGCTGGTTATCCCAACCGACGAAGAGCTTGTCATTGCGCGTGATGTTGAGCGTCTGAAAGTTAAATAAGTTATCACATTTTATGATAAGACCGAAAAAGCTGATAGATATTCACCTATCAACTTTTTTGTTAGGAAAGCCCAGTTATGCTAAAAATTGTCTGCAGCGCTGATTTGAACAGCCAGTTCTTAATGTTACTTGGTAAAAAGTATGGAACTTGGCCTTTTGCTGTAAGACTGTGAAAAGCACGGATTAGTTAAAGGAGAGATATGAAAGGAATTTTAAAAAAAGCCGCGGCTGCAGCCGCTATCGCTAGTCTATTTGTTGTGAGTCAGCTGCCTGATTTAGTCATGATAATTTGGAAAAAGGAGAGTTCAACTCTTAATGTGTGGCAAACCTTAACGATTATTGCTATGCAAATCCTTATAATCGTTGGTTTTTATGTGCTGGCTAGGAGAAAAGGATTGATTGACTCTGGTGTTAAGCACTGGCTGAGTTGGAAAACTTTTGCGGTTGTTTCGCTGGGATTTATAGCATTATTTATTGTTAAGCTTATTGGCGGTATTATTTTAACACTGGAAGGCAAGACCACAACGAATAACCAGGCAACGATTGATCAGCTGTTTGAAAATTCTTCGCTTTTGATTATGTTCCTGTTTATTGTTGTGATAGCTCCTTTAACAGAAGAAATTATTTTTAGAGGTCTTATTCCTAAATTATTTTCAAAACGATTTGAAGGTTTCGGCTTTGCTGTTGGTGCCTTGCTTTTCGGCCTGCTTCATGGACCCAGCGATATTGGCAGCTTTGTCTTATATGTTGGTATGGGAATTGTTTTAGCTATCGTGTGCTATAGATTTAAGCATCTGGAGTACAGCATTTGGATACACGGTCTCAATAATGCTCTGGGATTTGTTGCCATACTGGTGACTAATCTGATGAATAATTAATCTTTAGTTAGGTTTTTGTTTGCTGTGGGAACAGTTTGTCTGCAGATATTAATAATCATAAAAAATGCTCCTAAAGCTAAATGATAAAGCTTTAGGAGCATTTTTCTTTTACATATTTTTGGCTTTTTCGATAGTTGTATCAATAGCTGAGATAGTGCTGGCGGTAAATCCTGTCCTTTCCAACTCTAAGAGTCCTGCAATTGTTGTACCGCCCGGACTTGAGACCTTATCAATAAAATCGTTAGGACTGATGCCGTTCAAGAGAAGGTTCTGACTGGTAGCCAGTACCGTTTGACTGACGATATCAAGAGCCTGATCTTTAGAAAAGCCATATTTCAAGCCGGCCTTAGCCAGAGCTTCAATAAAGAGTGCAATATAAGCAGGGCTGGAGCCTGCCAGAGCAGTGAAAGTGTCAAAGTCTTTTTCAGCAATTTCAAAGGTTGTGCCAAATGAGTTAGTAATTTGTTTGGCTGTTTCAAAGAGTTGATCAGAAACCTTGTCATTGCGGCAAATAGCAGTGGTGCTTTTAAGCAGCTGTGCATTAAGATTAGGCATAATACGAATAATAGGCAGGTCCGCTTGGCTTAATTCGGCTAAGCGGTTCAAGCTTGTTCCGGCAGCCATTGAAAGGATGGGCTTATTAATGGTTAAGTTTGTTAGAACAAGGGGCAGGACTTGTGGCTTAATGCCTAAAACAACTAAGTCAGCTTTTTCAATTAAATCTTGATGGGAAGCTGCAAAATCAACGCCTAATGTTCGGGCTTTTTCCTTGCTGTTTTCAAGATTGCTGTCTGAAACAATGACGCTGAATTCTGTTTTTTGAAGTCCGGTAATGATGGCGCTGGCCATTTTTCCAACGCCGATAAATCCAATAATCATAATGAAATAGAGATTTGAGAGATGCGAGATGTTCATAGGACCGGTGTTGATTGACCGGCTATAAATCAAAAAGCATTTGTCCCGTCTCATCCTTTCTAATAATTTTTAATAAGATCGACAGTTGAGCGGTCAAGTTTTTTTATAATTGCTTGGAGGAAATGCTGCGCCTGCAGGAAATCATCCAAGGAGTAAAGTGTTTGATGTGAGTGAATATAACGGGCACAAACACCGATGGTTGTTGAAGGAATTCCGCTGTTTTGAAGGTGAGCTGCACCGGCATCTGTTCCGCCTTTAGCGGCATAGTATTGGTACTTAATACCGGCTTCTTCGGCTGTTGTCAGCAGAAAATCCCGCATATTTTTAAGCATCAGGTGCCCCGGATCGTAGAAGCGAATTAAGGTTCCTTCCCCGATTTTTCCTTGATCTCCGTAAACATCGCCGGCAGGCGAGCAGTCAACTGCAAAAAAGAGTTCCGGATCAAATTTAGTAGTTGAAACATGAGCACCGCGCAGGCCTACTTCTTCCTGAACGTTGGCGCCGGCAATGAGGGTGCTGTCTATCTGCTGATCTTTAAGGCTTTCTAATAATTCTGTAACCATAAGAACGCCGTAGCGGTTATCCCAAGCTTTGGAAATGACATTTTGCTGATTAGCTGTCAAAATAGCTTCTGTTTGCGGCACAATAATATCGCCCGGAGCAATACCGTAACGTTCAGCTTCAGCCTTGTCAGCAAAGCCTGCATCAAAGACAATATCTTCAACTTTTGGCAGTGAAGGAGAGCCATTGTTATTACGCAGAAAATGCGGCGGCACAGATCCAGAAATAAGAGGAATGGCTTGATTGCCGCGAGTATAAAGAGTGAACCGCTGGGAACTGATAACCAAAGGATTCCAGCCGCCGATAGCTAAGGCACGCAGCGTACCATCTTCTTTGATATGACTGACCATAAAGCCGACTTCATCCATATGTGCTGCAACCATGACTCTGGGAGCGTTTTTGGCAGAACTGTGCTTGATGCCGAAAATTCCGCCCAGCCCGTCTGTCTGGACGTCATCGGTTAAAGGGGTTATTTTAGACTGCAGAAAATCACGAATATTGGTTTCATAGCCGGCAATGCCGTCTAATTCGGTGACTCTTTTGATCTTATTGAATAAATCTGTCATTTTTACCTCGCATAGCTGTAAGGGGTGCTGTGTCAGTCTAAACTTGTCAGACACATTGCTTAAATCCCTGCTTAATTCTATACTTTATATTTTAGCATGTTTTATGATAAAATAAAGGTTATGAAAAATAAAAAAATGACACTGATGTCTGCCGGTCTTGCGGGAATAAGCGGTGCTGTTCTTGCCGGCCTTATTATTCAAAAGCATTTGGCAGATCAAAGACGAGACAGGATTAAAAAGGAGATTCGGCAGTTTTTTAGTCAATTTGGTGAGATTGCCGTTCTTTATATCAACGAATTTGAATCGGATAGGAAAAAGCTTTGCGGCGGCGTGGTCATGAAGGATGATACTGTCTACCAATTTACGCATCAAAATGGCAGTATCGACTACAAGGAGGAAAAAAGATGATTGCTCCGCAGTCCTATGAGGAATTAGCCGCCTATCTGGAGCAAAAAGAAAGAGTTGTTTTCTTTTTCACAGCAGATTGGTGTCCTGACTGCCAGTTTATTTATCCGTTTATGCCTGAGATTGAAGCGGACAATCCCGACTTTACCTTTGTTCGTGTGGATCGCGATGCTTTTATAGAGCTGGCTCAAAAATGGAATGTCTTTGGCATCCCAAGTTTTATTGTGGCAGAAAACGGGAAAGAAATTGGCCGTCTTGTTAATAAACAGCGTAAGACAAAAGCCCAGATTAATACCTTTTTGGCTGGGCTGAAGACGCATAAGTCTTAGAGTTCATACTGGATAATGGGTGTTAAAATTATGCGGGAACTGAATAATTGAAAGGAATGGAAATGATTTTTACTTATAATAAGCAATATGTCGGTGATGTTTTGATGGTTATTGTCAAAGACAGTAAAGGCGGTAAACTGGCTTCAGAACGCAAGGGGAGAGTTGCCCGTGTTTTCTTGCAGGAAAACAATGAAACGGTTGCCTGGAATATTTTTGAAGTGTCTGATCTGATTGCTCTTTCGGGAAGCGGTCAGCTAGCGCTGACAGATGAGCAGATCGCTGTTTTAAATGCTGAATTGACTAAGGAAGGCTTTCAGGAAAGTCTGGAAAATGATCCCAATCCTAAATTCGTGGTTGGTGAGATTGTTGAAATGATTCCTCATCGGGACAGTGACCATCTCAATATTTGTCAAGTAAAGGTAGCAGATGATAAAATCGTTCAAATAGTTGCCGGTGCTCCCAATGCAGCTCTTGGCTTAAAGACGATTGTTGCTTTGCCGGGAGCTATGATGCCAAATGGCAGTTTGATTTTTCCGGGAAGTCTAAGAGGTGAAAAGAGCTTTGGCATGATGTGCTCTCCGCGGGAACTCGCTTTGCCAAATGCTCCGCAAAAGCGCGGCATTATTGAGCTTGCTGCAAGTGCAGCGGTAGGAGAAGCTTTTGATGCTAAGAAACATTGGCAAGGATAATGTAAGACACAAAAAGCAGGCACTGAGGTGCAAGTGTCGCATTTTCAAGGGATAAGTTCGAAATGCATTATTCGGCATTTTTAGTTAAAATACATTAACACAGCAGTGGTTCAGACAGTGCATGATCTGTTTGGGCTGCTGCTTTTTTAACAGCGGTCAGTCAGTTGTTTTACCAGTCATAAAGGACTATCAATCAGGGATAAATATTATTTATAAACGGCCATAAAAAATATAGATTGGTCAAAAGTTGGCGGTCATGATAGGATATTAGTATTAAATTTGGGGAGGTGAGTCATGTTCTTAGCGCTTATTTCAGGTGGCTTAGTCGGAACGATCTTTGGTTTTGTTTTGCAGCGGACGCGTTTTTGCTTGACAGGTGGTTTTCGTGATATGTACATTGCTAAAAATAATACACTTTTTTATGCCTTTTTAATTGCGATTACTGTTCAGAGCATCGGTGTCATCAGCCTCATTCAGCTGGGGCTTGTATCCAATCCGTATGAAGATTATTCTCTTCTTGGCGCAGTTCTGGGATCCTATATTTTTGGAATAGGAATTGTTTTGGCAGGCGGCTGTGCAACTGGAACTTGGTATCGAGCGGGTGAAGGGTTAATTGGCAGCTGGATAGCCCTCTTCTTTTATATGCTCAGTTCAGCCAGTATGAAATTTGGTTTGTTGCTTCCTCTAAATGAAAAGCTGACGAGTTATGGTGTGATTAACGAGGATTTGGCAGGACAAGCTGGGATATCTGTTTGGTATTTTGTTGCGCTGTTAGCTGTTATAACGGCTTTCCTTATTGTTCGTGATTTGAGAAAGCCCAGAAGAAAGGCAGTGACTTTGCCAGCCAAATATCAAGGAATACGGCACTATTTATTTGAAAAGACCTATTCCAAATATTGGGCGGGATTTGTGATTGGTCTCATTGCTTTAATTGCTTGGCCGGCCAGCGAGATAACCGGCCGTGTTGGCGGTCTTGGGATTACAACTCCTTCTGCTCATCTTTTGGCCTATATTGTGACAGGTGACAGCAGTTTGCTGAACTGGGGTGTTTTCCTTGTTTTGGGGATTTTATTAGGTTCATTTATCGCTGCTAAGGGTTCCGGTGAATTTCGCTGGCGTTTGCCTAATATCAGAACTATTGGAAAAAGTGTTATAGGCGGTATACTCATGGGAGTAGGTGCTTCTTGGGCAGGCGGCTGTACTATTGGCAACGGTCTAACAGCAACTGCTGTCATGTCAAGCAAGGGTTGGATAGCCTTGTTGGTAACCATCCTAGGTGTATGGAGTGCTTCATATTTTAGTTTTGTAAGACCGAATCAGAGATAGGAGGAAATAAATTATGGCCTTAATAGAACTCGAAACCGGCGGCTTAGTTTGCCCTTTCCCGTTAATTGATGCGAAAAATAAGATGGCAGAGTTAGCCAGTGGCGATGAACTTTTAATCAAATTTGACTGTACTCAGGCGACGGAAAGTCTTCCCAACTGGGCTGCTGAGAATAATTATCCGGTTACGCGTTTTGAGCAAGTTGGACAGGCGTCCTGGGAAATTGTTGTACAAAAAGCATAAAACTATGTATTTATACTGCATTCAAAAGTAGCTGTTAGAAAAAGAGATGCCCCTGTCGGGTGTTGGACACGGACAGCTCATTTTATCTCTACCGGCCGGATTGATTATGGTCTATTATGGTCTTGTTAGGCAAAAGGTTTTGAATTCCTTTAGATTAATTTACACGATGCTAACTATTTTTTCCTTCTTTTTCGAATAATAAAGCAGGAGGGAAAATTATGTACAATAAAGTTATCCTGATTGGGCGCTTAACAGCAACACCGGAAATAGTCAAAACGTCCAATGATAAGACAGTGACACGTGTAACTTTGGCTGTCAATCGTCGCTTTAAAGGACAGGACGGTGAGAGACAGGCTGATTTTATTCAGGTCGTTTTTTGGGGGAAACTGGCTGAGACTCTGGTCTCATACAGCAGTAAGGGAAGTCTCTTATCACTGGATGGTGAATTGCGTACTCGACGATATGAAAAAGACGGGATGACGCATTTTGTGACTGAAGTTTTGGGGCATTCTTTTCAGCTGCTTGAAAGCAGGGCTCAGCGGGCTATGCGTGAAAATAATACGGATAATGACTTGGCTGATCTGGTTCTTGAAGAGGAAGAGCTGCCGTTTTAAAGGCAGGTAATAGGATGTGTTAGCGGCCCAAAGATACGTAAGTTTTTGACAAAGCAGTGCCTTTTTCAGTTGCTTGCCGGAGCAGGTTCTCCAATCATTTGTGAACTGGTTTTTGCAAGATCCTGTATCTGCGAACTCTCTTAGGATTTTTATCCTGGGAGAGTTTTTTTATGTCTTTTGTTTTGCTGCAAGCCAATAATCACCCGTTTGACAGCTGACTGTGATTGTACCTAGGAGTGTTTGCTATGAATAGCTGAAAGTGTTAAACTAAAGTAACAGATAAGACGGAATAAATGTTTAGAAACTAAAAATTTATGAAAATAATTCTTGATTTAATCTGCTAAACAGTTTGTTAACAGGCAGTATTATTTTTAATAATGATTTTCAAGACAGGAAGGAAGATATGAAATATAAGCAGCTCATTAGGCTTCTGGCTTGCCTTTTAGTTACAGCAGTGGTCTGTGTTTTATTTTTTCATTATAAAGAAGAACCTGTTTTTCCTCAGCAGACAAAAATCGGCGCTACCTATATGACCATGAATAATGATTTTTATAAGTACTTGAATGCCGAAGTTGAAAAGAGCGTTAATGAGCATCACGACCAGCTCTACACGCGTGATCCGGCTCTCAGTATCAAAAAGCAGGTTGAGCAGGTTCGGTTTTTTATCAGGGAAAAGGTTGATATTATCATTATCAATCCGGTAGACGGTAACAGCAGTCAGTTGATTGCCAGCCTTAAGAAGGCTAAAAAAGAAGGGATTAAAGTTATAGCGGTGGACAGCCAGTTCAAAGACAGCTCAGCCGTTAATACGACCATTGTTTCTGATAATTATAAGGCCGGAGTTTTATGTGCTGAGCAGATGATGAAAACGAAAAAAAGTGCTGATATTTTACTTTTGGAGCATCGCGATGCTCTGTCTGCAACAAGCAGAATTCAGGGCTTTCTTGATACTATCAAAAAGCATAAGGCCTACCGGATTGTCTCGCGGCTTGACAGCCTCGGACAGACTGAGATTGCCATGCCCAAGGTCAAAAAGCTGATTCAGGACGGTCTTGATTTTGATACGGTGATGGCGCTTAATGACCGAGCTGCTATTGGAGCCCTGGCTGCTATTAAGGGAGAGCAGAAAACTGATACGCAGATTTACGGCATTGACGGTTCTCCGGATATGAAGAGTCTGCTTGCCACAACACCGGAAATGCAAGCGACTGTGGCTCAGTCGCCTTATACCATGGGGCAGGAAGTCATCAAAGCAACCGTTAAATTATCGAAGAATCAAGCTTATCCCAAGGAGATTATTGTACCAGTTCAGCTGCTGACAAAAAAGAACATCGGGGAAGTTGATTTGGCAGGGTGGCAGTAATGAATAGCTATAAATACTTAAAATACAGTCAATATGCCAAGCAGGCTTTGATTTTTATCAATTTACTGGCGGTTATTTATTATGCGTTTGTTTATCTTTTTGCCAGTAAGTATATTGTTGCTAAAAACTTAAGCCATGTCCTTTTGGATCATTTGGATGTTGTTCCGACAGCTCCCGAAAGTATCTTTTTTTCGACCATGTTTTTCTTTGCTATGTTTTTAGTGGTCATGTTTTATCGTGAAAGCATCCTTAATAAAAAAGAAGAAATCAATGACTGGCTGATTGCTGCGGAGGTTATGCTGATTATCTTTACCTTTATTTCCCTGCAGTTTTCTTACAACGGGCTCTTTCTTTTGGTTTTTGCAGATGTTTTTTACAGCTATGCGAATTTTTACAATGTCAAGGAACAAAAATACTGGCTGCTCTTTATTTTTCTGGGATTCGGCATGCTGCTGATATCGAATTTTGACCTGTTGTCTCTGGTCATAAAGCTTCCTTCGCTGGATGTTTACATCAGCTTTTTCCCCAGTACCAGCCGCTTGATCGTTCTCTTTATTAAAAACTTTCTTTATTCTTTGAATATCATCGTTTTTATCGTGTCATTGGTAACCTATATTATGTATTCCATTGCTGAGAACCACAAGATTGAAGAAGAGCTGCGCATGGCTGCGCGTGCTAATACAGAATTAAATGACTATGTCTCGCTGGCTGAAAAAATTGCTGAGGATAAAGAGCGTAAGCGCATTGCCAGGGAAATTCATGATACGCTGGGCCATGCTTTGACAGGTATTTCAGCAGGGATTGATGCGGTCACTGTTTTGGTGGATCTGAATCCCAGTCACGCCAAAAATCAGCTAAAAAACGTTTCCGATGTGGTCAGAGAGGGAATTCAGGATGTCAGACGGTCTTTGGAAAAGATGAGACCCGGAGCGCTTGAAAAGGGAAGCTTGAAGGAAGCCCTTTTGAAGATGATTGCTGATTATGAGAATCTGTCCAAATTGCAGGTCAGTCTCAATTATCATTGGGATAATGTTGATTTAGACATCACTAAAGAGGATATTATTTTTCGGGTTATTCAAGAAACGATTACCAATTCTTTGCGCCACGGTCATGCGCGCCATGTTACCATTGATATGCTGAATACAGATTCCTACATCATTAAAATCAAGGACGATGGTGTGGGCTGTAAGGAGATAAAACCCGGCTATGGACTGACGCAGATGCAAGAACGTCTGGCTATTATTGGCGGCCGCGCCAGCTTTGAAAGTAAGAATGGTTTTCAAACCACTGTCATTATCCCCAAGAAAAAAGGAGAAGAAAAGTGATAAAAGTACTTATTGCTGACGACCAAGAACTCATTAGAGAATCGCTGAAAATTGTTCTGTCCTCTTATACGGATATTGAGGTTGTCGGTGCCGTTGATGATGGTTTTGAAGTTTTAGAAAGCCTGAAAAAAACGCAGCCCGATATTATCCTCATGGATATCCGCATGCCTAAGATGGATGGGGTCTTATGCACCAAGGAGGTCAAGGAACATTATCCTCATATCAAAATCATTATTCTGACGACTTTTGACGATGATGATTTTATTTTTAAAGCCCTTCAGTATGGCGCTTCAGGCTATATTTTAAAGGGAATTTCGATGGAAGACCTGCATCAGGCTATTGTGACGGTCAATAAGGGCAATGCCATGATTAATCCGGATGTCGCGACAAAAGTTGTCAAATTGTTCTCTCAAATGGCCCAGTCGAATTCAGCTATTCAGGTGCAGGAAAGCAATGTTGAAAATATTTCTAAGGCAGAGTGGAAAATTATTCAGCAGATAGGCTTTGGTCTCTCTAATAAGGAAATTGCGGCTAAGCTGTTCTTGTCGGAAGGAACGATTCGTAATTATCTGTCAACCATTCTCTCTAAGTTAAACCTGCGTGACCGCACGCAGTTAGCTATTTGGGCAGTGCAGACAGGTGTTACGACCAGACACTTTGGAGATGATAATGATTAAACAATGGATTGGCCGCTACAAGTTTCCTTTGATAGGCGCTTTGGTACTGCTGGCAGCAGTGCTGAGTTTTTTCGTCTTTCAGTCAAGGCAAAAGAAAATCCTGCGCTTAGGAGTGTACGCCGGCAGCAGCTGGGATGTTCCCAGCGGTAAAGAATATCAGTTCTTAGATGAGGCTATCAAGCGTTTTGAAAAGAGGCATACCAATGTGGAGGTTCGCTATGAAAGCGGTATTCTAAAAGAGGATTATTCTTCCTGGCTGTCCGGAAAAATCGTTGAGGGCAAACAGCCGGATGTCTTTATGGTTCCTGAAAATGATTTCAACCTTTTAGCTTCAACAGGGGCTCTGGCGAATTTGGACAGCCGCATTAAAAAAGAACTCAAACCCTCTCAGTTTTATCCTCCAGCTTATAATGCCGGCCACTTTGGCAAAAATCAATTTGCGCTTCCTTTTGAAAGCAATCCTGTTATGATGTGCATTAACATTGATTTATTAAAAAAAGAAGGCATCAAACTGCCTGCTTCGGATTGGACAGTGACCGATTTTTATAATATTTGTAAAAAAGTCACCAAGGATACCGACGGTGACGGTGTGATTGACCAGTATGGCAGCTTTGGCTATGGATGGGAGGAAGCTCTGGCAGCCTATAATATCAAACTGTTTAACAAGACAGGGACAGAAGCTTATTTCAACACGAAAAAAGTTCGTTCAGCCTTGTCCTTGGTCACGAAATTAAAAAATCTAAATGGCAGTTACCGTGTAACACTTAAGGATTTCGATGAAGGCAAGGTGGCCTTTTTCCCTATGACTTTGGCTCAGTATAGGACTTATAAGCCCTATCCTTATCACGTTTCAAAATATTCTTCATTTTCTTGGAGCTGCGTCGAAATGCCTGCTCAAAACCCATCTGTGGCAAGAACGCAATCCAGCACGTCTTTGTATGCCATGTCTGCTAAAACCTCCCAGTCTAAGCTGGCTTGGGAATTTCTGAAACTGCTGTCTACCGATAAAAAGACCCAGCAGCAGCTGTTTGAGGATTCACAAGGAGCTTCTGTTTTAAAATCAGTAATGAACAGTCAGGAAAGCAAAAATCTCCTGCAAAATGACAGTTTTGGCGCCAAGGCTCTGACAGTAAGCACACTTGACAGTATGCTGAAAAAAGCGACAGCCGCTCCAAGATTTAAGTCCTACAACACGATCTATGAAAAAGCAGGTTATCTTATCACCAAATCTTTAGAGGACGATACCATTGAAAGTGACTTATCCGATATCCAAAAAAAGATTGAGGATGAATTGAAGTGAAAAATCGATTTCTGTTTCATTGTGCTGCAGTCCTTATCAAAACGAACAACTGATATTTGCTGTCAGCTGTTCGTTTTTTGTTGCTATTATAATTCTTTTACGCTAAATCAATTATATTTTGGCGCTCGGGCGGTTTTTGTTATTTTTAAATATGGGCAAAATCTGACAAATGTCATTTTCTATATGACATTTGTCAGGTGGTTAAAGATGACAAATGACACTGCAAAAGCGTTTTCAAAAATTATAAAATAAGAATGAAATTAAAAGAAGGTAGGGGGTAGTCATGAAATACCTAATACTTGTGAGTCATGGCGGCTTTGCGCAGGGGTTGAAAACGTCTTTAGCTATGTTTGCCGAAGACAAAGTTGACCAAGTGATAGCTGTCGGCTTGGAAAATGGCAAATCTGTAGACGATTTTGCTCAGTCTTTCAAAGAGGCTCTTGCAGAGCTCAAGGAAGAAGATTCAGTGGTCGTTTTGGCTGATATTGTCGGCGGCAGTCCTTTGACGACAGCCTGCAATGTTTTGGCGGAATTAGGCAAACTGGATGATGCTGTTATTTTAGGCGGAATGAACCTGCCAATGGCAGTAAATGCAGTGGTTATGAAAGATGTGCTTGAGGGTCAGGATTTTGTAACAACTGTTCTGGGTGAAGCAACGAGTGCTTTGCAGGAATTCAAAGTCACTGCTGATGACGAAGACGATGATGACGATGATATCTAGAAAAGGAGAAGAAAATGACTGTATCGTTTGTAAGAATTGATGACCGTATGATTCACGGACAAACTGTAACACGCTGGGCTAAGGAATATCCGTGTGATGGCTTGATTGCGGTTAATGATGCTGCGGCAAAAAATAAGGTGTTGATCCAAGCCTATAAAGGCGCTTCAGACAAGAAGACCTTTGTTTGGACCAAGGAAGCCTTTGCTCAAAAATCGCAAAAAGTAGCAGAGTCAGACAGCCGTTACTTCCTGATTACTAAAAACCCTATCGATATGAAAGAAATTCTGGTTGATCAAGGCTTTGTTCCGGGAGATATTAAAGAAATTATCGTCGGCCCTGCCAACGACCGTCCGGGAGCTGTTAAGCTCGGCAACAACCAGTCGATTACTCAGGAAGAAGCCGACGCTATCGAAGCTATCGAAAAAGCCGGATACAAAGTAAAATTCCAGCTTTTGCCGGATGTTTCAATCGGTTATTGGTCAGATTTTAAATCGAAATTTGGTTATTAAGGCAGAAAGTTTATCAGGTGCTAAAGCACCTAATAAACTACGGCAGCCGCTATGGCGGTCTGCTTATCGGCCTTACTGACTTCGTGTCATAAACTATGGCAGTCAATTCACTATGGTGATTGGCGTTTGTTATCAAGTGAGAAACACTTAGATAACAAACCTCTGCCGTATCTTGTTAATTGAACACGGGCTAAAATCCTAGTAAAAAAGATAACCGTCCTTGTGTCTTAGTGACACGGCGTCCGTTTCCTATTTTTATACGGATTTCCTAACGCCCTTTGTATCTTAAATAAAGGAGAAATATTATGACAATTTCTTGGTTACAAGCAGCCATTCTTGGCCTGTTTGCCTGTTTGTCTTCAATGCCCGGTCTGGGTGGTACGACCATTGGTAACTATACTTTAGGCCGTCCCTTAGTCGGCGGTTTGGTCTGCGGCTTGGTTCTTGGAGATGTTAAGACAGGTATTGTTTGCGGGGTTGCTATGCAGCTGGTTTACATTGCTCTGGTAACACCCGGCGGTACTGTATCAGCCGATGTCCGTGCTGTATCTTATATCGGTATTCCTTTAGCAATGGTTGCTATTCACTCACAAGGGCTCTCAGCTGATTCAGCCGATGCAGCTAACCTTGCAAAATCAATGGGTACCTTGGTAGGAACTATCGGTACCGTGCTTTTCTACGGAACAGCTACTATGAACTTGGTTTGGCAGCATATCGGCTGGAGAGCTGTTGAAAAGAGAGATTATAAAAAACTGTACGCAGTAGACTGGGGATTCCCTTGGGTTTCTCATATTGTCTTCTCATTTATTCCAACTTTGATTATGTGTAAACTGGGAGCAGACGCTGTTACAGCTTTGAAAGAAGCTCTTCCAATGGACGGTATTCCAATGAAGACCCTCTTTACGGTTGGTTCTCTTCTTCCATGTGTAGGGATTGCCATTCTCTTGAAACAAATTGTTGAAAAAGCTGTTGACTTTGTCCCATTCTTTGTTGGATTTACCTTGGCAGCTTCACTGGGACTGAACCTGGTATCATGTGCAGTCATTTCCTTGATTTTTGCTGTATTGTTCTATGAATTGGAAATGGCTAAAAATGCTAAGGCTACAGCTGTGGCTGGTGCAGATGGCTTAGACTTTGATGACGATGAGGAGGATATCTAAGATGGCTCAAAAGAAAATTTCAAAGAAAACCCTAACTAAGTCCTTCCATCATTGGTACTATGGTAACCTGACCTGCTTCTCACAAGAGCACATGCAGACTTTTGGTTACCTGACTTCTATGCTGCCAATCGTTGAAGAACTTTATGACAATGAAGATGACAAGGCTCGCTCCATGCAAACCTATACAGCCTTCTTTAACACTGAACCGCAATTAGGTTCCCTTATTGTCGGTGTTACTGCAGGTCTTGAAGAAGCGCGTGCTAACGGTGCCGACGGTGTCGATGATGAAACAATCAACGGTCTGCGTGCCGGTCTGATGGGACCGGTTGCCGGTATCGGTGACTCACTGGTGGTTGGTACCCTGATTCCAATTATCTTGGGGATTGCTCTTGGTTTGTCAACGGGCGGTTCACCAGTCGGCGCAATCTTTTATATTATCGTTTGGAACCTTCTGGCTTACTTTGGTATGCGTTTTGCTTACTTTAAAGGTTATGAATTGGGAGATAAGGCGGTTGAAGTGCTGGTTGGCCCTCAAGGGCAAGCTATCCGTAAAGCCGTAGCTATCGTCGGCGGTATGGTTGTCGGTGCGGTAGCAGCAACTTGGGTACCGATTAAGACTGCCTTTGAATTGAAAAATTCTTCCGGCAAAGCTTTCTTGGTACTTCAAGATCAATTGGACGGTGTTTATCCGGGATTGCTGACAGCTTTAGTCACTGTATTTTGCTGGTGGCTGATGGCCAAGAAGAATATGTCACCAATCAAAGTAATGCTGCTGTTGGTTGTCGTTGCTCTTGTCGGTGTCTTGACAGGATTCTTCGATCCAGGATTGAAATACTAAGTTAAAAAGGAGAGATTATGCTGACAAAAGAAGAATTTATCAAAGGCTATGAAAAAGAAATAGCTTATCAAAAGCATATGATTGAAAATCTGGGACGTTGGTTTACGCTTATGTTTATCATTGCCAGTATCGGAGTCGTTTTGATTTATTCCTTTTCAGCTAATCTGATCGGGCTTATTATCGGCATTGTGCTGACAGTTTTGGGTATCTTAGCCATGTTGATTTTTGGTTATGGTATCTATAAGGGGCGGATCAATGTTCAGAAGGTTGTTGATGATTTTGAAGAAAAGCTGAAACTTTCTGAGTCTAAATAAGCTAAAAAAACTTTACCGAAAGGTAGAGTTTTTTTCTTGACTATTTCTGACCAAGTGATACAATAATAATTGTAATTAGCACTCGATGAATTAGAGTGCTAAAAAATTCTATGGAGGTATGTTATGTTAAAACCCTTAGGAGACCGAGTGGTCGTACAACTAATGAAAGAAGAAGAAAAAACAGTCGGCGGTTTTGTTCTTGCCGGAGCTGGTCAGGATAAAACACAAAAGGCAAAGGTAGTGGCTGTTGGCGAAGGCATTCGTACATTGAGCGGTGACTTAGTTGCTCCAAGCATAGCTCAGGGTGACACTGTCCTGCTTGAAAATCATGTGGGAACACCTGTTAAAGACGATGACAAGGATTATCTGATTATTCGTGAAGCAGATGTTTTGGCTGTCGTTCAGGACTAATCAGAAAGACTGTAACATATACTTAGATGCTTGATGATGGCGTTTTAACGTTTTGGCGGTAAAAGCGCCTTATGAGAAAGACAGACTATTAGATTTAGATAAAGAGGATTAGATTATGGCAAAAGATATTAAATTTTCAGCAGATGCCCGTTCCGCAATGGTACGCGGTGTAGATACTTTGGCAGATACCGTTAAGGTAACGCTTGGCCCTAAAGGACGCAATGTAGTTCTTGAAAAGTCATTTGGCTCTCCTTTGATTACCAACGATGGGGTAACCATTGCTAAAGAAATCGAATTAGAAGACCATTTTGAAAATATGGGAGCTAAGCTGGTTTCAGAAGTTGCTTCAAAAACCAATGATATTGCCGGTGACGGTACGACAACGGCAACTGTTTTGACACAGGCGATTGTTCGCGAAGGTCTTAAAAACGTCACTGCCGGTGCCAATCCAATCGGTATCCGCCGCGGAATTGAAACTGCGGTTGCAACAGCGGTTGAAGGCTTACAAGCTATCGCTCAGCCTGTTTCCGGCAAGGACGCTATTGCTCAGGTTGCAGCTGTATCATCACGCTCTGAAAAAGTTGGGGAATATATCTCTGAAGCCATGGAAAAAGTTGGCAACGACGGTGTTATCACCATTGAAGAGTCACGCGGTATGGAAACAGAGCTTGAAGTTGTTGAAGGTATGCAGTTTGACCGCGGCTACCTGTCTCAATACATGGTAACTGATAATGAAAAGATGGTTGCCGATCTGGAAAATCCTTATATTTTAATTACCGATAAGAAAATTTCAAACATTCAAGATATCCTGCCATTGCTTGAAGAAGTGCTTAAAACCAACCGTCCGCTTTTGATTATTGCTGATGATGTGGATGGGGAAGCTCTTCCAACCTTGGTTCTGAATAAGATTCGCGGTACATTTAATGTTGTGGCTGTCAAAGCTCCGGGATTCGGTGACCGCCGTAAGGCTATGCTGGAAGATATCGCTATTCTGACAGGCGGAACAGTGATCACTGAAGATCTCGGCCTCGAGCTTAAAAATGCTACAATGGATGCTCTCGGTCAAGCAGCCCGCATAACGGTTGACAAGGATTCAACAGTTATTGTTGAGGGTTCTGGCAGCAAAGAAGCTATTGAAAACCGTGTTGCGCTGATCAAATCGCAAATTGAAACAACAACGTCAGATTTTGACCGTGAAAAACTGCAAGAGCGTTTAGCTAAATTATCAGGCGGTGTCGCTGTCATTAAAGTCGGCGCAGCTACTGAAACAGAATTAAAAGAGATGAAACTTCGTATTGAAGACGCTCTGAATGCAACACGCGCTGCTGTTGAAGAAGGCATTGTGTCCGGAGGCGGTACAGCCCTAATCAATGTGATTGAAAAAGTTGCTGCTCTTGATTTGGAAGATGATGCTGCCACAGGCCGCAACATTGTCCTGCGTGCCTTGGAAGAACCTGTTCGCCAAATTGCTAAAAATGCCGGTTACGAAGGTTCAGTTGTTATTGACAAATTGAAGAACAGCCCTGTAGGAACAGGCTTTAATGCCGCTAACGGCGAGTGGGTTGATATGATTAAAGAAGGTATCATTGACCCTGTGAAGGTGACACGTTCAGCTCTGCAAAATGCCGCTTCTGTAGCAAGCCTTATTTTGACAACAGAAGCAGTTGTTGCTGATCATCCGGCACCAGAAGCACCTGCAGCTCCAGCCATGGATCCAGGCATGATGGGCGGCATGATGTAATAGATGCAAAAGAGGCTGGGTAAAACTCGTCCAGTATTCCTGTTTTGGAATAAGCTCTTGACGCAGGGGTGGGAGTGAAACGGTCTGGGGAGAGACCGTTTCAGGTCACCACCTTGAAACTAGGGAGTGGTGAGAACCAAAATTTTCAATTTTTGGTTTCTTTCCCACTCCCTTTTAATGTGTCCTTGGTTAAAAGGGGTAAGTAAGAAGCGGTAAAACAGATGATTTTGCGGCTTTGGTTTTTTTGCTGCAAACTGACACAGTAAGTAAAATGAGGAATTTGTCCAATTGCCAATCAGCCTTAAATCAGGAAAAAGTAGGAGATTTGTCCAAAAAAACAGTTGATTTTGATTGTTTTGTTATCATTTTGTTATAATTTAAAAAAAGAAAAAAAGTATAATGCGAGAACAGAATAAAAGGGCAGCTCTTGTCTTGATGTCTGTTTGAAGACTGCAGTTGGTTTATCTGCGGCTCTTTTGAACACTGTAAAAGAGTGTTTAGAAGCTTAATTGTCGGATTAGCCGGTCAGTACTTTTTATGAGGAGTATAAGATGGAGAAATTAAAGAAAGAATGGCAGCGCTTCTTTCAACAGGTAAAAGAGCTGCTGGGGCCGCTTTTTGCAAGAATGAAAAAAGCAGTCAAAAAACTGCTCCAAAGAAAGCCCATCCGCACCACTCTCGTGATTATTGGGGTTCTTTTAGTTATCTTTGGTTTATGGGGAAGTCTTCATTATTCCAAAACAGCTACGTTGGATCGTTATATCAGGGCTCGGAGTGCTTCGGGCAATACCTTTGAAAATATCAAGGAATATATGGTTTGGGATGATACCAATGAGCTGATTACTAATGATGAAGCTCAGTATACCAAGTTTGCGCGCCTGAAAACAAAAGCTTCCCAACGCAGCCTGCGCAGCAAACTGTTGATGGCGGATAATTCCGATACTGTTTATCTCAAGCGTATTGGGCGCCGCTTCTTCTTTTTTCCAGACTATCGGCTGGCAATGAAGCCGCTCAAGCTCAAGCTGAAAACAAATGTTTCAGATTTGGATGTTCTTTTGAATGATAAAAAGGTTGCAACCAGCAATTCTGAACAGTACCATCTGGCGCTTGACCATTTGCCGGTAGGGGATTATCGCTTTACTCTTAATGGATTGCATAATGGCAAAGAAGTTGAATTCAGCAAAGATTATGATGGCAAGCATAAGACAATTGATATGACTTTGGCCTTTAAGAATTTCACGGTCAAAAGTAATCTGGCAAACGGCGACCTCTATTTCGGCAAAAAGAAGGTCTCTTCTCTTTCCAATGGAGAATATGCGGTCAGTGACTATCCTGTCATGGGAACCAAGCCTGTCTATGTTAAAAAGACCTTTTCGGACGGGGAAATAAAATCTAAGAAGCAGTCGCTCCTTGATATTGCAGACGGCAGTACCATTCAGCTGGATGTTCCTGATCAGCTGGACAATGCAACTGCTCAGAATTTGCTTAAGTCTGCGTTTGAAAAATTTTCTGTCTATGCCACTAGCGGTCAGGATCCTGTGGATTTAAACACTGTTTTTGAAAAGGGCACAGAAAATCATTTTTACGGGGCTTTGAAAGGCAGCATCAAGCAAAAGATGGTAACAGACAGCCGAAAACCGTCCAGCTTTGCCATTACCTCTGTGACGCTGAGCGACTTGCATCAAACGGGCGTTAAAACTTACAGTTTGTCTTATGCAGCTACCTATGATTATTACTATGATGAAGCAACAGATCCAGAAAAGAAAACCTCAGGCCACCTGCTTCAAAGTCTTACCGGTCAGATTAGCGTTAAAAAAACAGCAAAGGGTTACACTGTTATTAAATCTATCAGCGGCCCAACAATGGTCGCTGAGGATAATCAGGTGAAAAGTCCGACACCTCTGCCGGAGGAACTGATTGGAACTTGGGAGACTAAGGAAGATGATAAGACAGTAACCATGACCTTCTCGGAAGACGGAACTGTGACGAAAAAGACTGACTATAAGGACGATAAGAAAGAAGATACGACCAAAACAGCCAAAGTTGAAAAAACTGATGAAACATCAGATGGTACTTATCGCTATTACTATCAATCCGGCGACAAAGCAGCCTTTACTGTTTTAGATGACATCGGTGCCAATGATCACTATACCTATGGCGTTAAAATCAACGGCACAAGCATTACCACCGTTTATTGGGAAAGCGATGATACCAGCGGCGCTCCTAAAACGGGTATCAGCTTAACTAAAAAATAGAAACTAGACGTTTCTGAATTTAGCTGTATTGGCAAAGCACGGTCGGTTTAGCTTCTATGCTCAGTCAAAAGTAAAAAAGAGCTTCCAAAATAATTATTTTGGAAGCTCTTTTTCAAAACTGTCTGACCGTGCTTGGACTTTAATTTTCTTGAGGGTTAGAGGATGTGTGAAACTTAATTGATAAGCGTGCAGCATGAGCCTGCCTGCAGTGTGCTGATTGTAAAGAGGATCTCCTATGAGAGGGTAGCCGTGATAGGCCAGATGAACACGGATCTGGTGGGTACGGCCTGTTTGGAGGCGGCATTTGACCAGGCTGGTGTGATTAGCACAATGTCTTACAAGCGAAACCTGAGTGATGGCCGTCTGACCGTGTTTTTGATCAACTACCCGCTTACGCCGGTCATGGCGGTCACGCCCGATTCGTTCTTTAAAAACAAGGCTTTTTTCGGGGAATTGACCGGCTGTCAGAGCTAAGTATTCACGCTGAATGTGTTTGTTTTCCAACAAACGGTTGACGATGGGCAGGATAAAAGGATTCTTAGCGAACAGGACAGCTCCGCTGGTCTCCATATCCAGTCTGTGGACTACATAGCAGGTCTGTCCTGTGTAGCTGGACACATGATTTAAAAGAGCAATTTCCTTAGGTTCATTGCCGTGCACTTTCATGCCTTCGGGCTTATTGACGATAATCAGGTGCTCATCTTCATAAAGGCAGTCTGCCAAATCCTTATTTCCCATGGGAATCGTTTTAGTCGGATAGTCACTGTCATCAAAGATTAACTCAATCAGGTCTCCTGTGTTAACAGGGCTTTGCCAATTGATCATTTCGCCATTGATGAAAACATGCTTCTTGGTTCTTAGAAAATGTCTGATTTTCCTTGGAATCAGCAAACGCTTTTCCAAAAGCTCTTTAACGGACCCCTTGGGGTAGGGATTGGTAATTTTTACGGTAAAAGTCATGATTTTATTATATCATTTTCGTCAAAATTGATATAATAGGTGCATGAGTATATTAGAATTGTTAAAAAAGAAATTTTTTCCCAAACAATATCAGGCTGAACAGGAGCGCCGCAAAGAAGAAGCGGCAGCCCGGGCAAAAGAAGAGCAGGAAGACGCTGACAGCGGCTACCACCGCAGCTATGGCCAAAAGGCGGATAGCGGCAAATTCAATGTTTTTCTAAGCAAGATTGGTCTGGCTAAAAACGGACTGATACGCAGGTACTGGCGGCGTTATCACGTCGGAAAAATTCTGCTGATAGCGCTGGGAACTTTTGTTCTATTGACGGGGTCTTATCTGTTTTATCTGGCCAAAACGACCAATGTTTCTAACTTGCAGCAGGCCTTGAAAGCAACGACAGTCATTTATGACAAAAATGAAAAGCAGGCCGGCTCTCTTTACGGTCAAAAGGGTACCTATGTCGAGCTGGATGCTATTTCTGATGATTTGGAAAATGCAGTGATTGCAACCGAGGACAGAAGTTTTTATGAAAACAGCGGTATTAATTACAAGCGGATGCTTTTGGCTGTTGTCACTTTAGGATATTCCGGAGGCGGATCCACTATCACTCAGCAGTTAGCTAAAAATGCCTTTTTGACTCAGGAACAAACGGTTAAACGAAAAGCACGGGAGTTTTTCCTGGCCTTGGAACTGACTAAAAAATACAGTAAAAAAGAAATTCTGACCATGTATCTCAATAATGCTTATTTCGGCAACGGGGTCTGGGGTGTTGAAGATGCCAGCCAGAAGTATTTTGGGACAACAGCTGCTCAGCTGACGCTGGATGAGGCGGCGACTCTGGCAGGAATGCTTAAGGGACCTGGTATTTATAACCCGCTTTATTCGGTTGAAAATGCGACCAACCGGCGCGATACCGTCTTACAAAATATGGTAGCTGCCGGAAAGATTTCTCAAAATCAAGCAGACGAAGCGCAAAGTGTCGGTATGGGCAACCGCTTGAGTGATACCTATGTAGCTAAAACAGATGACTATGAGTACCCGTCTTATTTTGATGCTGTTATCAGTGAAGCCAGCTCTGTTTATGGCATCAGTGAAAAAGATATTGTCAATAACGGCTACAAAATTTATACGGAACTGGATCAGAATTACCAGACCGGTATGCAGCAGACTTTTGATGAAGACAGTCTCTTTCCTGTTTCGCCCTATGATAACAGCAGCGCTCAGGCTGCCAGTGTGGCTCTTGATCCTAAAACCGGCGGCGTCAGAGGCCTGGTCGGCCGGGTTAACAGTACCAAAGATGTGACCTTTAGAAGCTATAACTATGCCACACAATCCAGCAGAAGTCCGGGTTCAACGATTAAGCCTTTGACGGTTTATGCTCCGGCCATTGCTTCAGGCTGGTCCATGGATAAGCTCCTGCCGAACAGGGCTAGGGATTTTGACGGCTATAAGCCGAATAACTACGGCAATATTGAAACAGAAGATGTTCCCATGTATCAAGCTCTGGCTAATTCTTATAATATCCCTGCGGTCTATACGCTTGATAAATTAGGTATTAACAAAGCTTTCTCTTACGGCAAGAAGTTTGGTTTAAATATGGATGATGCTAAAAGAGAATTAGGCGTTGCTTTAGGCGGCAGTGTTACAACCAATCCGCTGGAGATGGCTCAGGCTTATTCGGCTTTTGCCAACGGCGGAGTTATGCCGACAGCCCATCTGATTACCCGCATTGAAACGGCCAGCGGTGAAATCCTGAAGAAATTTACACCTAATGATAAACGCGTCCTCAGCAAATCTGTGGCAGATAAGATGACCAGCATGATGCTTGGAACCTTTTCAAACGGTACCGGAGTGAATGCCAATGTTTATGGCTATACCTTAGCTGGTAAGACAGGAACAACAGAAACCAATTTCGACGCCAATCTTGCCAGTGATCAGTGGGTTATCGGCTATACGCCTGATGTTGTCATCAGTCAGTGGCTGGGCTTTAATCAGACTGATGAAAAACACTATCTGAGTGACTCAAGTTCAGGAACGGCCTCCAATATCTTTAGTACACAGGCAAGTTACATTCTTCCTTATACGAAGGGAACAGAATTCAAGGTTAAAAATGCTTACTTCCAAGACGGTATTAAGTCAACTTATGATCCAGATGATGCTTCTGACCAAACGAATACAGACTCACAGGATATTATTGACAGCATCCGGGAGAAAGCGCAAAATGCCACAGATTCAATCAAGAAGCAAGTAGATGATGCCAATCTGGTTGACAAGGCTAAAAACCTTTGGGACAGGGTGGTAAATTATTTTGAGTAAACTTGCAAGAATAATAGAACCGTGTTAAAATAAGAAGGCTATGGAGGCATTATGGCACAGAAAAAAGCAAGTCTAGCCTGTGTGGAATGCGGCTCGCGCAACTATTCGATCGGAGTGAGCAGCAATCCCAAACCTAACCGGCTGGAAGTTAATAAATTTTGTAAACATTGTAAGAAATACACACTACACAAAGAAACACGTTAGGAGAGAAACCATGAAATTTATCGGAGGCGTATTTTCCGTTCTAAAAAATACAACTTGGCCGACACGCAAGCAGTCTTGGCATGATTTTATTTCGATTCTTGAGTACTCAGCATTTTTTGCTCTGGTTATTTTTCTGTTTGACAAACTGTTAAACTTAGGCTTAACTGATCTGCTGAGTCGCTTTTAACCACCTGGCAGGAAATCTTTTAAACAGAATGTCTGATGGTTCAGTTAACTATTAGATTTCTGCTTAGTTTGCAAGGAGCGGGACTGCTTGACGGTGTCCCGTTTTTATGGTCGGGAATGCAAAAAAGCCTATCGTTTTTGAGACTTTTGTGGTATAATATAGCAAAAGTTCCAAAAGCCGCATAGGCTTTTTTATAATGGAGGAAAAATTATGTTAGATTCATTTGATAAGGGCTGGTTTGTTCTGCAGACTTATTCAGGTTATGAAAATAAGGTTAAAGAAAATCTCCTGCAGCGGGCACAGACCTACAACATGCTGGATAATATCCTGCGCGTGGAAATTCCTACACAGACGGTCAATGTTGAAAAAAACGGGAAAACTAAAGAAATCGAAGAAAACCGTTTTCCGGGCTATGTTCTGGTTGAAATGGTTATGACAGATGAGGCTTGGTTTGTGGTGCGTAATACGCCAAATGTTACCGGTTTTGTGGGCTCGCACGGTAACCGTTCTAAACCGACACCGCTGCTTGAAGAAGAAATCCGTTCAATCTTGCTGTCTATGGGACAAACCGTGGATGTGATTGATACCAATATCAAAGAAGGCGATGTGGTTCAAATCATTGACGGTGCCTTTATGGGGCAGGAAGGCCGTGTTGTTGAAATTGAAAACAACAAGGTTAAAATCATGATTAACATGTTTGGTTCAGAAACACAGGCAGAGCTGGAATTGTATCAGATTGCAGAACTGTAAGCAAAATGAAGCTGGGACGTTTGTTTCAGCTCAACTTGAAAATAAACTTATTTTTTATACATATATGTTTTTGCAGCTCTGCAAATGTCAATTTGAATGGTACTTATTTGCGAGCGAAGCGAGCCATGACCGAGACTTTCCTTAGGTGATAACGGACGGTAGCGACTTCCGTTGGAATTCCATACCTAAGATTTGAGCCTAAGGTCTCAAATCTTCCGAGTGCCTGAAACACTGAGGTTTCAGGCACTTTTATCACGGCGGAAAGTCTCGAAAAAGACATTGTCTACAACCTGAAGCTGAAACATTTGTTTCAGCTTCTTTTCATATTAAGAGCCAGCAAGCACTCCAGAAAAAATTAGTCCATTGTCCTGTTTTGGTTTCATCCTTTCAATAAATAAAAATCGATTGCCTCCATGTTTTTGTTAGCTGATGAGTTTATGGAGCTGGCACGAAGCCGTTCTATTTCCCCGCATTTTCCGAAATCTTTTGTTATAATAAAGACATTGATTCGTGAAAGAAGGGATTAGATGTCTGTTGGTTTGGTTTTGGAAGGCGGCGGCATGCGCGGTCTGTATACGGCTGGTGTGCTGGATGCCTTTTTAGATGCAAAGATTAAGGTTGACGGTATTGTATCGGTATCTGCAGGTGCACTTTTTGGGGTTAATTATGTATCAGGACAGCGCGGCCGTGCTCTGCGATATAACAAAAAATACATCTCTTATCCTAATTATATGGGCCTGCGCTCCTGGCTGACAACCGGCAATGTGGTCAATAAGGATTTTACCTATTATAAAATTCCCATGGAGCTGGACGTTTTCGATGAAAAAGCCTTTGAAAAAGCGGACATTCCTTTTTATGCAGTGGCGACAAATATCGAAACCGGCAAGCCCGACTATATTAAGATTGATAATGTTTTTGAACAAATGGAGGCTCTGAGAGCCAGCTCTGCCTTGCCGTTAGCTTCTAAAATTGTCAAATGGAACGGCAAGAAGTATCTGGACGGCGGGCTGTCTGATTCTATCCCGGTTGATTTTGCCAGAAGTTTAGGTTTTGATAAGCTGATTGTGGTTTTAACGCGCCCGATTGATTACCGCAAAAAGCCGTCCAGCGGCCGGCTCTATAAGTTGCTCTATCGCAAATACCCTGATTTTGTTAAGGTGGCTGTAAAGCGCCCTGAGCTCTACAACGCGACAGTTGAACATATCATTGACCTGGAAAAAGACGGGGAACTCTTTGCCCTTCGGCCCAGCCGCACGGTTGAAATCGGCCGTTTGGAGAAAAATCCTGATAAATTTGATGAGATATACCAATTAGGATTGGCGGACACTCAAGCTGCTATGGACCAGTTGCAGAGCTATTTAGCGAAGCAGAAATGACTGTAACTTTTGATTGTATGTATTCATATTTATTGACTGTATCACATCAGGGGATGTCTAAATGAAGACGCAGGCAACCCACCATCAGATGCAAGCCAGAATTTTTGGAGCGCTCGGTTTTAGCAAACTGGAAACAAAATATGACGGCCACGCCAAAGAAGAACGCGATTTTATGAATCAATTCATTAACCGTATCTTGGATCTGGGCGGCTCGCAGCTGCTTGCTGAGACAGCGCGGTAACAACCGAAAAGGCGGAGAAGGAACTCTTTTTTCGCCTTTTTTCTTTAGTCATTTCGTGCTATAATAATGAAGACTATATTTTTTGGAGAATATTATGGTTTACTATAATCACAAAGCAATTGAAAAGAAATGGCAGACCTTCTGGGCTGAAAATAAGACTTTCAAAACCGGAACGGATGCTTCAAAACCTAAATTTTATGCGCTGGACATGTTCCCTTATCCATCCGGAGCAGGGCTCCATGTAGGGCACCCGGAAGGTTACACGGCAACGGATATTCTCAGCCGCTTCAAACGTGCTCAGGGCTACAATGTTTTGCACCCAATGGGCTGGGATGCTTTTGGTCTGCCGGCTGAGCAGTATGCCATGGATACGGGCCATGATCCTGCTGAATTTACCGCTAAAAATATTGAAACCTTTAAACGGCAGATCAATTCACTTGGTTTCTCTTATGACTGGGATCGTGAAATTAATACCACTGATCCTAACTATTACAAGTGGACCCAGTGGATTTTCACTAAATTGTATGAAAAAGGCTTGGCCTATGAAGCTGAAGTCCCTGTCAACTGGGTTGAAGAATTAGGCACAGCCATTGCCAACGAAGAAGTCCTGCCTGATGGCACCTCAGAACGCGGCGGCTATCCTGTTGTCCGCAAACCTATGCGCCAATGGATGCTCAAAATCACAGCCTATGCAGAACGTTTGCTGGAAGACTTGGAAGACCTTGACTGGCCTGAGTCTATCAAGGATATGCAGCGCAACTGGATCGGCAAGTCAATTGGTGCCAATGTGACCTTTAAGATTAAGGACACAGACAAGGACTTTACTGTGTTTACGACGCGTCCTGATACGCTGTTTGGGGCAACCTATGCCGTTTTGGCGCCTGAACATGAGCTGGTTGATGCGATTACAAGTGAGGCTCAGGCAGAGGCTGTTGCTGATTATAAACATCAGGCCAGCCTCAAGTCTGATCTTGCACGTACAGACCTAGCAAAGGAAAAGACCGGTGTCTGGACGGGAGCTTACGCTATCAATCCTGTCAACGGTAAGGAAATTCCTATTTGGATTGCTGACTATGTACTTGCAAGCTACGGTACCGGTGCCATCATGGCCGTTCCGGCCCACGATGAGCGTGACTGGGAGTTTGCCAAACAGTTTGATCTTGAGATTATTCCGGTTCTTGAAGGAGGCAATGTCGCAGAAGCTGCTTTCACCGAAGACGGTCCTCACATCAATTCCGAATTTTTAGATGGTCTTGATAAGGCTGCCGCTATTGATCAGATGGTCGCTTGGCTGGAAGAAAAAGGTGTTGGAAATAAGAAAGTGACTTACCGTCTGCGCGATTGGCTCTTTAGCCGTCAGCGCTATTGGGGTGAACCAATTCCGATTATCCATTGGGAAGACGGCACCTCAACTGCAGTTCCTGAAAGTGAATTGCCGCTCGTTCTTCCGGTAACCAAAGACATCCGCCCTTCTGGAACAGGTGAGTCGCCGCTGGCTAATTTGACTGATTGGCTGCAAGTAACACGCGAAGACGGTGTTAAAGGCCGCCGTGAAACCAACACCATGCCGCAGTGGGCCGGTTCAAGCTGGTATTTCCTGCGTTATGTTGATCCGCACAATGATCAAAAGTTGGCAGACGAAGACCTGCTTAAGCAATGGCTGCCGGTTGACATCTATATCGGCGGTGCCGAACATGCGGTGCTTCACTTGCTGTATGCACGTTTCTGGCATAAATTCCTCTATGATCTCGGTGTTGTACCAACCAAGGAACCCTTCCAAAAACTCTTTAACCAAGGCATGATTTTGGGAACAAGCTACCGTGACCGCCGTGGAGCCTTGGTAGCCACCGATAAAGTCGAAAAACGTGATGGTTCCTTCTTTAATATTGAAACAGGAGAAGAGCTGGAACAAGCGCCTGCCAAGATGTCTAAATCGCTCAAAAATGTTGTCAATCCGGATGATGTTGTTGAACAGTACGGTGCAGATACCTTGCGTGTTTATGAGATGTTCATGGGGCCGCTGGATGCTTCTATTGCTTGGAGCGAAGAAGGTCTTGAAGGGTCACGCAAGTTTCTTGACCGTGTTTACCGCCTGCTGACGTCAAAAGATATTGTTGGACACAACAACGGCCATTTAGATAAAGTTTACAATGAAGCGGTCAAAACGGTGACAGAACACCTTGAAGCTATGCGCTTTAACACGGCTATTTCTCAGCTCATGATTTTTGTCAATGCTGCTAATAAAGAAGAGGAACTCTTTGCTGATTATGCCAAAGGCTTTGTCCAATTATTAGCGCCGTTTGCTCCGCATTTAGCTGAGGAGCTCTGGCAAACGCTGACACAAAGCGGAGAGTCGATTTCCTATGTGGCTTGGCCGACTTACGATGCAAGTAAGCTTGTTGAAGATGACATTGAAATTGTTCTTCAAATCAAAGGAAAAGTTCGGGCTAAGGCTGTTGTTCCTAAGGATTCCAGCCGTGAGGAGCTGGAAAAGATTGCCCTTGCCAATGATAAGATTCAAGCTGAAATTGCCGGCAAAGACATCATCAAGATCATTGCAGTTCCTAATAAGCTGGTTAATATTGTTGTGAAATAAAAGATAGTTCAAGGCAGATCAGATAAAAGCTGATCTGTTTTTTAACGTTAAAAAAAGCCAAAGAGCAGTGATAGAAATATCTTATCACCGTGATAGAAATAATATAATAGGCAAGGTTCTCAATTAGTGATAAGATAGAAATAATCATTATTCTTGGAGGAAACTTATGAAATTGAAAACTATTGCTAAAGCAGGTGCACTTGCCGCTGCTTCGCTTTTCTTGCTGGCAGCCTGCAGCTCCGGTTCGAAATCATCAAAAGAAACGGTAACGCTGGCAACTGTTGGAACGACGAATCCTTTTTCTTATGAAAAAGGCGGCAAACTGACAGGTTATGACATTGAAGTTGCAAAGGCTGTCTTTAAGGGAACAGACAAATACAAGGTCAAATATCAAAAGACCGAATGGACCAGCATCTTCTCAGGACTGGACAGTGATAAATATCAAATTGGGGCTAATAATATCAGCTACACGAAAGAACGGGCCAATAAATATCTGTATTCCAATCCGACAGCTGCCAACCCTTTAGTGCTCGTTGTGCCTAAAGACAGTGACATTAAGTCTTATGATGACATTGCCGGACACAGCACCCAAGTGGTTCAGGGGAACACAACGGTGTCGATGCTGCAAAAATTCAATAAAAAACAAAGCAAAGCCAACCAGGTTGAAATAAACTTTACCAAGGAAGATATTGCCAATCAGATCCGCAATGTCAGCGATGGTAAATATGATTTCAAGATCTTTGAAAAAATTTCAGCTGAAACGATCATCAAAGATCAAGGTCTCAATAATCTGAAAGTCATTGATCTTCCGTCAGACCAAAAACCGTATGTTTACTTCATTTTTGCTCAGGGGCAAGAGGATCTGCAGAAGTTTGTGAACAAGCGGATTAAAAAGCTCTACGAAGACGGAACGCTGGAGAAAATTTCTCAAAAATATTTGGGCGGAAGCTACCTTCCGGACAAAAAGGATATCAAATAATTTATAAGGGAGCGGACTAGACACATTTTAAGCTGGAAAGGTTCAGCTCCTTTTTATCAGCAGAAGTGAAATGAAAACAGGGGTATAGTTTTAAACTATAGAAAAACCTTTGAAATAACAATTTGATAGCTATAAGCAATTATGAGAAAATAGGTATACTTTAGTAGAAAAGGTGGATGAATAATGAATATAAAGAAAGTATTAAGTGTTTTAGGTTTGGCCTTAGCGGCAGTGTTTTTCCTTGCAGCCTGCGGCCAAAAAAGTGATAAAAATACCCTGACTGTCGGTGTGATGACCATGACGGATTCTGATAAGGCTCGCTGGGACAAAATTGAAGAGCTGCTTAAAGAAGACAATATTAAACTTAAGTTTAAGGAATTTACGGACTATTCTCAGCCCAATAAGGCTCTTAAAAACGGAGAAGTTGATATCAATGCCTTTCAGCACCGTAACTTTTTAAACGACTGGAATAAGGAAAACAAGGGAGATTTGGTGGTTGTTGCTGAAACTTATATCAGCCCTGTTAATCTCTTCTCAGGAACCGAAAACGGCAAAGCCAAATACAAGAGCGTCAAAGAGCTGCCAAACGGTGCTCAGATTGCTGTTCCTAACGATCCTACCAACGAAAGCCGTGCCCTTTATGTTCTTCAGGATGCCGGTCTTATTAAGTTAGATGTATCAGGCGATACGCTGGCAACCATCAAAGATATCAAGTCCAATTCTAAGGATCTTGATATTAAAGAAGTTGATGCCAGCCAAACAGCCAGAAACCTGACTTCTGTAGATGCTGCGATTGTCAATAACAGTTACGCTGTTCCGGCTAAAATTGATTTTAAAACGTCTCTTTATAAAGAAAAAGTCAATGCTGGTTCTAAGCAATGGATTAATATTATTGCAGCACAAAAGAGCTGGAAAAAATCAGACAAGGCAGCTGCTGTCAAGAAATTAGTTAAGGCCTATCATACAGATGCTGTTAAGAAAGTTATCGAAAAGACTTCAAAAAATGTTGACCAGCCTGTCTGGTAAGTAACAGCCAAAGGATAAGGCAGACAGATGATAAAGCAGAGCTTCCTAAAAATTTCGGAGCTTTGAAAGCGGGTCAAAAATCAGCAGATGCCAAATTGCTTTTGACTTTCTGCTTTCGCACCGCTGATTGGTGTAAAAGCCATGGAAGAGCTTTTGTGGCTGGATGTATCTTGTCTGCGGATGCAGGAATTTTTCAGGATTGGTCAATGTCCTAAGCCATCTCTGCCTTAGGCATCTCAAATGCAGGATTACTAAAAGCGAGAGGTTGAGACGCGGTCCCAGCCTCTTGTCGTATAAAGGAGAACAATGATAGTGTCAAGTGAAAAAGAACAAGTTGCCAAGTTTTGGCAGGATGAAGTTGCTCAGCATTATTTTGAAGTTTTGCGAACCTTGATTTCTAAAAAGTCGATATTTGCCCAGCAAACAGGTCTTCAGGATGTTGCCGGCTATCTGGGAGAAATTTTTGCCAATGTTGGTGCGGAGGTGACGATTGATGAGACCTATACGGCTCCTTTTGTCATTGCTAAATTTAAGAGTCCCAACCCGCAGGCCAAGACGATTATTTTTTACAATCATTACGACACTGTACCGGCTGACGATGATCAGGTCTGGACAGACGATCCATTTAAGCTGACCGTGAGAAAAGGTTATATGTACGGCCGCGGTGTTGATGATGATAAAGGACACATCACGGCTCGCCTGACAGCTGTCCGAAAATATATGCGAGAGGTGGGCGATCTTCCTGTTAATATTACCTTTATCGTAGAAGGAGCCGAAGAATCAGCCTCTACAGACCTTGATAAGTATTTGTCCAAGTATGCGGACAGTCTGCTGCCAGCTGATGTCCTAATCTGGGAGCAGGGTGTTAAAAACAGCCTTGGACAGTTAGAGCTGACAGGCGGAAATAAGGGAATTATCACTTTTAATCTTTCAGTTTCCAGTGCCGAAGTGGACATTCATTCCAAGTACGGAGCAGTTGTTGAGTCTGCAACCTGGTATCTGCTGAATGCCATTTCCAGCATGCGGGCCGATGACGGCCGGATTTTGATTGATGGTATTTATGATCAGGTATTAGAGCCCAATGAGCGCGAGCTGGATTTGGTGGAGCGCTTTGCCCTTGAAAACAGTGAGGGGCTGCGCAGAGTTTACGGTCTGAAACTTCCGGCTTTGAAAAAAGAGCGTCAGGATTTTTTGAAGACCTACTTTTTTGAACCGGCTCTGTCCATAGAAGGGCTTTCCTCGGGCTATCAGGGTCAGGGAGTGAAGACTATCCTTCCGGCAGCTGCCAGTGCTAAGATGGAAATGCGTCTGGTACCTGGGCTCAGTCCTCAATATGTTTTTGAAAAAATCAACAGCCACCTGAGAAAACTGGGATTTGAACATGTCAAAGTAACCTATACCTTGGGAGAAGAATCCTACCGCAGCGATATGAGTGCTCCGGCCATTTTGAATATTGTAGAATTAAGCAAGCAGTTTTATGAAGCGGGGGTCTCCGTTTTGCCAACCGCAGCAGGCACGGGGCCTATGCACACAGTCTATGAAGCTTTAGGCGTTCCTATGTTGGCTTTTGGCATCGGCAATCCCAACAGCCGGGATCATGGCGGCGATGAAAATGTTAATTTAGCCGACTACTACACCCACATTGAATTAATTAAGGAGCTAATCAGAAGTTATGAGTAAGGCGATTATACAACTCGATCATATTGATATCACCTTTCATCAAAAGAAACGCCGGATAGAGGCGGTTAAGGATGTCAGTGTGCACATTAATCAGGGCGATATCTACGGCATTGTCGGCTATTCCGGTGCCGGTAAGTCTACGCTTGTGCGTGTTATCAATCTTTTGCAGATACCGACGGCCGGAAAGGTCACGGTTGATGACGATGTCACCTTTGATAAGGGGAAAATTCAGCTGTCCAGTCAGGAACTGCGGCAGAAACGGCATGAAATTGGCATGATCTTTCAGCATTTCAATCTCATGGCACAAAAGACTGCTAGGCAGAATGTTGCCTTTGCTTTGCGGCATTCAGACTTAAGCGCTGCGGAAAAAGACAAAAAAGTCGCAGAACTGCTGGACTTAGTAGGTTTGTCTGACCGTGCAGATAATTATCCCGCTCAGCTGTCAGGCGGGCAAAAGCAGCGTGTGGCTATTGCGCGTGCGCTGGCTAATGATCCTAAGATTTTAATTTCGGATGAGGCAACGTCTGCCTTGGATCCTAAAACGACCAAGCAGATTTTGGCACTCCTGCAGGATTTAAACAAAAAATTAGGCCTGACGATTGTCATGATTACCCATGAAATGCAGATTGTCAAGGATATCTGCAACCGTGTGGCTGTCATGCAGGCTGGAGCGCTGATTGAAGAAGGTTCGATCTTGGATATTTTTTCTAATCCTAAAGAAGAGCTGACCAAGGACTTTATTGAAACAGCGACTGGTATTGAAGAAGCCCTGCTTAAGATCAAGCAGCAGGATATTGTCCAGAACTTACCGGCAGATGCGGTCTTACTGCAGCTGAAATATGCCGGTACAGCCACAGATGAGCCGATTTTAAACAATCTTTATAAGCATTATCAGGTAACTGCCAATATTCTTTACGGCAATATCGAGATTTTAGAAGCCACACCTGTCGGAGAAATGATTGTCATTTTAGAGGGGGATGCGGCTAATATCAAGCAGGCGCTTGATAATTTAAAATCATTAGATTTAGCAGTGACTGTTTTAAAGAGGGGAGCTTAAGGAATGCATGTGATTCAAACCTATTTACCAAATGTTTATGAGCTTGGTCTGACAGGAGATGCAGGCTGGCTGACGGCTCTGTTAAATACGCTGTATATGACCATTGTTCCCTTTATCATTGGCGGCGGGGTCGGTCTGGTTTTTGGCCTTCTTTTAGTGCTGATGGGGCCTGACGGTGTGATTGAAAACAAGACAGTCTGCTGGATTATTGATAAGATAACGTCTGTTTTTCGGGCCATTCCCTTCGTCATTTTAATTGCTGTACTGGCACCTTTGACCATGCTTTTGATGCAGACCAACTTAGGAGCGACAGCAGCCTTGGTTCCTCTGTCCTTTGCTACCTTTCCTTTTTTTGCCCGTCAGGTTCAGGTTGTCTTTTCTGAGTTGGACCGCGGTGTGATTGAAGCGGCTCAGGCTTCTGGTGCTACTTTTTGGGATATTGTCAAGGTTTATCTCAGTGAAGGTTTTCCGGACTTGATTCGTGTGTCAACCGTGACCTTGATTTCATTGGTTGGTGAAACTGCCATGGCGGGAGCTATCGGAGCCGGCGGACTTGGAAATGTTGCGATTTCTTATGGCTACAATCGTTTTAACAACGATGTAACCTGGGTTGCAACCCTCATCATCCTGCTGCTTATTTTTACCATTCAGTTTATCGGCGATACGCTGACAAGAAAAGTCAGCCATCGCTGATAATGCAGCTGTGTTTCAGCTAAAAGCAGCTGTGATGATTTTGGAGGTGATTTTGTGAAAGTAAGTCTTGTACAGTTTGATGTCAAAGACGGCCAGCCTCAAACAAATAAAAATAAGGTTTTAGAGCTCATGCAGCAAGCTCTGTCAGACCAGCCTGATGTTATTGTCCTGCCGGAACTGTGGAATACAGGCTATGCTTTGGACGAGCTGGAAGAAATAGCTGATGAAAATGGAGAAGACAGTATCGCTTGGCTCAGCCAGTTTGCTAGGGAGCATCAGGTCGCCTTGGTTGCAGGCTCTGTCGCTGTCAAGCGGCAGGGCAAATTTTACAATACTGCCTATAGCTTTGCTGCAGACGGAAAACTGGTCAATGCCTATGACAAGGTGCATCTTTTTGGTCTCATGGCAGAAGATCGTTTTTTGACTGCAGGGCAAAAAGAAAGCCACTTTGAGCTTGGCAAGGTCAAAGCCGTCCATGTCATCTGCTATGACATTCGCTTTCCCGAATGGACTCGCAAATTAGTGAGTCAAGGGGCAGAGCTTCTATTTGTCTCAGCCCAGTGGCCCAGCAGCAGGATTGATCAGTGGCGGACGCTCCTGCAGGCTCGGGCTATCGAAAACCAGGCCTTTGTTATTGCTGTCAATCGTATCGGCCAAGGAGCAACAGATCAGTTTAACGGCCATTCGCTTGTGATCGATCCTTTGGGAAACATTTTGCTGGAAACGGATGACAGCGAAGGTGTTTTCAGCAGTCAGATTGATATGCAGCAGGTTCAGGATGTCCGAGGAAAAATTCCTGTTTTTGCCGATCGACGGCCGGATCTCTATTCATAGCTGTCAGCGCTAAGCAGCAGATTCTGAAGTTGTTTTAAAGGGTCTGCTGTTTTTAATTTTTTGAATGGGATGTCCCAAAAAGTCTCCCTTGTGATAAAATAAGAATTGAAAGGAAGGTGAGTCAGTTCAATGAGCAACAATTTATTAGTTTTGCAGTCAGATTTTGGTTTGGTTGACGGTGCGGTGTCAGCCATGATCGGAGTGGCCCTGCAGGAGGAACCAACTCTCGGCATTCACAATCTGACCCATGAAATCACTCCCTACAATATTTTTGAAGGTTCCTACCGCCTTTTTCAAACGGTGGAATATTGGCCTGAAGGCACGACATTTGTGTCAGTGGTGGATCCGGGAGTCGGTTCTGACCGAAAAAGTGTTGTGGCTCTGACTGAGAAAAATCAGTATATCGTAACGCCCGATAACGGCACGCTGTCCTATATCAAAAGGCACATTGGCATTAAAGCGGTCAGGGAGATTTCTGAAATTGAAAACCGCAGGCGCAATACAGAACTGTCCTATACCTTTCATGGACGTGATGTCTATGCTTTTACAGGAGCAAAATTAGCTAGCGGTCACATTGCCTTCGAAGATGTGGGGCCTGAACTGCCTGTTGAGGCTATTGTGGAGCTTCCGACCGTAAAAACAGTTATTGAGGATAATCTTGTCCGCGGGGCAGTTGATATTCTTGATGTTCAATTTGGCTCTCTATGGACCTCGATCACCCGTGAAGAATTTTACACGCTTGCGCCCGAATTTGATGATCGCTTTGAGCTGACCATTTACAACAATGACATGCTGGTTTACCAAAATCAGGTCACCTATGGCAAATCATTTGCGGCTGTCCGTGTCGGCCAGCCCATCATCTATATCAATTCTCTCTACCGTGTAGGGGTTGCCATCAATCAGGGTTCCTTTGCCAAGGCCTACAACGTCGGGGTTGGGCCGCAATGGCGCATTGAAATTAAAAAAATTAACTAAGGAGACGACATGAAAAATAATTCTATTAAAGCGGTTGTCGCAACCGGTATCGGTGCAGCTCTGTTTGTCATTATCGGTATTTTTATCAATATTCCTCTTTTTGCCAATACCAGCATCCAGCTGCAGTATGCGGTTCAGGCCTTTTTGGCTGTTCTTTTTGGGCCTGCGGTCGGTTTTTTCACAGGTCTTATCGGACACATGGTTAAAGATATGTTTGCCGGTTACGGTATCTGGTGGTCATGGGTGATCCCAAGCGGTCTGGTTGGCCTTGGCATCGGTTTTTTGAAAAATCGTCTTCGGGTCGAACAGGGATTTTTTACAGCTAAAGATGTGCTGACTTTCAATGTTGTACAGATTATTATCAATATTATTGCCTGGGGAATTGTGGCGCCTCTGGGAGATATTGTCATTTTCAATGAACCTGCCAGCAAGGTATTTGTTCAGGGCCTGCTGGCCAGTGTGGCCAACGCTTTGACAATTGGTATCGGTGCTACTATTTTGCTGGCTGTCTATGCTAAAACACGGACACAGTCAGGAAGCCTATCCAAAGACTGACTTTTTTGAAAATCAGGGATACATCTTATGGAACCATTTATTGAATTTAAAGATTTTTCCTTCAAATACGATGCCCAGGCAGAACCCACTCTGAAAAATATCAATTTATCAGTGAAAAAGGGAGAAAAAGTGCTGATTGTCGGCCCTTCCGGCTGCGGAAAATCAACCTTGGGCCATTGTCTAAACGGCATTATTCCCAATATTTACAAGGGACAGGTGAGCGGCAGCCTGACTATTGGCGGCAAGGATTCCTTTAATCTGTCTGTATATGAAAAGTCACATCTTGTCTCAACCGTTTTGCAGGATCCGGACGGTCAGTTTATCGGCTTGACAGTGGCTGAGGATTTGGCCTTTGCACTGGAAAATGACTGCGCAGACCATCAGACGATGGTTGAAAAGGTCAATATCTGGGCTGAGCGCTTAGAACTGACGGATTTGCTTGATCATCGCCCTCAGGACCTCTCAGGCGGTCAGAGGCAGCGTGTCAGTCTGGCCGGCGTTTTAATTGATGAAAGTCCGATTTTGCTCTTTGATGAGCCTCTGGCTAATCTGGACCCAAAAGCTGGCCAGGACACCATTGATTTGATCGATCGGATTCACCAAGAAGAAGGAACGACTACGATTATTATTGAACACCGGCTGGAAGATGTTCTCTACCGCCCTGTTGATAAAATTGTGCTGATTAATGATGGCCGGATTCTTTTTGATGGCAGTCCTGATGAGATTTTGCAGACCAATCTGCTGCGGGAAAACGGCATCCGCGAACCCCTTTATTTGACGGTTCTGCGTCAATTAGGTCTCGATGTGAAAAAAACAGCCCATTTAGCGGCACTCAGTCAGCTTAATCTCTCAGGCATTCACTTTGAAGAAACAAGCAGCCTGCCTGCTTCTAAGCCTTCTCTGCCTTTGCTTACCATTGACGGTTTTAATTTTTCTTACACGCCGGATCGACCGATTTTGCAAAATTTGTCTGTTCAGATTAATAAAGGGGAGCGCATTGCTATTGTCGGGAAAAACGGTGCCGGCAAATCTACTCTGGCCAAGGCGCTCTGTCAATTTATAACTGCCAGCGGCCGCATCTACTATCAAGGAAAAGACATCTCTTTTGATTCTATTAAAGAGCGATCTGAGCGCATCGGTTATGTTTTGCAGAATCCCAATCAGATGATCAGCCAGACCATGATTTTTGATGAGGTGGCTCTGGGGCTGCGTCTTCGCGGTTTTCCTGAGGAGCAGGTGAAGGAGAAGGTTTTTGCCGTTCTAAAAACCTGCGGCCTGTATGAATTTCGCAACTGGCCCATTTCTGCTTTGTCATTTGGGCAGAAAAAGCGTGTAACGATTGCATCAATTTTAGTTTTAAATCCGGAAATTATCTTATTGGATGAGCCGACAGCAGGGCAGGATAAGAGACACTATACAGAAATGATGGCCTTCTTAGATGAGCTGAATGCTCTGGGGCATACCATTATTATGATTACGCACGATATGCAGCTGGTGCTGGAGTACTCAGACCGGGCACTTGTCATTAGTCAGGGGCAGATTTTGGCAGATCAAAGCCCTGTTGAACTCTTCAGTCAGCCGGAATTACTGGCAGCTGCTAATTTGAAACAAACCAGTCTCTTTGATTTAGCGAAAAAACTAGGCTGTGATCCTATTTCGCTGACCCGTTATTATATTGAGCACCAAGGAGGATCGGATGAATAAACAGTTGATAGGCTATCATGATAGCGAGGGCTTCCTCTATGAACTGTCAGGCGCCAGCAAGCTCCTCTTTTTTCTCCTTGTTTCCATTGCCTGTATGACAACCTATGATACCCGTTTGATTTTAGCAGTAGGGCTTATGTCTGTTTTGCTGTTTAAATCAGCCGATATTCACTGGCGGGATATTTCCTTTGTCATGAAGTTTGTGACGGTTTTTGCCGTTTTGAATGTGGTCATGGTTTATCTTTTTGCGCCTGACTACGGTGAGAAAATCTACGGTGCAAGGACACTGCTATGGGCAGGAACAGGGCGGTTTTACCTGAGCTGGCAGGAAATTTTCTACCTTTTAAATCTTGTTCTCAAGTATTTTTGTACGGTTCCTTTGGCAATACTCTTTTTGATGACTACCCATCCCAGTCAGTTCGCTGCCAGTCTTAATCAAATCGGCGTTCCTTATAAGGTGGCCTATGCTGTCAGCCTGACCTTGCGCTATATTCCGGATGTTCAGGAGGAATTTTACATGATTCGGACATCGCAGGAAGCCCGCGGTTTGGAGCTGTCTCAAAAGGCAAACCTGCTCAGCCGGATCAAGGGTAATCTGCAAATCATCATTCCTTTAATTTTCAGTTCTTTAGATCGGATTGATACCGTTTCAACGGCAATGGAGCTGCGGCGGTTCGGAAAAAATAAAAAAAGGACCTGGTACATGTATCAGCCCTTTAGAAAAAAAGATATCTTAGCAATTGGCTTAGCCTGCTTCATCTTATTGATTAGTTTTTGGTTGTTCCGTTTGAACGAAGGCCGCTTTTACAATCCTTGGAGATAGGATTAGCTAAGTGATGTGAAACATATAAAAAACTGTCATCTGATGCCGCAGCAATGTGCGGGTGTCAGATGACAGCTTTTTGGTTTTCTACAGCGGTTTTTTATTGGGAATACCGGCTTTGCGCGGGTATTTGTTGGGCGTTTCTTTTTTCTTTGTTACTAAGGTAATATTGCGCTCGTCTCCGTTAGGAAGCTGGTAGTGATAATTTCCTGAAACCTGACTAAACAGCACTTTCAGCGCCTTCTGAGCAGCTGCAATTTCCTCATCAGCAGCGCTGGCTTTCAGCGCTACAAGCTGACCGCCCACCTTTAAAAAGGGGATTGTCAGCTCGGCTAATACCTGCATCCGGGCAACAGCGCGGGCAGTAACTAGGTCAAACTGAGCACGAAATTGTTTGTCCTGTCCGAGATCTTCAGCTCTGCCATGATAAAAATGGACATTAGTCAGCTCCAGTTCCTCAGCCAGCACCTGCAGGAATTTGATGCGTTTATTCAGAGAATCAATGATTGTCACCTCAAGCTCGGGATAAATGATTTTCATGGGAAGACTGGGAAAGCCAGCTCCGGCGCCTATGTCTAAAAGCTTGAGCGGCTCATTTTTGATGCAGCCCTCTAAAATAGGAGCTGCCGAGTCATAAAAATGCTTCAGATAGACTTCCTTTTCCTGAGTAATGGCTGTGAGATTGATCTTTGTATTCCATTCGACCAGCAGTTTAAAATAAGAAGCAAACTGTCTTTTTTGGCGGTCAGACAGATTGATTTGGTACTTGGCTAAGGCTTGGTAAAATTCTTCAGGGGTCATGCTTTCTCCTTTTATCATCATTTATTCTAACATAATTCTTCTTTTTCTGATATAATGGAGACAAGAATTTTTAAGGAGAACCCCCATGTTAATTTGGATTATTTTAATTATTGCTGCCTTGCTTATTGTTTGGGTAATTGTGAGTTACAATGCTTTGATCAGAAGCCGTATGCAGACACAGGAAGCTTGGAGTCAGATTGATGTGCAGCTGAAGCGCAGAAATGATCTCATTCCTAACTTGCTTGAAACGGTCAAGGGCTATGCTAATTATGAACAAAGCACTCTTGAAAAGATCACAGAACTCCGCCGTCAAGTGGCTGATGCCAATACGCCTAATGAAGCCATGCAAGCCAGCGATGCTCTTGGAAAACAAATGGCCAGTATCTTAGCGATTGCTGAAAATTATCCTGATCTTAAAGCCAATCAAAACTTTATGAAGCTCCAAGATGAACTGACTAACACAGAAAATAAAATTTCATACTCACGTCAGCTCTTTAATTCAACAACAGCTAACTACAATGTTAAACTGGAAACTTTCCCAAGCAATTTAGTTGCAGGCCTGTTTGGTTTTAAAGCCAGCGAATTTCTGGAAACGCCCGAGGAAGAAAAATCAGTGCCAAAAGTTGATTTTGGCGATATGGCTTAGGAGACTGCTATGCTGTTTGATCAAATTGCCAGTAATAAAAGAAAGACAATCATTTTGCTGGTTGTCTTCTTTCTGCTTTTAGCACTTATCGGTGCTGCGGTCGGATATCTTTGGCTGGATAGTTTAACTGGCGGTGTCATTATTGCTTTAATTATTGGCTTTATTTATGCCTTTAGCATGATTTTCCAATCAACCAATGTCGTAATGGCCATGAATAATGCCAGAGAAATAAGCGCAGATGAGATGCCCGACTATTACCATATAGTGGAAGATATGGCTATGGTGGCGCAGATTCCCATGCCGCGTGTTTATGTGGTTGATGATCCGTCACTCAATGCCTTTGCGACCGGATCCAGCCCCAAGAATGCTGCGGTTGCAGCGACAACAGGTCTTTTAGCGGTCATGAACCGTGAAGAGTTAGAGGGGGTCATCGGGCATGAGGTCAGCCATATCCGCAATTATGATATCAGAATTTCAACTATTGCCGTCGCTCTTGCCAGCGCCGTGACTCTTATTTCCAGTATCGGCGGCCGGATGATGTGGTTTGGCGGCGGCCGCAGCCGCCGTTCGTCAAATAATAATGAAGGCGGCGGTTATGTGCAGATTATTTTATTGGTTTTTTCTATTTTAGCTATTGTTTTAGCGCCTTTGGCGGCCAGTCTCGTTCAGCTGGCCATTTCCCGCCAGCGCGAATATTTGGCGGATGCCAGCTCGGTTGAATTGACCCGCAATCCGCAAGGAATGATCAAGGCTTTGCACAAATTAGAACAGTCACAGCCCATGTCTCATCCTGTGGACGATGCCAGTGCTGCGCTTTATATCAACGATCCGCAGAAAAAATCCAGCCTGCAGCATCTCTTTTATACGCATCCGCCCCTTGCTGACCGCATTAAACGTTTGGAGCAAATGTAGCAAGAAACCTATTTAAAATTAGTTCATTTAAAAACAAGAGAGCAGAAAACAATCCTTTTCTTTAACAGAAGCGATTGGATTCTGCTCTTTTTAAATGCAGCGGCTTAAACAGAATTTCAAGGACAAGTCAGTGGATTATTGATATAATGGTAACAATTTGAAGAACTAGAGGAGGAAATAGAGAATGTTTACTATTAGTGATATTAAAAAGCAGCCGGAAGGTCTGGCATTTGAAGAAAGGCTCTCTATTGAAGAAGCTGTAAAGGAAAGAAACCCCGATGTTTTGGCTCTTGAAGATGTTTTGGCTAAGGGAAGAGTCAGTTATGATGACGGGCTGTATTTGTTAAATTATGAGCTGAGCTATACCATCAGCCTGCCTTCCAGCCGTTCTTTGGAAACTGTCAGACAGGCAAAATCATTGTTTATCAATGAAGTTTTTATAGAAAACAGCCAGTTAGAAGATAAGAAAGATCTGGTGGATGAGGATCTCGTCCTGATTTTAGAAGATGCCGCCATTGATTTAGAGGAAAGTGTTATTGATAATATTTTACTTAATATTCCATTAAAGATTCTTACCGAGGAAGAAAAACAAAGTCAAAATTTGCCTTCAGGACAGGATTGGAATCTTCTCAGTGAAGAAGACTATCAAAATTTACAGAAAGAAAAGAAAGAAAAAAACAGTCCGTTTGCAGCTTTGGATGGATTATTTGATGATGAAGAGTGATTTTTCTGCTATTGGATGTCAGGAAACAGCTTCAAGGTTTCAAGTTGTTGAATAAATCAAATTTTTTTCTTAGAAAATGACTAAGAAAAATCAATACCAGCCATTGAAAAAAGAAAATAGAAATAGTATAATGAAAAAACTGGTGGATTATTTTAAAAAATAAAATTTTGAAAAAGGGTTTGATGACATTCGTTTTTCCTTGATAATAAAGGGATTAGCCATCATCATAATAAAAAAATAATGACCTTATAGAACTGTAATAAGTTTGTTGCCTAGACTTTATAGTTTAATTATAAAAAGTTTATTTTATTAGAATAATATTATAATATTTTATTAGAAGAATAAGCAGAGGGGTATATGGCTAAAAGTATTTTAATTATTGAAGACGAAAAAAATCTTGCAAAGTTTGTTTCGCTGGAGTTGCAGCATGAAGGATATGAAGTTGATGTGGAACATGACGGACGTTCCGGTTTAGACAGAGCTCTTGAAAGAGACTTTGATTTAATCCTTCTTGATCTGATGCTGCCGAAAATGGACGGTTATGAAGTAACGCGCCGGCTGCAGCTGGAAAAAACAACTTATATCATTATGGTTACTGCCCGAGATTCTACTATGGATATTGTCAGTGGATTGGACCGCGGTGCTGATGGCTATGTCGTCAAACCCTTCGCCATTGAAGAACTGCTGGCTCGGGTTCGTGCTATTTTTCGCCGTCAGGATATTGAAAGAGCCAAAAATTCTTCGAAGAAAGACAGTACTTACCGTGATCTGCAGCTGGATGTGCATAATCGGGCTGCCATTCGAAATGGTGAAACCATACCTTTAACCAAGCGAGAATTTGATTTGCTCAGTGCTCTTATGGAAAACCTCAATCAGGTGATGACCCGAGAAGAGCTTTTGGACCGAGTTTGGAAATATGATCAAGAGGCCGAAACGAATGTGGTAGATGTCTATATTCGCTACCTGCGCGGCAAGATTGATGTTTCCGGCAAAGAAAGCTATATTCAGACAGTCCGCGGTATGGGCTATGTTATCCGCGAAAAATAGATAAAAGCAAAGGGGAGGAAGAAATTTCTGCCCTTTGTTTTTGTTCGGAGGTGTGCTGAATAAAAAGCATTACCGGTGGGGGCAGAACAGGTTTCATTTGGCTGCTGCTTACTTTTGTTCTAGACCAAAATATGGTAAAATAAAGTACTAACCTGAATCAAGAAGTGAGGTGTTTTCATGCGTTGTCCTAAATGTAATTATTTAAAATCCAGTGTTGTTGACAGCCGTCAGGCTGAGGAAGGCAACACTATCAGACGCCGCCGAGAATGTGAAAATTGCCATACACGTTTTACAACCTTTGAAAGAATTGAAGAACTGCCGCTTTTGGTTGTCAAAAAGGATGGAACCAGAGAGCAATTTTCCCGTGATAAAATTTTCAATGGCATTATCCGCAGTGCTCAGAAACGTCCTGTCTCCAGCAGTGCTATTGAAAAAGTTGTCAATGATATTGAGCAAAAAATCCGCAGTGATTATGACAGCGAAGTTTCCAGTGTTGTTATAGGAAACCTAGTCATGGATGAGCTGGCGGAGCTGGATGAGATTACTTATGTTCGATTTGCCAGTGTCTACCGCAGTTTTAAGGATGTTGATGAAATCGAAGCGCTCCTGCAGCAAATTACCAACCGCGTCAGAAGTAAGAAAAAGAGTAAATTAGATGAAACCGATTGATGAATTTCTCTATGTCAGGCAGAACTATCTTCTGCCTGATACGGTCAGCCTCATGCGCTTTTATTTGCCCATTATCGGCAGTGATGCTGCGGCTCTTTATCAGTACTTTATCAGTTTTTTTGATAATGGTGAAAAAAGGCATAAATTCAGCGAAATTCTTAACCATACGCAATTTGGCATGGCTCGTTTTGAAGAATCCCTGTCTCTTTTGACAGCCATGGATCTTTTAGCCTTTTATGAGAAAGAGGGCCTTTATTATGTGAAATTGCTGGCGCCTTTAACTGCTGAGGCCTTTTGTAAAAATGCTGTCTATCGCAATCTCCTAGAGCAAAAAATCGGTCAGGTTGCTTTGGAGCATCTGGAAGTGTCTGTTCCTTACGATGCCAGCAATCTATCCAAACGGTTTTCTGATGTTTTTGGCTATACAGAAGAGCAGCCTCAGCCGCAGGAAGCAGCTAAAAGCAAAACAGACTTTGATTTAGACAGTTTTAAACACTTGATGACAAGAGACGGCCTGCAGTTTGCTGATGAACGGACAGATGCAGTGGCTTTATATGTGATTTCTGAAAAATATAAACTAACTTGGTATGAAACCTATCTTTTAGCCAAAGAGACAGCCAGTCAACATAAGATTTCAACCAAACGCATGCAGCTGAAGAAAGAGCAGGCCAAGCAGGCTGATACGGCCGGTCAATTTTCTAAGGAAGAGCAGATTATTATTCAGGAGGCCAAGCTTGACCGCCCTGAGGTTTTCTTAGCAAAGATCAAGAAGGCGCGGCACGCAGCGATTACTGCAGATGAGAGGAAACTGCTGGCTGATTTGGCAGAGATGAGCTTTTTGGATGAAGTTATCAATGTTATGGTCTTATATACGGTGTCCAAAACGAATTCTGCCAACCTCAACAAGCGCTATTTGATGAAAATTGCCAACGACTTTGCCTATCAAAAGGTCGTTTCGGCGGAACAGGCTGTTGAAAAGATGCGTGCTTTTTCAGAACGCAGAACGAAGCAAAATCAGGAAAAAGCCAAAACAAAGAGCAATGTTCCCGAGTGGAGCAATCAGGATTACAAGAATGAAACAACGGCAGACGAGCAGGCACGTTTAGAGGAAATTAAACGTCAGACGCTTGCCAGATTGAGAAAGGATGGTGAGTAGATGGAAAAGATTGGACAAACGCTGGCCAAAAAGGATACTAAGAAGCACTACAATACTGAAGAAATGATGCAGACTATTTTGGCAGACCAAGATATTGCTGATTTTATCGCTGCTCATCATTTGACTCAGGAGCAGATTAAGCTCAGTCTGCCTAAGTTTAATCAGTATCGTTTAGAGCGCGACCGCTTTAAAAATCACGATGAAAATTACGTGGCCAAGGGCTATCAGCCGATTCTGACCATGAATGCAGGCTATGCAGATGTTTCTTATCTGGAAACCAAGGAGCTCAAAGAATCTCAGAAGAGACAGGCTGTTTCGGAACGCATCAATGTGGTCAGCCTTCCCAGATCTTATAAAAACATTTCTTTTGATGATATCAGTCTTGATGATGTCAAACGTTTAGACGTCTTTAAGATGGTTGCTGATTTTGTTGAAAACTACCCCAGCTCTGACCAAAAAGGTCTCTATCTTTATGGAGACATGGGGATTGGTAAGTCCTATCTGATGGCGGCCATGGCTCATGAACTGTCAGAGCAAAAAGGCGCTGCGACTACTCTGCTACATTTTCCGAGCTTTACTATTGATGTGAAAAATGCCATCAATACTGGAACGGTCAAGGATGAGATTGATGCTGTCAAAAAAGCTGAAATCCTGATTTTGGATGATATAGGAGCAGAGCAGAGCACTTCCTGGATTCGGGACGAAGTTTTGCAGGTCATTTTACAGTACCGCATGTTAGAGGAGCTGCCTACCTTTTTTACCTCTAACTATAGTTTTAAAGATTTAGAGGCTAAATTGGGCAATATCCGCGGGAGTGACGAAACTTGGCAGGCTAAGCGTATCATGGAGCGGATTCGCTATTTAGCTAAAGAAGTTCACCTAGAAGGTGAAAATAGAAGATAAGAAGGAGCAGTAATGGCTTTACCAACCGTAGCGATTGTCGGCCGTCCCAATGTCGGCAAATCAACGCTTTTTAACCGTATAGCCGGTGAACGCATTTCCATCGTTGAAGATGTTGAAGGTGTGACAAGGGACCGCATCTATGCAAGTGCTGAGTGGCTTAACCGTAAGTTTTCTTTGATTGATACAGGCGGCATTGATGATGTTGATGCACCGTTTATGGAACAAATCAAGCACCAAGCTGATATTGCCATGACAGAGGCTGATGTTATTGTCTTTGTGGTATCCGGCAGAGAAGGCATTACAGATGCTGATGAGTATGTTGCAAGAATTCTCTACCGTACCAAAAAGCCGGTCATTCTTGCTGTTAATAAGGTTGACAATCCTGAAATGCGCAGTGAAATCTATGATTTTTATTCGCTTGGTCTGGGTGATCCCTATCCTGTTTCATCTGTGCATGGGATTGGTACCGGAGATGTGCTCGATGCGATTGTGCAGAAACTCCCAACAAAGCTCGAAGAAGACAATCCTGATGTGATAAAATTCAGCTTAATCGGCCGTCCCAATGTTGGTAAGTCCAGTCTTATCAATGCTATTTTGGGAGAGGAGCGCGTGATTGCAAGTCCTGTTGCCGGTACGACGCGTGATGCAGTTGATACGCGTTTTACGGACAGTGAGGGTCAGGAATTTATCATGATTGATACTGCCGGTATGCGAAAATCCGGCAAGGTTTACGAAAACACTGAAAAGTACTCCGTCATGCGTGCCATGCGTGCCATTGATCGTTCTGATATTGTGCTGATGGTTATCAATGCTGAAGAGGGAATTCGGGAATATGACAAACGTATTGCAGGTTTTGCTCATGAAGCCGGCAAGGGCATAATTCTCGTTGTCAATAAGTGGGATACCATTAAAAAAGACAACCATACAGTTGCCCAGTGGGAGGCTGATTTAAGAGATAACTTCCAGTATATCACTTATGCACCGATTATCTTTGTCTCTGCTCTAACCAAACAGCGTTTAAATAAGCTGCCGGAGATGATTAAACAAATCAGCCAGAGCCAAAATACGCGTATTCCGTCAGCGGTACTCAATGATGTTATCATGGATGCAGTGGCGGTTAATCCAACACCGACTGATAAAGGCCGCCGGCTTAAAATATTCTATGCGACACAGGTTTCTGTCAAACCGCCGACCTTTATTATTTTTGTCAATGAAGAAGAGCTGATGCATTTTTCTTATCTGCGTTTTCTGGAAAATCAAATCCGCGAGGCCTTTGTGTTTGAAGGCACCCCAATTCGTTTGATTGCTCGAAAACGTAAGTAAAGGCTATCTGTTTAGCAAGTGTCTAGCCTCATGGATAGGGAAAAGAGTTTATGATGTATCAAGCTATTCAAAAATATTTGAGTCAGCAAGGCTTCAAATATACCAAGTCCGAAAAGTCAGGGCCTCTAGCGGGAGAAATGATGGCCTTAAAGTCTCTGGGTCAGGCTGCCCGTCAGGAATTTACAGAAATTGCCAAAGCTCTGGAACCTAAAGTTTCTCCTTTTCAAATGACTCGTGTCAGCAATTGGGCCAATCAGGCTCAGATAGCCAGACCTCATTTTTGGTGTTATTTTAAAAGACCAGAAGACAGCCAGTCTGATGTTGGTCTTGCCATCAGGCTCTATGGCCAGTCTGAGGACTTTGGTATTAGTGTGGAAGTCAGTTTTGTAGAACGCAAAAAATCAGAAATGACGCTTCTTAAGCAGCATCAGGTCCTTGAACTTCCTATAAAAGCACCACTTTATTATTTTGCTCAGGAACACGGACTCAGCCACCGTCTTGCAGGAACTGAAGCTAATCGTCAGGAGTTACGGGAAAAAGTTGCAAGCGGTCAGGTTCGAAAAGTTTTGGTTAAGTATGACATTCCTATATCAGAAAAATTAGATCTAAATACACTGACGAATCAATTTGCTCAGGGATTTGACAAGCTTATGCCTTATTATCAGGCAACCAGATGAAAGATGTTGGGCCGCTTTGACTTAAATTTTATGGGATTTGTTTTGTCAAGCTGACTATTTTCTTTTCAGAATCAGACTCCTTATTTGCACATATGCAAATAAGTAAAAATAAATTTTCATATTTGCGAATTTTTAAAAACTGCAAACTAAAATGATAAGATAACATTGAAAAGTATTTTACATTTTACGAAAGCTGTTAGCTAATCGCACCAGACGAGGTAATAATATGAAAAAATATCTGATGGTCCCTTTTTTATTGATAATCCTATTTTTAGGGATTTGGGTTCTCTTAACGTCAAATAATATGCTGCAGATGATGTTTGCCCTTATTGGTATGGTGCTGGTTTTATTCGGCGTTTTTAAAGAATACGGTAAGGCAGACAAAAAGTAGGCTCAAGTAGATTTTTTTGATGTCTTTTGGTAAGGTCTCATCAAAGAAAATAGAAGTCTCCTAGGAGGCTTTTTTCTTGCCTTGAGAAAAGAAAGCGAGTAGGGTATAATGTCTGTAAACGTTATCAAAAGGAGACGACAGGTGACAGAATCTTATATTTTAGCAATTGATGAGGGAACAACGTCAACGCGGGCCATTCTGTTCGACAAAGCAGGAAAGAAGGTACATGAAGCCCAAAAAGAATTTCCCCAATATTTTCCGCAGCCCGGCTGGGTTGAGCATGATGCCAATGAGATTTGGAATGCTGTCCAGGCGACCTTAGCAACTCTTTTTATCGAATCTGGTATTAAACCTCAGCAGGTTGCAGGCATCGGCATTACCAATCAGCGTGAAACCACGGTTATCTGGGATAAGGCAACAGGATTGCCCATCTACCATGCGATTGTCTGGCAGTCCAGGCAGACCAGCAGTATTGCTGATAAGCTGAGGACTGACGGTTATCAGGAGGTGATCCATGCTAAAACGGGGTTAATTGTTGATGCTTATTTTTCTGCTACTAAGATTCGCTGGATCTTAGACCAAGTACCAGGTGCCCAAAAGCAGGCAGAAAATGGGGAGCTGCTCTTTGGTACGATTGATACTTGGCTGCTCTGGCGTTTGACAGGCGGAGAGGCTCATATGACTGATTACTCTAATGCCAGCCGGACCATGCTGTTTAATATCAATGATTTGACTTGGGATCAAGAAATTTTAGACCTGCTCAATATTCCAGCCAGTCTTTTGCCGGAAGTAAGGGGGAATTCTGAAATATATGGTTATACAGTTCCTTTTCATTTCTTTGGCAGTTCCGTTCCCATTTGCGGCATGGCTGGAGACCAGCAGGCAGCTCTTTTTGGACAGCTGGCTCTAGAAGAGGGAATGGTCAAAAATACTTACGGAACAGGTGCTTTTATTGTCATGAATACAGGTCAAAAGCCCATTAAATCAGCCAATAATCTCTTGACGACGATTGCTTACGTTTTAGACGGAGAGGTGACCTATGCTTTGGAAGGCTCTGTCTTTGTAGCAGGCTCTGCTTTGCAATGGCTGCGCGATAAATTGCATCTTTTGGCATCAGCACCGGATTCTCAAGCAGCGGCTTATCGTTCCCAAAGCCATAACGAAGTCTATCTGGTTCCTGCTTTTACAGGACTTGGGGCTCCTTACTGGGACAGTGAAGCGCGCGGAGCAGTTTTTGGGCTGACCCGCGGAACGACTGATGACGATATCGTAAAAGCGACTCTGCAGTCCTTAGCTTACCAGACGCGAGACGTCATAGATACCATGCAGGCTGACACAGCTATTGCTATTCCTCAGCTGCAGGTGGATGGCGGTGCGGCTATGAATACCTATCTCATGCAGTTTCAGGCAGATATTCTCCAAATACCGATTGAACGGGCAGCTAATCTGGAAACAACAGCCCTTGGGGCAGCCTTCTTAGCAGGCTTGGCAATCGGCTACTGGCGGGATACGGAGGAATTAAAAGAGCTCTTCGTTGCCAGCCAGCGATTTGAGCCGTCAATGTCCGCCCAAGAAGCACAAGAACTTTACCATGGCTGGCAAAAAGCTGTTGCTGCCACCCGTTATTTTGCTATTAAAGATAAGAACGAGAAAAATTCCTAATAGTGCATTTATCTGGGCTCATTGTCAGCTGTAAAGTTGACATGAGCCATTTTTTGTCTTTTTTAGTTGGAAAATTTTTGAAATGAATCAATAAAAAAAGTCCTCAAAAAATACTTTTCAAGGACTTTTATTTTACAGCTAGGATTGTTATTTAATCAACCCTTTTTTGTTTATCCATCTGATAACTCCGGCAAGTAAATAATACTGTTATTAATCCCAGAGCGATAATAACAGCCAGAGAATTCACTACAGTAGGTAAAGTATCAATTCTATTGAATAAACGCATAACAAGAAAGGACGGTGAGAAGAAGTAGTACAGATAAAATACGCTATTACGAATACATTTATTACTACAACAACAAATGAATCAAGGTAAAGTTAAAGGGACTAAGCTCTGTGGAGTACAGAACTCAATCCTTATCATAAATTTATAGTCCAACTTTTTGGGCATAGGCTGCCGGACCATAGCCGATTCCAGCCGGATGCATAAAAATGCTTTTCATAAACGCATGTTTTATACTTCTGGTAACAATGAAATTAGAGGACCGGATAAGGAAGACGAATTGGTCCTCCAATCACCCTAGAAATTTCCCAGAAATCACTCCAACTAAATCCGCCTTCTACAGCAGCGAGTTCGTTTGCATCCATTGTTTCAAATCGTTCCAATGCTTGACTTGTCATAAGATAGCCATCCTTTACTTTATTTTTTTGTCTGCCTTTTCAGCTAACAAGGCCATTGTAAAACTTTTTTGCCTGCCTGCCAACCCAAAAAGATTGAAAGAAAGATGAAATTAATTTTTACGTTAAAGGGGTGAGACTTTATATATTTTCTGTTAATTTTTTAATCATTCATTAACAAAAAATAGATTTTCATCAAGGTTAAAACAGCTGAAATGTTCATAGTTATCAAAAGAGCAAACTTAATCTTGAAAACACATCAATTAAAAAGTCCAGTTAAGAAAAGCCCCAAAAATAGCTGTTTTTGAGGGCTTTTGGGATGCATCTATTGAGGTTATTTACTGTTTTGACCAATCACCTCAACCCCGCCCATATAAGGTCTGAGGGCTTCAGGAATGGTAACTGAACCATCTTCGTTTTGGTAGTTTTCAAGGATAGCTGCGACGGTACGTCCAACAGCCAGTCCTGAACCGTTCAGTGTATGGAGCAATTTTACCTTGCCGTCGGCTTCGTCGCGGTAGCGGATTTGAGCCCGGCGGGCTTGGAAATCTTCGGTATTTGAACAGGAAGAGATTTCGCGGTAGGTATTTTGAGCTGGAATCCAAACTTCTAAATCGTAGGTTTTAGCCGCTGAGAAGCCCATATCGCCGGTACATAGAGTAATGACACGGTAAGGCAGCTCCAGCTTTTGCAGGATATTTTCGGCATTGGCTACCATTTTTTCCAATTCTTCATAAGAATTTTCCGGCTTGGCAAATTTTACCATTTCGACCTTATGGAATTGGTGCAGGCGGATAAGTCCGCGAGTGTCACGGCCGGCAGACCCGGCTTCAGATCGGAAAGAAGGACTCATGGCAGTGAAGTAAACCGGCAGGTCTTTGCCGTCAATGATCTCATCGCGATAATAATTGGTCAGTGGAACTTCAGCTGTCGGAATGAGAACATAGTCAGTATCTGCCAATTCAAAGGTATCTTCTTTGAATTTAGGATATTGGCCTGTCCCAAACATGGACTCATGGTTGACCATGTATGGCGGAATAACTTCTGTGTAGCCTTCTTTAGCATGTTCATCGAGCATGAAGTTATAGATGGCCCGCTCTAAACGAGCCCCCAGTCCCTTGTAAAACAGGAACCGTGACCCTGTGACCTTGGCCCCGCGTTCCCAATCTAAAATATCGAGATTTTCGCCCAGATCCCAGTGAGCCTTGATGTCAAAGTCAAATTCACGGGGAGTTCCCCAGCGGCGGACCTCAACGTTTTCATCTTCATCAGCTCCTAGAGGAACACTTTCGTGAGGTGTGTTGGGCAAGACCGTTATGATCTGATTCAGTTTGTCATCAGTTTCAGCCAGTTCAGCATCAGTTGCTTTGATCTGCGCTGATAATTTTTGCATGGCCGCAATCTGTGCAGAAGCATCCTCTTTATTGCGTTTAGCCTGTGCGATAGCTGCAGATGCTGTGTTGCGTTCGGCCTTGGCTTCCTCAGACTGGATGAGAAGAGACCGGCGTTTTGCATCAAGGTCTTTGAGTTCTTGTAAGCTATCCTGACTGACACCTCGGCTGACTAGTTTTTCAGCGATACGGTCAAAATCATTGCGAATGCGTTTAATATCTAACATATTTTCTCCTTAAAATAAAAACACAGGCAGTGACTTGCTGGAGCGCCTTAAGCGCGGTTCCATCCAGCTTCACATTCTGTGCTCTTAATTACTGTCATCAAAAATTTTCACGGTAGAATTTCACATGGTTTCTTTACCTGCTCGCAGCAGCCGCAGGCTTTCTGAAAAAGATTCGATGCTACTTATCCGTTGTTTTCATTATACAAGATTTAAAATAGAATGTAAATACGAAAAAATGAGAAATCGCCTGTTCAGAATCATTAATTTTATGAAATTGATTTAACAAAATATCTCAAATTTAAAACATTTTTCCGTTTGCCCGTTTCCTGTGTTAGAATAGTAAAACGATGAAAGAAAATATTAGAGAAAAAGGACGTTCACACTACAATTCTGGGATCGATTTTCTTCGTATTTTTGCCATGTTTATGATTGTCGTCACCCATGTTTTGGGAAAGGGCGGTATCCGCTCAACTGTAGAGGAGGATTTTGATCCTTATTATTTTGTGACCTGGAGCATTCAGGTGCTGGCTTACAGTGCTGTTAACTGCTATGCCTTGATTAGCGGCTATGTCGGCGCCCATTCGCATTACCGATATTCAAAATGCCTTTCTTTATGGCTGCAGGTGTTCTTTTATACATTTGCCTTTACGGCTATCTTTACGTTTTTACAAAAACCGGTAACCTATCATGACTGGATTGAGGCCTTCTTTCCTATTATCACAGGACAGTATTGGTATGTGACAGCCTATTTCGGCCTTTTGATTTTTATGCCTATTTTAAACATCGCTTTAAAAAGGCTGAGGACAAAAGATTTAAAGCATCTAGTCATTTTGGCGATTGTCTTTTTTTCTGTGCTTCCGGTCTTGTTTAATACGAAGGTGGATGAATTTTCCTTTGCTAAGGGCTTTAGCATGAATTGGCTGATTGTCCTTTATATTATCGGTGCTTATTTGCAGCGGCTTGATTTGAAAAAACTGTTCAGCCGCAGGCTGATCCTATTGATTGCTCTGACAGCTATGGCTGCAACGCTAACTGCTAAACTGCTCATTGGTGATATTTGGTATTGGTACACATCGCCGACGCTTCTTTGTGAAGCCCTAGCCATTTTTATTTTCTTTGCAACCCTAGAGATAAAAAAGGGCAGCCGCTTTTTCAAGTTAATCAAGCTGCTGGCTCCGACAACGCTGGGAGTTTATCTGTTCCACCTCAATCCTTTGATGGTTCGCTTTTTCTTAGAGGATGGTTTTGAATCGTTTGTCACGGCGCCCATCTGGCTTTTTCCTTTTCTGATTTTGGGAACGGCTTTTCTTATCTATGTGGTTTCCACCTTGGTCGAAATTTTGAGAATAAAGCTGTTTGATTTCTTGAACTTGAAACAATTTATCATGAAAATTGACAGCTGGCTGCCTTTTGGCGACTATGATAACTAAAAAATGCTGAAGACCTCTTCAGCATTTTTTATTGCCTTATTTATAAGAAATAAGATTAAACGTTTAATTCTTAGCTGCTTTGTGTTTTCTGCTAAAACGCGAAGCGATTTTTTGAATGAGGCTGGGATACCTCACAACCTTATCATTGCCAATATGCTGGCGGGATATTTTTAAAATTTTACCTGAATCAGACGAGGCAAAGAGAAATTTACCTTGGTCAGTAACAATCTCAAAATGGCGGCTGACTTTTCTTCGGCTGACGTTGGCACCCATTTCAAGGATGCTTCCCCAAGGAATCTGAATGAAGTGTTCAACATTATTATCATTATAAAATTCAAACCCGCGATCGCCTAAGAGAAATTTTCCGACTTTACCACCGATTCCCAGATAAGAAACGCCCTTACCAGTGTATTCCACTTTTGTATTGATTGATTGTACCATAACTTACTCCTGAATAATATGTTTTATTATATCAAAAAAAGAAAGCTTGCGCTATTTTAGATAGCAAAAATAGCGATAATCAGTTATAGGTCTAAGGTCTTCTGACTTAGCTGCTCAGCCTTTGAGCGCTAAAAAACTCCCCTGTGGGCTCAATGAAATTTTTCACTGTCACCATTAGGGGAGTATATCAACAAAACTCTAAGGAATTTTTAATGATATGAATAGCTTGATATTACATCAATCCAATAACATGGGCTACGATACCAACGATAAAGAGTCCAATAATGATTGTGATTGGAGAAACTTTTTTCTTAAGCAGCCACATACATAAGAAAGTAAGGAGCAAGCCCATAAGACCTGGGATCAAGGAGTCCAGCTGACCTTGCAGCGTGTTTACTTTGTCATGTGTTAAGCTGAGTCCGTCATTAACTTGACCCAAAATTGTTTGTAATTGCTTGCCTGAGACACTGCCGTTAGGAAATTCAATATAAGCTCCTTTGGCAAGTGGTGTTGACGGAAGACCTACAGTAAATTTAATAGATACCCAACGTTCTACCAAAGCAGCCAAGATGAACATACCTAAGATAGAAGCACCTTTGGTAATATCTTTGAGAATACCGCCGGAGAGGTCTTTTGTAATTTCAGAACCTGCTCTGTAACCAAATTCTTGTGTGTACCACAAGAAGGCCATACGGATAATATTCCAGCCAAAGAAGAAAATGATTGGACCAAGGATGTTGCCTGAAGATGCAATAGACGCACCAAGGGCACCGAGGATAGGACGAATGGTAAACCAGAAGACCGGATCACCGATACCGGCTAAAGGTCCCATCATACCGATTTTAACCCCTTGAATAGCTGCATCATCAATTTCAACACCATTAGCACGTTCTTCTTCCAGAGCGAGGGTAACCCCCATAATAGGAGCAGCTACGTAAGGGTGGGTATTAAAGAATTCCAGATGGCGTTCCAAAGCAGCAGAACGCTCTTCTTTTGATGTATAAAGTTTTTTGATGGCGGGGATAAGTGCGTAAGCCCAGCCCAAGTTTTGCATCCGTTCATAGTTCCAAGAACCTTGCAGGAAAGTGGAGCGCCACCAAACTTTACGACGATCAGATTGTGTTAATTGAATTTTTTCTGCCATGTTAATCGCTCCTTTCTAGTAGTCTTCTAAGATGTCGCCGATTGGATCTCCGGAACCGCCGGCTGAACCACCGTTGCCGGAACCGCCTTGTTTTGAAAGGTTGAGGTAAATAAGAGCCATAGCAACACCGATTGCACCAAGAGCGATTAAAGTCAAATCACTAAGGGCTGCAAAGACAAAACCGAGAACGAAGAACGGCCAAACTTCACGAGTTGCCATCATGTTGATAACCATAGCATAACCAACGGCAACAACCATACCACCGCCGATAGTCATACCATCTGCCAGCCAGTCAGGAATCGCATTGAGCATCGATTGTACAGTTGATGTAGGAAGAGCCAGCAGAAGAGCTACAGGGAGAGCAATACGAAGGCCTTGCAGGAGAAGGGCAGTGAAGTGGGCACGTTCAACCCCAGCGATGTTGCCATTTTTAGCGGCCGCATCAGCACCATGGACGATAGCGACGGAAAGGGTCCGGACGATCATGGTAAGTGCAAGTCCGGCAACAGCCAATGGTACAGCCACAGCAGTTGCAACACCGATACCGCGCTGACTAAAGTCACCGCCTTTTATCATGATGATAGCGGCAGCAGTTGCTGCTAAGGCAATATCCGGTGCAACTGCTGCACCAATGTTTGCCCAGCCGAGAGCAATCATTTGAAGTGAGCCACCAAGGATAATACCTGCTTCAAGATGGCCTGTCACCAAACCGATCAATGTACATGAGACAAGCGGTTGGTGGAATTGAAATTGGTCGAGAATACCGTCTAACCCTGCGAAGAAGGCGACGATAACGACTAAAATCATAGAAATAATAGAAATATCTGACATGTTTCTACATCCTTCCTTTTTGATTAAGTTATAAATAAATTAATAAAGAGCACACGAGAAGATAATGGGCCTGTTTCAAGGAACAGTCATATTATCTTTATTGCACGTGAGCTTTTTCAATGAGTTCAAACAAGTCTTTTTGGGAGTCGTTTGGAACCTTACGAACATCGAATTTCACGCCTAAATCGCGGAGCTTTTCGAAAGTTGCGACATCATCTTTATCCATGGAAATAACATTGTTGACCATTGTTTTTCCGGTTGAGTGAGCCATTGAACCGATGTTTAATTCTTTGATCGGCACACCGCCTTCGATCGCTTCAAGAGCTTCTTGAGGTGTTTCAAAAAGAATCAGCGCGTGCGTATTGCCGAAACGAGGGTCTTTGGCTGCTTCAATCAATTTCTTAATTGGAACAACATTGGCTTTAACACCGCCTGGTGCGGCTTGCTTGATCAGACCTTTGCGCAGCTCGTCTTTTGCTACGGTATCAGATGCTACGATGATACGATCAGCCTTAGAAGCCGGTGTCCAGTTGGTAGCGACCTGTCCATGTAAAAGTCTGGTGTCAACACGGGCAAGGTTGATCTTGAGCTTACCATCACCAATAACTGTTCCTTCTGGGATGGAACCTTGAGGCGCAGCGCTTGCAACAGCGGCCGCAGGAGCAGTTTCTTTGGGCTGCAGCTCTTCAGGGAGGGCTTTGACACCATCCTTGGCCTCTTTGATAATATTTGCAGCTACCTTTTCAACCCCGGCAGACGCATCCATCATGCGTTCTGTATAGGCTTGAATCAGCATTGGCAAATTAAGTCCGGTGATGATCGCAAATTTACGGTCAGGATTTTCTTCCATGACACGGCTGGCCTGATTAAATGGAGATCCGCTCCACAAGTCAGCCAGAACTAAAATCTCATCATCCGCATCGAATGCAGCAATTGCATCGTTGAATTTGGCATAAAGGTCATCAGGTCCTTCACTTGGCATGAAAGTAACAACTTGAACTTTCTCTTGATCGCCAAAGATCATAGAACCAGATTGATGAATACCAGCGGCAAACTCACCATGACTGGCGATAATGATTCCGATAGCCATTCTTGTTCTTCCTCCTTATAAATATTTTTTCTCAATTAAAAAGAATAATGCTCCTTGCAAGAAGTCACAAAATTCTCCTTTGTTAAAGAAATTTAAGAACATTATTATTGTAAAACGTTTTCATGAAAAAAGCAATAGCTTTTTTAATAAAAAATTCAAAAAGCAGCAAAAAGCAGCAAAACTAGGCATTTTACAGGTGAAAAAAATTTCAGAAAAAGACAATGCTAATTTTATTTTTGAAAGGTTTTGGCAGAAATAATGACAACTAATGATAGTTTTTAGCACTATAAATAGTTAAAAAAAAAAAACGGGAAGGTGAGATACTTTTGTCTCACCTTCCTGTTTTTTATAGTCTAAAGCCTTGCTGCACAAGTGATAACTGCAACAGTTCCCTAATCAGCTGTAGGAAAGCAGAATTCGCCAATCTGCTTTGAATGACTGATTTCTGTACCGCTCTCAGCTGTGAATTGGAAAACTATTCCTCTTCTTCTTTTCCTGCCAGTGTTCTTGCTTTTTGAATGGCGTAGAAATACAGAACAATATAGGCAGCTTGGATCAAGAACGCATAGACTGAAAATTTATTGAACATAGAGAAATAAATAATGTTCAAAATTATGTTCAAAGTTGACACTGCAATCCCTAAATAATAAGGAATGGAGCTGACAGACTGTTCTTGCTTTAATTTTGATAAATTGATAAAGCAAAAAACAGTGATGGTGATATGAACGATGAGTGAAACAATCACAATCATGATACCCGTTGAGGAGATCGTTTGTTTGAGAGATTCTAATTGCTCTGCTGATAAGTTATATTTATCAATTGTCCCGTTTTTAAAAGCTCGAAGTACTGAAAAAACATTGATCAGCCCCAAAATTGCTCCAATAATATTTAAGATACTAAGAACAGCAACGGCGATTGTGCTGGTTTTAAGTGCCTGCCTTACTTTTTCGTATGATACCATATAAACCTCCTAAAATTAAAAAAGCCTGTGTTTGATAACACAAACTTATTTTAACATAAACTACAGCCGTTGAAAACAGGGCAAACAGACAATTCACTGTCTTAAAGCCTGTGTGAACAATCACCCTTTCAGCACTCTTTGATCCAAGAAGTTAATCTGGAATATAGGTCAGCTAATTTTTAAAGAAGATGTCAAAGTCAGCTTGGGACAGGCCGATCATAGGATCGATAGTCAATAGATTATCTTCAGTCAGGATATAGGAGTCTTTTTCAGATGACAGCGGATTTTCTTCGGTTTGCTCTGTATTTGATGGATCAGTCGGAACCTGATTGGTCTTTGGACCTTCAAACCGTTCAACAAGATAGGTTCGGCGCATAGTTCCCTGATTTTTAACGGCGTAATCAAAGGCTGCGATTTCACCGAGCATTATCAGCTTGCTTTTGGAGCGTGTGATGGCCGTATAAACGAGATTGCGCTGCAGGAGCCGCCCTCCCTGACGCGTGATAGGCAGAATGACGACTTTAAACTCACTGCCTTGAGATTTATGGATACTCATGGCGTAGGCCAGTGTAATCTTGCTCCATTCATTGCGAGGATAGGAAATCTCGGTTCCTTCAAAATCCATGATAATTTCATCCTGTTTGGATTCAGTGTATTTTGCCGGCAGCAAATCAGTGATGTAGCCGATGTCACCGTTAAAAACATTGATTTCAGCATCATTTACCAGATGAAGCACCTTATCACCTTTGCGGAAACGCAGCTCATTGAACTGAAATTCCAGCTGCCCGGCTAAGGGATTGAGGAGATCCTGCATCAGTGTGTTAAGGTTGTTAATGCCTGCCTGTCCGCGGTACATAGGTGCCAGAATTTGAACATCCTGAGCTGCAATGCCGCTTTTAAGAGCAGATTTGACAATCTTGGTTATCATGGGAGGAATGTGATTGCTCTGGGCCTCAAAATAAGAGCGGTCGGCCTTTTTTGCTGTGAAATCAGCAGGGAGAATCCCCTGACGAATCTGACTGGCCAAGGTGACAATCGTTGAATCCTCAGACTGTCTGAAAATCTTGGTTAGTGAGACCTGCGGCAGCGAGCTGATTTTCAGTAAATCAGCTAGGACCTGCCCCGGACCGACAGAAGGGAGCTGATCACTGTCACCGACAATAATAACCTGTGTGTCTGATGCGATAGCGCTGAACAGCTGATTGGCCAGCCAGGTATCTACCATGGAAAATTCATCAACAATAATTAAATCACAGTCCAAGAAATCTTCAAGCGCTTGGTAGTCACTGTCGCTGTTTAAGCCCAGATGGCGGTGGATAGTCGCACTGGGAAGGCCGGTCAATTCATTCATGCGTCTGGCTGCCCGGCCAGTCGGTGCAGCTAGAATAATAGGAATATCGCTGCTGCTGAGATCAAGGTTATGAAGGCCGGCATAGGCTTTAATGATACCATTGATAACCGTTGTTTTTCCTGTTCCCGGTCCGCCGGTTAAAAGAAAGATTTTGTTTTGAAGTGCCTTTTGGATAGCTTCCTTTTGAGTAATGTCATAGTGAATGGTGAAGTCTTCTTGAACATGGCTGATTTCAGCTTCGATGTCTTTATCGTCAATGGGCTTTTTTAACGGCTGATCAAGAATACGGGAGAGGTGTTTTTGAATGCCGATTTCCGCATAGAAAAGTGTATTATCAAAGATCTTAGTATCAATATTTTGCACCTTATCCTCAACAATAAGCTGGCTCAGCTCATGGGCTACCTGACTGGGATCAAGTTCCACCTGCCTTGACTCCTCAAGGATAAAAATGGCCTTTTCCAGTAATTCTTTAGCTTCAATGTAGGTGTCGCCCTTATTGATGGAAGTCTCCAGAAGAGTATGGACTAAAGCCGCGCGAAAGCGCTGGGGGGCGTCGCTTTCTATTCCCAGCTGCTCAGCCAGCTGGTCCGCCAGTTTGAAGCCGATGCCCTGAATATCTTCAACCAGCTGATAAGGATTTTCATTGATAATATCCAGACTGTCTTCTCGATAGTGATCGAAAATTTGAACGGCGAGTTTAGTGCTCAAACCGTATTCAGCCAGCTTGGCCAAAATTTGTTCGGTCCCGTAATTGAGGCGCAGTTTGCTGATGAATTTTTCTCTAGTGACTTTAGAGAGACCCGGTATAGTGCTTAGTTTACCGGGATCTTCTAAAATTTTATCAATAGGCTCATCGCCGTAAAGCTGGATGATTTTTTCGGCTGTTTTTCGTCCGATTCCCTTGAAATGTTCGCTGGAAAAATATTTAATGAGGCCGGCAGAAGAGGGTTTGGCACGCTCGTAACGCTCAACTTTCAGCTGTTGACCGTATTTGGGATGCTGGGTCATCTCTCCCCAAAAGGTGTAGTTTTCTCCTTCAATGACATCGGCAATGGTTCCTGTAACAATGATTTCAAAATCATCAAAATCACTGTCGGTATCATCGATTTCCAAAAGAATAATCTTAAAAAAATTACTGGCGTTTTCAAAGATAACACGCTCAATAGTGCCTGAAAAATAATAAGTCATAATCATTCCTTATAAAAAATCGAGAGCGGAAATAGTCTCAAAGCTGTCTGAGTTTATTTCCAACTCCCGTTGAATTGAAAGTCTTCTTATTTATTTGAAATAAAACGAACAGCGTTGAGCGGCCAGAAGCGGACTTTCACTTCACCCACCAGCTTGTCCTTAGAAAAAGTCCCGACCTGACGGCTGTCCTTGGAGACAATCCGGTCATCTCCCAAAAGAAGATAGCGATTTTTGGGCACTTTAATAGTAAAGCTGGCATTTCCTTGGCTGTCTGTGGTAAAGGCGGTGGATTTTGAAGCGAGTTCTTGGAAATAGGGATTGTAAGAATAGGTTTTGTACAATCTGTCCTCAGCAAATTTTTTCTTATATTGCTTCAGATAGGTTTCATTTGCTTTTTTGCCGTTGATCGAAAGCATGTCGTTTTTATAGGTGATGGTGTCGCCGGGCATGCCGATAACACGTTTAACGATATGTTTGTCACCTTCGGTAGCTACAACAATGTCAAAATGTTCAATAGATGCCGTTTTTACAACGATAAGGTGCTCTCCGTCAGCTAAAGTAGGATCCATAGAGTGGCCGTCTACCTGAACCGGGAACCAGACAAAGAGGCGCAAGAGCCCGAAAACGATAAAGAAGGACAAGAAGAGTCCCCATTCTTTTAAAAATCTTTTCATGATACCATCCTTATTATTTTAGTAGTTGATAAGCTTTTTCTGTGTTTTTGAAATGGAGTTTGGCTGTGCGTCTGAGCCCGTCTTCTCCGTAAGCTTTTAAAATCTGACTGGCTGTTTTATCGGATTGAGAACTTGCACCGCTGGGCAGGTTAAAACCGATCTCCTGACTTAAAGCAGCAAGATTGTCTAAAAAGAGTTTCCGAGCGATAATAGAGCTGACAGCTACTGCCAGATACTTTCCTTCTGCCTTTTCTTCCAGACTGATAGGATTAGAAAAACGATTGACTTCATGCTTCACATATTTTTGATAATTATTGAAGCTGGTGAAGGCGTCGATAACAATTTTATCAGGTGTTATTCCCTCCTGCAAAAGCAAAAAGATGGCCTGATTGTGCATAGCGACTTTAACAGAAACAGCATTGTGCCTGTGTTTTGGGCCTACTACCTGATTATATTTTTGAGGTGTCAAAAGCAGAGCCTTATGCGGTATTTTTTCCTCTAATAAGGGGGCAATCTGCCGAATTTTACTGTCTGTCAGATTTTTAGAATCATCTACGCCCAGCCCTTTTAAAAAAGGATAATCGGAAGGCCGGACAAAACTGGCAACCACTGCCAGACCGCCAAAATAAGATCCGTTTCCCACTTCATCAGAACCAATGAGAGAAAGATTTTTGCTGCTTTGCTCATCTTGATGGGCAGGCTCTGCCTGAAAACCTAAAGTGTGAGCAGCTTCTGAAATGTTTTTTCCTTGGAAAACAACCTTGCCTGAGGTGTAAATCAGGATTGTAGTCTCTTTAAACTTGGCAGCAAAACGAACGTAAGCATTGCTGTTTTGGACGCGATAGCTGCCGAGCTTGTGGATCATGTCTTGGACAGCCTTTTCGTCGAGCTGCAGAACAAAAGTATTCATAACCTATATTTTAGCATAAAAAAGCAAATCTTTGGAATATTCTAATGTAATATAAGTGATAAAAGGTTAACCAAAAATTTTTTACAAAAATTTTAAAAGAAATTTTCTCCTATTTTGCTTGCTTGAGAGAGGTTTTTGGAAAGAAATTAAAAAATCTCTAATTTACGAAAAAAAGATTTTACGCTATAATAAAATTCGAGGTGGACTTATGACAAGTAAAAATCGTTACAAATTCACATTTGGTGAAAAAACATTAACACTGACAACTGACAAAGACAATCTCTTTATGGAAGAGATTGAACGGGTTGCTAAAGAAAAATATGACGCCATTAAAGAAAAATTACCTCAGGCCGATGATGAAACGATTGCTATTTTAATGGCTATCAATGCCCTATCGACCCAGCTCAGCCGAGAAATTGATTTCGATAAAAAAGAAGAAGAGCTGGAAAAATTCAGGACGAAAGAACTATCTCTTCTGAAAGGCCGGGCACAGCGCAGCGGAGATAAAAAATGATATCGCTTTTGATTCTCTTGCTTTTAGCTTGGAATTTTTATATCGGCTATCACCGAGGCATTATCTTACAGGCCTATTACTTTGCAGCCAGCTTAATTTCACTGGGAATTGCGGCGGCTTACTATAAGCGACTGGCTCAGCTGCTGACGCTGTGGGTGCCGTATTCCAATGCCAGCGAGGGTGCGTCTGTTACTTTTTTCAGCTCAGTAGGCCTGTTCGAATTGGACAAGGTATTTTATGCGGGGCTGTCCTTTTTTAGCCTTTACGTCTTGGCTTATCTGATTTTTCGACTGATTGGTATTTTTGTGCATTTTGTCAGGCTGGATCGTTTTGACAGGCCTGTTTTTGCCTATGTCAGCGGGAGCTTAGCCGTTTTGGTGAGTGTGCTGTCATTCAATCTTTTTTTCAGTATCTTAGCAACGATTCCCGTTGCTGCAGTCCAGAATTTTCTGGCGGGAAGCTGGGTGATTCGTCTGCTGATTAACTTTCCCTTATTTTCATGGATTGTCAATCATTTTTGGATAGCAGCAGTATTAAAGTGAGGACTGACCTCACTTTTTTTGTTAAGGTTTTTAGTATCTGGCATTTTGCTGCATTATGGTATAATAAAGCCATGAATACAAAGATTTTAACGGCCTTAGAATTTGATAAGGTCAAAAAACAATTTGCCGGTTTTCTGCAAACCGAGCAAGGGCAAATAGAGTTAGACGGTTTGCTGCCGATGGCTGATAAGGCTAAGATAGAGCGTTCTTTTGAAGAGGTGGCAGATATTGAACAGATTTATCAAGAGTACGGCTCTTTTGGCTTCGGTCACAGTCAGGATGTTTCCGAGAGCCTGCGCCGCTTAGAATTAGGAGCCGATCTCAATATTCAAGAACTCCTTGCACTTAAGCGGGTTCTGCAAATATCAGCCGAGATTAGTGGCTTTTATGATAATTTGGAGAATGTTTCATTAACCGCTTTGGACGGCCTGTTTGAAAAAATTGAGCGTTTTCCTGATCTGCAGGGAAGCCTGCAGGCTATAAACGACAGCGGCTTTATTGAAGATTTTGCCAGTCCGGAATTAACGCAGATTCGCCACAAAATTCAGCAGAATGAGCAGCAAATCCGCCAGATTCTTCAGGAAATGCTAAAAAAGCAGGGAGACTTGCTGGCTGAAAATCTGATTGCCAGCCGCAGCGGCCGCAGTGTTTTGCCTGTCAAAAATACCTATCGCCACCGGATTGCAGGTGTCGTTCATGATATTTCCGCCTCTGGAAGTACTGTCTATATTGAACCCAGAGCTGTTGTCAACCTCAATGAGGACATGACACAGGCGCGTGCTGATGAGCGCCATGAAGTAATGCGTATTTTGCAAGCCTTGTCTGACAGGCTGCGCCCTGAGACCGCCTCTATCAGAAACAATGCTTGGCTGCTTGGGCATCTTGATGTTGCCCGTGCCAAGTATCTTTATATGAGAGAGTATCAAGCGTCCATTCCCAGCTTGACAGCAGATAAAACCATTCAGCTGCTGGGCGTCCGGCATCCTCTCCTGACTCATCCGGTCGCGAATGATCTGCATTTTGGCACGGATACAACTGCCATCTTAATTACCGGTCCCAATACAGGCGGTAAGACGATTATGCTGAAGACACTGGGCATGACCCAGCTGATGGCTCAGTCGGGCCTTCCCATTTTGGCTGACCAAGGGAGCAAAGCAGCTGTCTTTAAAGAAATATTTGCTGATATCGGTGATGAGCAGTCTATTGAACAAAGTCTGTCAACTTTTTCAAGCCACATGACGCATATCGTTGATATCCTGCAGACAGCTGACAAGGACAGCTTGGTTCTTTTTGATGAACTTGGCGCGGGGACAGACCCACAGGAAGGCGCAGCCTTGGCCATGAGTATACTGGAGCACCTGCGTCTGTCGGATATTAAGACAATGGTGACCACCCATTATCCCGAACTCAAGGCCTATGGCATTGAAGCTGATTATGTGGAAAATGCCAGCATGGAATTTGATATGGTGACTCTCAGTCCGACTTATCATTTCATGCAGGGAGTGCCGGGGCGTTCCAATGCCTTTGAAATAGCCCGCCGTCTGGGACTGTCAGAGATTATTGTTTCAGAAGCTGAAAATCTGACAGATACGGATTCTGATGTCAATCGAATTATTGAACGCTTGGAAAATCAGACAATCGAAAGCCGCAGGCGTCTGGATAATATCCGTGAGGTAGAACAGGAGAATCTCAAGTTTAATCGTGCTGTTAAAAAACTTTATAATGAATTTTCACATGCCAGAGATAAAGAATTGGACAAAGCAAAAGCCCAGGCTCAGGATATAGTTGATAAGGCTTTGGCAGAAAGTGATGACATTCTCAAGAATCTTCATGCCAAGTCGCAGCTTAAGCCTCATGAAGTCATCGAAGCCAAAAGGCAGCTTAAAACCTTGGCGCCCGATATTGATTTATCTAAAAACAAGGTCTTAAAAAAGGCCAAGAAAAAACGGGCAGCCCGGGTGGGAGACGATATTATCGTCAGCAGCTACGGGCAAAGGGGAACTCTTGTCAAGCAGCTTAAGGACGGCCGCTGGGAAGCTCAGGTCGGACTAATCAAAATGACTTTGCAGGAAAGTGAATTTGACTTAGTGAAAAAAGACAGTGTCAAAAATCCGCAGAAAAAACACGTTCAGGTGGTCAAAAGAAACTCTCAAAAAGCTCCCAGAGCTCGGCTTGATTTACGCGGCAAGCGTTATGAGGAAGCTATGCAGGAGCTGGATGAGTTCATTGATCAGGCACTGCTCAATAATATGGCTCAGGTAGATATTATCCACGGGATTGGAACAGGTGTTATCCGAGAAGGTGTCACCAAGTATTTACGCCGCAATAAGAATGTTAAAGAATTTGGCTATGCCCCGCAAAATGCAGGCGGTTCAGGAGCAACAATCGTCACCTTCAAATAGCGTAGCAAATATTAGGCAAATAATATCTTTTAGTGTAGAATAAGCTTATAAAAACAATGGAGGAAAACTACTATGACAAAAGCAGTCACAGATACAACCTTTGAAGCAGAAACAAAAGACGGTCTTGTTCTTGTTGATTTCTGGGCAACTTGGTGCGGTCCTTGTCTCATGCAGGCTCCCATCCTTGAACAGCTTTCAGAAGAATTGGACGAAGACGAACTCAAAATTGTCAAAATTGATGTTGATGAAAATCCTAATACAGCACAGCAATTTGGCATCATGAGCATTCCGACACTTCTCTTCAAGAAAAACGGCGAAGTTGTTAAACAAGTAGCCGGTGTTCATACCAAGGATCAGCTTAAGGCTATCGTAGCTGAACTTGGTTAATAATTGCGCGATTAGCAGCAAAAGGAGCGGGGCAGTTTTATCCGGTAGATAATTTTCCTCGCTCCTATAAAATTTAAGACAAAAAGGACCCTGATTTCTCAGGGCCTTTTTTAGGAGATTTTACCGCAGTCGTAGACCTTCAGGCCGTACGAATACGTATGCAACAGCTACTGTCAGCTTAAACGGCAAAGCCGTGAGAAGATGACTAGCAGTCACTGCTATGAAAAAGGTACGCTCGCTGTTTGAGCTTTAGCTCCTTACAGTGACGGATATCAAACAGTGTTCGGTGAGAGTTTACATTAGTTGTTACTATTTTAACAGCAAAACAACCCAACAAAAGTTGGGCTGCTTTTAGGAGATTTTACCGCAGTCGTAGACCTTCAGGTCGTACGAATACACATGCAGCAGCTACTGTCAGCTTAAGCGGTAAAACCGCGAGAAGATGACTGGCAGCCACTGATATGGAAAAGATACGTTCACTGTTTGAGTTTTAGCTTCTTTACAGTGATACCGAACATGTTCGGTGAAAGTTTACATTAGTTGTTACTATTTTAACAGCAAAACAACCCAACAAAAGTTGGGCTGCTTTTAGGAGATTTATGAAAAAGATACGCTCACCGTTTGAGCTTTAGCTCCTTACAGTGACGGATACCGAACAGTGTTCGGTGAAAGTTTTGGGATTCCTATTGCTAGGATGACTATAGTGTACGAACGTTTCCTTAAGATAGGCTTAAAGAATTCTTTCAGAAAGCTTAAATAAACATTTTTGCTCAGTCAAAGATCATTTCTGAGATGATTTTGCAAGGACAGGCAGGTGATTTTAACATTTTTTGGAGTCTATAGTTTTCAAATAGGCTTCTATCATTTTTTTCTGAGGTGTCGCCATGGGAAAACGGTCAAACTCTTTGGCAGAAACCCATCGAAGCTCATGTTTGGCTGGCAGACTGTCGCTTGCCGTGAATCCTTCTATCAGCTCAATTTGCCATTTTTGATGGCTGAAAGTGTGCTTGACAGGCTGAAAAATGTTATCGGACCAGTTGACAGTGAGCTTATAATCCTCTGAAAAGAGGTGTTTTTGCGACTGCGTTTCTAAAACAGTGGTCCCGTCGTTTTCAAAGAGACTTAGCTGTTGGCTGATAAAGTCCGTTTCCAGAAGCGGAAATGTCCAAAAGCCTCCCAATAAACGTCCCTTATTATTTTTTTCAAGCAGAAAATCGCCCTTTTGGTTGCGGATGACAAAGGCCTGAATCTGCACAGGCCGCGGCTTTTTCTTAGGCAGTTTAATCGGATACTTATCCATTGTCCCGTGAAGATAGGCAGCGCTGAAAGAGCGAACAGGACTTTCTTCCGGCCGTGGATTCTTGGCTGCTTCAATATCTGTTCCCAGGTCCATTAGAGCTTGGTTAAAATCTCCGGGTCGCTTCGGATCAATGAGTATTTTGGTGATAGTTTGGAAAATCTTTCGATTTTTAGGATCGCCAATATCATAGTCAACTTCAAAGAGCCTAGCCATCACCCGCATGACATTGCCGTCAACTGCCGGCTCCGGCAGGTCAAAAGCGATACTGGCAATAGCTCCGGCTGTGTAAGGACCGATTCCTTTTAACTTAGCGATAGCATCATAAGTATTGGGGAACTGACCGCCATGCTTTTCCATAATTTGCCGGGCAGCGGTCTGCATATTGCGCACACGGGAGTAATACCCCAAGCCTTCCCAAGCTTTAAGCAATCGTTCTTCGGGCGCCTGAGCCAAATCCTGAATGCTTGGAAACCAGTCCAAAAAACGTTCATAGTAGGGAATAACGGTTGTCACCTGAGTTTGCTGGAGCATAATTTCAGAGACCCAGATGCAGTAGGGATTTTTTGTCCGGCGCCAGGGCAGATCACGCTTTTCCTGATCATACCAAGCCAATAATGTTTTTCTAAAGGAGGCAATTTTGTCTGCTTCCCACATTTTGATACCGTAATCATTTAAATCTAGCATAAGTCTATTGTAGCAGATGCTGATTTATTTTCCAAAAAAGTCATATTTTTAATAGTTTTATCTTGACAAATGTAAGCGGTTACGGTAGAATAAATTTAGAAAAAAGATAAGAAATCATTAACGATAAGGAGGAATTCTTATGGTAAGATTGAATATCGCGCGGTATAAAAACGGAGATTGAATATTTCTATAAACCATTAGTTTTTTGTTAAATAGGAGGTGGCGCTTATGTTGATGCTTGATGTAGGTCGCTATAAGAACGGTGACAAAGAATAGACGGTAGGCAGTAACTTTACAAATAATGTTTTATTGTAGATGTGATAAAAAAGCAAGAGGGCGATTAAAGATTATAATCAGGATATGAGAAATAAGCGACCAGAGACGATTGTACGAAAAAAGAAGTTTTGGGTGGTCATTATTTAAAATCCTACAAGAAAAATGCTCGCGAGTAGAGTCCTCTGCTTTGATAATAAGAATAAAGTTATGGTCGACAATCTAGGTAGATATTTAGGTTGGAGAGCTCAAAGACCTAGTCATTCTTAAAATAGAATATAAAAGGAGGTCTACCATTTTAGAGATAAATCAGAAAGACTATGAAAATAGTGAATAACTCCTTGAAAATCAAAAAGTGCAAAGGAGAAGTCCAATGACACTTTAATTGTAAAAGCAGAAGGAACCCCGGCGATGAGCGTGTAAATCGTCGGGGTTTATCTATGTAGGTATGTTTTACGTCACATAGCTTCTATCAATTCCTGCAGCAGGTAAGATTACTTGTTTATGCCTGATTGGCGGCAGAGATTCTGAAACAGGAATACCGCGAGGAATTTAGAAAATTTTTTAATAGAGGAGACCAGTAAGATGACCAATTTTGTAAACAATAATTTCGCTGACATTCTTTTAAACCGTCATTCTGTGCGCCACTTTGATCCTGCTGTCAAAATCAGCCGTGATGAACTGGCGCAAATGATTGATGAAGCCCGTACAGCTCCATCAGCCTGCAACTTGCAGCCGTGGCGCTTTCTTGTCATTGACAGTGAGGAAGGCAAGGAAAAACTGCGTACTTTCTTTATGCGCTTTAATACGCCGCAGCTTGAAACAGCATCAGCTATTGTCATGATTTTTGGCGATACTGAAGCCTATAAATCTTATCGTGATTTGTGGAATAAAGCCTGTGATGACGGGCAAATAACCCCTGAAAAAAGGGATGAGGTTTTGAAAACTTTTCTGCCTTTATATGAAAATGCAAGCCGGGAAATGCTCTTATTCGATGCTAAGACTAACAGTGCTCTGGCAGCTATGCAGTTCATGCTGATCGCACGCGCTCACGGCTATGAAACAAACGCTATTCAAGGCTATAATTCCGGTGTGGCTGCTGAGACCTTGGGGCTGAATCCGGAACGCTATGTCCCATGTATGGCGATTGCCATTGGCAAACCAGATCCTGAAAAACAGTCAGCAGAATTCCATTCTCAGCGCTATCCGGTTGAAAAAATCAGTGAGTTTCTTTAGGAAATCAATAACCCCTGACTTTTTGTCAGGGGAAATCTTTGCTCATTTTTAGAAAACTCCTTGCATTTGTTCTATAATTTTTGTATAATAAGGTTTCGTGAGTATCCCTCACTTACTCATGGCAAAGACCGTGAGTCATTAGTCCAAAAGGAGGAAAAATCAATGGCAAAGTACGAAATTCTTTATATTATTCGTCCAAACATTGAAGAAGAAGCAAAAAATGCTTTGGTAGAACGCTTTGACGCTATCTTGAGCGACAACGGTGCAACTGTTGTTGAATCAAAAGATTGGGAAAAACGCCGTCTTGCATACGAAATCCAAGATTTCCGTGAAGGCCTCTACCATATTGTCAATGTTGAGGCTGAAGAAGCCGTAGCTCTTGACGAGTTTGACCGTCTTTCAAAAATCAACGGTGATATTCTTCGTCACATGATCGTTAAACTTGACGCTTAAGAAAGTAGTGGTCGTTTATGATTAATAATGTAGTACTCGTTGGTCGCATGACTCGTGATGCTGAGCTTCGTTACACTCCAAGTAATCAAGCTGTGGCAACTTTCACGCTTGCGGTTAACCGTAATTTTAAAAATCAAAATGGTGAACGTGAAGCTGACTTCATTAACATCGTGATTTGGCGCCAGCAGGCTGAAAATTTAGCTAACTGGGCCAAAAAAGGCACTCTGCTTGGAATTACAGGCCGTATTCAAACCCGTAATTATGAAAATCAGCAGGGTCAGCGTGTTTATGTCACAGAGGTTGTTGCCGACAATTTCCAAATTTTGGAAAGCCGTGCTACACGTGAAGCCCAATCTGGCAGTTATAATGCCGGCGGCAATTTTGGCGGAAGTAATTTTTCTGCCCAGCAGGATGCTTCGCAATCGCAAACACCAAACTTCGGCAGAGATGAAAGCCCATTTGGAAATTCCAATCCAATGGATATTTCAGATGACGATCTTCCATTCTAATGGAACGAATACAAAAATATAAAGAGGAGAAAACACATGGCTCAACAACGTCGTGGCGGATTTAAACGCCGTAAAAAAGTTGACTATATCGCAGCTAACAAGATTGAATATGTTGATTATAAAGATACTGAATTGCTTAGCCGTTTTGTTTCAGAGCGCGGAAAAATTCTTCCACGCCGCGTAACAGGTACTTCAGCTAAGAACCAACGCAAAGTAACAACAGCAATCAAACGTGCTCGCGTTATGGCACTTATGCCTTTCGTAAATGAAGACTAAGAAAAAGAGAGTGATTTTTATCACTCTTTTTTTAATATTGAATAACAGCTTCTCCAAAAGCGACTGTACCCGTCAGTGCAACGGATACAAGATCATCGCTGCTGGTGTCGTGGCTGCCTGAATAAGAAATGGCGGCAAAAGGTGTGCTTGTTTTATTGACGATACGCCAATTGCCGGGGATGCGAATATTGGTCTGACCAAAGGCAACATCAAGCCGGATTTCAGGAGAGTCTGTCATAAATTGTGCCTGAGTGAAATCAATTGACTGCTCACCGAATTTCGTGTTGATGTAAACGTTGGTTAATTGTTTTGAGGTTACATAAGTAGTGTTTTCTGAAAAGAATGTCCTAAGATAGAGGTCGGTTTCATTGTCAATATAATTGGCATTTTTTTCACCTTCAAAATGGCGGTGCGAAGTGCTCTTGCTTTTGTAAGTGTAGGAGCTGCGGGGTCTAATCAGATTATGCAGGATAACACCGATAAGAACGAGGCCGGCAAATAACGGGCCGGTGGAGTAGGTGAAGTGGAAGAGATCTTTAAGGTAAATGCTTAAAAATCCCAATCCGATAAAGAACAAAACGAAATTATGGCTGCTGATTCCAAAGAAAGCAAAGAGCAGGGCTAAAACCAGCATGCCGTCCAGAATCAAATGCAAGGCAGGAAAGAAGGCTATAGCAATAAAATAAAGAGCAAGCAGCAATAGCAGGAAATACCAAGAATATTCTTTTTTCATAATAAACTCCTTTTTTTCATGAGTAATTCTTTGTAATATTTTCGAGAAACCCAGGTTGTTTTGGCTGAATTTCTGAAGCTGATTTTTGGGGTGGAGGAAAAAGATTTGTTGATAGCAGAAATTTCAAGACTGTTGGCGATTTGACTCTTGCCGATTTGCTGGAAATAATCAGGCAGCAGTTCCATGAAATCACGCAGATTCAACCGGCTTTGATAGACCCTGTTTACTGTATGCACATAGGTCTTGCGATTGTTGATTTCGATGAAAATGATATCTGTGATGTTTAAAAAGAAAATTTCCTTTTCTGAAAATACCTCAACAGATTGGTGTTTAGAGTTTAAGTGAATTTCCATAACACCGGGTGCCACCCGGTCATCAAAAATATATCTCGTCTCCATGTATTAACTATAGCATAAAAAATTATAAAAAAGGCCACTTTCTTTCTAAGTGGTCATTTTTTATGTCTAAGCTGTCCTATTTGGCAGTGAAAATTATTTCGCGCTTTGCTGCGGAGCTAAGGCATTTTCAATATTATATTTCTTTTTGAGCAGGTAGCGAATACCAAAGGCAATAGCTCCCAGAATAAGCAGTGTCAGTCCTGAAAGCTTAGGATTAATAGCTGCCGGCAACAGACTTGATGCTGTGTAGAGCACCATCCAGAAGAACATAAAGAGAATCAGGATCCCAATTGATTTCAACAGACTTGGGCGTTCTTCCTTAGATTTTCCGGAATGCCGATAGACAAAGTGATAGCTTGCAAACATGACTGCACCGCCGCCAAAACCTATAAATAAGATTGACACAATGCCGTAGGTCGGTGTCTGTTTGCTGAAGAAATTCAACAGCCCCGTTACTAAAGCGACAATGGCAAGGAAAAAGAGGGAGGTGTCCAGCCACATCAGCCAAGGATTGGTATTTTTGGGAGCCGACTTATTTGCTCGGTCTTCTTCGTTTTCAATAAACTGAGCTGCCCAGACACTAGGTGCACCAAGGAAAGAACGGGCAGGAATACCCTGTTTTTGTTTTTCTAGGATATCCGGCAAGTATTCCTCAAGGATAGCTTTGATGTCTTGATCCGACTTGCCGGCTTGGATTAATTGGTGTGTGACGATATTGATAAATTCTTGATTCTTTTTGGTGAGGTTTTGTAAATCCATAGGGTAGAATTCTCCTGTTTATAAAAATCTAAGTAAAAATATAATGGGGAAAGGCAGGCTGCCACTTTCAGCAGCCGATTCGGCATGAAAGAATAGCTTATACCGCCCAGAAGGACAAATCGATAATATTTGACCTCCTGTACCAGTAAATGGGTAAGACATACCGCCAGATAGCGGATGGCGTAGAATGGCGAGACACTTTTAGTGTCCGACATTCTTACCCATTTAGAACCATTTCTTTCTAATAAAGTAGATGACAACGATTGAGCTCATAGCTGCTGCGATTAGAACGATATACCAGAAAGCGTGCTCCATGCCGTTTAGAGGCAGCCAGTTGTTTTGGAAGTTCATGCCATAGGCAGAAAAGATAACGGTTGGAATATCAAGGGCCATGGTCATCAGTGCCAAAGTTTTCATAATGGTATTTTGATTATTGGAAATGATGGAGGCTGAGGTTTCTGTCATAACATTAAGGACATTCTCATAGATGCCTGCCATCTCAATCGCTTGCTGGGTTTCAATCAGGGTGTCTTCCAGCAGGTCCTCGTCTTCAACATATTTTTTGAGACTGGAGGTGCTGCCGGAGAGTTTTTTGACAATGCGTTCGTTCAGTTTGAGAGAAGCTCGCAGGTAGACAATGGACTTTTCCAGCTCCATCATGTCAATCAGCTGCTCATTGCGTGTCGCTTTTTCCAGCTGGGCTTCAATTTTATCACTTTGGCGGTCGATCGAACGAAGGGCTGTCAGATAGAGTCCTGCGTTTCGGTAAAGAAGCTGAAAGACAAAGCGCGTCTTCATAAAAGTGTAAAAATTGCGGATCCGATGATTCAAGAAATTGTCAAAGAGCGTCAGAGGCTCTAAGCAAGTCGTGATAACAGCTGTTTGAGTGACAATGATTCCCAAAGGAATCGTAATATAGTAACTGCGGCTGTTGCGCTCTTCCGATGTAGGAACGTCAACGATGATAAGCGTGTAATTATCTTCTATGGAAACCCGAGATGTTTCTTCGACATCGAGCGGTGCCCGCAAGTCGGTGATATCAATATTGAAAGTTTCGGCCACCTGCATTGACTCTTCCTGGGAGGGGTTGACCAAATTAATCCAAGCACCCGGCTCGAATGTTTCGATTTCTTTGAATTCTGTTGCTGTTGAAAGAAACATTTGCTTCATGACAAGCCCTCCTCTTCGTTTAATTAATGCATACTGTTCTATTATACTACATTTGAAACATTTTGGGGCAACTGATTCTTAAATATTTGTTATAATAAGAAGATAAGACTAGAGAGAAGGCTTCATTAGTTATGCAGGATAAATTAATTATTCACGGAGCGCGTGCTCATAATTTGAAAAATATTGACGTGGAAATTCCGCGCGATAAGCTGATTGTTATGACAGGCCTGTCGGGATCAGGGAAATCAAGCCTTGCATTTGATACCATTTATGCGGAGGGTCAGCGCCGTTATGTTGAGAGTCTGTCAGCTTATGCCAGACAGTTTTTGGGAAATATGGATAAACCCGATGTGGATTCTATTGATGGTCTCAGCCCTGCCATTTCCATAGACCAAAAAACAACCAGCAAAAATCCACGTTCAACTGTGGGGACAGTCACAGAAATCAACGACTACCTGCGGCTTTTATATGCACGTGTCGGTGTGCCTTACTGCAAAAACGGGCACGGTGCGATTACAGCTTCATCTGTGGAGCAGATTGTGGATCAGGTTTTGACTCTGCCTGAGCGGACGCGCATGCAGATTTTAGCTCCTATTGTCCGCCGAAAAAAGGGACGGCACAAGTCTATTTTTGAGCGTATTCAAAAAGATGGCTATGTCCGCGTGCGGGTTGACGGTGATATTGTTGATGTGGCAGAAGTACCTGAACTCTCCAAAAGCAAGATGCACAATATTGAAGTAGTTGTTGACCGCTTAATACAAAAAGAGGGCATTCGCGGCCGGCTGTTTGATTCGATCGAAGCAGCTCTGCGCTTGGGTGACGGCTATGTTATTATTGATACGATGGATGGCAATGAATTAATCTTTTCGGAACATTATTCCTGCCCTGTCTGCGGCTTTACGGTACCTGAGCTGGAACCGCGCCTCTTTTCTTTCAATGCTCCCTTTGGTTCCTGCCCGACCTGTGATGGTCTGGGTATCAAATTGGAAGTGGACTTGGATTTGGTTATTCCGGATGAGTCCAAAACGCTGAGAGAAGGAGCACTTGCCCCTTGGAATCCTATCTCGTCCAATTATTACCCGCAGATGCTTGAACAGGCCATGACAGCTTTTGGCGTTGACATGGATGTTCCCTTTAAAGAGCTGTCGGATGAGGCTAAAAATCTGATTTTATATGGCTCTGACGGCAAAGAATTTCATTTTCACTATGAAAATGAATTCGGCGGTGTCAGAGATATTGATATTCCTTTTGAAGGCATTGTCAGCAATATCAGCCGCCGCTATCACGAAACCAACAGCGACTTTACCCGCAATGTCATGCGCGGCTATATGAATGAGCTGCCCTGCGCAACCTGTCACGGCTACCGCCTCAATGATCAGGCGCTCTGCGTGCGTGTAGGCGGTGAAGACGGACTGAATATCGGTCAGGTGTCTGATTTATCCATTGCCGATCATCTGAATTTACTGACGCACTTAGAGCTGTCAGATAACGAGAAAACCATTGCCACGCCGATTGTCAAGGAGATTAAAGATCGCCTGACTTTTCTCAACAATGTCGGGCTCAATTACCTGACGCTTTCGCGCTCGGCCGGAACACTTTCCGGCGGTGAAAGCCAGCGGATTCGCTTGGCCACTCAGATTGGTTCGAATTTGAGCGGTGTTCTTTATATTTTGGATGAGCCTTCGATTGGTCTCCACCAAAGAGACAATGACCGCCTGATTTCAAGCCTTAAGAAAATGCGCGATCTGGGCAACACGTTAATTGTGGTTGAACACGATGAAGATACCATGATGTCAGCTGACTGGCTGGTTGACGTGGGACCGGGAGCCGGTGCTGCAGGCGGAGAGATTGTCGCTTCCGGCACCCCTAAACAGGTTGCTAAAAATAAAAAGTCTATTACCGGACAGTACCTGTCCGGCAAAAAGAAGATTCCTGTGCCGCTTGAGCGCCGCAGAGGAAACGGACGTTTTATTGAAGTTAAGGGAGCGGCAGAAAATAATCTGCAAAATATCACTGTTAAGTTTCCTCTGGGAAAATTCATTGCTGTAACAGGGGTTTCAGGATCCGGGAAGTCAACCCTTGTTAACAGTATTTTAAAGAAGGCTATTGCGCAAAAGCTTAACCGCAATTCTGAAAAGCCCGGGAAATACAAGTCTATTTCTGGCATTGAGCATATTGATCGCTTGATTGATATTGACCAAAGTCCTATCGGACGCACACCACGGTCAAACCCGGCAACTTATACCGGTGTGTTTGATGATATCAGGGATTTGTTTGCCCAAACCAATGAGGCTAAAATACGAGGTTATAAAAAAGGCCGCTTCTCTTTCAACGTCAAAGGCGGCCGCTGTGAAGCCTGCTCGGGTGACGGCATCATCAAGATTGAAATGCACTTTTTGCCGGATGTCTATGTACCTTGTGAGGTTTGCCATGGCACCCGTTACAACAGTGAAACTCTGGAAGTTCATTACAAGGAGAAGAATATTGCGGAAATTCTTGACATGACGGTCAACGATGCCGCAGAATTCTTTGCTCCCATTCCTAAGATTGCCCGCAAGATTCAGACGATCAAGGATGTTGGTCTCGGCTATGTGACTCTCGGGCAGCCGGCAACAACACTGTCAGGCGGTGAAGCGCAGCGGATGAAACTGGCCAGTGAACTCCATAAACGCTCCACCGGCAAGAGTTTTTATATTTTAGACGAGCCGACAACCGGTCTTCATACCGATGACATTGCCAGACTTCTAAAAGTTTTAGAGCGTTTTGTTGATGATGGCAATACGGTGCTTGTCATTGAGCATAATTTGGATGTTATTAAGACTGCAGACCATATTATTGATTTAGGCCCTGAAGGCGGAGTTGGCGGCGGTCAGATTATTGCGACCGGCACACCGGAAGAAGTGGCCGGCATTCCTGCCAGCTTTACGGGTCAGTATTTGAAAGGTAAATTAAATGAATAAGAGGCTGCTGAGATTTGAAGAAAAACTGTCCCAGTCGCCGGCAGATGCTATCTTGGTGACCGGGCAGAATAATATTTACTATTTGACCGGTTTTTGGGGAACTGAAGCGACTGTTTTTATCAGTCCTAAACGCAGAATTTTACTGACAGATTCTCGTTATACGCTGATTGCCAGACAAACCGTTTCAGGCTTTGATATTGTTGAGACGCGCTCAGCTCTGAACAGCATTGCTGACATCATCAAGGCAGACGGCCTAAAAACAATCGGCTTTGACAGTCAGGTGACTTACAGTTTTTATCAGCAGCTGGAAGAAATTTTTGCCGGTTATCATCTGCATCCTATGACTGATTTTGTTGAAGAACTGCGTATGATTAAAGACGCTGACGAAATTGAAGCTGTGCGGTGTGCCTGTGCCATTTCTGATAAAGCATTCTTGGATGTGCTTGATTTTATCAAGCCGGGACAAACAACTGAGCTGGACGTAGCTAATTTCTTAGATTTTCGCATGAGAAAATACGGTGCAAGCAGTGTATCTTTTGAAACGATTGCGGCATCCGGCTATCGCTCTGCCATGCCCCACGGAGTAGCTTCCGATAAGGTTATTCAAAAGGGAGAAACGCTGACTCTTGATTTTGGCTGCTACTACCATCACTATGTTTCTGACATGACTCGGACGATTCATATCGGGCAGGTCAGCGATCAGGAGCGGGAAATCTATGATATCGTGCTGCGAAGCAATCAGGCTTTAATTGCGGCTGCTAAGGCCGGAGTGACTTACCGTGCTTATGATTGCATTGCGCGTGAAGTGATTGATTCTGCCGGCTATGGAGCGTATTTTACGCATGGCATCGGCCATGGAATTGGTCTGGATATTCACGAGATTCCTTATTTCGGAAAATCTGATGAGGCTATTCAGGCGGGCATGATTCTGACTGATGAGCCCGGCATCTATCTTGAAAACAAATACGGCGTCAGAATTGAAGATGATCTGCTGATTACAGAAAATGGCTGCGAGGTTCTGACTCAGGCTCCGAAAGAATTAATTGTTTTATAGGAGAAAAGAGATATGACTGATAAAAAACGCCTATCCTGGCAAGATTATTTTATGGCTAATGCAGAGCTGATTTCCAAGCGCTCAACCTGCAACCGCGCTTATGTCGGGGCTGTGCTGGTTAAAAATAAGCGGATCATTGCCACAGGTTACAACGGCGGTGTGTCCGATACGGATAACTGTGATGAAGTCGGCCACCAAATGGAAGACGGACACTGTATCCGAACGGTTCACGCTGAGATGAACGCGCTCATCCAGTGTGCTAAAGAGGGCATTTCGACCAACAATACTGAAATTTATGTCACGCATTTCCCCTGTATTAATTGTACCAAGGCACTCCTGCAGGCAGGAATCAGCAAGATTACCTACAAGACAGCCTACCGTCCGCATCCTTTTGCGATTGAGCTTTTAGAGGCCAAAAATGTTCCTTATTTTCAGCACGATGTACCGGAAATTCATCTGGGTCAGCAGGAAGAGAGCAGCTCAGAAAACATTTGAGAATGCCGGGACATTATGGTAAAATGAGATGATAATATTTTATAAAGAGGTATAGAAAACATGATTGAAGCAAGTAAGCTCAAGGCTGGCATGACTTTTGAGACCAATGATGGTAAATTGATTAAAGTGCTTGAAGCTAGCCATCATAAACCAGGTAAAGGAAACACCGTTATGCGCATGAAACTGCGTGATGTCCGTACGGGTTCAACATTTGATACAACTTACCGTCCGGAAGAAAAATTTGAACAGGCTATCATCGAAACACGTCCTGCTCAATACCTTTATCAAATGGATGATACAGCTTATTTCATGGATACAGAAAACTATGAGCAGTATGAAATTCCGGTTGCCAATGTAGCAGAAGAATTGAAGTTCATTTTAGAAAATTCAGAAGTAAAAATTCAATTCTACGGTACAGAAGTTATCGGGGTTACCATCCCGACAACTGTTGAGCTGACGGTTACTGATACACAGCCATCTATCAAGGGTGCAACTGTAACAGGTTCAGGTAAGCCTGCAACTCTTGAGACAGGTCTTGTTGTTAATGTGCCGGACTTCATTGAAGTCGGTCAAAAACTGATCATTAATACAGCAGAAGGTACTTACGTTTCTCGTGCTTAAACAAAGCCGGATTTGTAGACTTTATTAGAAAGGATCGCATGATGGCAAATGAAATGATCGGAGAAATTGTTATTTCTCCACGTGTGCTTGAAGTGATTACAGGCATCGCTACCACTAAGGTTGAAGGTGTCCACTCACTTCATAATAAAACAGTAGCTGACAGTTTCAGCAAGGTTGCTCATGGACGGGGCGTTTATCTTCAGACAGAAGAAGACGGTACCGTTAACGCTGATATTTATGTCTATCTGCAGTACGGGGTCAATGTACCGGCAGTTTCTATCGAAATTCAGCAGGCGGTCAAGGCGGCTGTTTATGATATGGCAGAAGTCAGTCTTTCAGCTGTTAATGTCCATGTTGTTGGTATTGTTCCTGAAAAAACACCAAAACCTGATATGAAAACCCTGTTTGATGAGGATTTCCTTGATGGCTAGTGTGTTTAGTGATTCGAGACGTGATCTGCGTGAACGTGCCTTTCAGGCACTCTTTTCTTTGGAATTCGGCGGCGACAGCCTTAAAGCTGCTGATTTTGCCTATACCTATGACAAGACTGAGGAGGAAGAAGCCGATTTGCCTTTGTTCCTGCTGGCCTTGGTTCAGGGGGTATCTGACTGCAAAGAAGAGCTGGATAAAAGCATTTCCCAGCATCTTAAATCAGGCTGGACGCTTTCCCGCCTGACGCTGGTTGATAAAAACTTGCTGCGGCTGGGTTTATATGAAATTAAATATTATGAGGAAACACCGGAACGTGTTGCTCTCAATGAAATCATTGAAATTTCAAAGAAATATTCCGATGACAAATCCAGCAAGTTTATTAATGGTGTCTTAAGTCAGTTTATTGCTGAGAAAAAATAGAAGCCCGACCTGAAATTTTTTGCTGCTGCTAAAGCTCAAAAAATCAGCCGGGCTTTTTTATGTGAAAAGAAGAGTTTGAAAAATGAAAGCGCATACGCTATAATGAAAGTATCTGTTTGAATCAAAGGAGAAGAAAATGAAAGAATGGACGCGGGAAGAGCGCTACCGTGTACTGCAGAGTGCAGATGATATTCGCGGGCTTTATGAGGCCATCAAAAAGTCTGATTACAGACAAACCTATCACCTACAGCCGATTACAGGCTTATCAAGTGATCCCAACGGTTTTGTCTATCATAAGGGTATCTGGCATCTTTTTTACCAGTGGTGTCCCTGGGGTGCTGTACATGGCTTAAAATACTGGTATCATACGGTATCAAAGGATTTGGTTCATTGGGAAAACCGCGGTGTCGGCATTTATCCGGATTCTTTTTACGATAATAAAGGAGTGCATTCAGGCTCAGGTTTTTCAACAGGGGAGGATCTCTATCTTTTTTATACAGGCAATCATCGTGATGACAATTGGGTGCGGACACCTTATACCTGTGTTGCCAAGCTGGAAGATTCCGGCGAATTGGTGAAAGCCCCTCAGCCTCTTTTTGGGCCTCATGAAAATTATACAGAGCACCAGCGTGACCCTAAAGTTGTTTATGATGAAGAAACACAAAAATATTACATTCTTCTGGGTGCCCAATCCAAGGACCTTAAGGGCAAGGTTTTAATTTACAGCTCGGATTCTTTGCTGGAAGGCTGGACCTTTGCCGGTGAACTGCAGGTTCCGGGATTTGAAAACTTGGGCGGCATGTGGGAGTGCCCGTCCATTGAACGCATTTCCGGCAAGGATGTCTTAGTTTTTTCACCTCAGTACACAACCTTGCCGCATCGTAATCAAAATACTAATCATAATGTCTATTTACTTGGGAAAATGGATTATCAGAACTTAACCTTCACAGCAGAAGGAGACTACCGCCATCTGGATTATGGCTTTGACTTTTATGCAGCGCAGTTTGCAGCTGGGGTAAAGGATTCTGATAGGGCTATTTTAACGGCTTGGATGGGGCTGCCGGATAATCACTACCCGACGGAAGCAGAAGATTGGGAGGGCAGTCTGACCCTGCCGCGTGAACTGCGTCTGGTTAATAACCGGTTGATTCAGCGTCCTATAGAGGGCATGGCTTCACTTCGTAAGCAGCCGCTGACTTTGGATAAGGAGCTGCCCAGAGTTTGTGAATTAGAGGTGCTGAACGCTCGGAAACAGGATTTTGACTTGCGGCTGTTCAGCAAGAAAGATGGCAGCGGCGGTTTTCGCATTTCTTATGACAGTAAAACAAAGCTTTGTACAGTTGACCGCAGTCAGATGGATCAGCATTTCAATGCAGAGCTTGGAGAATGTTTGACGATTCCCATGGAGGATGAGCTGACGAAACTTGCTGTCTATATTGACAAGAGCTCTGTTGAGCTGTTTATCAATGACGGTCAGGCAACCTTTACCTCTCATCTTTATCCGACAGCGGCAGAAAAGTACTATGCTGCGGATTCTCATCTTGAGCTTAAAGGCTGGCTGCTAAAACAGGCAGTGTCAGATGATTTTGTTGTTTAGAAAAGGGAGTGGGAAAGAACTCAACAAATGACAAAAGAGTTCGTCTTCCCACCCCCGCACAGTTGGCTAGGTTTTCCGCTTTGGCCTTGTGGCAAAAGGAAAGCCAGCCAGCAGTGGTTCATTGGTGCTAAAGCACCTAATGAACTGTGCAGGGGTAAGACTAAGTTGGCTTAGCCAACAAGTCTTACTCCCAACCACTGCGCCAAGAGCTTATTCCAAAACAGGAATATTGGGCGAGTTTTTAAATACTTCTGCCAGATATTAAAGTGATGGGGAGTTTATGCTCTTTGTCACTTAGCGTTTGTCCGGCGATTTTTTTAAGCAGCAATTCGACAGTCAGCTGAGCAATATCATGGATCGGCTGTTTAATAGTCGTCAGCTGCGGCAGGTAATTTTCAATAAAGGCAGTGCCGTCGTAGCCGATTAATTTTAAGTCTTGAGGAATCTTAATCTGTGATTCATTGGCCACTTTCATAACCAGCATAGCTGTCAGATCGTCAGATGTGAAAATTCCATCTGGATGAAAGCGCTCAAGAATCGTTTTGATTTCCATCTCCTTGCGGACAGGGGAATAGTCGCTGGAAACGTTAATGAAATAAGCGTCAGGCAGAACAGAATTGAAGCCTGTGCGGCGCAGGGCTGTAGGCGAGCAGCTGTCATCGTTGCCGGTAATCATGACAATGCGCTTGCAGCCGGCTTCCTTCAAGCTGTGAGCAGCCAGAACGCCGCCTTGAAAATTATCGGATGAAACAACAGGAATATTAGGGGATAGGTTGCGGTCAAAGGAAATAATAGGAGCAGTGACGCGGTCATAATCAGTAATTCCTAAATTATGGCTGCCGGAGATAATGCCATCCACCTGATTGGCTTCCAGCATTTCCAGATATTCACGTTCCTTGTCAGAATCGTGTTCGCTGTTGCAGATAATGGTCTTGTAACCCTTATCAAACAGCTCGCGTTCTAAATGCTCAATTAATTCGGCATAAAAGATATGGCTGATATTGGGGAAAATGAGGCCAACCAGCTTAGAGGATTTGCCCTGCAAACTTCTGGCAAGATTATTGGGCTTGTAGCCCAGTTCACGCATGGCCTCATTAACCTTTTGAATGGTTTTTTTGGAAAGATAGCCTTTTTTATTAATCACGCGGGAAACAGTAGTAGGACTGACGCCCGCTAATTCTGCAACATCTGTTAATTTTGTAACCATAATCTAATAGTCTAATTCAAAGTACTTACCGGCTGGCTGCCCTTGTTTGATAGCAATACCGGTCTGGTCTGCATGCGGGAAAACGCGGCCTGTAAATACTTTTTCCCCCTTATTGATGAAAATTTCAAAAATGGACTTATCAATGAAAATATTGGCGGTCGTTGTTTTGTTATCAATTGTACAGGAACGGGTTGTGCCGTATTCAAGAGCGTACTGTTCTCCTGCCTGAGAGCGATCCAGCAGAATTTCCCCTTTTTTGGTATCAACAACTATTGATAAGCCTTTGCTGTCTTGATCAGCAAATAAGATAATTTCACTGCGGCTGTCCTTATCAAAAGTCAGCTCCAGCTCATAAGTATTGTTGGTTGAGCTCATATTGGTGAAGTTCTGTTCTTCCTGACGAAGGGCAGTAACAGTATCGACAGGATACTGGTAGAGTTTTCCGTCTTTAATCGTCAGTTCTTTAACCAGGCTCATAGCTCCCTGATAATCATACTTATCGGTCGGGTATTCCACATCAGGAAGTCCGATCCAGCTGATAGACAAGGCTCTGCCGTTAGGAGCGTTGAAGGCCTGAGTTGCATAGACTTCAAAGCCATAATCTAAATTATGAATCTCGGAAGGATTGACCAGAGCCGCTTTTTCTGTGTCAAACGTTTGACCTATCTTATACATGTTTGGATAAATGTTGTCGTAATCAATGACCTTTTTGTCAAGCCCTTGAGGACAGTAAAGAAGAACCGGCTGGTCATCTACAAAAACCAGATTGGGGCATTCAATCATGTAAGAGGTGGCATCATTGTCAAAATCCAAATCTCCGACAAAGGTCCATTTTTTATAACTATTGTTCAGTGCCTTATAAAGCTTGATAAATCCTTTTTTATCCAGACTTTGGGCACCGATAATAGCGTAGTAGTCGCCTTTGTAGAAGAAAATCTGCGGGTCGCGAAAATGTTCGGTAACATCGTCTGGCTTAGCAATCAGCGTTTGAGGGACTTTTTCTAAATGTCCGCTGCTGTCCAGCAGACCGCCGTTTTGATAAGTATGCCGCACCCAGTTTTCATCGCGGACATTGCCTGTATAAAAGATGAACAGCTTATCGCCAAACTGCATGGCAGAGCCCGAGTACATGCCGTGGCTGTCCAGAGAAGTATCCGGATATAAGATTGTTCCTGTTTCTTTAAAATGGATTAAGTCGGTTGACTCTGTCTGTACCCAAGATTTGAGACCGTGAGCTGCTCCAAAAGGGAAGTACTGATAGAACAGCTGCCATTTTCCTTTGAAGTAGGAGAAGCCGTTGGGATCATTGAGAAGACCATAGGCCGGTTCAACATGAAATACTGTATGCCAAGGAGAACGTGCAGCATTGTCTTTGATTTTCTGAACCTCTTCCTTTGTCCATTTATCATATGGTTTATACTTTTGTTCTGTTGTTAATGCCATAGTGCCTCCATCATATAATTCTATACTATTATACTAGACGTTTTCTTCTTAAAAATCAATATTTTAACGCAAAAACTAACTTTTTTCTGTAAAACGATTGACATATTATAAAAAAATGATAAAATATAAAGCGTGGGAAGTAAAAAAACGCTTTCAAAAAACATAACAAAATATCAAAGGAGTTTTTTGCAAATGGATAATACACAAATTGCAAAAGAAGTCATTGAGGCCTTAGGAGGACGGGACAACGTACGCAGCGTTGCTCACTGTGCTACCAGGCTTCGTGTAATGGTTGTTGATGAGGATAAAATTGACAAAAAAAAGGCTGAGAGCATCGAAAAAGTTCAAGGAGCCTTCTTTAATTCCGGTCAATATCAAATCATCTTCGGAACAGGTACTGTTAACAAGATTTACGATGAAGTGGTATCACTTGGCTTGCCTACCTCTTCAACCGGAGAACAAAAAGCTCAAGCCGCTAAAGAAGGAAATGCCTTCCAGCGCGCTATTCGGACTTTTGGTGATGTCTTCGTACCGCTTTTGCCGGCTATCGTTGCTACAGGTCTTTTTATGGGTGTCCGCGGTGCCATCAATAACGACACAATCTTAGGATTATTCGGCACTACATCAAAAGCTTTTTCAGCATCGAATTTCTATACTTATACGGTAGTCTTGACTGATACGGCCTTTGCCTTCTTTCCAGCCTTAATTTCCTGGTCTGCCTTTCGTGTGTTTGGCGGGAATCCGGTTATTGGTTTGGTACTCGGTTTAATGATGGTTAACTCAGCTTTGCCAAATGCTTGGGATGTTGCCTCTAATGCAGCTAAACCTATCATGTACTTCGGCTTTATTCCGGTAGTTGGTTATCAAAACTCTGTATTGCCGGCTTTCTTCGTTGGTCTGCTGGGTGCTAAATTTGAAAAATGGCTGCACAAAAAAGTTCCGGACGTACTTGATTTATTGGTAGTGCCGTTTGTGACATTTACAGTCATGTCTGCTCTTGCACTCTTTGTTATCGGCCCTGTCTTCCACTCAGTTGAAGACTATGTCCTTGCTGCTACGAAGTTCCTCTTACATTTACCGCTTGGTTTGTCAGGTTTGATACTCGGAGGACTCCATCAATTGGTCGTTGTGACCGGTGTTCACCACATTTTCAACTTGCTTGAATCACAATTGATTGCGGCAGACGGAAAAGACCCATTTAACGCTATTATTACAGCAGCGATGACTGCACAGGCCGGCGCAACACTTGCAGTCGGTGTGAAAACAAAATCTGCTAAATTAAAAGCCCTTGCCTTCCCGGCAGCTTTATCAGCAGGTTTGGGAATCACTGAACCAGCAATCTTTGGTGTAAACTTACGTTTTGGTAAACCATTTATCTTAGGGCTTGTCGCAGGTGCTTTCGGCGGCTGGCTGGCATCATTATTCAACCTTGCCGGAACAGGTTTTGGTATTACAATCATTCCGGGTTCCCTCCTTTACTTGAATGGACAGATTCTTAAGTATGTTATCATGGTATTGGTAACAACAGCGCTTGGTTTTGCTTTGACTTACTTCTTTGGTTATGAAGATGAAGAAGAACAAGCAGAAGAAACTGTAAAGGAAACAGAAGAAACAAAAGCCGCAGCAGAAACTCCTGTTGAAGTGACTGATGATGTCCTCAGCGCACCTCTTGCCGGTGAAGTTGTGGATCTGAAATCAGTAAAAGATCCGGTATTCTCCAGCGAAGCAATGGGTAAAGGTGTTGCCATCAAACCTAGCGGCAACGCTGTTTATGCACCAGCTGACGGTACAATTCAAATCGCATTTGACACAGGCCATGCCTACGGTATTAAGACCGACAAGGGAGCAGAAATCCTGATTCATATCGGTATTGATACAGTATCTATGAATGGTGACGGCTTTGATCAAAAAGTAAAAGCTGACCAAAAAGTGAAAAAAGGCGATGTTCTGGGAACATTTGACAGTGCTAAGATTGCACAAGCCGGTCTTGATGACACAACCATGTTTATCATTACTAACACGGCAGATTATGCTTCAGTTTCACCTGTTGCCTCAGGAACAGTGGCTGTTGGCGATGACTTGCTGGAAGTTAAAAAATAACAGATTTTGCTGAGGTTAGTACACACATCTAGCCTCAGCTTTTATTTTTATTATGCAGCATTAAAAGCAGGATTCTTTCTTAACAGACCCTTTATTTATGGTATAATGAAAAGTAGTTTCCTATAAAATTATGCTCTTGCAAGCAAGGGTAACTACCGGATATTGAAGCAAAAAAGATTCGAGGTTTACTATGTCTAAATTATATGGCAGCGTGGAAGCTGGCGGAACAAAATTTGTCTGTGCAGTTGGCGATGACAATTTTCAGATCGTTGAAAAAGTTCAATTTCCAACAACAACTCCTTACGAAACGATTGAAAAGACTGTTGACTTTTTCAAAAAATTCGAAGCAGATTTGGCCGGGATAGCAATCGGTTCTTTTGGGCCTATTGACATTGATCCAAATTCAGAAACTTACGGTTATATTACGTCAACCCCCAAACCTAACTGGGCCAATGTTGATTTGGTAGGTTTGATGTCCAAAGATTTTAAGATTCCTTTTTACTTTACAACGGATGTTAATTCTTCTGCCTACGGGGAAACCGTTGCTCGCCCTAAGGTGAAAAGCTTGGTCTACTACACAATCGGTACCGGTATCGGAGCAGGAGCTATCCAAAACGGTGAATTTATCGGCGGTGTCGGACACACAGAAGCAGGACATACTTATATGGCTCTTCATCCAAGCGATGCAGCTAACGATTTTTACGGTGTCTGCCCTTTTCATAGGGGCTGTCTGGAAGGTCTGGCTGCAGGTCCCAGTCTTGAAGCCAGAACTGGTATTCGCGGGGAACTGATTGAGCAAAATTCAGATGTTTGGGATATTCAAGCTTACTATATTGCTCAGGCTGCTATTCAGGCGACAATGCTTTACCGGCCGCAGGTTATCGTTTTTGGCGGCGGTGTCATGGCTCAGGAACATATGCTGCGCCGGGTCCGTGAAAAATTTACGGCCTTGCTTAATGACTATCTTCCAGTGCCTGATGTTAAAGATTACATCGTCACACCGGCAGTTGCTGATAACGGTTCTGCGACATTGGGAAATTTTGCTCTGGCGAAAAAAATTACTAAAAAATAAATGATTTATATAAAATTTCAGACTGAAGAAAAAGTCTATTTTTTCAAAAAGTAATATTTTGTTATGATACTTTCCTTAGGTAGCACGGACGGTAGCGACTTCCTTCGGAATTCCATACCTAGATTTTGAGTCTGGGTCTCAAAATCTCCGAGAGGCAGAAACAGTGAGTTTCTGCCTCTTTTGCTACATCGGAAAGTATCAGGTTAGGCTTTGATTGTCTCTATATCATTTTACAAAAATGAAAAGTAATATTATTCTATGATGAAATTTTAGAGAGAATTTAGTTTTGAGAGTTTGTCTACAACCTGAAATCCATGGTTGATTTCAACCATGGATCTTTGTCTTTTTTGTTGATTGATTAATCTTCAAAGCCGTTGTATTTAGATAATTCTTTGAAGAAATATCCAGATTTTTTAATAGTACGCTCTCCTTGTTTATCAAGATTAACCGCGATTAATCCGTAACGATTTTTATAGGCATTGGTCCAAGACCAGTTGTCCATAAAAGTCCATAAATGATAACCTAGGCAGTTGGCGCCTTCTTCTATGGCTTGGTGAAGATAGCGAAGGTGCCCTTTGATAAATTCGATGCGGTAATCATCTTCAATTTGTCCGTCTTTGTTGACATAACGCTCCTCGCCTTCAACCCCCATACCGTTTTCGGAAATAAAACATGGAATATTTCCGTAGTCATCGCGGATAGTTATCATGATATCATAGATTCCCTTTTCATAAATTTCCCAGCCGCGGTAAGGATTCATTTTTTTACCGGGCATATCGTAATAGTCAAAGTAGTCCTCAGGCATGGGCTGATTTGCAGTTTTGCCAATAGCTTTCTCCTTAGCCTGAACTCGCCGTGGCTGATAGTAGTTGACTCCTAAAAAGTCAATTGTATTTTTGCTGATAACCTCCAGATCAGCTGCGGTATGATGAGGAATCATATCAAGCTCTTTGATAATAGTGACTAAATCTTTTGGAAATTGTCCTTTAATAGCCGGATCCAAAAATGAACGGTTAAAAAAGGCGTCGGCAATGCTTGCAGCCTTAACATCCTCGGGATTATTTTTATCACGTGGATAAGTAGGTGTTACATTAAGAATAATCCCGATTTTTCCATCCTGTGTCTGATGGTATTTCTCGATAGCTCTGGCACTGGCTAAAGCTTCATTGAAGGCTACTTGGACAGCATGCTTAAGGTTTTGTTCATTGGGATAATGAAACTGATAAAGATAACCTCCTTCGGCAGGAACGATGGGCTCATTATGAGTAAACCAGTACTTGACACGGTCGCCGAAAAGCTGAAAGCATGTTTGGGCAAAATAAACGTAGGCATCAATTGTTTTACGGCTGAGCCACCCTCCTTCTTCCTGCAGTGCCACGGGCATATCAAAATGATAAAGATTAATGAAAGGTTCGATGCCATTTGCAATTAATTCATCAATGAAGTCGTTGTAAAATGCGACTGCTTTTTGATTTATACTGCCGACACCATCAGGGATAAGGCGGCTCCATTGAATAGATGTTCTAAAAGAATTATGCCCGGTCTTTTTCATTAGCTGAATATCTTCTTTGTAGTGAATATAACCATATGAAGCCTTATCTGGACCTACTTGGTTAAAAAATTTATCGGGTTCTTGCCGATACCAGTAATCCCAGATATTGTCGCCTTTTCCGTCATTGTTAAAACGCCCTTCTGTTTGCGGGCCGCTGGATGCACTCCCCCAGAAAAAATCCTTTGGAAATCTGTAAACAGTCATTGTATTCTCCTTATCAGTAGTTTATTTCTCTATAATTGTATATCATTTTTTAAAAAAGAACAATTCTTTTTTAAAAAAGACTAGACTTTTAAATAAAAATATTATATATTTGTAGTGCAAAAATCAAATAAAAAGAAAAGAGGAGCTGCTATGAACAAAGTTCTAGATGCTATCAGTGACAAACTTTTGCCTTTGGCAAACAAACTAGGTTCAAATAGGTACTTGGGAATTTTGCGGGATGCTTTTATGCTGGCCTTTCCTTTGACAATGTTTGGGTCTATTGTTGTCGTTATAACGAATCTTCCCTTCTTTGATGACAGTACCAAAACGATGCTGACAGGATTATTAGGCAGCGGTCAAAATGCTACGATGTCTATTATGACTGTATTTGTAACGTTTGGTATCGGCTATTATTTATCTCAATCCTATGATGTTGAAGGTATTTTTGGCGGAGCAGTTTCTTTTGCGAGTTTCTTGCTTTTAACACCATTTTATGTGACTTTAGACAACGGGAAGTCCGTTTCAGGTGTATTGAGCTTGGACCGCTTGGGGGCTAAAGGGATGTTCTTGGGAATGATTGTTGCTTTTTTAGCAGCAGAAATTTACTGCCGAACAACGAAAAAAGGGTGGCAGATTAAAATGCCTGACAGTGTGCCGCCGGCTGTTGCAAAATCTTTTGCTGCCTTGATTCCTGCTATTTTGACCTTGTCTGTCTTCTTGCTTGTTAATGCTGCAGTAACTGGTATTTTAAAGACCAATCTTCATGATGTCATTTACGAGGTGATTCAAGCTCCTCTTGTCGGGCTTGGCAGCAGCATTTGGGCGACTTTGATTGCTATTTTCTTTATACAGTTTTTATGGTTCTTCGGTCTTCACGGTCAGATTCTTGTGAATTCTGTAATGGATCCTATCTGGAACACATTGATGTTAGACAATTTGGAAGCCTATAAAGATGGCAGTCACTTACCGCATATCATTTCCAAGCCTTTCATGGAAACATTTACTGTCGGTTTGGGAGGGTCAGGCATGACTTTGGCGGTGGTCATCATAATGGCCTTTGTTCTTAAGAAAAAACTGTACCGCGATGTTGGACGCTTAGCATTAGGTGCCGGTATCTTTAATGTCAATGAACCTGTGATTTTCGGTTTGCCTATTGTTTTAAATGCGACTATTTTAATTCCTTGGGTTCTTGCGCCGATTATTGTTACTGCTTTTAACTATTCCGTCATGGCTGTTGGTCTTGTTCCTGCTCCAACAGGTGTTTCAGTACCTTGGACGGTTCCTGTATTCTTTAGCGGTATGTTAGCTACCAATTCCATTTTGGGAGGTATTTTACAAATCATTGATATGTTTATTGTTGGTTTTCTATGGTATCCTTTCCTGCGTGTGCTGGACAAACAGCCTGACTCTGCGTTATAATTAATCGTAAATACACAAGGAACAGGAGCAGTCTATGCCAAAATACGAAGAAATTGCAGGCATTCTTCGCGGTAGGATTTCTGATGGGACTTACCCGGTAAATTCTATGCTGCCAATCCAAGCAGATTTGGCTAAGGAATTTGGGGTCAGCCGTATGACGGTAAAAAAAGCTGTTGAGCTGTTAGCGATTGAAGGGCTGGTTTTTTCAAAACAAGGGAATGGGACGAAAATTCTAAACTCGTCATTCTGGAATAAGGAAGACTCTAAATTTCGTCTGAATAATTACAACGGATTGACTTATGATTTAAAAGACGATCCCAGAACATTAACCAGTCGCATAATTGAATTTTCTGTTGAATTTCCCAGTAAAGAAATAGCTGAACGCTTGCAAATTGAACTCGCTGCTCCTGTTTATAAAATTATTCGCTTGCGTTTGCTGGACGGAAAACCATATGCCTTAGAACATACCTACATGCCCTGTGATTTAGTGCCTGGTCTGGATGATGCTGTTTTACTGACATCCATTTATGATTATTTGTGGCATCGTTTAGGATTGAAATTTGCTGGTTCTTATCGCCATATTACAGCTGAGAAACCAGACAGTTACGATAAAGATTATTTGGACTGTCAAAAGGAAGATCCTGTTTTGCAGGTTGAGCAGGTGGTTTATCTTGAAAATGGGCGGCCGATTGAATATTCTCGCAGCCGTAATCGCTTTGATACAAGAGGTTATTCTTTGTTGGATGTTAAAAACAATTAGCAGAGTAAGTGACAAAAAGGAGAACTAATGGCAGAACCTTTATTTTTACAATCACAAATGCATGAAAAAATCTGGGGCGGCAATCGTTTGAAAACAGAATTTGGCTACGATATTCCCAGTAGGACAACCGGTGAATATTGGGCGATTTCAGCTCATCCCAACGGAGTTTCGATTGTTAAAAACGGTCTTTATAAGGGAGTTCCGCTTGATCAGCTCTATGCCGAGCACAGAGAATTATTTGGCCAAAGCAAGAGCCCTGTTTTTCCGCTGTTGACTAAGATTTTAGATGCTAACGATTGGCTGAGTGTTCAGGTTCATCCGGATGACAAGTATGCTTTGGAGCATGAAGGAGAGCTAGGAAAAACTGAGTGCTGGTATGTTATTTCCGCTGATGAAGGAGCAGAAATTATTTATGGCCATAATGCCCGGTCGAAGGAAGAACTGCGGGATTTGATAGCGTCAGAAAAATGGGATCGGCTTCTAACGCGCATTCCGGTAAAAGCCGGGGATTTCTTTTATGTTCCGAGCGGTACGATGCATGCGATTGGCAAGGGAATTATGATTTTGGAGACCCAGCAGTCCAGTGATACCACTTACCGTGTTTATGATTTTGATCGGAAAGATGATAAAGGACAAAAGCGGGAGCTCCATATTGAGGCATCTATTGACGTTTTAACGATTGGTGCTCCTGCCAACTCGACTCCCGTCAGTCTGGCTCTGGAAAACATAGAATCCACTCTCTTGGTTTCAAGTTCCTTTTTTGCGGTGTATAAATGGGAGGTAAAAGGCTCTGTTAAGATGCGGCAGACGGCTCCTTATCTCTTGCTTAGTGTACTGGATGGAGAAGGCGGCATCACAGTTGACAAGAAGACTTATCCACTTAAAAAAGGAGATCATTTTATACTGCCAAGTGATGTCAAAACATGGGAATTGACAGGAAGTCTGACCATAATTGCCAGCCATCCCAATGAACACTAAAGATAAGACTGTTAGATCGAAAGTGAGTGTTTGTCGGTGCGATAAAATTCAGAAATATAAAAATACGAAGGAAGTGCATTTTCATGTTTTGGGAATGCATTTTCTTCTGTATTTGTAAAATTTTAGTTATATTGAGATTTTCCGATATGTCAAACAGCTGATTTTTAGGATAAAAGAGACCTGTCTTCCAGCTTCTTATGAGGTTTTGACAGGTCACAGGAATTCTTGAATATGAGCTGTATTTATGATAAAATAGGACGATAATACTATCGAAAGGATTAAAGATGGCAAATATTCTACGCACTATCATTGAGAATGATAAAGGCGAAGTAAGAAAATTAGCAAAAATAGCAAAAAAAGTTGAAAGTTATGCTGATGAAATGGAGGCTCTTGCAGATGAGGAACTCCAAGCTAAAACAGAAGAATTTAAGCAGCGCTACCAGAACGGCGAATCGTTAGATGATCTTCTTCCTGAGGCTTTTGCTGTTGTTCGTGAGGCTTCAAGACGTGTTTTAGGTCTTTATCCTTATCACGTTCAAATTATGGGCGGAGTGGTTCTTCACCACGGCGATATTCCTGAAATGAAGACCGGTGAAGGAAAAACCCTGACAGCAACTATGCCTGTTTACCTCAACGCACTTGCCGGCGAAGGCGTTCATGTTGTCACAGTCAATGAATACTTGGCAACGCGTGATGCTACTGAAATGGGTGAGCTTTATTCATGGCTGGGCCTGTCTGTCGGAATCAATCTGGCAGCCAAATCATCATCAGAAAAGCGTGATGCCTACAACTGTGATATTACTTATTCGACCAACGCTGAGATCGGTTTTGATTACCTGCGTGATAATATGGTGGTTCGCAAGGAAAATATGGTACAGCGGCCGCTTAATTTTGCGCTTGTGGATGAGGTTGACTCCGTTTTGATTGACGAAGCCAGAACGCCGCTTATTGTTTCAGGGCCTGTCAGCACAGAAACCAACCAGCTCTATTACCGTGCAGACAGTTTTGTAAAGACGCTGACAGAAGACGATTATGCGATTGATACGCCGACGAAAACAATTGGGCTTAAGGACTCTGGGATTGATAAAGCAGAAGCTTATTTCCATTTAGACAATCTCTATGATATTGAAAACGTTGCTCTGACTCACTATATTGACAATGCTCTGCGTGCTAACTATATCATGCTGCTTGATATTGACTATGTGGTCAGTGAGGATCAGGAAATTCTGATTGTTGACCAATTTACCGGACGTACCATGGAAGGGCGCCGTTTTTCTGACGGACTTCATCAGGCAATCGAAGCCAAAGAAGGGGTGTCCATTCAGGACGAATCAAAGACCAGCGCTTCTATTACTTACCAAAATATGTTCCGGATGTACAAAAAGCTGGCAGGTATGACCGGTACGGCTAAGACAGAAGAAGAGGAATTCCGCGAAATCTACAACATGCGTGTCATTCCGATTCCGACGAACCGTCCGGTAGCTCGGATTGATCACCACGACCTGCTCTATCCGACGCTTGAGTCTAAATTTAAGGCAGTTATTGATGATGTGAAAGACCGCCATGAGAAGGGACAGCCGGTTTTGGTCGGTACTGTTGCGGTTGAAACGTCAGACCTCATTTCCAAAATGCTGGTTCAGGCAGGAGTTCCTCACGAAGTTCTTAATGCTAAAAATCACTTTAAAGAAGCTCAGATTATCATGAATGCCGGTCAGCGCGGTGCAGTTACCATTGCAACCAATATGGCCGGACGCGGAACAGATATTAAGCTTGGTGAAGGTGTGCGTGAGCTCGGCGGTCTTTGTGTTATCGGTACAGAACGCCATGAAAGCCGCCGGATTGATAACCAGCTGCGCGGACGTTCAGGACGCCAGGGAGATCCGGGTGAGTCACAATTTTACCTTTCCCTTGAAGATGAACTGATGCGCCGCTTTGGCTCTGAACGTATCAAGGCCATTCTTGATCGCTTTATTGAGGAAGACAGCGATGTCGTTATCAAGTCACGTATGCTGACTAATCAGGTTGAATCGGCTCAAAAACGGGTTGAAGGAAATAACTATGATACCCGTAAACAAGTCCTTCAATACGATGATGTCATGCGCGAGCAGCGTGAGATTATCTATGCAGAACGCTATGATGTCATTACCGCTGAGCGAGACCTTGCTCCGGAAATTAAAGCCATGATTAAGCGGACGATTGAACGCACAGTAGAGGCTCACAGCCGCTTGGACCGTAAGGAAAGCCTTGAGGCCATTCTTACCTTTGCCAAAACCAATCTGCTGCCGGAAGATTCAATCAGCTTACACGATATAGAAGATCTGAAATATGATGATATTAAGGATCTGCTCTACGATGCAGCCCTTAAAAACTACGACCGTCAGATTGCAAAATTGCGTGATGAAGAAGCTATTCGGGAATTCCAAAAGGTGCTTATCCTTATGGTCGTTGACAATAAGTGGACGGATCATATCGATGCTTTGGATCAGCTTAGAAGTTCAGTCGGCCTGCGTGGCTATGCGCAAAATAACCCCATTGTTGAATATCAGTCAGAAGGCTTTAGAATGTTCCAGGACATGATTGGTGCCATTGAATTCGATGTGACCCGTACCATGATGAAAGCACAAATTCATGAGCAAGAACGCGAAAAAGAAGCAGAACGTACGACAACTGCTGAGAAAAATATTTCAGCTCAGTCTAGAACAGCTAGAGCAGCGGCTCAGCAAAATCCTATTTTTAAAGGAGTTGGCCGCAATGATAAATGTCCGTGCGGTTCAGGCAAGAAATTTAAAAATTGTCACGGCCGCAAACAATTTTAAAAATTAGTGAGGATAAGAAGATGTCGTTTAAAGCAACCAGTGATAAAATTAATGTTGACGAAGTCCGCAACCTGTCAAAGCTGACAGGTGCGTCTTTGGCTCAAAAAGAAGCTCGCGACCGCGAGTTGGAAGCGATTATTAAGGGCGAAGATGACCGTCTGCTTTTGGTCATCGGACCTTGTTCGTCAGATAACGAAGAAGCTGTTCTTGAGTATGCTAAGCGCTTAGCAAAGCTGCAGGAAGAAGTCAAGGACCGTGTGTTTATGGTGATGCGTGTCTATACGGCTAAACCTCGCACCAACGGTGACGGCTACAAAGGAATGGTACATCAGCCCAATACAGAAGAGGCGCCAAGTCTGATTAACGGGATTACGGCTGTTCGCAATCTTCATTACCGTGTAATCACGGAAACAGGGATGACAACGGCTGATGAAATGCTTTATCCGGAAAATCTGCCTTTGATAGAAGATTTAGTGTCTTACATAGCTGTCGGTGCCCGTTCAGTTGAAGATCAGCAGCACCGCTTTGTTGCTTCCGGGATTAGCGTTCCGACAGGAATGAAAAATCCGACTTCGGGTAATTTAAATATCATGTTTAATGGTATTTATGCGGCTCAAAACAAGCAGTCTTTCCTTTTCAACAGCGAAGAAGTTGAAACCAGCGGCAATCCTTTAGCGCATGCTATCCTGCGCGGCGGTGTTAATGAATACGGTAAAAACATTCCAAATTATTACTACGACAACCTTCTGGATACCATTGAACAATATGAACAAATGGGGCTTGAAAACCCGTTCATCGTTATTGATACCAATCATGACAATTCAGGAAAACAGTATTTAGAGCAGGTTAGAATTGTTCGCCAGACCCTGATTAACCGTGACTGGAATGACAAAATCAATAAATACGTTCGCGGCTTTATGATCGAATCTTACTTGGAAGACGGGCGTCAGGATGAACCGGAAGTTTTCGGAAAATCCATTACTGATCCATGTTTGGGCTGGGACAGCACTGAACAATTAGTTCACGAAATTTACGATACCTTAGGAAAGTAAAATGGGCATTCATCAAAAAAGTACAACCATAGATATTTCTAAAATTAAAGCAGATACACAGTTAAAAGACCGGGATTTAGCCAGAAAGCAGGCGCGTGACGCTGAATTGGCTAAGATTATCAAGGGAGAAGACAAGCGCATTCTTCTGGTTATCGGTCCTTGTTCATCAGATAATGAAGAAGCGGTGCTGGAATACGCTCATCGCTTAGCCAGGCTGCAGGAAGCGGTTAAAGACCATATCTTTATCGTCATGCGTGTTTACACAGCGAAACCCCGGACTAACGGCGACGGCTACAAGGGACTTATCCATCAGCCTAACAGTTCCAAGCTGCCCGATCTTATTAACGGGATTCATGCAGTCCGCAATCTTCATTACCGCGTCATTACTGAGACGGGGCTGACAACGGCAGATGAAATGCTCTATCCTTCCAACCTTATCTTAGTTGATGATTTGGTTTCCTACCATGCTGTCGGTGCCCGTTCGGTTGAAGATCAGGAACACCGCTTTGTGGCTTCGGGAATTGATGCTCCGGTTGGTATGAAAAATCCCACCTCAGGCAACCTTCAGGTGATGCTGAATGCTATCCATGCAGCTCAGAATTCACAAAACTTTATTTACAATAGTGCCGAAGTGGAGACTGACGGCAATCCCTTAGCCCATGTCATCCTGCGCGGCGGCAGCAATGAACACGGTGAATATGAGCCCAATTATTACTATGATATCCTTTTAAAGCTTATTCAGAAGTACGAGGACATGGAGCTGGCCAATCCTTTCATTATCATTGATACCAATCATGATAATTCAGGGAAAAATTATTTGGAGCAGGTCAGAATTATTCGCCATAGTTTGGTTAACCGTGATTGGAATGACAAAATCAATAAATACGTTCGCGGCTTTATGATCGAGTCTTACTTGGAAGACGGGCGTCAGGACGAACCGGAAGTCTTCGGGAAATCTATCACCGATCCGTGTCTGGGTTGGGATAAGACCGAACAATTGGTGCATGAAATCTACAATACCTTAAAAGAACAATAAACGGTTCAGCTGATTTCAAGCAAAGGCTGTGAAAAATCTCATGAAAAATTAAGGGAGCTTGCCAGAGCTCACCCCGCCGCATAGTAAACCTGATAAAGATAAGAGATTGAGACCGTGTCTTGGTCTCTTTTAGAAAGATATTATGATAATAGGACACGGAATTGATTTGCAAGATATAGGTGCTGTCCAGCAGGCCTATCAAAAAAACAGCCGCTTCGCTGACAAGGTGCTGACAGCTAAAGAATTAGAAGTATTTTCGAAGCTTGCCGACAAACGCAGGTTTGAGTACTTGGCCGGTCGCTGGGCTGCTAAGGAGGCTTTTTCAAAAGCTTACGGCAGCGGTATCGGTAACTTGCGTTTTCAGGATTTGGAAGTTTTATCCAATGAAAAAGGAGCGCCAATCTTTACCAAGGCGCCTTTTTCCGGCAATATCTTTATCAGCATCTCTCATTCTGGGAACTTTGTCGAGGCCAGTGTCATTTTGGAGGAAGAATCATGATTGCCAGCTATCATCGTCCAACAACTGCTCATATTAACTTAGACAACATTGCCTTTAATATCAAACAGGTGCAAAGCCATATCAAGAAAGATATTAAAACCTTTGCGGTTGTCAAGGCTAACGCTTACGGCCACGGTGCTGTGCAGGTGGCTCAAGCTATTCAAAATCAGGTAGATGGCTTTTGTGTATCCAATTTAGATGAGGCTTTGGAGCTGCGTCAGGCCGGTTTGAAAGATTTCATTCTGATTTTAGGCGTTATTTTGCCAGATGAAATCGTTCTGGCTAAACGAGAAGGAATTACTATTACGGTAGCTGATCGCGAGTGGCTGCAGGAAGCTAGGGCTAAAAAGATTGATTTACAAGGGCTGTCGGTGCATATTAAAGTCGACTCCGGCATGGGTAGAATCGGTGTCAGAAGCTTGGCAGAAGCGAATCAGCTTATTGCTGGTTTGCAGGAAGCGGGCGCTTTGGTTGGAGGCATTTTTACCCATTTTGCGACAGCTGACGAAGCTTCCGCTGTCAAATTTGATCAGCAGCTGCAAACCTTTGAGGAAATTGTTGAAGGGCTGGACAGCAGGCCTCCCCTTGTCCATGCCTCCAATTCGGCTGCCAGCATTTGGCACAGCACTACCGTGATGAGTGCTGTTCGCCTGGGAATTGTAATGTACGGTCTGAATCCAAGCGGTCAAGCACTTGAGCTGCCCTATCCGCTCAAACCTGCGCTAGAATTGACATCGCTTTTGGTTCAAGTGAAAGAGGTCAATGCCGGAGACACTATCGGTTATGGCGCCACCTATACGGCTCATCAAAATGAAGTGATTGGTACAGTGCCTATCGGTTATGCCGATGGCTGGACAAGAGACCTTCAAGGTTTTAACGTTCTGATAGATGGCGAGTATTGTGAAATTGTCGGACGTGTGTCTATGGACCAAATTACAGTACGTCTGCCTAAAGCCTATCCTTTAGGTACAAAGGTCACGCTGATTGGTCAAGATGGCGGTCAGGCTATTTCAGCGACTGATGTTGCTGACAAAAAAGGAACTATTAATTATGAGGTTCTCTGCTTAATCAGTGACCGTGTCCCCAGAAAATACAACGATACCGACAATTAGCTTTGTCTAATTGCTTGATGGCAAGCGTTACACAATAAAAAAGCTTGGGAGTAGGCATGCGCTGTGCAGTCATGCAGATGCTCCTGCTTTTTTATGTCTTATCAAAGAGTTGCCTTGTGTCTGTCGAAAGTCGGCTGCTTTTGTTATAATAGTAAAAAAGTTATTGAAAGGGTGCTTATGGACTTACAATCATCAATTGCAGTTTTAAAGGGTTTAGGTCCTAAGTCTGCAGAAAAATTTCATAAATTAGGCATTTATACCATCGAAGATCTGCTGCTTTATTATCCTTTCCGTTATGAAGATTTTAAGGCAAAATCTGTTTTTGACCTGCTGGACGGTGAAAAAGCAGTTGTCACAGGAACGGCAGTCACCCCGCCAAACGTTCAGTATTATGGCTTTAAGCGCAACCGCCTATCTTTTAAAATCAAGCAGGGAGAAGCGATTATTGCTGTTTCCTTTTTCAATCAGCCCTACTTGCAGGATAAGGTAGAAGTCAATCAAAAATTGGCTGTCTTTGGCAAATGGAATCAGGCCAAGTCTTCTCTGACAGGGATTAAAATTTTAGCTCAAGCAGCTGATGACATGCAGCCTGTTTACCATGTTGCTCAGGGCGTATCACAGGCTGCCTTGGTGAAGGCTATCAGATCGGCTTTTGACTCAGGCTATGCAGACGGCCTGCCTGAAAATCTTCCTCAGGTTTTGCTGGATAAGTACCGTCTATTGGATAGAAAGACAGCTGCGCGAGCCATGCATTTTCCCAAAGATTTGGCAGAGTACCGTCAGGCCCTTCGGCGCATTAAATTTGAAGAGCTGTTCTATTTTCAAGTGAATCTGCAGATTTTAAAAGCCAGCAATAAGGCCGAGTCAAATGGCTTAGCCATTGCCTATGACAAAGATAAGCTGGCAATGAAAATTGCGGCGCTGCCTTTTCCTTTGACAGATGCTCAAAAGCGCAGTTTGGAAGAGATACTGACAGATATGGCATCCGGTGCCCATATGAACCGTCTTTTGCAAGGAGATGTGGGTTCCGGTAAAACGGTTGTTGCAGGTCTTGCCATGTATGCAGCCTATACGGCCGGTATGCAGTCTGCCCTGATGGTGCCAACTGAAATTCTAGCAGAACAGCATTACGACAGTCTGTGCGCTTTGTTTCCAGACTTATCTATTGCTCTTTTGACCTCGGGTATGAAGGCTGCTGTCAAACGCTCAGCGCTTGCGGCCATTGCAGATGGTTCTGTTGACATGATTGTCGGGACACACGCCTTAATTCAAGAAGGGGTTGATTATCATAAGCTAGGTTTGGTTATTACCGATGAGCAGCACCGATTTGGAGTAAAGCAAAGGCGTCTTTTCCGCGAAAAAGGAGAGAATCCTGATGTTCTCATGATGACTGCAACACCTATCCCAAGAACCTTAGCCATCACCGCTTTTGGGGAAATGGACGTTTCTGTTATTGACGAAATGCCAAAAGGCCGCAAACCGATTAAAACGCGTTGGGTCAAGCACGAGCAGCTGGATCAGGTTTTGTCTTGGGTCAAAGATCAGATTAAAAACGGCGCACAGATTTATGTCGTTTCTCCCTTGATTGAAGAATCTGAAAGTCTTGATTTAAAAAATGCCAGTGCCTTAGAAAAAGAATTAAAAGATTATTTTGCGGACAGTGCAGCTGTTGCTTTGATGCATGGCCGCATGAAAAATGACGAAAAAGAAGCGATTATGCAGGCCTTTAAAAAGGGAGCGGTTGATATTTTAGTATCGACAACGGTCATCGAAGTCGGTGTCAATGTTCCCAATGCCACCATCATGATCATTATGGATGCCGATCGCTTTGGGCTCAGTCAGCTGCACCAGCTGCGCGGGCGTGTCGGCCGCGGGGATAAACAGTCTTATGCTATTTTAGTAGCCAATCCCAAAACAGATGCCGGCCGGGATCGCATGCGGATTATGACTGAAACGACAGACGGCTTTCTCTTGGCTGAGGAAGATTTAAAAATGCGCGGTTCCGGTGAGATTTTTGGAACCCGTCAGTCAGGTATTCCGGAGTTTCAGGTGGCCGATATTGTGGAAGATTATCCCATTTTGGAGGAAGCCAGAAAGGTTGCGGCACAAATTGTCGCTGCTAAAGATTGGCAAAAAGATCAAAGATGGAGTCTGCTGGTTCAAAATCTAAAAAAGAAAGAAATTCTTGACTGAGGGTTAGACCGTATCTTTTTGCAAGCCTTATTATTAAAAAGCAAGTAAATTTCATATTTTCAAAGGCTCAAAACTGCAGGGAAGACTGCCAAATGCACTTTGTTTTCGTCTAGACCTGTCTTTGCTGTGTGAGTAAAACTTTCAGGCTTTGCCATGGGGCTGGGACAAAAGTCTTTCCTCCTTTAACTATTTAAGATATAGCAGTTTGACGCAGTGGTTGGGAGTAAGACTTGTCGATTTAGCCGACTTAGTCTTACCCCTGCACAGTTCATTAGGTGCTTTAGCACCAATGAACCACTGCTGATTGGAGGTGGGACGACAAAATCGAAATCGTAATGACATTACGATTTACCGATTTTTGTCCCACTCTCTTATCTTTGTGAGCAAACGCTTACATAAAATGCTATAATAAAGACAAATGAAAAAAGGAGACAGGCTATGTTACAAAAGATTGGACAGACAAATGTGGTTGGCTCACGTATTGCTCTGGGCTGCATGCGTATGGCAGCGCTGGAAGTAAAGGATGCCGAGCATGTTATTGGTGCGGCTCTTGAACAGGGCATAAACTTTTTTGACCATGCTGATATTTATGGCGGCGGCGAATCTGAAAAACGTTTTGCAGCAGCTGCTAAAAACTTGGGCCTTGAGCGGGAACAGCTGATTTTGCAGTCAAAATGCGGTATTCAAAAAGGTTATTTTGATTTTTCCAAGGAACATATTTTAACTTCTGTAGATGGGATTTTACAGCGTTTAAATACGGATTATCTGGATTTCCTGCTGCTGCACCGGCCGGATGTTCTCATGGAACCGGACGATGTAGCAGAAGCTTTTACCCAGCTGAAAAAGGCTGGCAAGGTCAAGCATTTTGGTGTCAGCAATCAAAACCGCTACCAAATGGAACTGCTGGCTGCTTATTTAGACGAGCCCTTGGCTGTCAATCAGCTGCAGCTGTCCCCTGCTCATACGCCGCTCTTTGATGCAGGTCTGAATGTCAATATGAAAAACAGCGCAGCGATTGACCGTGACAGCGGAACGGTTGATTACTGCCGTCTGCATCAGATTACAATTCAGGCATGGTCTCCTTTCCAAATCGATCTGGCCAGCGGTTTGTTTTCAGAAAGTCCTGACTATCAGGATCTCAATCTGACGATTGCCAAATATGCTCAGCAATACGGCGTTTCTGCCGAAGCAATCGTCATTGCCTGGATACTGCGCCATCCGGCTAAAATGCAGGCTGTTATTGGCTCTATGAATCCTAAGCGTATTGCAAAAATTGCTGCTGCCCATGAGGTAAATCTAACCCGTCCGGAATGGTATGATATCTACCTCAGCGCCGGCAACAGTCTGCCTTAAGGGCAAGAATTTTAGCCAAGGGAGCCTGTACCCTGAAGGATTGTTAAAAATCCAGAAGAGCAGAAGCTGTCGGCGGTTATAATATGAATCTATAAAAAATCCCTTTAAGCCGAAATGCTAGGATTCAGCTTAAAGGGATTTATGCTTTATTATTTTTATAAATATGCATGGCTGCTTTACTTTTTAAGACAGCCTTTGATAAAGGTGCCCAGCAAAATTGTTCCGCAGACAGCGAGCACAGTCGTTAAGATTTGTTTGTCTGAGATTTCCAGTGAGTAGCTGAAATCTTTTTGTTTAGGCTTATCTGATGCAGTAATCTTTAGTTTCATGAGTTCCTCCAAATTTATTATCCTTATTATCCTTCAATATATTCCTTGAGTTCTTGACCTTTAAGTCCGGCATTGAGAGCAATCAGAAGTTTGAGACGAGCCTTCTGGCTGTTTAATTCTTTGACAAACATCACTCCGGCTTCTTGGAGCTTAACGCCGCCGCCTTCATAGGCATAGACAGGTTCTGCGATGCCGTTAAAGCAGCGAGAGACCAAGGCTACAGGAATACCTTGGCTGATTAAGGTCACAATGCTTTGCGCTGCCTCAGGCGGCAGATTGCCGGCCCCGAGCGCTTCAACGACTAAGCCGTCAATAGTGTCCGGCTGCAAACTGCTTAAAAACCAATTTCCCATACCGGCATAGGCCTTGATAATAGGAACGGTTCCTTCCAAGGTTTCCAAGCGGAAACGAACCCGCGGTTCAGCTGTTTTGAAAAAGAGAATATCGTCTTTCATGATAATTCCAAGAGGGCCGTGTGTCGGTGTCTGAAAGGTTGAAACATTGGTTGTATGGGTCTTGGTGACATACTTAGCGGCATGGATTTCATCGTTCATAACCACGAGAACCCCTTTGTCGGCTGCCTTATCATGACTGGCAACCCGCAGGGCAGACAGATAATTATAGATACCATCGCTGCCCAGCTCGTTGGAAGACCGCATGGCACCGGTCAAGACAATGGGAATAGCAGGCAGCAGCATGGTATCAAGAAAATAAGCAGTCTCTTCTAAAGTATCTGTTCCGTGTGTAATGACAACACCATCATAGGAACCGGCTGTTTCACGAATTTTTTGTGCTAACAGCAGCATGTGTTCAACCTTGATATGAGGACTGGGCAAGTTGAAAAAATCAATTGATTCAATCTGGATATCATCCAGCGTAAAACCGACGTTTTTCATAGGATTTTCCTTATCCGGGACAATCTTGCCGCTTTCATCGGTATGCATGGAAATGGTTCCGCCTGTATGCAAAACAAGTATTTTTTTCATCGTTTTTAAAATTCTTTCAAATTGTGTTATACTATATTTTAACATAATTTAAAGGAAATAAAAGGTGATACCGTGGCAATCAGAGCAGTTTTTTTCGATATTGACGGCACTTTGCTCAATGATCGCAAGCATGTTCAGAAATCTACCCAGCAGGCAATTAAAAATATGAAAAAACAAGGCATCCTTGTTGGTGTGGCGACCGGCAGAGGGCCTGCTTTTGTTGCACCTTTTATGGAAAATTTGGGTCTGGATTTTGCCATTACCTATAACGGTCAGTATATTTTTACACGCGACCGTGTTTTATACCAGAATCAGCTGCCCAAATCAACTGTTTACCGTGTTATTAAATATGCCAGTGAACAGCGCCGTGAGATTTCTCTGGGGACGAGTTCCGGGCTTGTGGGGTCAAATATCATCAATATGGGAACCAGCCGCTTTGGCCAATGGGTCAGCCGGATTATTCCTAAAGGGTGGACCAGAACAGTAACCAGAAGTTTTAAGCATATTATTCGTCGGGTGAAACCTCAGAATCTGGCTAGCTTAATGACCATCATGCGCCAGCCGATTTTTCAGATCGTTTTAGTGGCAACCAAGGAACAAAGCAAGGTTATTGCTGAAAAATTTCCGCATTTGACCATTACCCGCAGCAGCCCCTACTCGGCTGACTTGATTTCTAAGGGAATGTCTAAAATCAAGGGGATTGCCCGCGTTGCCAGAGAATTTGACATTGAAATGTCTGAGGTTATGGCTTTCGGCGATTCGGACAATGACATCGAAATGCTGTCTGGTGTTGGTCTGGGCGTAGCTATGGGCAATGCCAGTGAGCAGATTAAAAAAATTGCCAGCTATACAACTGCCAGCAACAATGATGACGGGATTTCAAAAGCCCTGTCACATTTTGGCCTGATTCATCATAAAACAGCCAAAGTATTTTCAAGCAGTGACGATAATTTCAATAAGGTCAAGGATTTCCATCAGCTGATGGACGGAGAAACCTGCGAAACGCCAAGAGTTTATGATATTATTGAGGGCGGACATCGCTCAGATTTCAAAGCAGAAGAGCTGGTCGAATTTTTATACGCTGCCAGCAATGGCGACCAAGAAGCGTTTGCCCAGGCTGTCCGGCGGCTCCACCAAGCTGTTGACAAGGCGGCTGATAAGGTCTTAGCCAAGCCGCATCCGGAAACACCGCTGGTCGGGCAGGTGGATGCTTTGACAGACCTGCTTTACTTTACCTACGGCTCCTTTGTTTTGATGGGAGTGGATCCTAAGCCTTTTTTTGACACTGTGCACGAAGCCAATATTGGAAAAATTTTCCCGGACGGCAAAGCACATTTTGATCCTGAAACCCATAAAATTTTAAAGCCGGACGACTGGGAAGAGCGCTTTGCTCCCGAACCGGCCATTAAAAGGGAGTTGGATCGCCAAATTCAAAAGTCTCTGCGCAAGTCCTAAGAACCAAAACTCACTAGCAGGAATAAAAAACGAAACTGTCTTTGCATTTGCGGTTTTAAGCTGCCATTTTAGCAAATAATGAGCTGCTGAAGAATAAGAATAATAAAAAATGAACAAGCTGACCGTGATTTTGTATCAGATATCAGCCTGTTCATTTTTTATTAATTTGTTTTACTTATAATGTTTTTTCAGGGTCACGGACGACCAGCAGATCTACCTTAGCATGGCGGAGAATATATTCTGATGAAGAACCGATGAGAAGGCGTTCGAAAGCGTTGAGACCGGTTGCTCCAAGCATAATAAGGTCAACTTTTTCACGCTCAGGAATTTCGGTGGCTAACAGAGGTTTTGGATTACCGAATTCAATAATCTGTCTGACATTTTCCAATCCTCTTTCGCGGGCTTGCTTTTCATAGTCATCTAAGACGCTGTGAGCTTCTTGTTCCAGCTTTTCATAGATGTAAGCATCAAAGGTTGCAACGCTTTGGAGTGCCCGCGTGTCAACGACATGGGTCAAGAGCAGATTGGCATTATTTCTAAGAGCAACACTGACTCCTTTTTCAAAAGCCAGTTCGGACTCATAGGAACCGTCAATAGCAACCATGATATTTTTGTAAGTAGACATAAGCTAAACCTCCGTCTCATCTCTTTTACTTATATTGTAACCCTTTTCTGAAAAAAAGTAAAATATATCTAAGCAGTCGCCGAAGGGCTTTATGAGCAGCTATGCCTGAAGGAAGGATGAGTTTTTAAATCTTCTGTGGATGAGGGTCACAATCAGTACTTTTATGGTGTCGCCGGGGATAAAAACGAGATTGGCTAATAATGCCTGATGCAGCGGCATATGAGACTGAATGGTCAGGCCGACAGCTCCCATGACATCTATAAATACAGCTCCCGCCAGCCAAATCAAGAAGAATTCTAAGAAGGCGTTAGCCTTGTCAAATTTTTCGGTGACCAGTCCCACCAGATAAGCTGCAAAGGGATAGGAAAACAAATAGCCTGCTGTAGGTCCCATGAAAGCAGCAATATTGCCGGATCCGCCGGATAAGACAGGCAGCCCCAATGCGACCATGACAAGAAAGATGAAGACGCATAAAAATCCCCGTTTAGAGCCTAAGAGAGCTCCTGCCAGCATAATGCCCATATTCTGTAAGATAATGGGAACAGGAATAAAGCCCAGAGGAATGCCGGGAATAAAACCAAGCGCAATGATAATAGCGATCATGACGGCGATTAAAGCAACTGTTTTTGTTTTCATAGTGATAGGATCTCCTTTCAGTTAACCTAAAATATTTTTGAGGGTAACTGTATTATGACATATTTTTTTGGCAAAAGCAAGAAGAGCTTTAAAAACACCGGCTGCCTGGTCAACAGATGAGGTCAAAATGTCTACAGGCCCCTAGGGGCCTGATTGCGATTTTAACCAAAATGCGCTACAATAATGACACCAATGTAACCAATGAGGTGAAACGATGAGAGAATTTAACAAGTCCATCAAACTTGAACATGTTGCCTATGATATTCGCGGTCCGGTCTTGGAAGAAGCCAATCGCATGATTGCTAACGGTGAGAAGATTTTGCGGCTGAACACCGGCAATCCGGCCGCTTTTGGTCTGACTGCTCCGGATGAGGTTATCCGTGATTTAATTATGAATGCGCGTGAGAGTGAAGGCTATTCGGACTCAAAAGGTATTTTCCCGGCTCGTAAGGCCATCATGCAGTACTGCCAGCTGAAAAATATTCCTGATGTTGACGTTGATGATATTTATATCGGCAATGGGGTCTCTGAGATGATTACCATGTCTATGCAGGGACTTTTGGATGACGGAGACGAAGTCCTAATCCCGATGCCCGACTATCCGCTCTGGACAGCATCTGTCAGTCTTGCAGGCGGCCATGCCGTTCATTATGTCTGTGATGAAAGTTCTGATTGGTACCCGGATATTGATGATATCAAGTCAAAAATCACTTCCAATACGAAAGCTATCGTTATCATCAATCCTAATAATCCTACGGGCGCCCTCTATTCTAAAGATGTTTTGCTGGATATTGTTGAAATCGCCAGACAAAATGATTTGATTATCTTTGCGGATGAGATTTATGACCGTCTGGTAATGGACGGCGGTGAGCATGTGGCTATCGCCAGCCTAGCGCCGGATTTGTTCTGTGTGTCAATGAATGGCTTGTCAAAATCGCATCGTATTGCTGGTTTCCGTGTCGGCTGGATGGTGCTGTCCGGGCCGAAAAAGCATGTCAAAGACTATATTGAAGGCCTCAATATGCTTTCAAATATGCGTCTTTGTTCCAATGTTTTAGCTCAGCAGGTTATTCAAACGTCCTTGGGCGGTGTGCAGTCTATTGATAAGCTTCTGCTGCCGGGAGGCCGTATTTACGAACAGCGCAATTTCATTTACAAGGCCATGAATGAAATCCCCGGAATTACTGCCGTTAAGCCGCAGGCCGGACTTTATATTTTCCCTAAGATTGACCGCAGCATGTACCGCATTGATGACGATGAGCAGTTTGTGCTTAATTTCCTCAAACAGGAAAAAGTGCTTCTTGTTCACGGCCGGGGCTTTAACTGGATGGAACCGGATCACTTCCGTATCGTTTATTTGCCGCGTGTTGAAGAGCTTTCTGAAATTCAGGAAAAAATGACACGCTTTCTCAATCAGTATCGAAAATAAAAGGGCTTTCAAAAAAGTTGTCAAACAGTAAGGAATTTTCTGACAATTATTTGCATTCTAAAAAATCCTTTGTTATAATAGTTTTGACTATCAAAGAAAGAGTGACTTATGGCTAATTTATTATCGAAAACACGGCGTATTACGTCTATTTTGCAGCGGTCAGCCGAGAGTCTTCAAAGTGATTTACCCTACGATACGATTGCAGATCAGTTGGCTGAAATTATTGACTGCAACACCTGCATTATCGATGGGAGCGGTAATATTCTCGGCTATGCGATGAAATATAAAACCAATACCGATCGTGTTGAAGAATTTTTCCAAGCAAAAAAACTTCCTGAGGACTATGTCAAAGCGGCCAGCCGTATCTATGACACAGAGGCTAATCTGTCAGTTGAAAATGAGCTGACGATTTTCCCGGTTGAATCCAAGGATATCTATCCGGATGGTTTAACGACCATTGCTCCCATTTACGGCGGCGGTATGCGTCTGGGTTCTCTGATTATCTGGCGCAATGACAAAGAGTTCAATGACGATGATTTGATCTTAATTGAAATTGCCTCTACGGTTGTAGGGATTCAGCTCTTGAACCTGCAGACAGAAAATCTGGAAGAAACTATTCGCAAGCAAACGGCGATTAATATGGCGATTAATACCTTGTCTTATTCAGAAATGAAAGCTGTTGCGGCTATTCTCAATGAACTTGATGGCAATGAAGGCCGCCTGACGGCTTCGGTCATTGCCGATCGGATTGGTATCACACGCAGTGTCATCGTCAATGCTCTGCGGAAGCTTGAGAGTGCCGGTATCATTGAAAGCCGATCGCTGGGTATGAAAGGAACTTACTTAAAAGTAATTAATGAAGGTATTTTTGATAAGCTGAAGGACTACAGTTAATGACAAAGGCACTGATTTCAATTGACTACACCTATGATTTTGTAGCTGATGACGGTAAGCTGACAGCAGGTGCACCGGCTCAGGCAATCTCAGAAAGAATTGCTCAGGTGACGCAGGCTGCTTACGACAAAGGCGACTATATTTTCTTTGCTATTGACGGGCATGACGAAGGCGATACTTTCCATCCGGAAACGAAACTTTTTCCGCCCCACAATATCAAAGGTACGAGCGGCCGCCATTTGTACGGCCCCTTGGCTGATTTTTATCAAGATCATCAAAAGGACAATCGGGTCTTTTGGCTGGATAAGCGCCACTATTCTGCTTTTTCAGGAACAGATTTGGATATTCGGCTGCGCGAACGGGGTGTTAATACAGTTGTTTTGACAGGGGTTCTGACAGATATCTGTGTTTTGCATACAGCGATTGATGCCTATAATCTCGGCTATCAGATTGAGGTTATAAAGTCGGCTGTGGCCTCTTTAAACGAGGAAAATCATCAATTTGCTCTCAGCCACTTGCAAAATGTGCTCGGGGCAACTATAATAGAATAATCAGAAAATTAAATACGAAGAGAAGCAGAGTAGGCCTTGTAAGCTTGTCCAGAGAGCATCCGTTGCTGGGAAAGATGCCAAGCTAAAAGAATCCGAAGAACATGCTTTAATCTCCTATCTTAAAAATTTAGGCGTTTTATTCACGTTACGAATCAAGAGGTTATCAATACTTTGATGACAAATAACAGTGGCACCGCGGTCTTCGTCTGTTTGATGAAGGCGGTGCTTTTTTAGTTACAAAAAGAGGGAATCATGAAAGAATTATTTATCGGAAACTATGGTGTCGAACAGGTAGGACAGCGATTGACAGCTAAAGGCTGGGTTGCAAATATCAGAAATCACGGAAAGCTCGCTTTCATTGAACTTCGTGACCGTGAAGGCATTTTGCAGGTGTTTGCAGACAGTACGATTGCTGATTTTGAAAAACTCCACGATTTGCATAAGGAAAGCATTCTGGCGGTAACCGGTGAAGTTGTTGCCCGCGATGAGCGCTTTGTTAATCCTCACATTAAATCAGGTCAGGTTGAGCTGCGGGCAGAAAAGATTGATATCATTGCTGACAGCAAGGCTCTGCCTTTTGAACTGGACAATCATGCCCATGCCGGTGAGGAGATCCGTCAGAAATACCGCTACCTTGATCTGCGTCGGGAAAAGATGACCAGCAATCTCAAACTCCGCCACCAAGTGACAAAGGCCATTCGCAATTATCTCGATCAGGCTGATTTTATCGATGTGGAAACGCCCTATCTGACCAAATCAACGCCGGAAGGTGCCCGCGATTTTCTGGTACCGTCGCGCGTTTTCAAAAATCAGTTTTATGCTCTGCCGCAGAGCCCGCAGATGTTAAAGCAGCTCCTCATGGGAGCAGGGCTTGAGCGCTATTATCAGATTGTCCGCTGTTTTCGTGACGAGGATCTCCGTGGGGATCGCCAGCCTGAATTTACTCAGGTTGACTTGGAGATGAGTTTTGTCAGCGAAGAAGATGTCCGGCAGCTGGTAGAAGGCATGCTCAAAGCGGTTGTCAAAGCCAGCAGAGGCATTGACATGCTTGATGATTTTCCGACAATTTCCTATGCAGAAGCTATGCGCCGCTTTGGTTCTGACAAGCCTGACACCCGTTTTGCCATGGAGCTTAAAGATTTAACGGAACTGTCAAAAGGCAACCCGTCGCTCTTTTTGCAAAAGGGACTGAAAAAGGCAAATGGTGCTGTTCTGGGTATTTGTGCCAAAGGTGCAGCCTCAGCCTTTACCAATCGGCAAATGGCTGCACTTAAGCAGTCAGTTATGGATTTTGGCGTTGCCGGCTTTGCGACAGCGACTGTAGAAAATGGACAAATTACAGGCTCTCTCAAATCGACTTTCAAAGAGCATAATGCTCAATTGCTGGACTTGTTTGGAGCTGAGGACGGAGATCTAATTTTCTTTGCAACAGGGTCTTTAAAACGCGTGCAGGAAGCTCTCGGTGCCTTGCGCCTGAAACTGGCTAAAGACCTAGAACTGATTGATGAGCGTCAGCTGAATTTTCTCTGGGTGACAGACTGGCCGCTGCTGGAGTGGAATGAAGACTTGGGCCGCTACCAGGCCATGCATCATCCTTTCACCCAAGGAGCTTTTGAAGAGGGCAGCAACTGGCAGGAAAATCCTGAAAAGATCATGAGCCGTGCCTATGACATTGTTTTAAACGGCTATGAAATCGGCGGGGGGAGTCTTAGGATTCATGAACGTTCTGTACAGGAAGCTATGTTTGAGCTGCTGGGCATGAAAAAGGCTGACTATGAACGCGATTTTGGTTTCTTCCTTGAAGCTTTAGACTATGGCTTCCCGCCTCATGGAGGGTTAGCTTTGGGGCTTGATCGCTTGGTTATGATTTTAGCAGGAGAAGAAAATATTCGTGAAGTCATCGCCTTTCCTAAAAACGGTCAGGGAGCGGATCCCATGCTTGAGAGCCCAAGCTTTGTCGGAGAGCATCAATTGGCGGATTTACGCCTTGATTTGCGTGACTAAGCTGTTGGTTTTATGGTAAAATAAAAAAGTTAGTGATATTTTATTAAGGAGAAAATAATGAAGATTTCAGAAGCAGAAGTTCGCCATGTGGCCAACTTGTCCAAGTTGAAATTCTCGGATAGCGAAACGACAGAATTTGCGACAACATTGACCAAAATTGTGGACATGGTCGAATTACTAAATGAAGTTGATACAGAAGGTGTGCCCTTTACTTCCAATGTAGCTGATAACATCAATTACATGCGTGAAGATGTTTCTGTACTGGGCTGGAGCCGTGAGGAACTGTTCAAAAATGTTCCGGAACACGAAGACGGCCTTATTAAAGTACCTGCCATTATTGATGACGGAGGAGATGCCTAATGACTTTTAATAATAAGACAATTGATGAATTGCACAGCCTTCTCGTCAATAAAGAAATTTCAGTGCTTGAGTTAACAAAAGCCACTTTGAAAGATATTGAAGAGCGAGAAGATCAGGTGGGCTCTTTTATCACTGTGACTGAAGAAGAAGCCTTGGAACAGGCGGCAGCACTTGACCAAAAAGGTGTTGATGCTGACAACGTCATGTCAGGTATTCCTCTTGCTGTCAAGGACAATATTTCAACAAAGAACATCCTGACAACAGCTGCGTCAAAAATGCTTTATAATTACAAGCCTATTTTTGATGCGACTTCTGTTGAAAAGCTCTATGCTAAAGACATGGTCATTATCGGTAAAACCAATATGGATGAATTTGCCATGGGCGGTTCAACAGAAAATTCCTATTTTAAACTGACTAAAAATGCCTGGAATCAAGACAAGGTTGCCGGTGGCTCATCCGGTGGTTCCGCTACTGCAGTAGCTTCCGGTCAGGTTCGTCTATCTCTTGGTTCTGATACCGGCGGATCTATCCGCCAGCCTGCAGCTTTTAATGGTGTTGTAGGGCTCAAACCGACTTACGGCCGTGTCTCTCGTTTTGGCTTAATTGCTTTTGGCTCTTCTTTAGATCAAATCGGTCCTTTCTCGCAAACCGTTAAAGAAAACGCCCAATTGCTCAATGTCATCTCAGGTCATGACAAGAAAGATTCGACCTCTTCTCAGGAAGCAGTACCTGATTTCACTCAGTTCATCGGTAAGGACATCAAAGGAATGAAGATTGCCCTGCCTAAAGAATACATTGGTGAGGGTATTGATGACAAGATTAAAGAAACCATTTTAAAAGCAGCTAAGCACCTTGAAAGTTTGGGAGCTGTTGTTGAGGAAGTCAGTCTGCCACACAGTAAATACGGCGTAGCGGTTTACTATATCATTGCATCGTCAGAAGCATCTTCCAACTTACAGCGTTTTGACGGTATTCGTTATGGTTATCGCACCAGCGACTATGAAAATCTGGATGATGTCTATGTCAATACCCGCAGCGAAGGCTTTGGTGAGGAAGTCAAACGCCGCATCATGCTTGGAACCTTCAGCCTGTCATCCGGCTACTACGATGCCTACTTTAAAAAGGCCGGTCAGGTTCGGACACTGATCATGGAAGACTTTAAAAAGATTTTTGCAGATTACGATTTGATTTTAGGTCCGACAGCACCGACGGTTGCCTATGACTTAGATTCCCAGCACCACGATCCGGTAGCGATGTATTTAGCCGATCTTTTGACCATTCCGGTGAATTTGGCCGGTCTTCCGGGAATCTCGATTCCAGCCGGTCTGGCAGATGGGCTTCCTGTGGGAATGCAGCTGATCGGCAAGCCGTTTGATGAAGCTAAAATCTATCAAGCAGCAGCAGCCTTTGAAGCGACAACAGATTATCACAAACAGCAGCCCGTTATTTTTGGAGGTGACAACTAATGAATTTTGAAACAATCATCGGCTTAGAAGTCCACGTTGAGTTAAAAACAAATTCAAAAATTTTCTCACCTGCACCGGCTCATTTCGGAGAAGATCCAAATGCCAATACCAATATTGTCGACTGGTCTTTCCCGGGTGTTCTGCCTGTTATGAATAAGGGTGTTATTGATTATGGGATCAAAGCAGCCTTGGCACTCAATATGGATATCCATCAAAGGATGCATTTTGACCGGAAAAATTATTTCTATCCGGACAATCCCAAGGCCTATCAGATTTCTCAGTTTGATGAACCGATCGGTTATAACGGCTGGATTGAAATTGAATTAGAAGACGGAAGCACCAAGAAAATCCGCATTGAACGTGCCCACTTGGAAGAAGATGCTGGGAAAAATACCCACGGTGCAGACGGTTATTCCTATGTTGACCTCAACCGCCAGGGCGTTCCCCTGATTGAAATCGTGTCGGAAGCTGATATGCGCTCGCCGGAGGAAGCCTATGCTTATCTGACAGCGCTCAAGGAAATTATCCAGTATACCGGTATTTCCGATGTCAAGATGGAAGAAGGGTCTATGCGGGTTGATGCCAACATCTCTATCCGTCCTTACGGTCAGGAAGAATTTGGCGTTAAAACAGAGCTGAAAAACCTTAACTCTTTCAACTTTGTGCGCCGCGGCTTGGCTTATGAAGAAAAACGTCAGGCAGAAGTGCTGCGTGCAGGCGGTGAGATTCAGCAGGAAACCCGCCGTTATGATGAAACAACAGGTGAAACTCTGCTCATGCGTGTCAAGGAAGGGTCAGCCGACTACCGCTATTTCCCAGAGCCTGATCTGCCAATCTTTGAAATTGAAGATGAGTGGATTGAAAAGGTTCGGACGGAATTGCCGGCCTTTCCCAAAGAACGCCGTACGAAATATGTCAATGACCTAGGTTTGTCGGCTTATGACGCTGCCCAATTAACCAGCTCAAAAGCTATTTCAGATTTCTTTGAAGCTGCAGTAGCTAAAGGAGCAGATGCCAAATCTGTCTCTAATTGGCTGCAGGGAGATGTGGCGCAGTATCTCAATGCAGAAGGCCAAAGCATCGACCAAATCGGCCTAACACCTGAAAACTTGACAGAAATGCTTAAGCTGGTAGCTGATGGCACTATCTCTTCTAAAATTGCTAAAAAAGTCTTTGTGCACTTAGCTAAAAATGGCGGTTCAGCAGAAGAATATGTCAAATCAGCCGGTCTTGTCCAGATTTCAGATCCGGCACAGCTCCTGCCAATCATTCAAGAAGTCTTTGCCAACAATGAAAAGGCCCTCAATGACTACAAGGGCGGCAATAAAAACGCGGCTAAGTCCCTCGTCGGCCAAATCATGAAAGCAACCAAAGGCCAAGCCAACCCGCAGATAGCACAAAAGCTGCTCAATGAGGAATTGGCGAAGCTGGTTGATTAAGGTTATTGTTATTTTGTTTTTACAAAGAGCAAGCAAAAAGTGCTTGCTTTTTCTTTGTTTCTAAGACTTTTGTGGATTTTATGACTAGACAAGTTTATGGTGTGAGAAAAATATGAAAAACGTAACATAAATTAATTGTATTGTAAAATTTCTGACAATGTTTTATAATGATAAGGCAAAGGAAAAATAAATTAAACTTGGAGTATAGATATGAAAAAGCTTGTATTGTGGTCTGTATTGGTAGTAGTAGTTATTTTTTTAGCTTTTTTAAATCCTTATTTGGCGGGGATTGTTGGCATTGCCGGGGTTTGGTTTTTAAAGGATTAGGAGAATAAAAATAGAATGAAATTATTAAAGAAAGTATGGAAGACAGTAACGAAAATTGCTAGCTATAAAATTTATATGTGGGTCATTGTATTGATAGCTGCAGGAGGAATAATTTTTTATCGGTATAGTGCTAATCAAAACAAGATCAAACTTGCTGATAGTTCTCAATCCTACTCAATGGTGAAATATATTGAGGAAACAAACGAGACAGTTTTCCTAAATGTTGGTATTGAAAAAGTAGATACACTTTCTAATGCGACTAAAGTACTTGGTATAACAATTCCTTATTCGCAGAAGAAAGCAATGATTATTTTAAATTATGCAGCAAAATTAGGAATTAAAAAAGCTGTTTCAGTAACTAAAACAAAAGAAAATAGTTTTGAGATTAAAATCCCTAAATTTGAAGTTATTGGTGTAGAACTAGATAGTAAACAGCCTTATAAACTGTATAATAAAAGCGGAGAATTATTAAGCGGTTCTACAAAAGAAGTAGATACAGGGAAAGCAGTTACTTCATCACTGACTAGTAAAAATCAGAAACAATACTTGAAGCAATATTCCCATATGATAAAAAAGTCTGCTGAAAATTATTATAAAACTTTATTTAAATCTGCTTATCCTGATGTTAAGTTGACTTTTATTTACGAAAATTAAAGAATAAGACCCTGCTGTTGTTAGGATAGCAGGGCTTTTTCATCCTCGCCTTATTCTTCATTTTATGTTAAAATAAAGGGTACTATTTTATTTGGAGAAATCTGTGAGTATTGAAAATTATCGACCCGATTTTGTGGTAGAAGCTGTTTACGATTTGACCCCTGATAGCCTGCGAAAACACGGAATTAAGGCCGCTCTTGTGGATCTTGACAATACCTTGATCGCCTGGAATCACCCGGACGGGACACCCGAGCTGCGTGAGTGGCTGGACAGTATGACCGAGGCTGATATGCCGGTGGTCGTAGTTTCCAATAACAGTCATGCGCGTGTCAGACGTGCGGTAGAGCGGTTTCATGTGGACTTTGTCAGTCGGGCCATGAAGCCTTTTGCGCATGGGATTAACGCGGCTGTCAGCCGCTATGGCTTTTCAAAAGATGAAGTGGTCATGGTCGGAGATCAGCTGATGACGGATATTCGTGCGGCACACCGAGCGGGGATTAGGAGTATTTTAGTGAAACCTCTGGTTGAATCCGATGCCTGGAATACCAAGTTTAATCGTGCGCGTGAGCGCCGGGTTTGGAAAAAAATCGAAGAAAAATACGGTAAATTCGTATACAAAAAGGAAATCTAAGTGGAAGCATTATTTTGTATCGGCTGCGGAGCCCAAATTCAAACGCAGGAAAAAGATCAAGCAGGTTACACACCTCAATCGGCTTTAGAAAAGGGATTGGAAACAAACGAAGTCTATTGCCAGCGCTGTTTTCGGCTGCGTCACTACAATGAAATTACCGATGTGCATATCTCTGATGATGCTTTTTTGAAGCTTTTGCACGAAGTGGGCGACAGCCATGCGCTTGTTGTTAATGTGGTTGATATTTTTGATTTCAACGGCTCGGTTATTCCCGGCCTGCCGCGCTTTGTCTCCGGCAACGATGTTCTTTTGGTTGGAAATAAAGCTGACATTCTGCCTAAATCTGTAAAGGCTGCTAAGGTAAAACAGTGGCTGAAAGAGCGAGCTCATGAGGAAGGCCTTCGTCCGGTTGATGTTCTCTTGACCAGTGCGCAAAATCATTATGCCATCAAGGAATTGATAGAGCGTATTGAAGAGCTGCGTAAGAGCCGTGATGTTTATGTGGTCGGCGTTACCAATGTCGGCAAGTCAACGCTGATTAACGCTATCATTAGGGAGATTACCGGGAACAAGGATGTGATTACCACTTCGCGTTTTCCGGGAACGACGCTGGATAAAATCGAAATTCCGCTGGATGACGGCAGCTATATCTTTGATACACCGGGGATTATCCACCGCCATCAGATGGCTCATTATCTGTCGGGCAAGGCGCTCAAATACATCAGTCCTAAAAAGGAAATCAAGCCTAAGACTTATCAGCTTAATCCTGAACAGACCCTCTTTTTAGGCGGTCTGGGCCGCTTTGATTTTATTTCCGGTGAGAAGCAGGGCTTTACCGCTTATTTTGACAATAATCTGCAGCTTCATCGGACCAAATCAAGAGGGGCAGATGCTTTTTATGATAAGCATGTTGGCGGTCTTTTGACACCGCCGGACAAGAAAGAACTGGAAGATTTCCCGCAGTTGGTGAAACATGAGTTTACCCTTAAAGAAAAGACGGATGTTGTCTTTTCCGGCTTAGGATGGATTCGGGTCAAAGGACCAGCAAGGATTGCTGCTTGGGCACCGCAGGGCGTCGCTGTAGTGACACGAAAAGCATTAATATAAAAACATAAAGGAAGATTATGGCATTAACAAGTAAACAAAGAGCTTTTTTAAAGAGTGAAGCCCATTCGCTTAAGCCGATTATCCAAATCGGCAAGAACGGTCTCAACGATCAAATCAAAACAAGTATCCGAAAGGCTCTGGATGCACGCGAGCTGATCAAGGTGACGCTTTTGCAGAATACGGATGAGAATATCCATGACGTTGCAGAGATTTTGGAAGAGGAAATCGGTCTTGAGACAGTTTTGAAAATCGGCCGTATTTTGATCCTGTATAAGGAATCCAGCCGCAAGGAAAACCGGAAGATTTCAGCTAAAGTTAAAACAATCTAAAGAGTTGATTTTGATAGTGGAGGCAAGATGGCTTTAGAACTGTTGACACCTTTTACCAAGGTGGAATTGGAAGAAGAAAAAAAAGAAAGCAATCGTAAACAGGTTGGTATTTTGGGAGGCAATTTTAATCCTGTCCACAATGCCCATTTGGTTGTTGCTGATCAGGTAAGGCAGCAGCTGGGACTTGATCAGGTGCTTTTAATGCCTGAGTTTATACCGCCTCATGTTGATAAGAAAGAAACCATTGATGAAAAGCACCGTCTAAAGATGCTGCAGCTGGCGATTGAAGGTATTGAAGGGCTTGATATTGAAACGATTGAGCTGGAACGCAAAGGAGTCTCCTATACTTACGATACTATGAAACTGCTGACCGAAAAAAATCCGGACGTTGATTATTATTTCATCATCGGTGCTGATATGGTTGACTATCTGCCTAAATGGTATAAGATTGATGAGTTAGTGCAGCTGGTGCAGTTTGTCGGTGTTCAGCGGCCTAAGTATAAGGCCGGGACTTCTTATCCGGTGATTTGGGTGGATGTGCCATTGATGGATATTTCATCCAGCATGCTGAGAGAATTTATCCGCAAAAATCGAAAGCCCAATTTTCTATTGCCCAAGCCGGTTCTGGACTATATTGAGAAAGAAGGACTGTATCAATGACCTATGAAACTTATATCGGTCTGACGCGCGAGAGCCTGTTGGAAAAGCTCCAAACGCAGGTGTCCCAAAAACGCCTGAAGCATATGCTAGGTGTTGAAAAAGCCAGCGTCTACTTGGCTGAAATCAATGACTATGATGCTGAAAAAGCAGGGCTTGCAGGCCTCCTGCATGATTATGCCAAGGAGCTGTCCGATGAGGAATTCCTTGCTTTAATTGACAAGTATGACCTCAATCCTGACCTTAAAAATTGGGGCAATGAAGTCTGGCACGGCATGGTCGGCATTTACAAGATTCAGGAAGATCTGGGATTGACAGATAAGGAGATTTTGCGGGCTATCGAAATCCATACGGTCGGAAGCAGCCACATGACAACTTTGGATAAGATTGTCTATGTGGCGGATTATATTGAGGCTAATCGCGATTTTCCGGGTGTAGACAGGGCGCGTGAAATTGCTGAAAAGTCACTGGATAAGGCGGTGGCCTATGAAACGGCACACACAGTTGAACATTTAGCACATCTGGCTGTGCCGATTTATCCGCAAACACTGGAAACTTATAATGCTTATGTAGATTATTTAAGAGAGGATTAGATGAAGGACAAAGAGTTATTAGAAATCATCGTCAAGGCTGCTGATGAAAAGCGGGCTGAAGATATTGTCGTATTAGATTTGCAAGGGCTGACGACCTTGACAGATTATTTTGTTATTATGCACGCGACCAACAGCCGTCAGCTGGAAGCTATTGCTGATAATATTCGTGAGCAGGTCATCGCCGCAGGAGGCAATGCCAGCCATATTGAAGGCGACTCAAAAGGCGGCTGGGTGCTGCTTGATCTCAATGATGTGGTTGTTCATATCTTTTCAGGAGAAGAGCGTCTTCACTACAACCTTGAAAAACTCTGGCACGAAGCGCCGCTGGTGGACGTGTCAGAATACTTAGCGTAAAAGGTAACCTTGCCAAGCGGCAAGGTTTTTGACCACTGAATGGCAAGTATTAGCAATCGAAGATTAGCTGACGCATCCACTGCCTAAGGCAACAATCAAAAACGACATATATTATGGAAAAAAATTACGAAAAATTTGCATCGGTTTACGATGCTATCATGGACGACTCGCTCTACGATCTCTGGACCGACTTTTCGCTTCGCCATTTGCCAAAAGATAAAGAAAACAAGAAACTCCTGGAGCTGGCCTGCGGGACCGGCATTCAGTCTATTTGCTTTAAGAAGGCCGGTTTTGATGTGACCGGACTGGATTTGAGTGCGGGCATGCTGGACTTGGCAGGCAAACGTGCCGAGGCAGCGCACGTGGATGTTCCTTTTGTGCAGGGCAATATGCTGGATTTATCCCCAATCGGCAACTTTGATTTTGTAACCTGCTATTCGGATTCGCTCTGCTATTTGCAGGACGAGGTGGAGGTTGGTGATACCTTTAAAGAGGTTTATGATCACCTCAATGAAGGCGGGATTTTCATTTTTGATGTGCACTCGACTTATCAGACGGATGAGGTTTTTCCGGGCTATTCTTACCATGAAAATGCCGAAGACTTTGCCATGGTCTGGGATACTTATGAAGATGAGGCACCGCATTCGGTTGTCCACGAGCTGACCTTTTTCATTCAGAACGAAGACGGGCATTTCACGCGCTACGATGAGGTCCATGAAGAACGCACCTATGAACTCTTAACCTATGACATTTTGCTGGAGCAGGCAGGCTTTAAAAAAGTTAGCGTCTATGCCGACTTTGAGGATAAGGAGCCGACGAAGACCAGTAAGCGGTGGTTTTTTGTGTGTGAGAAATAGGAAAAAACCCCTAAATACGACTTTAGACCCACTCAAGAGAGTGGGCTTTTTTGCTATAATATAGATAATTTTCGTTTTTTGAGGTTGAATATGACAAATTTACTGATTATTGTGGGACTTGGCTTTGCCGGCATTGACCCTGTAGGTATGTTACTGTTGCTTGGCGGCTTGGCTAAGGGATTTGATAAGAAGAAAACCCTCATTTATGCGCTAGGTGTCTTTCTGGGGACCAGTCTGTTAGGAACGGTTTTATCTGCTGTTTTTGGCAATAAATTGAGCTATTTCATAGAGAAGCTATTATCTAGTCTTTTTAAGCTGCCTGATAGTCTATGGGTTGTCATTTACATTTTTATCATTTTCTTCCTTGTTATTTTAGGGCTAAAGAGGCTACGAGCTATCGAAAAGATTGCGCAAGATAAAGCAGCAAAGGGAGGTAAAAAGGGGCTTTGGGGAATGATTGGTTTTATGATTATGACAGCTCTCATTGATCCCACCTTCATTGCTGTTTTAGCCCTTTCGGGACGGCAACGTTTAGTATTAGCTTTTATGAGCAACCTTATCTGGGTTGTTTTAAGCCAGCTGCCTCTTTTTTTACTGACGTTCACCATTTTGACTAATAAACATCTAATATTTACAAAATGGTTTGATAAGCTTGTAGCAAAACATCGACAGCTTGTTAGAAATATGGTAACGGGCCTGGTTTTTCTAGCGACCTTTGTTTTGTGTTCAGATTTGATCACTTATTTGATAACGGGGACTTGGCTTATTAACTAAAGAAACAGCATAAGGCAATAGTGACAAAAGCTGGCTATTTGATAGCCTTTTGTTGTTCCGTAAATCGTAAAATATTGTTCCGTTAAAACATCTATTGTTCCGACCTATGGTATAATAAAGTAATAGAAAAAGATAAAAAAGAAGCCAGCAGCAACAAGCATGCCTTGTTTTTTGTGTGTGAAAAGTAGGACGAGGAAAAAATTCTAGTTTTAAACGTTCCAGAGTAGCAATATGGAAAGAAACATATGGATGAACTGATTTTTATAAACCAAAAAAATAAAACAGCCGAAGTTGTGAACTACCAATTAGAACCGACCAATAAGGTTAGAGTTCAATTTCAAAGTGGTAAAGAATGCTTATATAAAAAAGAAAATGTAAAAATTTATCACTACTTACAAGAACTTCCTGTAAACAATTATCAATATCGTAGATTAGGACAAGGGCCTTACACAAATGTTGTATCAGTTAAGAAGTATTCTTGTGCGAATGAAGTTAAAATTATGATTTGTTTTAAAAACGGCAGCTATAGTATTGTAGACTCTGATAACTTAGAAGTTGAAGAATCTATCTTTCTTAACGAGCAATCGCATAGTATTTTTTCTTATTTAAAAAAACTCGCTGATTTAAATGATCTTCGGGATGAGGATGGCAACTCTTTATTAAGTAAGAATTATGATAAAGTAGATTTCATATCAAAAAAGATCGTGTTGACTCGCTTCTTATTACCAAACTCTTCAAAAGAAAATCCCCAATTAGCTGATACGGAGCTAATTTTTCCTTTTGGTTGTAATAATAGCCAATTTACAGCAACAAAGCATGCAATGGAAAATCAAATTAGTCTCATTCAAGGGCCTCCAGGTACAGGAAAAACTCAGACTATTTTGAATATCTTGTCAAATATCCTTTATAGGGGTCAGACAGCCCTTGTGGTCTCAAATAATAATTCTGCTATTGCCAATATTTCAGAAAAACTAGCTCAGCCAGAGATATCTTTAGACTTTCTAACAGCTACTTTAGGAAGTCGGAAAAATAAGGACCTATTTCTAAATAACCAATCTACAATTTTTCCTGATTACTTGCCGGAGTTTTCTAGTGATGCCAATAAAGATATAAGTATGAATGACCTAGTTCAAGTTTTTGCTATTAAGGAGCAAGAAGCTGATATTAAGTCAGAATTAGCGTTTATTGAGACAGAGTACAAACATTTTCAAGACTACCTAGTAGAGCAAAACATTTTGGAGACAGACTTATCGAATCTACCTTCGAAGAGAGTTTTAGAACTGTTGTTGGATTGTGAGAATCTTTTTGAACAACATAAAAAAGTCGGTTTCATATTTAAACTGAAAAGTTTGTTTAAATATCGAATCAAAGATTTTACTTTTTATGAGCAGGATCCTATATTGTTGGCTACAACAATTCAAAAAGATTTTTACGAATCTAGAATATCGGAACTAAAGAAGACATTATCTAAACTAAAACGTCAATATCAAAGATTATCGGGCGATGATAAATTGATGAAAATGGAGTCGTATTCAAAAACAACTTTAAAATATAAACTATCGCAAAGATTCATACCAAATAGTAAACGGAAATCATTTAAAAATAAAGATTTAGATACTCTAAAATCGTCGAATGATTTTTTGAAAGAATATCCTATTGTTTTGAGTACAACTTTTTCAGCTAAAAATTGTTTAAATACGTCTGTCATATATGACTATTTGATTATAGATGAGGCGTCCCAAGTAGATATAGCCACTGGTGCACTAGCATTGTCCTGTGCTAAAAATGTAGTTGTTGTAGGAGATCTTAAACAACTACCTAATATCGTAACAAAAAAAGTTGGAAAACAAGCAGAGCGTCTTAGGAAAGAAAATAAGATAAGCCCATCTTATAGTTTTAAAAAAAGTTTCTTAGAGGTGATGACAGAGTTATTTCCTGATGAACCACAAACTTTATTAAGAGAGCACTATCGCTGTCATCCTAAAATTATTCAGTTTTGTAACCACAAATTTTACAATGGTCAATTGCATATTATGACAGAAGATAAAGGTGAAAAAGATGTCCTGCTTGCTTACAAGTCTGTGGAAGGGAACCATGCAAGAAACCATGCTAATCAGCGAGAAGTTGATATCATCAAGCAAGAAGTTATACAGCATTACCACTTGAATGAAGACAAGACAGGAATTGTTGCACCTTATCGTAAGCAAGTTAACTTATTACAAGAGCAAGTAGAAACATTTATAAGTGATACTGTACATAAGTTTCAAGGTCGTGAATATGATACAATGATTGTTTCAACGGTAGATAATCAAATAACACGTTTTACTGATGATGCACATTTATTAAACGTTGCTGTTTCTAGAGCAAAGGAACAGCTAATTATGGTCACTTCTGGAAACCAACAGAAGCCCGAGAAAAATATAAGTGACTTAATGGGATATATTTCCTATCAAAATTGTGAAATTAAGGATAGCCAGATTCGATCTGTGTTTGATTACCTTTATAAACAATATGAAAAACGGCGAGAATTGTATTTTAAAAATAAGCAAAGACATTCTAAATATGATTCAGAAAACTTAATGCATGAGTTAATTAAAGAAGTTTTATCTTCCTATACTGATCTAGAAGTTGTGACACAATATCGTTTACAACACCTTATAAGAGATGTTTCATTATTGACAGATGCAGAGAAGACTTTTGCTAATCAAAGTCGAACAAGCTTAGATTTTTTAATATTTAACAAAATAACCAGAGTTCCGGTTTTAGCCGTTGAGGTAGATGGTTATCGATACCATCATCACCCAGATCAAATCAGGCGTGACACTGTGAAAAATAGTATTTTAGAAAAGTATCATATCCCTCTTTTGAGACTACCAACAAATGGTAGTCATGAAAAAGAGCAGTTAGTATCAGCGCTGTCTGATTATGAACAAACGAGTACAATTATCCTATCGGAAGGTGTTGTAAACTCTATTTAACACTACCCTCAGCGATACATATCTTTAAGGAGATCTTATGACCATAACTGGCATCATCGCCGAATTTAATCCTTTTCATAATGGGCACAAATATCTGCTAGAGCAGGCGCAAGGGCTAAAGATTGTGGTTATGAGCGGCAACTTTGTGCAGCGCGGTGAGCCCGCTATTATTGATAAATGGACCCGGGCGCAGATGGCGCTTGCGCATGGTGCCGACCTTGTGGTGGAGCTGCCTTTTCTCGTCTCCGTGCAGTCTGCTGACTATTTTGCGGCAGGTGCTGTAGCTATTCTGCACCGGCTGGGCGTTGATACTCTGGCCTTTGGTACGGAGGAAGTGCTGGATTATCAGCGCTTATCTGATGTTTATGGGGAAAAAGCAGAGCAGATGGAGGCTTTTGTCCAAACGCTGCCAGATGACCTGTCCTATCCACAGAAAACACAGAAAATGTGGGAAACCTTTGCGGGGATTAAATTCTCAGGAGAAACACCTAACCACATTCTTGGGCTTGCTTACGCTAAAGCTTGCGCAGGGAAGAATATCCGACTGCAGCCTATCCGGCGCATCGGGGCAGGCTATCATTCCGATGAGAAAATCGAGATTGCCTCAGCAACGGCTATTCGCAGGCATATCACCGATAAATCATTTGTGGAAAAATCTGCACCCAGCAGTGGCCTGATCTTAAGTTCCCCGCAGGTATCTTGGGGGAATTATTTTAATCTGTTGAAATATCAGATTGTGACCAGTCCGGACTTAACTCAAATCTTTCAAGTCAATGAGGAACTAGCAAGCCGTATCAGCTCGGCTATTCGGAGCGCAGCGACGGCAGAAGAACTGGTGGAAAAAGTCGCTACCAAGCGCTACACCAAGGCGCGCGTGCGCCGCATCCTGACCTATATCCTTGTCAATGCCAGAGAAGCTGGCTTGCCCAAAGCTGTCCATGTCCTCGGCTTCACTGACAAAGGGCGCAAGCATCTCAAAATGGTAAAGAAATCTGTGGATATCATCTCTCGCATCGGCGCTGAACCGTGGGATTCCATGACCCAGCAAGCCGACCAGGTCTATCAGTTGGGCCATCACAAAATCACAGAACAAACATGGGGACGGGTGCCGATAACAATCAAAAATGAAGTTCAGTAAAAATGCTGTGCTTTATTTTTTTGTGTTCTAATACAAAAAAATAAAATTATCAGAGATTTAGAGGTTTCCCTATACCAAAATGATAGGTTTCTGAGAAAGATGATTCAGGCTCAGTCTAGTATTAATGCAGAAGAAGTCTTTCAATATGGTGATAATGGAATATATTCATTTTTAATAAAACCCCAGACAATAAGGAGATTTGACTTATTGTTTATTTTAAGTAGGAAAGACTTGAATGAAAATTTTGATACGATAAAAATTAGTTATTATAATGTGAAAGATGAACATGTGGAATATCTCCTTGATAAAGTGAACGGTGATTGGAATTTAGGTGAGAATCCAATTGATAATGATTGGAAATTATTGGTATGAGTTCTCCTATCAATTTTTTAATTAATAGTTATAATCTAAAGCCTCCAATTGCGATGGGCTTTTGTGATATAATGGATTTGCTATAGTTTTGAAAGTGAAAGGAAACTATGCCTATTAAGGATTATAAATATATAGCAGAGGTGGCGGCCTTGGCTGGCATTATTATGCTGGAATCCAATGCCGAGTGCTATCGTGTGGAAAATACGGTTTCGCATATCTTAGAAACCAGCCAGCTACCGACTGCTGAGGCTTTTGCTAACACCACAGGACTTTTTATTACTCTGGATGGACCTGAGTTGCCTCAGCCCATTAGTTTGGTCAAGCGTATCAAGAAGCGTTCGACGCATTTATCGAGGATTCATGCGGTTAATCAGATTTCCCGTGATTTGACGGCGAGCTGTATCAGTATTGAACAGGCTCATCAGAGGCTGCTGGGGCTGACTGTTGATAAAACGGACTATTCTTTGAAATGGCATCATTATTCGCTTTTGTTGCTGGTACTGTCTTTTACCATTTTATTGGGCGGGAACATGATGGAGGTGGTCTTATCATTTGTTGCGGCGCTCTTGCTTTTATTGACCAATTATCTGAAAGATTGGCTCAAGCTAAATGATTTTATTTTTGGGATAGTGGCGACTTTGATTGTTGCTGCTGTCATTCCAATACTGATTCATATGTTAGGAGATTCGGACATTTCTTTTGATAAGATTATTATTGCTGTCTTGATGCCGCTTTTTCCGGGCACCGCCTTTACCAATGGTTTTAGAGATTCTTTCAAAGGTGACTATGGTGCTGGTCTGGCAAAGATTTTGGAGGCACTTATCATTGCGGTCAGCCTTGGTGTAGGTGTTGCTCTTGGTCTCTTTTTATCGAAAGGAATCATAGCATGGGTTTAATTTTTCAAATTTTAGGAGCTTATCTGGCAACTGTGACATCAGGGGTTATTTTGAAGATTCCCAAATACCTGCTTTATCAAACGGGTTTTATCGGTGCTTTGGGCTATGCCGTTTATCTGCTGTGCCTGCATTTACGCATGGAAAATGCAGTAGCGACTTTGTTAGGCGGGATTATCATTGCATTTTTCTCGCAAATTGTTGCAAGAATCTTAAAAGCTCCTGTGACTGTTTTTTATATTCCTAGTTTTTTCCCGCTTGTACCAGGAGCTGGGGTATATAAAATTGCTTATTATTATATTCAAGGAAATGCTGAATTGGCTGGTCAAAATGTCATCGAATCTATTCTTGTATCAGGAGCCATTGCCTTGTCTATTTTCCTAGTAGATTCTTGTTTGGAAATCACTCATCATTTAAAATCCTAAGTGTGCTTTACTTGGAAAAATAATATACTAATATCTATCGTCTTTTAAAAAGAAAAAGGAGACCCGAGATGATACTTCAAACTGTTCTTGCTTCTTTAGAAGAAATTAAAGACTGGCAGGAAGAAGCTTATAAACACTTGCATGCCAACCCAGAATTGTCTATGCAAGAGCATGAGACCTGTGCTTTTATTGAAAAGACTTTAGAATCTTATGGCTATGAAACTCAGGCTATCGGAGGCGGTATTGTTGGTGTTTTGAAAAATGGGAATGGGCCAACTGTTCTATTTCGTGCTGATATTGATGCCCTTCCTGTTAAAGAGGAAACAAGCCTTCCTTATGCTTCCACAGTTAAAGCAGTGGATGCAGATGGTCAGACGGTGCCTGTGATGCACGCTTGCGGCCATGATCTTCATATCACAGCTGGCCTTGGTGCCGCTTGGGCTTTGGCTCAGCATCAAGGGGGCTGGTCAGGAACCTATATCGCTCTTTTTCAGCCGGGGGAAGAGATTGCAGCAGGTGCTAAGGCTATGTTGGCTGATGGCTTGGTGGACAAGGTTCCGCAGCCTGATGTCGCTTTAGCTCAGCATGTGCTGACTTCACCTGCAGCCGGTAAAGTGGGAACTAAGGTAGGTGCTTTTTTATCTAGTGCAGCTTCTGTCAAGGTGGTCATTCATGGTAAGGGGGCTCATGGCTCCATGCCTAATTTGAGCATTGATCCTATCGTTATCGGATCGGCTATTGTGTCTAAAATGCAAACGATTGTGGCGCGTGAAGTGGATCCTTTTCAGTTTGCAGTGGTGACAGTTGGTTCTTTCCAAGCGGGTCTGAAAGCTAATATTATTCCTAGCGAAGCCACTTTGCTCTTGAATATCAGAGCCTATGATGAAAATGTTAAGCAGGATTTGCTGGCAGCTATTGAGCGTATTGTTTTGGGAGAATGTCAGGCAGGCGGCTGTGTGGAAAAGCCGGATATTGAAGTATTCGACAGTTATCCATTGACGGATAATGATGCTCAAGTGACCGAAAAAGTAAGGACTGCTTTTGAAACTTACTTGGGAAAAGATCGGGTAATAACTTATCAGCCAATGACAGCTTCTGAAGATTTCTCATACCTTGCACAAGCTTTTGGCGTTCCTTATTTGTATTGGGGATTTGGTGGCTTTACTGAAGGACAGGCTGTTTATCCTAACCACAGTTCCTACTTTGCGCCAGCTATTCAGCCAAGCTTAACAACAGGAACTCAGGCAGCCATAATCGCCCTTTGGGCTTATTTAGGAAATTAAGACTCTTTAAAAATCAAAATCATAGCTTATGGAGTCCTTGGCACTTTTTGCCTATTAACTTTGGTTAGGTTACGACGCGTATTTGAGCAGCGACAACACAGGGAGAACAAGCTAGTAAGGTGGCTTGGGCGAACTGTTGTAGCAGCCGCCATTAGCCGTTAGTTAATGAGGGAGATTAACCCTATTAATTTTGCCATCTTACCTAGTCTATTTTTGATTTTTATCTAACTTTATTTTACAGGAGGAGACTTGACAGTCATGGATCGTCAAACAGAAAACTTTCAGGGGAATGGCAAATTGTTATTTGGGCTCGTGTTAGCCGTCTTATCTTTTTGGCTGTTTGCCCAATCTATCTTAAATTTAACGCCTACTATTTTAGCGTCCGTATCAATCAGTAAAAGTACTCTTTCTATCGGGGTATCGATCACGTCACTTTTTTCAGGCTTGTTCATCGTTTTAGCGGGTGGCTTGGCTGATAAGATTGGTCGTGTCAAATTTACTTATTTAGGTCTTGGGCTCAATATTATCGGTTCTCTATGCCTTGTTTTGGCAGCTAATGCGCCGCTTTTTATTATCGGACGCATTTGTCAAGGATTGGCAGCTGCTTGTATTATGCCTTCAACTCTGTCTCTTGTTAAAGCCTATTATGACGGTCCTAACCGTCAAAGAGCTGTCAGTTACTGGTCTATGGGAACTTGGGGTGGTACAGGACTTGCTTCCTTCTTTGGCGGAGCTGTTGCAGGTTCTTTAGGCTGGCGTTATGTATTCGTCTTTTCTATTCTTGCTTCCTTACTCAGTTTTGCCTTGATTTGGGGAACACCTGAGAGTAAGATTCAGACTAAGAGCCGTTTTGATTTTCTTGGCCTGATGATTTTTATCATCAGCATGCTATCTTTAAATATCGGCCTTTCAAGCGCACAGGGTAAGGGTCTCCTTCATCCTCAGACCTTGGGACTGTTTGCCCTTATGATTATTGGCTTTATAGTCTTCTATTTTGTAGAAATTCGCAAGGAGACAAGTTTTATTGATTTTGCTCTCTTTCATAATAAATATTATCTGGGTGCAGCTCTATCTAACTTTTTGTTAAATAGCGTGGCTGGAACTTTGATTGTTATCAATACTTATATGCAGCAGGGACGCGGTTTGTCTTCCCGATTTGCAGGAACCATGTCGTTGGGTTATCTTGTCTGTGTCTTGATTACCATTCGTATCGGTGAGAAATTACTGCAGCGTTTTGGTGCCCGCAAGCCCATGATTTGGGGACCTAGCTGTACTTTGATAGGTATTGCCTTTATGGCACTTGTTGGTGTGCAGGGGCCAGCCTATTTAGCTTTGGTTTTTATTGGCTATGCTATTTTTGGTATTAGTTTGGGAATTTATGCGACACCGTCAACCGACACAGCTATTTCAACAATTGAAGAAGAAAAAGTGGGAACAGCATCAGGCATTTATAAAATGGCTAGTTCCCTTGGTAATTCTATCGGTGTAGCTATTTCGCTGGCAGTCTTTAATACTGTTGCTGCCGGAGGAAATTTCGATAAGGCTGCAGTGTTTGGCCTCTTGACTAATATTTTCTTTGGCTGCCTGTCTATTCTGTCAATCATCTTTATTATTCCTAAAGCTAAAAAATAAGAGATGTAAAAAGGCGCTGGGTTATGACAATTATCCAGTGCCTTTTGGATGACGAAAAATAATCTTATGACCGATAAATTATTTAATTTCTCCCTTGACTCTAACGTAGGGTCATAGATTATACTGCTAATTATGAGAGGAGTTTACCTATGAAAACAGTTAAAGAAATGAGTCAGCTTTCAGGTATCAGCGTGCGCACCCTTCATTATTATGATGAAATAAATTTACTGACACCTAGTTTTGTTGCTGATAACGGCTATCGCTATTATGACAACGAAGCCTTTGAAAAGCTGCAGGAAATCTTACTTTTTCGGGAACTGGAATTTCCTCTCAAAGATATTAAAAAGATTGTAGGGAATGCTGCTTATGATAAAGATGCTGCTTTAAAAGATCAGATCAAACTTCTGGAACTGAAAACGAAGCATTTAGAGAAAGTCATAAAGCATGCTAAATCCTTGCGGCAGAAGGGGGACAATTACATGGATTTTCAAGCATTTGATAAAACAGACCTGACAGCCTTTCAGGCAGAAGCTAAAGAACGCTGGGGAAATACAGCGGCCTTTCAGGTATTTGACACTAGAACCAATCAGCAAGATTTTTCTCAAATCAGTTCAAAAATGTCTGCTATTATGGCAGAATTCGGACGATTGAAGGACTTATCAGTTGATGATAACAAGGTGCAGCAGCAGGTGGATATTCTGAAAGATTATATCAGTGACCATTTTTATCCTTGCAGCAATGATGTTTTAGCAAGTTTAGGGCAAATGTATGCTGCAGATAATCGATTTAGCCAGTTTATTGATCAGGCAGGCGGTCAGGGGACAGCTGCTTTTGCAGCTCAGGCGATTGCGGCTTACTGCCAGTAAATCTTGCTCTAGGGGCCAAAGCACTAGCTTTGGCCTATTGTATATTGTACTATGTTTCTCAGGATCTGATTTATATATATTTGTTTTTTGCAGTTAAGAGTATTTCCTTTTTGCAAAATTTGTTATACTAGCTATAAAACTAGAAAAGGTTTCTTATGGTTAGACCTATCGTTAAAGACATCTTCTTGTTACAGCAAAAAGCGGAGCCGGCGGCAAAATCTGACTTGTCTGTCGGTCAGGACTTGCAGGATACACTATTAGCTAACAGGGATATTTGCCTTGGCATGGCAGCCAACATGATTGGTGTTAATAAACGGATTATTATTGTTTCTGTCCGTCTTTAGCAATCTTGTCATGTATAACCCAGTCATCACAGCAAAAACACAGCCTTATCAGACTGAAGAAAGCTGCCTGTCGTTGACTGGCAGCAGACCTACTAAGCGCTATCGCCATATCACTGTCGACTTTTTTGATAACCATTGGCAAAAGCAAAGCCTGTCTTTTAAAGAGCTGCCTGCTCAAATTATTCAGCATGAAATGGATCATTTGGAGGGAAGATTAATTTAAGCGAATTCTCAAATGACTTATCTTGTGCTATAATAATTAACGATTGAAAAATACAAAGGAGAATTTTTAATGGGACGTAAATGGGCAAATATTGTTGCAAAGAAAACGGCTAAAGACGGCGCAAATTCAAAGGTATATGCTAAGTTTGGCGTTGAGATTTATGTGGCTGCCAAGCAAGGTGAGCCGGATCCGGAGTCAAATTCAGCTTTAAAATTTGTACTTGAACGCGCTAAACAGGCACAGGTTCCTAAACATGTTATCGATAAGGCGATTGACAAGGCCAAGGGAAATACAGATGAAACCTTTGTTGAAGGGCGATATGAAGGCTTTGGCCCCAATGGGTCAATGATTATTGTGGACACACTGACCTCAAATGTTAACCGTACGGCAGCAAACCTTCGGACGGCCTTTGGTAAAAACGGCGGGAATATGGGAGCTGCAGGCTCAGTATCTTACATGTTTGACAAGAAAGGTGTTATCGTTTTTGCGGGCGACGATGCAGATGCTGTCTTTGAACAGCTTTTAGAGGCAGATGTTGATGTGGAAGATGTTGAGGCAGAAGACGGCAGTGTTACTGTCTATACAGCCCCAACTGACCTGCATAAGGCGCTTGAAGCTTTGCGTGCTTCAGGTATTGAAGAATTTCAGATTACCGAACTTGAAATGATTCCGCAGTCTGAGGTCACTTTGGAGGGAGAAGATTTAGAAATCTTTGAAAAATTGATAGACACCCTTGAAGACGATGATGATGTCCAAAAGGTTTATCACAATGTAGAAGGTTTATAAGATAAAAGGTCTGCATAGCAGGCCTTTTCTTTAAGCGCAATTCTTGAAAAGTTATTTTAAAAGGGCTATCATAGGGATATTAAAAAAGAAGTGAGGAATGATATGTCAACTTTTGCAGAAGATATAAAAGATTTTGAACCCGTAACAGCCAAAGAAGCACAAAAAAGAATTGACAGCGGTGAACGGTTTGTTCTTTTTATCGGACGTTCCACTTGTCCTTTCTGCCGGCGGTTTGCGCCTAAGCTGAGTGCTGTAGCTAAAGCTGACCTTCAGGCAGTTGCCTTTTTAAACAGTGAGGATCAAAATGATTTAAAAGGAATTCAGGAATTGCGCAGCTCCTATTCTGTCAACACTGTTCCGGGGCTTTTGGTAGCTCAAAATGGTCACATCAAGGTGGTCTGCGACTCATCGCTTTCAGAAGAAGCAATCCGTGATTTCATTGCTTAACGCTTACAATCCCTGCTCTCAGGGATTTTTTACTGACTTTCCGCTTGCTCTTAAGGCTTAATTTTGTTATAGTATTTGATGACTTTAAATAATGAGGAGAATTAACTATGCCTTATACGACAATTATTATGTTTGCTGTTCTTGTTGGCGCTATTTTTTTGATGCAGCGTTCTCAAAAGAAACAGGCTCAGGAACGCCAGAATCAGCTGAATGCTATCACTAAGGGCGATGAAGTAGTGACTATTGGCGGTATGTATGCTGTTGTTGACGAAGTGGATAATGACAGCAAAAAAATCGTCCTTGATGTTGACGGAGTATTCCTTCCGTTTGAATTGACAGCGATCAAGCGCGTGGTGGCTAAGGGAGACAGTGCATCTTCGCTGCCGGAAGAATCAGCTGAAGCAATTGAAACTTCAGATACAGTTGATGCTTCAGACAAAGCATCAGATGGCGAATCTGCTATTGAAGAATAATATTGCCCCCTCAATCATACTAGATTGGGGCTTTTTTAGGTGAAAGAACAGTCACAATTCTTAAATTATGGTAAAATAGAAACAATAGTATTTTTTAAGGAAAAGTAATGTTTGCATTTAAGAGAAAAAAACAAGACGTAAAATTAGCCAAAATCCCCAATCATATTGCTATTATTATGGATGGCAACGGGCGCTGGGCAAAAAAACGGATGAAACCGCGTGTTTTTGGGCATAAGGCGGGAATGGATGCTCTGCAGGAAGTGACGATAGCTGCATCGGATTTAGGGGTTAAGGTGCTGACGGTTTATGCCTTTTCGACGGAAAACTGGAGCCGGCCTAAAGACGAAGTCAAGTTCATCATGAATCTGCCGGTAGAATTTTTTGACAAGTACGTTCCTGAACTTCATAAAAATAACGTTCGCATTGTAGTCATCGGAGACAAAGAAGGGCTGCCTCAGCCTACTTTGGATGCTTTGGAGCGTGCCAGAGAGCTGACCAAACATAATTCGGGCTTGATTTTGAATTTTGCCCTTAATTATGGCGGCCGTGCTGAAATCACCAATGCTGTAAAATTAATTGCTCAGGATGTGTTGGATGCCCGTCTGAATCCCGGAGATATTACCGAAGATCTTATTGCTGCCTATCTGATGACTGACAGCCTTCCTTATCTGTATCGGGATCCTGATTTAATCATCAGAACCAGCGGGGAGATGCGGCTCAGTAACTTTTTGCCTTGGCAGTCTGCTTACAGTGAGTTTTATTTCACTGACGTTTTGTGGCCGGATTTCGACAGGGATGCCCTGCTTTTGGCTATTGAAGAATTCAATCATCGTCACCGTCGGTTTGGCGGCGTTTAGAAGGAGTTTATCATATGCAGAAACGCGTTATTTTCGGAGGAGCGGCCTTAGCTGTTTTCCTGCCATTCCTGTTCTTAGGGGGAATCTTTTTTCAGCTCTTTGTCGGTATTCTAGCTATGATTGCTGTATCGGAAATGCTGAAAATGAAGGGCTTAGAAATTTTTTCATTTGAAGGTATCCTGACAATGCTGGCAGCTTTTGTGCTGACCGTTCCTTTGGATAATTACTTAACTTTTTTGCCGATTGATGGTAATTTCAGCACTTTTAGTCTGGTAGTTTTCCTGATTTTAGCAGGAACTGTTCTCAATACCGGACATTATTCTTTTGACGATGCTGCTTTTCCCATTGCATCCAGTCTTTACGTAGGAATCGGCTTTCAAAATCTTATCAATGCCCGCACCACTGGTCTTGACAAAGTCTTTTTGGCTCTTTTCATCGTCTGGGCAACAGATATCGGTGCTTATATGATTGGGCGGCAGTTTGGCAACCGCAAGCTGATGCCGGCTGTTTCACCCAATAAGACGGTTGAAGGCAGCTTGGGCGGTATTTTGTCAGCAGTTGTCATTGCTTTTGTGTTCATGCTTTTTGATAAGGCTGTCTATGCCCCTCACAATTTCTTTGTGATGCTCCTTTTGGTTGTGCTCTTTAGTATTTTCGCTCAGTTTGGTGATTTAGTAGAAAGTTCTGTAAAGCGTCATTTCGGTGTTAAAGACTCAGGCAAACTGATACCGGGGCACGGCGGTATTTTGGACCGCTTTGACAGTATGATCTTTGTTTTCCCTATTATGCACTTCTTTGGATTGTTCTAAAAGGGAGGCAGTGAAAATATGTCAGGATTAATTGCATTTATCATTATTTTTGGAATTATAGTACTTGTCCATGAATTTGGGCATTTCTATTTTGCCAGAAAATCGGGCATTTTAGTTCGAGAATTTGCGATCGGTATGGGACCGAAGATTTTTGCTCATCAGGGCAAAGACGGTACGGCCTACACTCTTCGCATGCTGCCTTTGGGAGGCTATGTTCGCATGGCAGGCTGGGGAGATGATACGACCGAAATTAAAACGGGAACACCCGCTGCTTTAACGCTTAATGATCAGGGAATTGTGGTTCGGATCAATCTTTCGAATAGACAGTTAGACAAAACGGCACTGCCCATGAATGTAACTGCCTATGATTTAGAAGACAGGCTGGAAATTACCGGCCGTGTACTGGATGAGACAAAAACCTATCAGGTTGACCATGACGCAACGATTGTTGAAGAAGACGGAACAGAAATCAGAATTGCGCCGCTTAATGTTCAATACCAAAATGCCAGTATCTGGGGGCGCTTGATTACTAATTTTGCGGGTCCGATGAATAATTTTATTCTGGGAATCCTCGTCTTTATTATCCTTGTCTTTGTGCAAGGCGGCGTCCAAGATGCTTCCAGCAACCATGTGAGGGTAGTGCCTGATGGTGCTGTGGCAAAGCTGGGTGTCAAAGATAATGACCAAATTCTGCAAATTGGTAAAAATAAAGTTGACAATTGGGAAGATCTTACTGAGGCAGTGGCTGAATCAACCGCTGATTTAGGAAAGAACGAAACGATTCCCTTTAAAGTCAAAACGAAAACCGGCGTTGAAGTATTACAGGTTCGCCCAAGGAAAGTCAACGGCAGCTATGTTATCGGTGTTATGCCGAGCTTGAAGACCGGCTTTTCTGATAAGATAGTCGGTGCGTTTAAGATGTCTTGGGACGGTGCTTTTGCCATACTAAATGAACTGAAGCGTCTTATTCTACAGCCCAGTCTGAATAGACTGGGCGGCCCGGTTGCTATTTATCAGATGAGCAATACGGCTGCCAGAGGAGGCTTAGCGCCTGTACTTAACCTAATGGCAATGCTCTCTATTAACTTAGGTATTTTCAATTTGATTCCTATTCCTGCTTTGGATGGCGGAAAAATTCTAATCAATCTGATAGAAGCTATCCGCAAAAAGCCGCTTAGGCAGGAAACAGAAACTTACATTACACTCGCCGGTGTTCTGGTTATGGTCGCATTGATGATCGCCGTGACGTGGAATGATATTATGCGAGCCTTTTTCTAAACTAATTTAGATGGAGAAAAATTTTTAATGAAACAAAGTAATATGTTAATCCCAACCTTGCGCGAAATGCCAAGTGATGCGCAGGTTATCAGCCATGCGCTTATGGTACGTGCCGGCTATGTTCGCCAAGTGTCAGCAGGGATTTATTCTTATCTGCCCTTGGCCAATCGGGTGATTGAAAAGATTAAGCAGATTATGCACGAAGAGTTTGACAAAATCGGCGCAGTTGAAATGCTGGCTCCTGCTCTTTTGACAGCTGATTTGTGGCGTGAATCGGGCCGTTATGAAACTTATGGCGAGGATCTGTATAAGTTAAAAAACCGTGACCGGTCAGACTTTATTTTAGGTCCGACTCACGAAGAGACCTTTACCAGCTTGATTAGAGATTCTGTCAAATCATACAAACAGCTGCCGCTGAACCTTTATCAGATTCAGGCTAAATACCGTGATGAAAAGCGTCCCCGCAACGGTCTGCTTCGTACTCGTGAATTCATTATGAAAGATGGTTATAGTTTTCATGCGAACTATGACAGTCTTGATACTACTTATGAAGATTACCGGACAGCGTATGAAGCCATTTTCACCAGAGTTGGTTTAGATTTTAAGGCAATTATTGGAGACGGCGGAGCTATGGGCGGTAAGGACAGCCAAGAATTTATGGCCATTACGCCGGACCGAACCGATTTGAAACACTGGCTGGTTCTTGATAAGTCTATTGCTTCAATAGAAGAAATTCCTGAAGATGTTTTATCAGAGATTAAAGAAGAGCTCTCATCCTGGCTTATATCAGGTGAGGATACTATTGCTTATTCAAGCGAATCCAATTATGCTGCTAACCTTGAAATGGCTACAAGCGAGTATAAACCAAGCGGTAAGGTTGTTTCCCATGAAGAGCTTCAGCGTGTTGAAACTCCGGATTGCAAGACGATTGATGAAGTAGCGGCCTTCTTAGGAATTGATGAGACGCAAACAATCAAAACTCTGTTTTTCATTGCAGATGAGGCTCCTGTTGTCGCTTTACTTGTAGGCAATGACCGCATTAACGATGTTAAGCTGAAAAACTATCTTGGTGCAGACTTTTTAGAGCCGGCGACTGAGGACGAAGCTAAAGAAATTTTCGGTGCTTCATTTGGATCTTTAGGCCCTGTCAATCTTCCTGAAAATGTTACAATTGTAGCCGATCTCAACGTTCAGAATTTAGGAAATGCCGTTGTCGGCGCCAATGAGGACGGTTATCATTTGACCGGAGTCAACCCTGAACGCGACTTTAAAGCCGTTTATGCAGATATTCGCGAAGTCTGTGAGGGAGAAACGTCACCGGATGGCAAAGGAGTTTTGAAATTTGCCCGCGGCATTGAAATTGGCCACATTTTTAAATTAGGAACACGTTACTCCGAAAGCATGGGGGCTAATATTCTGGATGAAAATGGCCGCTCAATTCCTGTGGTGATGGGCAGCTACGGCATCGGTGTCAGCCGGATTTTGTCTGCAGTCATTGAGCAGCATGCCCGTATTTTTGTCAATAAAACACCTAAAGGCGGCTACCGATTTGCTTGGGGAATCAATTTCCCTAAATCGTTGGCTCCGTTTGATGTCCATTTGATTACAGTTAATGTCAAAGATGAAGCTGCTCAGCAATTAACGCAAAAAGTTGAAGAAAGCTTAATACAGGCTAACTATTCTGTTTTGACAGACGATCGCAATGAACGAGTCGGCTCCAAGTTCTCTGATAGTGATTTGATTGGATTGCCAATCCGCGTAACTGTCGGCAAAAAGGCATCGGATGGAATTGTTGAAGTTAAAATCAAATCAACTGGCGATACGATTGAAGTTAATGCTGAAAATCTGCTGGAAACACTATCAATCTTAACGGATTAACAAAGGATAAAACAGAGGAAGGGCTCGTCTTCCTTTGTTTTTTACTTTTTTGAAAAAATTTGTAAAAAAGTGTTGACAAACTTATAAAGGCTTTGATATACTATCAGAGTTGCTGTCTCAGACAGCACATATCAGCCCTTTGAAAACTGAACAAGACGAACCAAGTGCGGGTTACGGAAGTAACCTGTCAAGAA
>NZ_AUIN01000014.1 GCF_000423725.1 Streptococcus devriesei DSM 19639
GGAACGGTCTTGAAAACCGTCAGGCGTGTAAAAGCGTGCGTGGGTTCGAATCCCACATCCTCCTTAAGTCATGAAGACGTTAAGAAAATCCGTATAAAAGTAGGGAACTGACGCAGCGTGGTTAGCACGCAAGGAAGTTTATCTTTTTTACTAGGATTTTAGTCTGAATACTGTTATTATTGTCGCGGGATGGAGCAGTTAGGTAGCTCGTCGGGCTCATAACCCGAAGGTCGTAGGTTCAAATCCTGCTCCCGCAATAGGAAGGCTCGGTAGCTCAGTTGGTAGAGCAATGGATTGAAGCTCCATGTGTCGGCGGTTCGATTCCGTCCCGCGCCATAGTATATAATTTTAGGAAGGGTAGCGAAGAGGCTAAACGCGGCGGACTGTAAATCCGCTCCTTCGGGTTCGGGGGTTCGAATCCCTCCCCTTCCATACCTTACGGGCATAGTTTAAAGGTAGAACTAAGGTCTCCAAAACCTTCAGTGTGGGTTCAATTCCTACTGCCCGTGTTAATAATATTTTGGCGGGTGTGGTGAAGTGGTTAACACACCAGATTGTGGCTCTGGCATGCGTGGGTTCGATCCCCATCACTCGCCTTTATTATTGGGGTATAGCCAAGCGGTAAGGCAAGGGACTTTGACTCCCTCATGCGCTGGTTCGAATCCAGCTACCCCAGTTTGTAATTATACTAGCCGGCGTGGCGGAATTGGCAGACGCGCTGGACTCAAAATCCAGTGTCCTCACGGACGTGCCGGTTCGACCCCGGCCGCCGGTATAGTTTAGAGTCTTCAAACAGTGGTTTGAAGACTTTTTTATCATATTTATAATGAAATGCTTTGATTTTACTGATAAGTGCTGCCACAATTTGAGAGAATTAGTTAATAATGCAGGATTAATTGTTTGCATACGAATAGCTGCTTGTTTCATTGGCTGCACTGGAAGTTTTGACTTTTGTCTCGTCAATAGTTTTGAATTATGATAGAATAGAACTAGTAATTGTGAGGAATTGATATGTCAGAAATGTTTAAAAAACTGATGGATCAGATTGAAATGCCGCTTGAAATGAAAACTTCAAGGGCTTTTTCGTCTGCCGATATTGTGGAAGTGAAGGTTTGGCCTGAGAGCCGTGTTTGGGATTTTCGCTTTTCGTTTGACGCCGTTTTGCCGATTGATCTTTATCGGGAATTATCCAGCCGTCTTGTTTCTAGTTTTGAAAAAGCTGATATTAAGGCTGTTTTTGACATTGAGGTGAGTCACCCTAACTTTTCTGATGAACTCTTGCAGGCTTATTATCAAGAAGCTTTTGAGCTGCCTTCTTGCAACAGTGCCAGTTTTAAGAGTTCTTTTTCTCATTTAAAAGTTTCTTATGATGGGAATAAGGTTCTGATTGCAGCACCGCAATTTGTTAATAATGATCATTTCCGCCAAAATCATCTGCCTAAATTGGAACAGCAGTTCGAGCGCTTCGGCTTTGGGCAGCTGACTTTTGATATTGTTTCTGATCAGGCAATGACTCAGGACCTCAAGACGCATTTTGAGGCTTCCCGTGAGCAGCAGATTCAAAAGGCCAGCCAAGAAGCCTTACAGGTTCAGAAATCTTTGGAAGCGTCGATGCCGCCTGCTGAAGAGGCTCCTAAACCTGCTTATGATTTTAAAGAACGTATCAAAGAGCGGCAAAGGGCCTTTGACAAGGCGGATATTACGCCCATGGTTGAAATTGAAACAGAAGAAAATCGCATTACCTTTGAAGGCGTAGTTTTTGATGTTGAGCGCAAGACAACAAGGACTGGCCGTCACATTATCAATTTTAAAATGACCGATTATACTTCCAGTTTTCCTATGCAAAAATGGGTGAAAGATGATGAAGAACTTAAAAAATATGACATGATTACCAAGGGGTCTTGGCTGCGGGTACGGGGGAATATTGAAAATAACCCCTTTACAAAGGCGCTGACTATGAATGTGCAGAATGTTAAGACCATTGTCCACCAAGAGCGAAAAGACTTGATGCCTGAGGGAGAAAAACGTGTTGAATTTCATGCTCATACGAATATGTCCACGATGGATGCCCTGCCAACTGTTGAGCAATTGGTTGCCAAAGCGGCTCAGTTTGGACATCCGGCGGTAGCGATTACTGACCATGCGAATGTGCAGAGCTTCCCTCATGGATATCATGCCGGTAAAAAGAATGGCATCAAAGTCTTGTTTGGCTTGGAGGCAAATCTTGTCGAAGACCGCGTGCCTATCACCTATAATGAAATTGATCTGGACATGAACGAGGCGACCTATGTTGTTTTTGACGTGGAAACAACAGGCCTCTCAGCCGTCAATAACGATTTGATTCAAATTGCTGCATCTAAGATGTATAAGGGAAATATTGTTGAGCAGTTTGATGAATTTATTGACCCGGGCTACCCCCTCAGCCAGTTCACGACTGACTTAACAGGGATTACGGATCAGCATGTTAAAGGGGCAAAACCGCTTCTGCAGGTTTTGCAAGAATTTCAGGCCTTTTGCCAAGATACGGTTTTGGTGGCTCACAATGCAACTTTTGACGTTGGCTTTATGAATGCGAATTATGAGCGAAACGGCTTGCCGACAATCACACAGCCGGTTATTGATACCTTAGAATTTGCCCGCAATCTCTATCCTGAATACAAGCGCCATGGTCTAGGGCCTTTGACGAAACGTTTTCAGGTATCTTTGGAGCATCACCATATGGCCAATTATGATGCGGAAGCAACGGGCCGCCTGCTTTTCATCTTTCTTCGGGAAGCTAAAGAAAAGCACGATGTTACTAATCTTTTAGATTTGAATACCAAAATTGTTGATGACGATTCTTATAAGAAAGCCCGAGTTAAGCATGCGACCATTTATGTGCTCAATCAAAAGGGGCTGAAAAATCTGTTTAAACTGGTCAGTCTGTCCAATGTTACTTATTTTGCCGGTGTAGCCAGAATACCAAGAACAGTACTTGATGAGTACCGCGAGGGTCTTTTATTGGGGACAGCCTGCTCAGACGGTGAAGTTTTTGATGCCGTCTTATCAAATGGGATTGATGCGGCTGTTGAAGTGGCTAAATACTATGATTTTATTGAAGTTATGCCGCCTGCCCTCTATGAGCCTCTTTTGGCTCGCGAATTGGTTAAAGATAAAGCGGGGCTTGAGCAGATTATCAAGGACTTGATCGAAGTTGGAAGACGCTTGGATAAGCCGGTTCTGGCAACAGGTGATGTTCATTATTTGGAGCCGGAAGATGGGATTTATCGTGAGATTATCGTCAGAAGTCTGGGACAGGGAGCCATGATTAACCGCCCCATTGGCCGCGGGGAAGCTGCCCAGCCGGCTCCTTTGCCTGAAGCGCATTTCCGGACAACCAATGAAATGCTGGATGATTTTGCCTTTTTAGGAGAAGAACTGGCACGCGAGATTGTGATCAAAAATCCCAATGCTATGGCAGATCGCTTTGAGGATGTTGAGGTTGTCAAGGGAGATCTCTATACCCCCTTTATTGAAAATGCCGAAGAAAAGGTTGCTGAGATGACCTATGAAAAGGCCTTTGAAATCTATGGCAATCCTCTGCCCGACATTATTGATCTGCGCATTGAAAAGGAACTGACGTCGATTTTGGGGAACGGCTTTGCGGTGATCTACCTAGCTTCGCAGATGTTGGTAGAACGCTCTAATCAACGCGGTTATTTGGTTGGCTCGCGCGGTTCTGTCGGCTCCAGTTTTGTAGCGACCATGATTGGGATTACAGAAGTTAATCCTATGCCGCCTCATTATATTTGCCCTAATTGCAAGCATTCCGAATTTATTACCGACGGTTCTGTCGGTTCCGGCTACGACCTGCCTGATAAAAATTGTCCTGAGTGCGGCCATAGCTATCAAAAAGATGGTCAGGATATTCCTTTTGAAACCTTCTTAGGCTTTGATGGGGATAAGGTTCCCGATATCGATCTGAACTTCTCAGGCGATGATCAGCCGAGTGCTCACTTGGATGTCCGCGATATTTTTGGAGAAGAATATGCCTTTCGTGCGGGAACTGTAGGTACTGTTGCTGACAGAACAGCCTACGGTTTTGTTAAGGGTTATGAGCGGGATTACGGCAAATTTTACCGCGATGCTGAAGTTGACCGTCTGGCACAAGGATCAGCCGGTGTGAAACGGACAACCGGCCAGCATCCGGGGGGGATTGTTGTTATTCCCAATTACATGGATGTCTATGATTTTACGCCTGTTCAGTATCCGGCTGATGATTTGACGGCCGAATGGCAGACGACCCACTTTAACTTCCACGATATTGATGAAAATGTCCTTAAACTTGATGTTCTCGGCCATGATGATCCGACCATGATTAGGAAATTGCAGGATTTGTCCGGGATTAATCCTAAGGATATCCCGGCTGATGATCCTGATGTCATGAAACTTTTTTCAGGGACAGAAGTTCTAGGAGTTACTGAGGAACAAATCGGAACACCGACAGGGATGCTGGGGATTCCTGAGTTTGGGACTAATTTTGTCCGCGGCATGGTTGATGAAACCCACCCGACGACGTTTGCGGAGCTTCTGCAGCTCTCGGGGCTCTCTCACGGAACAGATGTCTGGCTGGGGAATGCTCAGGATCTGATTAAGCAGGGGATTGCTACTTTGTCAACGGTTATCGGCTGTCGTGACGATATTATGGTTTATTTGATGCATGCGGGTCTGGAGCCGAAGATGGCCTTTACCATTATGGAGCGCGTGCGTAAGGGAGCCTGGCTGAAAATTTCTGAGGAAGAGCGCAACGGCTATATCGCAGCTATGCGTGAAAATAATGTCCCTGACTGGTACATTGAATCCTGCGGAAAGATTAAGTACATGTTCCCCAAGGCCCATGCAGCAGCTTATGTTTTGATGGCTCTGCGTGTTGCTTATTTCAAGGTTCACTATCCTATTTACTACTACTGTGCTTATTTCTCCATTCGTGCTAAAGCCTTTGAACTCAAAACAATGAGTGCCGGTCTTAATGCTGTTAAGGCACGCATGGCTGATATTAGCCAGAAAAGGCGCAACAATGAGGCTTCCAATGTTGAAATTGATCTTTTTACGACTCTGGAAATTGTCAATGAGATGCTGGAGCGCGGCTTTAAATTTGGCCAGCTGGATTTGTACCGAAGCGAAGCTACGGAATTTCTTATTGACGGGGATACGTTAATACCGCCTTTTGTAGCTTTGGAAGGCTTGGGCGAAAACGTCGCTAGGCAGATTGTTAAGGCACGCAGTGAAGGAGAGTTCCTTTCCAAAACCGAACTGCGCAAACGCGGCGGTCTGTCTTCTACCCTGGTTGAGAAGATGAGTGATATGGGAATTCTTGGCAATATGCCGGAAGATAATCAATTATCACTTTTTGATGATATTTTCTAATATTTTATAAAACCGGAATATTTTTTTTCCGGTTTTTTTGCTATGGACAGCTGAATTCTATGAACAAGGTGTTTTCTGAGAGGATAAAAGAGAGAGTGAGTAAAAGCAGGAGATCTTTCTTGCTAATAACACTAACTAGTAGTAAAATAAAAGGTGATACAGACCATAGGAGGAGTTGTATGGGGAATTTAGATAAGAATCCCGCAGTCAAGGCCATGGTTGTTTTTCGAAAAGCCATGCGAACAATTGATGCCCAAGTTGCTCCCAGCTATAAGGACAACGGCCTGACACCGACACAGTTTGCGGTTTTAGATGTTCTGTATGCCAAGGGAGAGATGACTATCAGCCGCTTGATTTCTTCTATATTGGCAACATCCGGAAATATGACGGTCGTCATTAAAAATATGGAGCGCAATGGCTGGATTTATCGAAAGCCCGATCCAAAAGACAAGCGTGCCTGGGTTGTTGGCTTGACCGAGGCTGGCAGGCAGCTGATTCAAAAAGCTTTGCCTGAACATATTGCTCTGGTCGAAAGATCCTTTTCGGTCATGACTAAAGAAGAGCAGCTGCTTCTGATTGATCTGCTGAAGAAATTTAAAAATCTTTAAGAAAAAGCAATTATTATACAGGGCAGGGCTGGCTCATTATTACTATTTAGTGATAAATTTAACTTTTAAGGAGATTTTATGACAAAGAAAATTCTATTCATTGTTGGTTCATTTAGCACAGGATCATTTAATCGGCAATTAGCGAAGAAAGCGGAAGAAATAATAGGGGACAGAGCTCATGTTTCTTACTTGGATTATGAGCGTGTTCCCTTGTTTAATCAGGATTTAGAGGTACCGGTGCATCCTGAGGTGGTCCATACCCGCGAGGAAATCCAAGAAGCGGATGCCATCTGGATTTTTTCACCGGTGTATAACTACGCCATCCCGGGAGTGGTCAAAAATTTACTCGACTGGCTGTCGCGTGCTCTTGATTTGTCAGACCCAACGGGTCCGTCTGTTCTTCAGGATAAATTGGTGACTGTTTCATCGGTAGCTAATGGTATATCAGCAGAAGAAGTCTTTAAAGATTACCGTTCTTTGCTGCCTTTTATCCGTATGAAGCTGGTTGATCAGCTGACAGGTGTGCCTATCAATCCGGAAGCTTGGGGAACAGGAATTCTGGAAGTTTCGCAGGAAAAATTAGCGGAGCTGTCTGATCAAGCGGATGCCTTGCTGTCTGCCTGCGATAACTAGGATAATTCACATCAGCAAATTTTCAAAAGAAGCTGAGACTTTGTGCTAATCCTGCAAAAGGGTGCTCGCAGATGTCTCGGCTTTTTAACTATGAAAGCAGCGATCTGTTTCTTGGCAAATCAAAAAAATGCTTAGGAACAGCGTCTTAAAAGTCTTTGAGAAAAGTTTGTGAAATAAATAATTAAGAACACAAGAAAACCATTGTTATAGGCTTAGAAAGCGGTTAAAATTCTTGCAGATTGTGAAAATTTAGTCTATGATAGAAGAGTAAGAAAGAATTTTGGAGGTTATTATGGTAACTTTGTCTAAAGAGCAATATTTGGATATGTTTCTAAAAATGCAGCGCATTCGCGATGTTGATATGAAACTCAATAAACTTGTACGCCGTGGTTTTGTACAAGGGATGACTCACTTCTCGGTCGGAGAAGAAGCTGCTTCAGTTGGCGCTATTGCTGATTTGACAGATCAGGATATTATCTTTTCCAACCACCGCGGACATGGTCAGACGATTGCTAAAGGAATTGATATTCCTGCACTCTTTGCAGAGCTGGCCGGCAAGGCAACTGGCTCTTCTAAGGGCCGCGGAGGTTCCATGCACTTAGCCAATCTTGAAAAGGGCAATTACGGAACTAATGGGATTGTTGGCGGCGGCTATGCTCTGGCAGCTGGTGCTGCTTTAACGCAGCAATATGAAGGAACAGGCAATATTGTCATTGCTTTTTCAGGTGACTCTGCGACAAATGAAGGATCCTTTCATGAGTCTGTCAATTTGGCTGCGGTCTGGAATCTGCCGGTTATTTTCTTTATTATCAACAACCGTTACGGTATCTCGACAGATATTAATTATTCAACTAAAATTCCTCACCTTTACATGCGTGCAGATGCTTATGGAATTCCGGGCTATTATGTTGAAGACGGTAACGATGTCATCGCTGTTTATGAAAAGATGCACGAAGTTATTGACTATGTTCGCTCCGGCAATGGCCCTGCTATCGTCGAAGTTGAGTCTTACCGCTGGTTTGGCCACTCAACAGCTGATGCCGGTGCCTACCGTACCAAAGAAGAAGTAGATGCTTGGAAGGCTAAGGATCCTCTGAAAAAATACCGTACTTATTTGACAGACAATAAAATTGCTACCGATGAAGAACTTGATGCCATTGAGGCAGAGGTTGCTCAGGAAATTGAAGAGGCCGTCAAGTTTGCTCAAGACAGCCCGGAACCAGAACTCTCAGTAGCTTTTGAAGATGTCTGGGTAGATTAAGCTATTTTGTCAAAAAACAGTCTGAGAACTGTAACAGTTAATAGGCAGAGCAGTATTTTTGCTCCTGCTCTGCGGTTCGAAAAAAGAGCAGTTTACTTTTTTGATAGAGGAGAGAATTTAAATGACTGAAACAAAAGTAGTAGCTTTGCGTGAAGCGATTAATCTTGCCATGAGCGAGGAGATGCGCAAAGATGATAAGGTTTTCCTGATGGGAGAAGATGTCGGTGTTTACGGCGGGGACTTTGGTACTTCTGTTGGTATGCTGGCTGAGTTTGGAGAAAAACGTGTTAAAGATACCCCGATTTCAGAAGCTGCGATTGCAGGCTCTGCGATTGGTGCTGCCCAGACAGGTCTTCGTCCGATTGTGGATTTAACGTTCATGGATTTTATCACGATTGCTATGGATGCCATTGTCAATCAAGGGGCTAAGGCTAACTATATGTTTGGCGGCGGTCTGAAAACACCGGTAACTTTCCGCGTGGCTTCAGGCTCAGGAATTGGCTCGGCAGCTCAGCACTCACAGTCTCTTGAAGCTTGGCTGACGCATATTCCAGGCATCAAGGTGGTTGCACCGGGGACTGTAAATGAGTCCAAGGCGCTTTTGAAATCATCTATTCAAGATAACAATATCGTTATTTTCATGGAGCCCAAGGCGCTTTATGGTAAAAAAGAAGAAGTCAATTTGGATCCTGATTTCTATATTCCGCTTGGCAAGGGTGATATTAAGCGTGAAGGAAGCGATGTTACCATTGTATCTTACGGCCGGATGCTGGAGCGCGTGCTGCAGGCAGCAGATGAGGTTGCAGCAGAAGGCATCAGCGTTGAAGTAGTTGATCCTAGAACTTTAATTCCGCTTGATAAAGACTTGATTATTAATTCTGTTAAAAAGACCGGAAAAGTTATTTTGGTTAATGATGCTTATAAGACAGGCGGCTTTACCGGTGAGATTGCGACTGTGATTACCGAAAGCGAAGCCTTTGATTATCTGGACGCACCAATTGTTCGTCTGGCTTCAGAAGATGTACCGGTTCCGTATTCTAATGTTCTTGAAAATGCGATTTTACCGAATGTAGAAAAAATTAAAACAGCTATTTACAAGCAGGTTCGTAAGGGCAAAGGCTGATTATAAAATAAATGCCGGAGAAGAGTAAGTTCAATTGACTGCCTTATTCTTGTCATAAATGCCTAAATCTGTTTGACTGCTGGGGTAGTTCAGCTATCAACCAGCTATAGTTTAAAAAACTGCAGCAATGTTTAATTTGGATAGAACAGTATACGTTTTGGAAATTGCGCAGTCTATATATGAAAACAATAAAATAAGAATTGGAACAGTTCTGTTCTAATCTTGATTTTATAAAGGAAGGGAAAGAAATGGCAGTTGAAATCATTATGCCAAAGCTCGGTGTTGACATGCAGGAAGGCGAAATCATCGAGTGGAAAAAACAAGAAGGGGATGAGGTCAAGGAAGGCGATATCTTGCTTGAAATCATGTCTGATAAGACAAATATGGAAATCGAAGCCGAAGATTCGGGTGTACTGCTGAAAATTGTCAAGGGTGATGGCGCAGTCGTTCCGGTAACAGAAGTCATCGGTTACATCGGTGCAGCTGGTGAAGTGGTTGATGTTAAGGAGGCAGCGGCTCAGCCGGTTTCGTCTCAAACGGCAGAACAAGCTGCAGATAAGCCGGCTTTAAGCCGACCGGCTGCTTCTCAAAGCGCTACAAAAGTGCGGGCCACTCCCGCAGCGCGCAGAGCTGCGCGTGAGCTGAAAGTTGATCTCAGTCAAGTTTCAGGCACAGGTGCAAATGGCCGAGTTCATGAAGACGATGTTGAAGACTTTAAGGCTGCCCAGCCTAAGGCAACACCGCTGGCTCGTAAAATAGCTGAAGACAAGGGAATAGACCTTGCTGACATAACAGCGACCGGCTTTGGCGGGAAGATCGTCAAGGAAGATGTTCTGGCCGTTCTTGAAAGCAGTCAGCCAGCCCAAGAGAAGACTGAGGTTCCTGCGGCTCCTGCAGCGGCTGAGCTGCCGGAAGGTGTTGAAATTATTAAGATGTCAGCCATGCGCAAAGCAGTTGCTAAAAGTATGGTTAACTCTTATCTGACAGCGCCAACCTTTACCCTCAATTATGATATTGACATGACAGAAATGATGGCTCTGCGGAAAAAACTGATTGAGCCCATCATGGAAAAAACCGGTTTGAAAGTCAGCTTCACTGATCTTATCGGTCTGGCCGTGGTTAAAACGCTGATGAAACCTGAACATCGCTATCTCAATGCTTCTTTGATCAATGATGCGACAGAAATTGAACTGCACAAATTTGTCAATCTGGGTATTGCAGTCGGTCTTGATGAGGGACTTCTTGTGCCGGTTGTTCACGGGGCTGATCAGATGAGCCTGTCAGACTTCGTTGTGGCATCAAAGGATATCATCAAAAAAGCACAGACTGGTAAACTAAAAGCGGCTGAAATGTCCGGTTCAACATTCTCAATCACAAACTTAGGAATGTTTGGCACCAAGACCTTCAATCCGATTATCAATCAGCCGAACTCAGCCATTCTGGGTGTTGGTGCAACGGTTCCAACGCCGACAGTTGTTGACGGTGAAATTGCTGTGCGGCCGATTATGGCTATGTGCTTGACTATTGACCACCGCCTTGTTGATGGCATGAACGGGGCTAAGTTCATGGTTGATCTTAAAAAATTGATGGAAAATCCATTTGAGCTGCTTATCTAATAGTTGTAAAATGGTAAGTACAAACAGGTAAACGATCTTATTATTATAGAGTTTAAAAGGAGAAAAAAATGGCAGTTGAAATCATTATGCCAAAGCTCGGTGTTGACATGCAGGAAGGCGAAATCATCGAGTGGAAAAAACAAGAAGGGGATGAGGTCAAGGAAGGCGATATCTTGCTTGAAATCATGTCTGATAAGACAAATATGGAAATCGAAGCCGAAGATTCGGGAGTGCTGCTGAAAATTGTCAAGGGTGATGGCGAAGTCGTTCCGGTAACAGAAGTCATCGGCTACATCGGTGCAGCCGGTGAAGTGGTTGAAACAAGTACAGCTCCGGCAGCTTCTGCCGATGATCTAAAGGCAGCCGGCCTTGAAGTTCCTGAGGCACCGGCCGAACAAGCAGTTGCTCAAAGGGCACCGCTGGCTGATGATGAGTATGATATTATTGTTGTCGGAGGCGGTCCTGCCGGTTATTACGCTGCTATTCGCGGTGCACAGCTGGGAGGCAAGGTGGCCATCGTCGAAAAATCAGAATTTGGCGGCGTTTGCCTGAATAAGGGCTGTATTCCAACTAAGACTTATCTGAAGAATGCTGAAATTCTTGATGGTATTAAGATTGCAGCCGGCCGCGGTATCAATTTTGCCTCAACCAACTATACTATCGATATGGATAAGACTGTGGATTTCAAAAACTCAGTTGTTAAAACCCTGACCAGCGGAGTCAATGGTTTGCTGAAAGCCAATAAAGTTGCTATTTTTAATGGTCTTGGACAGGTTAATCCTGATAAAACCGTGACAATTGGTTCTGAAACAATCAAGGGTCATAACATTATTTTAGCGACCGGTTCTAAGGTGTCGCGTATTAATATTCCAGGTATTGATTCACCGCTTGTTTTGACCTCAGATGATATTCTTGATTTGCGTGAAATTCCTAAGTCTCTGGCTGTTATGGGCGGCGGTGTTGTCGGTATTGAGCTTGGACTTGTCTGGGCATCGTATGGTGTTGAAGTCACTGTTATTGAAATGGCTGACCGCATTATTCCTGCCATGGATAAGGAAGTTTCTCTTGAGCTGCAAAAAATCTTGGCTAAGAAGGGCATGACGATTAAAACGTCGGTCGGTGTGGAAGAAATTGTTGAAGCCAATAACCAACTGACTTTGAAGCTCAATAACGGTGAAGAAGTTGTGGCTGAAAAGGCGCTGCTGTCAATCGGACGTGTGCCGCAAATGAAAGGGCTTGAAAAGCTTGACCTTGAAATGGAACGCGGCCGCATTAAAGTTGACGAATATCAAGAAACGTCTATTCCTGGAATCTATGCTCCCGGAGATGTTAACGGTACTAAGATGCTGGCCCATGCTGCTTACCGCATGGGAGAAGTAGCTGCTGAAAATGCCCTGCACGGCAACACTCGCAAGGCCAATCTTGCCTTTACACCGGCGGCAGTTTATACCCATCCTGAGGTAGCTATGTGCGGTATTACCGAAGAAGATGCGCGGGCTAAATATGGTGATGTGCTGATTGGGAAATCAAGCTTTGCAGGTAACGGCCGTGCCATTGCATCAAACGAAGCTCAAGGTTTTGTTAAGGTCATTGCCGATGCCAAGTACCATGAAATTCTTGGTGTTCACATCATTGGCCCGGCTGCAGCAGAATTGATTAACGAAGCATCAACCATCATGGAAAATGAGCTGACAGTTGATGAAGTGGTTCAATCTATCCACGGTCATCCAACCTTCTCAGAAAACATGTACGAAGCATTTGCCGATGTTTTGGGCGAAGCCGTTCACAATCCGCCAAGACGCCGCTGATTATTGAGAAATTTAGATTATATGTGATGGGGATAGATAAAATAATTTTATGCAGCTATCCCCTTTTTAATAATTTTTGGGAGAAACAATGAAGTATATTGTCAGTCATTCAAATAACCCAGCTTTTAATATTGCTTTAGAAGCCTATGCTTTTAGGGAAATGCTGGATGAAGATGAAATTTTTATTCTTTGGATTAATGAGCCGACAATTGTTATCGGCAAACACCAGAATGCTATCGAAGAGATTAATAAGGAGTACACTGATGCTCACGGTATTCATGTCGTTCGCCGTTTATCGGGCGGCGGAGCTGTCTACCATGACCTTAACAATCTCAATTATACGATTATTTCAAATAAGGCAGATGAGGGAGCTTTTGATTTCAAGACTTTCTCAAAGCCTGTTATTGATACTCTGGCTAAATTAGGAGTCAAAGCTGAATTTACCGGCCGCAATGACCTCGAAATTGACGGGAAAAAATTCTGCGGCAATGCTCAGGCTTATTACAAAGGGCGAATGATGCATCACGGCTGCCTGATGTTTGATGTGGATACGTCTGTTTTAGCAGATGCACTTAAAGTAAGCAAGGACAAGATTGAATCCAAAGGCATCAAATCCGTCCGAGCTCGGGTGACAAATATTAATGATGAGCTGCCTCAGAAAATGGACGTGCTGGCCTTTCGTGATGCCCTTCTGGAACAAGTTAAAGAAGAAAATCCGGATATGACAGAGTACGAATTTTCAGAAGCTGAGCTGGAGCGCATCAGGCAATCTGAAAAAGAGCAGTTTGGCAACTGGGATTGGATTTACGGAGCAGCGCCGGAATATACGATTAAGCGCAGCGTCCGCTATCCTGCCGGTAAAATTACTACCTATGCTAACGTTGAGAAATCCTTGATTAAGTCTATCAAAATTTATGGTGATTTCTTTGGGATTGGTGATGTATCAGATATTGAGAAGCTCCTAGTCGGCAGCCGCTATGAATATAAGGATGTCTTGGAGAGACTCAAAACCATTGATACCAGTAATTATTTCAGCCGCATGACAACAGAAGAAGTCGCAAAAGCGATTGTGGCTTGATTGAGCCTTTTTGACAGAGGCCTGTCTATCTCAATAGCTCACGTTTAGCCTCTTGATATATCTAATCAGAATAAAAAAGGAGCGAAACAAATCAATGTTTCGCTCCTTTTTAAATTGGACGATTTTTGCCGATTTAGTCAATAAGCAGCAGATTTTCCTTGACTTCAAAAGGATTCTTTTCGTTGATACGATCATAGAACATGATACCGTTGGTGTGGTCAATTTCATGCTGCACGACAATGGAGTTGAAGCCTTTGAGCTTCACTTTCTTTTTGTTGCCGTCTTTATCGTAATATTCAATTGTAACACGGGAATGGCGAATTACATAGCCTTCGACGACACGGTCAACTGACAAGCAGCCTTCGCCATCAGCCAGAGCAGCATCCTGAACAGAATGGGCGATGATCCGAGGGTTATACATCACTTCTTCTAAGGCATAGGCTTCTTTGGGAGGATTTCCGTCCTCATCTTCAGGGTTGGGAACGAGAACTGCGATAATGCGCTTTGAAATATCCAGCTGGGGCGCAGCCAGACCGACACCGCCGCGCAGCCCCATTTTTTCAGCAGTTGCAGGATCTTGTGAGTTTTTCAGAAACTGCAGCATTTTTTCACCCAGAATAATGTCCTCATCGGCTAAAGGGAAAGTGACATCCTGAGCAACAGCGCGAAGAGTTGGATTGCCTTCGCGGATAATATCATCCATGTCAATCAAATGACTGGCTCGAGTAAGTTTTTCTATAATAGACATTCTTTTCTCCTTGTTCTTACAATAAATTTAATATAGCACAAAATAAGGGATAAATAAAGTTAGAAGAATCCCCTTATTCCTTGATCTGCCACCGGCTCAGCTGCTTAGCATCAATAATGTGATAATAAGGTTTTTGCTTGCGGATTAATCCTAGAGCAATGAACTCTCGAATAACCCGGAGCAAGTGACGGTAGCTGACACCGAATGAATCTGCCAGAGTACTCAATTCCAAGCGAAACCTGCCGTCTTTTTGAACAGCTAAGATATGGCTGGCCAGACGCTCCTTAACGGTATAAGAAAGGTTGGTTGAAGCACGGATATTCTGCTGATAGAGAGCCTGAGCCAGACCCTGTCCCAATTTCAAAAGAAAAAGCGGATCTTTAAGTAGCGTGTCCTTATTAGCTTCAAGCGGCAGCTGAATGACCCAGGACTGCTCAAGGGCAATAACAGAAGACACGGTCTGCTGATCTGTTAAAAATTCAATATCGCCGATAATGGTGGGCTTATCCTGAATGTCTAAGATATGCTCTTTGCCGTTAAAGAGACGGCGGACAATTTTGATTTTTCCCTGAACAAAATAGGACAGTGCCTGCAAGTCTTGGCCCTGCTGGCAGATGCTTTGTCCGGCAGAAAACGATTTGACCTGCAGTTTTTCAAAATAATAGGCAGGAAAAATATTTTCCAGCTGGAATTCTTGAATCCAATCGGCTAAGGCTTTCATGGCTTTGTTCTCCCTATTTATGACATATGTCATATTTTTCTTTGCTAAGTTTGATTATACTCTATTTACAAGAAAAAACAAGTTTAAGGAGTTTTCATGAAACACTTTTTGGAAAAGGCCAGCCTTTTATCATTATCCTTAATGCTGGTGTCGACTTTTGCGGTCGCCCCTGCTCTTCCTAAGATGGTGGCCTTTTATCAGGAACGAGGCTACAGCAGTGCCCAAGTCGAGCTGCTTTTATCCGTATCATCTTTTGCTATCTTAGCAACTCTGCTGCTAAACCCTTGGCTGGGCCGTCTGCTGTCAGAGCGTTTGAGTGTTATTTTAGGCTTGTCGCTTCTTTCTCTGGGAGGTATTTTACCGGTTTTTGTTCAGGTTTATGGAGTCGTCTTTCTGTCCCGTCTGCTTTTGGGATTTGGAATCGGCTTGATCAATGCGCGTGCCATTAATATTATCAGTGAACGGTTCTCGGGGAAAACGCGCGTGCAAATGCTGGGACTCAGAGGTTCCATGGAAGTTTTAGGATCAGCAGTTCTGACCTTTTTAGCTGGTCAGCTGCTGGGGTATTCGTGGTCAGCTGCCTTTTTGGTTTATGGTTTTGGCCTGCTCATTTTAGCTTTATATCTCTTGTTTGTTCCGCAGAGAGAGGAAAAGAAGGAAACAACAGTCGTCAGGAAAGATCACAAGGACAGTTTGACACCGCGTCAGCTGCTCTACATTTTAGGAATGGCTCTCTATGCAAGCTTTGTCATTCTGGTAAATTCAGCCAATACCTTACGCATTCCCATTTTAGTGGATAAACTGCAGTTAGGAACAGCCGGTCAAGCCAGCCTTATTTTAAGCCTAATGATGCTGATGGGAATTTTGGCAGGGACACTGTTTAGTTTTTTGCTTAGCTGGCTTAAAGATTACTTGATGCCCTTGGTTCTTTTAGTTTTAGGGTCAGGTCTCTTGCTGCTTTGGCAGGCTCAGCAGTTATGGCTTTTAGGGCTGGGAGCCTTGATTACCGGCTTTGTCTATAGTTTAGGCGTGACCCTGGTTTTTCATAAGGTTTCAGAGCGTATCCCGCGCCATCAGCTGACTGCAGCGACAACACTGGTGCTGATTGGCTGCAATCTCGGCGGCGGCTGTGCTTCTGTTGTCCTGCAGCTCTTGGCACAAATTGATCCGCATTTGAATGCTGCCTTTTTAATCTTTGCTGTTGCCAGTTTTGTTTTAGGTTCTATCCTGCTGGTACAGACAAAAGCTTGGTCTAAAGGTTCCAGACACTGATTCTGGAGCTTTTTATTAAGCGGTAAAATAGCATCTGTAAAACTTTTTAAAAAATTTGAGAAAAAATTCACAAAAATACTTGACCTTTTCCCCAAATAGGTTTATTATAGTTGGTGAAGAATATCACAAATAGCACGACGACTAAAAACAGTTCAATGCTTGGCTGATGATTTTGCTGTATGGCTGCTTGTTCGGCCAATTTCAATTTGGGAGCCTTTCATTTAAAAGTGCACAGCAGGTGTATTTTAATTGAAAATGAAAGCGCTAAACTAACAAAGCCTGAGCAGCATATCAGCAGCCGAGTATTGATACTGATTTAATCTACTGCGATTCTTCTGGAAACAACTCTATGAACTACCTTATGTAGGAGGATTTTTTAATGGCAAAAGCAACTAAAACTGCAGAACTCAGTGCTGAAGAATTGGCGCAACAGTACACGGGGGAACTTGTAGACAAGGCCGTAGAAGCTGAACGCGTTTACGCAACCTATTCCCAAGAACAAGTTGATAAAATTGTCGCAGCTATGGCGCTTGCCGGTTCGGAAGCCGCTCTTGAATTGGCGAAGGAAGCGCACGAAGAAACAGGCCGTGGTGTTATCGAAGATAAAGATACCAAGAACCACTTTGCGACAGAATATGTTTACGAACGTATTAAAAATGAAAAAACGGTTGGCATTATTGGTGAAGATAAAGTAGCCGGCAGCATCCAAATTGCAGCACCTCTTGGTGTTTTGGCTGGTATCGTGCCAACAACCAATCCAACATCAACAACCATGTTCAAAATTTTGGTTGCTTTGAAGACACGCAATGCAATCGTCTTTGCTTTCCACCCTGCGGCTCAAAAATGTTCTGCTCATGCGGCTAAAATCTTGTATGACGCAGCGGTAGCAGCTGGTGCTCCTAAGGACATTGTGCAATGGATTGAGACACCATCAATTGCCAATACCAATGCTTTGATTTCAAACAAGAAGATTGCTTCAATCTTGGCAACCGGCGGACCTGGTATGGTTAATGCCGCTCTTAAATCAGGTAACCCATCCATGGGTGTTGGTGCCGGTAACGGTGCGGTTTATGTTGATGCAACTGCCCACCTTGACCGTGCGGTTGAAGACCTTCTTTTGTCAAAACGTTTTGACAATGGTATGATTTGTGCGACTGAAAACTCAGCAGTCATTGAAGCACCAATTTACAAAGAATGGCTTGCTAAAATGCAGGAAAAAGGTGCTTACTTAGTACCTAAGAAAGACTATAAGAAAATTGAAGATTTCGTCTTCAATGACAACCACGGTGTTAACGGACCGGTTGCCGGTATGTCAGCTGCCTGGATTTGTGAACAAGCTGGTGTGAAATTGCCGGAAGGCAAAGATGTGCTTTTGTTTGAATTGGACAAGAAAAACATCGGCGAAAAACTATCTTCAGAAAAACTTTCTCCGCTCCTTTCAGTTTACAAAGCCAAAGACCGTCAAGACGGTATCGAAATTGTTGCTGCTTTGCTTGATTACCAAGGTGCTGGTCACAACTGTGCTATCCAAATTGGTTCACAAGCTGATCCGTTCGTTGCAGAATTTGGGGATGCACTTAACTCATCTCGTATCTTGGTTAACCAACCAGACTCAGTCGGTGGTATTGGTGATGTGTATACAGATGCATTGCAAGCCAGCTTAACACTTGGAACAGGATCATGGGGGAAAAATTCATTGTCACACAATCTATCTACTGGCGACCTCTTGAACGTGAAAACTGTTGCGAAACGCCGCAACCGTCCTCAATGGATTCGTTTGCCAGAAAAAACTTACTACGAAAAGAACGCTATTTCTTACCTGCAAGATGCCTATGAACCAATGACACGCGCCCTCATCGTTGCTGACCCAGGTATGGTTCAATTTGGCTTCGTTGATACGGTTTATGCACAATTAGCACTTCGTGATGAAAAAGTGGTGACATCACTTTACGGCACTATCAAACCAGATCCAACGCTTGGTCAAACCATTGAAATTGCTAAACAAATGCGTGACTTCAAGCCTGATACCGTTATTGCTATCGGTGGTGGTTCCGCTATTGATGCCTCTAAGATTGCCCGCTTGATCTACGAAGTGTCTCTTGACCGCGAAGAAGGCTGGCTTGATGCTTACGAAAATGTCAGTGAATTCTTCCTTGAATTGCAACAAAAATTCATTGATATCCGTAAACGTATCGTGAAATTCAAACACCAAACAGCAACTCGTCTCTTCTGTATTCCAACAACATCAGGTACAGGTGCAGAAGTAACGCCGTTCGCCGTTATCACGGATGACTTCACACACGTGAAATACCCGCTTGCTGACTATGAATTAACACCGCAAGTTGCTATCGTTGACCCAGAGTTTGTTATGACTGTGCCAAAACGTACAGCAGCTTGGTCAGGTCTTGATGCTTTATCACACGCCCTTGAATCTTATGTATCTGTTATGGCATCTGACTTCACACGTCCATGGTCACTTGAAGCCATCAAGTTGATTATCGAAAACTTGGAAGATGCTTACAACTATGATCCTAAGAATCCAACGCTTCGCGGTGAACAAGCCAAAGAAAACATGCACTATGCTTCAACGCTTGCTGGTATGGCCTTCGGTAATGCCTTCCTCGGAATTAACCACTCACTGGCTCACAAGACTGGTGGTGAATTCGGACTTCCGCACGGTCTTGCTATCTCAATCGCTATGCAGCACGTTATCCGTTACAATGGCGTAGCAGGAAATGTCAAACGTTCTGTTTACCCACGTTATGAAGAATACCGTGCACAGCGTGACTACGCTGATATCGCTCGCGCTCTTGGTCTGAAAGGCAAAGATGATGCAGAACTTGTCGAAGCACTCTGCGCACGCATTGATAAATTGATGCACGCAGTAGGCGTTGAGCCAAAACTCTCAGCAAACGGTGTCACTAAGAAAGCCTTTGAGGCAGCTGTTGACCGCTTGGCAAGCTTGGCATACGATGATCAATGTACACCGGCTAACCCACGTCAGCCATACATTGCAGAACTCAAACAACTCTTGATTGATATGTTCTAATCAATTTTGATACCTCTAATTTAATCCCGGCCAACCTGTACTAATGTATGGGTTGGCTGTTTTTTCTTGGAAATCATGAAAGATGTTTGACTTGATGTGGTGAATTTGCTAGAATAATAACTGTCTTAAAGACAAGTAACCTTTTCTTGGTTCTAGGACTTGCCAAAACCTAGCACTCGGATTAAGGATTCAGAAGGAGAATATACTATGGCAATCTCAAAAGAGAAAAAAAATGAAATTATCGCTCAGTATGCTCGTCATGAAGGCGATACTGGTTCTGTAGAAGTGCAAGTTGCTGTCCTTACTTGGGAAATCAACCACCTCAACGAACACATTAAACAGCATAAAAAAGACCATGCTACTTACCGTGGTTTGATGAAGAAAATCGGTCACCGTCGTAACCTCTTGGCTTACCTTCGCCGTACAGATGTTAACCGTTACCGTGATCTTATCAGCTCACTCGGACTTCGCCGTTAATCTAAAGGCGTCCGAAAACATTTTAAAAAGCAGCCTGCTGAAATTAATTTTTCAACAGGCTGCTTTTGTTTATCTTACATTAAACTGCCAGTGAGTCAAGTGACTGCACCGTAAGGCAGCTGTCAGCAATCTTGCAAAGGAAGAGAGCAAACGAATTTCCGCTCCAAACCAATAAAAAGCCATTTCTCCTCTTTTTCTTTTCTTGGAAAATATGTTAAAATAGACGAGATACGTGGTTTTGTGCAAAGTTGAAGAAGTAAGCAGTCTCTTGTTTCAGGGCTTGTGATAAGACGGCCGCTGAAGGATTCAGACAAGCGAGTCTTGCCGGCTGTATGGGATGAAACCCAGCCCGCTCACAGTTTCCTGAGCTTATTCCCTCAATTTTGTGGAAAACACGTAGAATAATTTTTCAGGAGAAAATAATGTCGAAACAAGTGTTTGAAACAGTCTTTGCTGGTAAAAAGTTAGTGGTTGAAATCGGTCAGGTTGCTAAACAAGCCAACGGCGCTGCTGTTATCCGTTATGGAAATTCAACGGTTCTTACAGCTGCTGTTATGTCTAAAAAAATGTCAACAGGTGACTTTTTCCCGCTGCAAGTCAACTATGAAGAAAAAATGTATGCGGCTGGGAAAATCCCCGGTGGTTTTAACAAACGAGAAGGCCGTCCGTCAACGGATGCAACCTTAACCGCCCGTCTTATTGACCGTCCGATCCGTCCGATGTTTGCGGAAGGTTTCCGCAATGAAATTCAGGTGATTAATACTGTTCTTTCTTACGATGAAGACGCCAGCGCGCCAATGGCTGCTATGTTTGGTTCTTCTCTGGCACTTTCGATTTCAGATATTCCTTTTAATGGGCCGATTGCCGGAGTGCAGGTGGGCTACATCGACGGCGAATTTATCATCAATCCAACCGCTGCCCAAAAAGAAGTGTCGCTGTTAGAACTAACAGTAGCAGGAACTAAGGAAGCCATCAACATGGTTGAATCCGGTGCCAAAGAATTATCAGAAGATATTATGCTGGAAGCGCTTCTTAAAGGACATGAGGCTGTGCGTGAGCTGATTGCTTTCCAAGAAGAAATCACAGCGGCAGTCGGCAAAGAAAAGGCTGAGGTTGAACTGCTTCAGGTGGACAGCGATTTACAGGAAGAAATCATTGCAAACTATAATACAGAACTCCAGCAGGCTGTTCAGGTCGAAGAGAAAAAAGCGCGTGAAGCAGCTACTGAAGCTGTCAAAGAACGTGTGACGGCTGAATATGCGGAACGCTATGCAGAAGATGACGACTACGACCGCATCATGCGTGACGTTGCAGAGATTCTCGAGCAGATGGAACATGCAGAAGTGCGCCGCCTCATCACCGAAGACAAGATTCGTCCTGACGGCCGCCGTGTGGATGAAATTCGTCCGCTTGATGCCGAAATTGATTTTCTGCCGCAGGTGCACGGTTCAGGCCTTTTCACACGCGGTCAGACTCAGGCTCTGTCTGTCTTGACACTGGCACCGATGGGCGAAACACAAATTGTTGACGGTCTTGATCCGGAGTATAAGAAGCGCTTTATGCACCATTACAATTTCCCGCAGTATTCTGTCGGTGAAACTGGGCGCTATGGCGCACCGGGCCGCCGTGAAATCGGTCACGGAGCTCTGGGTGAGCGTGCGCTTGCCCAAGTGCTTCCAAGTCTGGAAGAATTCCCTTACGCTATTCGTCTGGTAGCAGAAGTTTTGGAGTCAAACGGATCGTCCTCTCAAGCGTCCATCTGTGCGGGAACTCTGGCTTTGATGGCTGGCGGTGTGCCAATCAAGGCACCGGTTGCAGGCATTGCTATGGGACTGATTTCAGACGGTACCAACTATACTGTCTTAACTGATATTCAAGGGCTTGAAGATCACTTTGGCGACATGGACTTCAAGGTCGCCGGCACCCGTGAAGGGATTACCGCCTTGCAGATGGATATCAAGATTGCCGGAATAACACCCCAGATTTTGCAGGAAGCTCTGGCTCAGGCTAAAAAAGCCCGCTTTGAAATTCTTGACTTAATTGAAGCAACCATTCCTGAACCTCGTCCGGAATTGGCTCCGACAGCACCTAAAATTGATACCATTAAGATTGATGTGGATAAAATCAAAATTGTCATCGGCAAGGGCGGTGAAACAATCGATAAGATTATTGAAGAAACCGGTGTTAAGATTGATATTGACGACGAAGGCAATGTCGCTATCTACTCCAGCGATCAAGACGCAATTAATCGTGCTAAGGACATTATCAAAAACTTAGTGCGTGAAGCAAAGGTCGGTGAGGTTTACGAAGCAAAGGTTGTCCGTATCGAAAAATTCGGTGCCTTTGTCAATCTTTTTGACCAGACAGATGCTCTTGTTCACATTTCTGAGATTGCCTGGAGCCGAACCAATAAGGTCGAAGATGTACTGGCAATAGGGGATACGGTCACTGTTAAGGTTATCAAGATAGATGACAAGGGACGGGTAGATGCTTCTATGAAAGCTCTTCTTCCGCGGCCGCCTAAAGCAGAAAAAACCTCCGGGCACCATAAGTCTGAAGGGCATCACCGTCCGAGAAAAGACCATAAGGATAAAGAAGAAAAACATGATGCATAAATTTAACAAAGAACTTGATATGGCTCTGAGAAGTTTTATCAAGGAACCGGATAATTTTTTAAACAGCCTAACTCTGGTCAACAGTCTTCATTCCTTCCCTGTATTGGCAAGCGATCAGCCCTATGCTATCTCGCTTGAAGGGCAGAAAGTGACACCTGTTTTTACAGACATGGAGGATTTGAAACTCTTTAGGGCGCAGCAAACCAGTGCCAGAAAACAAAACTGGGTGGAGCGTCCGAGTCTGGAAGTTTTAGAAGAAGTTATTGTCAACCGTTTAAACGGTATTGTCTATAACATTAAGCGCACAGGCGATTTTGGCAATTCTACCATCTTCAAAAGCAATGAGATGGTGCAGTTTATCAATAACTATACGGCCATTCTTAATACCGTTTTCAGTGAAGAGAACCAAGCGGCAGATATTTTGGATAAATATTATCTGGTACCGGCTTTTATTCACCCTAAAGAAAACGGTGACTTTGACAAGGGGTTCCCGACCATGTCCAATCCCGACGGGGAAAGCTATGTTCCTATCTTTTCTAATCTGCCGAGCTTTGTGAAATGGTACCATGATAAAGAATTCGGGCTCCCTTTTAGAGAAGCTCAGGGAGTTATTATGACCTGGAAGGTTGCTGATATTCAAGAATCAGAAACCAAGGAAACAACTCTGGGAGTAGTCATTAATCCATTTGATGATAAGCAGATTGTTGTCGAATGGTCTGGTATGGATTAGAGACAAAGGAGACGACTATGGGTTGGTGGAAAGAAACCATTGATATTGTCAAAGAAAAAGATCCGGCGGCACGCACATCGCTTGAGGTTCTTTTGACCTACCCGGGTGTTAAGGCCTTGGCCGCTCACCGGATTTCTCATTTTTTGTGGAAACATCACATGAAATTGTTGGCACGGATGCACAGCCAGTTCTGGCGCTTTTGGACACAGATTGAGATTCATCCGGGGGCGGAAATGGCTGAAGGTGTCTTTATCGACCATGGTTCAGGTCTAGTTATTGGTGAAACAGCGGTTGTTGAAAAAGGTGTTATGCTCTATCACGGTGTGACCCTTGGCGGTACAGGTAAGGATGTCGGCAAGCGCCACCCCACCGTCCGAGAAGGAGCTCTTATATCGGCTCATGCTCAAGTGATCGGTCCGGTTGAAATCGGCAAAAATGCAAAAGTAGGTGCCGCTGCTGTTGTTGTTTCTGATGTGCCATCGGATGTAACAGTTGTCGGTGTTCCGGCTAAGGTGGTCCGTGTACATGGCAAAAAAGACGAGCTGGTTATTCATCAAATTGAAGAGGAACGTGAGACTAAATACTACACTTCTAAATTGGAAGAACTGCGCGAGGCCAGTCTGCATTCGTCGCGTTTATAGGCGTAAGGCTTTCATAAATCTGAAGACAGAAAGATTTACAAGGAGTTAAAAGATGACTGCATTTTTAAAGAAAAATCGGCTGTATGTATTGGTTATTATCCTGTCTGCGATAGTTGCTGTGATGCAGCTCTTTTCAGGCAATCACTCAGGTGCACTGGTGTGGAGCTGTATTACCTTTGTGTGGATAATTGTGCTTTACAGTAATATAAAAAACACTCCGAAGAAATGATTGGGGAATCTATGATTAAAATTTACGATACCATGACGCGCAGTCTGCGCGAATTTATGCCTATTCATAAGAACACAGTAAACATGTATGTCTGCGGTCCGACAGTTTATAATTATATTCATATCGGCAATGCCAGAAGTGCAGTCGCTTTTGACACTATTCGCCGCTATTTTGAATACCGTGGTTATAAGGTCAACTATATTTCGAATTTTACGGATGTGGATGATAAGATTATCAAGGCAGCTGCACAAGCCGGCATGACAACTAAAGAACTGTCTGATAAATTTATTGCGGCTTTCATGAAAGATGTTGCGGCTCTTGCTGTAAAACCAGCTACTGAAAATCCCCGTGTCATTGATTATATGGATGAAATCATTGACTTCGTGCAAGTTTTAGTAGATAAAGGTTTTGCCTATGAAGCATCAGGCGATGTTTACTTTCGGGTTCGCAAGTCTAAAAACTATGCTGCCTTAGCCAACAAGACGCTGGAAGAACTGGAAATCGGTGCCAGCGGCCGCGTGGATACCGAAAGCGAACTGAAGGAAGATCCGCTGGATTTTGCCCTCTGGAAATCAGCCAAAGCAGGCGAAATCTCTTGGGACAGCCCTTGGGGCAAAGGCCGCCCGGGCTGGCATATTGAATGTTCTGTAATGGCAACAACGATTTTAGGCGATACCATTGATATTCACGGCGGCGGAGCTGATCTGGAATTTCCCCACCATACCAATGAAATTGCCCAGTCAGAAGCTAAGACAGGACAGCCCTTTGCCAACTACTGGATGCACAATGGCTTTGTCAATGTAAATGATGAAAAAATGTCCAAATCTCTTGGCAACTTTGTAACGGTCCATGATCTTCTAAAGACTGTAGATGGCCAGGTTTTGCGTTTCTTTTTGGCAACGCAGCACTATCGTAAGCCGATTAACTTCACTGATAAGGCTATCCGCGATGCTGATATTAATTTAAAATATCTCAAAAATACCTATACCCTGTCTGTTGGAGCAGCAGCTGATAAAGAGGCGCTGACTAAGTTTGAAGCAGATTTTGCAGCGGCTATGGATGATGATTTCAACACGGCTAATGGAATCACTGTCATCTTTGAGATGGCCAAGTGGATCAATTCCGGCAATTACGACAGCACAGTCAAAGAAGCTTTTGCAAAAATGCTGGAAGTTTTTGGTATTGTCTTTGAAGAAGAGGTCTTGGACGCTGATATTGAAAAGCTGATTGAAGAACGTCAGGCTGCGCGTGCTAATAAAGATTTTGCTACCGCAGACCGCATTCGCGATGAGCTGGCAGCCCAAGGCATTAAGCTCCTTGACACCAAAGATGGTGTGAGGTGGACACGTGACTAAGGCAGATGTCAATCTCATCAATGGTATTGCCTTGGCTTTTGAGGGTGATGCTGTCTATTCGACCTACATTCGCCGGCACCTGATATTTCAAGGTCAAACTAAGCCCAGCCAATTGCACCGCCTGGCTACGCATTATGTATCTGCTAAGGCACAGGCCATGCTCATCACTAAAATGCTGGATGCAGGGCTTTTGACCGAAAAAGAAGAAGACATTTACCGGCGCGGACGAAATGCCAATGCCAATACCAAGGCTAAAAATACTGACATCGTGACCTATAAAATGTCTACAGGCTTTGAAGCTGTCATGGGCTACCTCCATATGACCGAGCAAATCGAACGGCTGGAAGAGCTGATTGACTGGTGTATTTCTGAAGTGGAAAGAGTGTGATAGAGGATCTTATCTGTTACAAAAATAAATGTCAACAGTTCTCGTAAGGGAGCTGTTTTTTGCTGACTATAAAAAACACTTATATCTGATCATAATAAAATGGTATTATGCAAGTGATTTCTATTTTGATAATATAAATTTTATAAATACTTGGAGGTTTTATGGTGGCAGTATTTGATGATTTTTTAGAAGCTAATGCTAGTTATATTAAAAATTTTAACAATGTTGATTTAGAGCTTCCGCCCAAACGTCAAGTTGCAGTAGTGACTTGTATGGATGCAAGACTCCATCCTGCACCTGCTCTTGGAATTAAACTTGGTGACAGTCATATCATTAGAAATGCAGGTGGGCGAATTGATGAGGGAACTATTCGGTCTTTGGTGATTTCACAGCAATTATTGGGAACAAAAGAGATTGTTGTTTTACACCATACAGATTGTGGTATGCTTACTTTTGAGAATGAAGATCTATACCAAATTGTAAAGGAAAAATTGGGAGAAGATGTTAGTGATAGGGATTTTCTTCCAATTGCAGATTTAGAGCAAAGTGTTGTTGATGATGTTAATTTCTTGTCAGGCTTGAAAGTTTTAGCGCCAGATACACCTATTAGTGGAGCTATATACGATGTGAAAACTGGAGCAGTTAGAGAAGTCACTCGAAAATAATTTAGAGATCGGTTAGAATACCGGTCTCTTATGTTATAATAAAGCTATGAAACAGACTGAACAAACAACCGACATCGTCTATGGTGTTCATGCGGTGACTGAAAGTCTCCAAGCCAATACCGGCAATAAGCTTTACATTCAGGATGACCTGCGCGGAAAGAATGTTGATAAACTCAAGAATTTAGCAGCTGAGAAGAAAGTTTCCATCTCTTGGACGCCCAAGAAAACACTGTCAGAGATGACAGATGATGCTGTCCACCAGGGCTTTGTTCTGCGCGTTTCCGAGTTTGCCTACGCTGAGCTCGATGCTATTTTGAAAATGGCAGAGCAAGAAGACAACCCTCTGATTCTCATTTTGGACGGACTGACAGACCCTCATAATTTCGGCTCTATCCTGCGAACAGCTGACGCAACCAATGTCTGCGGGGTGATTATTCCCAAACATCGGGCAGTTGGTGTGACACCGGTTGTTGCCAAGACATCGACTGGAGCTGCGCAACATGTGCCCATTGCCCGTGTGACCAATCTCAGCCAGACCCTTGATAAGCTTAAGGAGCAGGGCTTTTGGATTTTTGGCACCGATATGAATGGTACGCCGTCGCATAAGTGGAATACAGCAGGGAAGTTAGCACTTATTATTGGCAATGAAGGCAGAGGTATTTCTCAAAACATCAAAAAACAAGTAGATGAGATGATTACTATCCCGATGGGCGGCCATGTGCAAAGTCTTAATGCCAGTGTTGCAGCTGCCATTTTGATGTATGAAGTCTTTCGAAATCGTTTGTAGGTTTTGAGCAGTTGAACTGCTCTTGTCGCCTGCCGCAGATTCTTTTGCTATAATAACTGGTAATGATTCAAAAAATAGTTTTAATGATAGAATGATAGATTTTAGGAGGTTAAGCATGAGCTTTGCAATTATCACAGATTCTACCGCCGATTTACCGGAAAGCTGGGCTCAGGAAAATGATGTTCAGATTCTGGGTTTGACTGTTCAGCTGGACGATGTCACTTATGAGACGGTGGGTTCCAATCGTCTGACCAGTGAGATTTTGCTGGAAAGAATGGCTGCAGGCAGCAAACCAACAACAAGTCAGGTCAATGTAGGCCAGTTTGAATCGGTCTTTCGCCAAGCTGCTGAAAAAGGAAAAGCCGTGCTTTACGTGGCCTTTTCATCGGTCTTATCCGGCACCTGTCAGTCGGCTTTGATGGCGCGTGATATTGTGTTGGAAGAATATCCAGATGCTGTGATTGAAGTAGTGGATACTTTGGCCGCAGCCGGAGGCGAAGGTTATTTAGCCATGCTGGCAGCTCAGGCACGAGATCAGGGTCTCTCACTGCAAGAGACCAAAAAGCTTGTGCTTGATACAGCTCCGCGGCTCCACACCTTCTTTTTAGTTGATGATCTCTATCATTTGATGCGCGGCGGCCGATTGTCTAAAACATCTGCTCTTGTCGGAAGTCTTGTCAATATTAAGCCTTTATTGTGGCTGGATCCAAGCGGGAAATTAGTACCGCTGGTAAAACTGCGCGGCCGCAAAAAAGGCATGCGAGAAATGGTCAAACGAGCAACAGCTGACCTTGGACATGAAACGGCAGTTGTGGCCTATTCTACTGATACTGAAGCTGCAGAGAGTTTAAAAGCCCAGCTGCTAGAAAACGAAAAAATAAAACACGTCCTGATATTACCCCTAGGTCCCGTTATTTCAGCCCATGTCGGTCCGAATACATTAGCCGTCTTTACCATTGGAAAAAATCCACGATAACATTAATCTTAGGCAAGCAAATTCGTTTTGTTTGTCTTTTTTGAATGTTATTTCAGATAAAATGTAAAATATAATTGACAAAAAGAAAATTAAAGACTACAATATAGGTGTAAAAAGAAAAGGAGGACAGACTCATGATTATCTTAATAAAATTCGTTTTGTTCGCCGCGGTTATTGCTGTTTTAGCTGTCGGTTATAAACATTCCAAAAAAATGCAAGAATATGATGAACGGCAAGAGCTTCTCCAAAACAGAGCTTATCGCTATGCAGCGCACGGTATGATATTTACGAGCGCCGCTGCTGTCATTTGGAGCGAGGAACTCATGAAAGTCCTCAATGGGGAACTGCTGGCTTTACTGGTTATGCTGGTTGGTACCGTGATTTATGTTTCTTATGCTGTTTTGCATGATGCCTATTTTCCGATGAATAAGAATAGCGGTATGGCGTCAGTCGGGCTGTTCAGTGTCATAGCAATTATTGAGTTAATCGTGGTTGTAAAAAATATGCTGAGCCACACCTTTTCTGCCGAAAATGGCGGTTTGCATCTTTTACTTCTCGTTGCCTTTGTCATTATTTTAGGTGTTATATTTTATAAGAGGCACTTGGACAAAGAGGAGGCTGATTCATGAAAAACCTGCGCTTAAAGGCTGCGCGTGCCGGAAAGGATCTGTCTCAGCAAGCTCTGGCAGACTTGGTTGGTGTATCGCGTCAGACTGTGTCAGCCATTGAAAAAGGAGATTACAATCCCACCATTAATCTCTGCATTAAGATATGCAAGGTATTGGAAAAAACGCTGGATGAACTTTTTTGGGAGGACTAAAAGAGGCCAATAAGAAGACAAAATGTTTTAAAAGCTTCTGCTAGGAGCGAACGATGAAATTCTTGTTTTCCAAGACACTGGAGTGACTGATTTCTCTTGTACTAAGAGGAGCTGCCTGTGGCTGGACAGATTTGCTGAATAAGAATGGACAGGTCGCTCTGGCAGAGGCTGTAGGCGATATTTTCGCCAGAATAAAAACTTATGATTTACAAGAAAAAAACCTTGACTTTGGTCTTGGTTTTTTGGTATGATTATGAATGGTATTGTTTACCCCATTTGAAAGGCCCCGGAACCCTTCAAATAACCAGTGGACCGGAACATCCACTACTTGTAAACATAAAGATTCGTATAGGAGAAATCATGAACAAAACAACATTTATGGCTAAACCAGGCCAAGTTGAACGTAAATGGTACGTTGTTGATGCCACTGATGTACCTCTTGGACGTCTTTCAGCAGTCGTTGCCAGCGTTCTTCGCGGAAAAAATAAACCAACTTTCACACCTCACACTGACACAGGTGACTTTGTTATTGTTGTTAATGCTGAAAAAGTGAAATTAACAGGTAAAAAAGCAACTGATAAAATCTACTACACTCACTCAATGTATCCAGGTGGATTGAAGCAAATTTCAGCAGGTGAATTGCGTGCTAAAAATGCTGTTCGTTTGATTGAAAAATCAGTTAAAGGAATGCTTCCGCACAATACTCTTGGACGCGCACAAGGCATGAAATTGAAAGTTTTCGTTGGTCCTGAGCACACACATGCTGCACAGCAGCCAGAAGTACTTGATATTACAGGTCTTATCTAAGAGGAAAGGAGAAGCTAAATAATGGCACAAGCACAATACACAGGTACTGGACGCCGTAAAAACGCTGTTGCACGCGTTCGCTTGGTTCCAGGTACCGGAAAAATCACAGTAAATAAAAAAGATGTCGAAGAATACATCCCACGCGCTGACCTTCGTCTCGTTATCAACCAACCGTTTGCAGTAACATCTACTGAAGGTTCATACGATGTTTTCGTTAACGTTATCGGCGGCGGTTATGCCGGCCAATCAGGTGCAATCCGTCATGGTATCGCACGCGCACTTCTTGAAGTTGATCCAGATTTCCGCGACTCTCTCAAACGCGCCGGTCTCCTTACACGTGACGCCCGTATGGTTGAACGTAAGAAACCAGGTCTTAAGAAAGCACGTAAAGCTTCACAATTTAGTAAACGTTAATCAGTACGATTATATCAACGTTTCAAAGCACTCAAGAGTTCACCTCATGGGTGCTTTTTTCGTGTTTTTTTGAAAAGTTCACCTCAAAATTTACCTTATTTTCACCTTATTGTTTTAGTGATTTTAAGGCAAATTCACCAACTGCCATAGGAACGACATTAGAAGTATTGACATAAATCTGAGTTGTTCCTGTATCGCTATGAGTCAAAGCTTCTGAAATAGCTTCTAAACTCATACCGGCTTCTTTAGCTAAAGTTGCTCCTGTATGACGTAACTTGTGCAGTGTAGCGTGTATTAGTTCCTTATGACGGCGTTCGACTGACTTCATCTTATTATTAAGATAATCAGCGTGCAGTGGTTTATTGACATTGCCTCAATGGATAAGTGGCAGAAGTATGATTAGAGGTATCAGTTGCTTTGGTAAGACAGTAACCAACGGGAATACCTGCAGATGTCACGCCTCCGCCATCATGTGGCTTAGAAGCGATACTTTGAGGTGGTTTGGGTATTCCGTCATAGCCATCTATAAATTTATCTAGCTTTTCCATAACCTTTTGCTTGTTTTTGGCCAGAACCAGAAGTATCTGTAAAATAGACACCCCATCTGTAGCATTTGAAATACTCTCTGAGTCATTTTAATTGTCAAAATCCTATTTTTTGTAATAGGTATTATCTCCAAATTGTAACCCCCATCTTAATTTCATTTACCAGCATCTCCATCAATAGTAGAACTGGTCATGACCGTTTAAAATCACAAGTCCATTTTGAAAACAATTTTCCCTTTAGCATGCTCTTGACATAGACAATCAATGCAAAAAATAGTAGATTCAAAGACTATGTCTCATTATCTTTTTTTCTTTTTGGGAAGGCCGTAAGCACTTATTGCAGCTACTTTAAGATCATCAGTTATTTTCATTCCATTCCTTGCAGTAGCTTTTATGGCCAGTATCTTAAAACAACTACCAACAGGCACTGAGAATTTAAACGCTGATTATTTTTTCTATTTTCTATTTTCTGTTTTTTATTTGGCGGTATGCAAAATTTATTACTTAAATGGGTTGAAGACGGTATGCTATTAACTTCAAAAGATATGGGAAAGATTGCTTTATATCCATCAACATTGGAAAGACTAACGACTTCTTAGCCAACTCCTGAATAGGCTAGCCCTATGACATACACTACACCAAATGGTTCTTCACCTTGATAACCTTGTATCTCTTAATTATTTGGGGTATACTAGCAATAGTATTTTTATCTGAGGTGACTTATGATACAACAACGTCAATTTGGAACCAATAACCAATACTCTTGGTTCACGATAAATGCAGAAACGACAGACTTAGCAAATGTTGTCGTTGATGATTATCAACTGGATACCGAAGCCATTACTTATGCTTTGGACAAAAACGAGCGTGCGCATATCGACTATGACAGTGACAAAGACCGCCTGCTTGTCGTCTATAATGCACTCAATCTCAAAAAAGATGATAACCACTATGAAACAATTCCTATTACATTTATCGCTACCGATGATAGTCTCATTACCATTGTTAATGAGGAAAACCGGTATGTAACGGATTTAATTGCGACAGCTCTGAACCGTCATGAGGAGCAGTCTATTTTTAATCTGTTATTTACATCTTTGACAATGATTTCAAATCGCTATTTTCCTGTCATGGACGAGATTGACCGCGAGAAAGATCGCTTAAATGCCCTCTTGAGGAAAACAACCACTAAAGAAAGTTTACTAGCTCTGTCAGATTTAGAAACGGGATCTGTCTATATCTTGGCTGCTGCCAATCAAAACGTTCTCCTCTTGGAACAACTCAAAAGCCATCCCCGCTTCAGACACCTCAAGGAGGAAGAATTAGAGCAACTCGATGATGCCTTAATCGAAGCAAGACAACTGGCTTCAATGAGTCAACTTCATTCACAAATTCTTCAGCAATTATCCAGTGCTTTTAATAACGTCTTGAATAACAACTTAAATGATAACTTGACCAAACTAACCATCATGTCAATATTATTAGCTGTTCTTGCTGTCATCACTGGTTTCTTTGGTATGAATGTCCCACTTCCTTTTAGCCAAAACGGCTCTGCTTGGATTTTTATATCACTAGCATCTATCATGCTTTGGATACTGGGCGCTTTTTTACTCAAGTATCTGATCAAACAAAAATAAAGGACTTAGATGATTAAGTAGTTGAGAGGAACAATTGATGAAAACTTATATTATTACTGGTGGTAATTCCGGGTTAGGATTTGAAACTGCTAGACGTATTGCCAAGACAGATTCTCATATCATTTTGGCCTGCAGAAATGTAGCAAAAGGCCAAGCTGCTGCCGAGACCATTAAACAAGAAAGCGGCAATCAAAACATTGATGTTCGTAAACTTGATTTAGCATCCCTAAGATCGGTCAGAGAATTTGCTAATAGTTTAGAAGGTATCTCTATTGATGCACTAGACAACAATGCTGGTATTTCAGGTCAACATACAGGAATCACTGAAGATGGATTTGATGTCGTCTTTCAAAGCAACTATCTCGGACATTTTCTGTTGACTTTGCTTCTCTTACCTCAAATGACAGAGCAAGCCAGAATCCTCAATGTTTCCAGTGATATGCACAACTCACCCTTTGTAGATTTGGAGTGGAGGGATTTAGACAGTATCATATACCCTACTGATGATACAATGGGACTACGCTATTATTATTCAAAACTCTTCAATCTTTATTTCACCTATGAATTAGATAGACAATTACAGGCACAGGGGAAAGAAATACTTGTAAATGCTTTTAATCCAGGATTTATGGCAGACACTAATTTGGCGGGTGGTCACATTACTCCTGAGAGGATTGAACATGTCAAGCAAACGATGCCTGACCGTTACAGTGAACTACCACTTTCAGCGGATGCTGTTGCAGATATTCTAACACAGAAAGACTTTGCGACCATCAGTGGTCAATACTTTGACCGTAGCACACAAACTGTTCAATCCTCTAAGCTCTCTTATCATGCAGACCACGCAAAAGAATTGTGGGAAGCTAGTTTAAAACTAGTAGGTGAAGTATAATATTATATTATATGTTCGTATCACTTTGATAGCCATTTTTCCGCTATTCTCAGATAGAAATAATGATAAAACTATTCAGGAAACGATTGGTGCTGATTCGTCTATTCCAACCATGTATGAATATATAGTCGGCTTGGTATGATATTATATGAGCGATAAAAACTATGATTTACATGAAAATTTTAATTTGACTATGACAGCTGACAATCCTAATCGGCAGCTATGCCCAAAAATACTATCTGCAGCAAAAATCCTCGGTCAAACTGACAGATACTGTGGAGCACTATAAGGATTATCTGCCTGAGTATTTTCCGCTCGTTCACCCTTCTCCCAGAAATCAAATCTGGATGGCGCGGCATCCAGATTTGAAAAGCAGGTCGTGCCGGATTTAAGAAAGACCGTCCGGCAAATTATGAATTAAATAATAAGAAATCCGGACGAATTCTGGATTTTTTGTATAATCTGATAAAAATAGCTGTAAAAAACCATGTTTTTTGAAAAATTTTATGCAAAAAATTCGTTTTTGCTGAAATTATCTTGAAATCTCTTTTCAAAAATGTTAAAATGTTTTTTCAAAAATATTTCATTGCAAATAAATTTGAAAAAAATATTTCGTTATATTAAAGGAGATTTTATGATGAATCAAAAACGTTATGCACTGAGGAAACTTAAGGTTGGGTTGGCTTCGGTAGCTGTAGCATTTGCTTTGGGGACAGCAAGACAAGCAGCAGCAGACGATACCGCATTGGCCGCACAAAATTCGGCTGCGATAAACCAAACCAGTACAGCCTCTCCATCATCGGAGACAGCTGCATCGGCTTCCGCAACGCAGGCTGCACCAACTGTACAAGCTTCGGCTAGTCCAACAGCAGCACAGGCAGCGCCGGAGCAAAATGCCAGCGTTGTTGAAACACAACCAGCAGCATCAACTGAAACAGTGGATGTTACCGTTAACCCAAGGTCTGAATCTGCACAGCCTGTTGCAGCTGCTTCTGAAGTTGTCTCTACAGAAAATCAAATATCTGAAGCTGCTCCGGCTGCTGAAGCTTCGAACCTGCCAGCTGATACAAACCTCTCTACAGTTACGTCAGACCAACCAGCTGCAGCTGTAGATAAGCTTAAACAAGATGATACCGCACCTTTAGCTGATAATAAAGTTGAGACACCAGCGACTATTTCGACAACAGGTAGCAAGCTATCAGATATATCAAATCTTCCGATTCCTGGTGAAGAAACACAGCCTGTTGTATCTGGCCATGGTGAATTAACACAGAAAACTGCTGTTACGGCAACAACAATGGATGATGCTAATGGTGCTACAGTATCAACGCCAGATAACCTAGCAAAGTTAATTGCGCAAGGTTATAATCTAGATCCTACAAAAGATCACATTACTTATGCTTTTGCAGAATTAGAAGGTTTAAATCAGAAGCTTAAAGCAAATGGTGATACGCGTGAGCTCTACTTTAACCTTGCTTTTGACCGCAGACGTGATGCTGTAGGCGGTGACAAAGCTATCTATGTTAATCTTTGGGATAAGACAAGTAACACACTTCTCGAAACAATTGTTCTTGCGGAATCACGTGTAAACTATACTTCTAAAGTTTTAGAAGATTTAACAGCCTCTGGTGTTGCTGAAGCAGCAGGCTATGTCTTCTCAAAAGCAGATTTAGATAATGGCGGGCAATCAAGTTCTAACGTATTTGTTTATCATAGCGTTAAAACTTCACAAATTCATACCTTGTACTCTCTAACAGAAGGTACAAAGATTGGTGTTCGTGAGTCAGATGCCCAGTTTAAAGATACTGTAGCCTCAATTCAAAATACTTATTATGTTTCAAAAAATCCAGATGGTTCAGTGACTCAATTAGCTGTATGGACGAATGAAGGTTGGGCAGGTTCTGCCTTCACATCATCAGGGGAGCGTGAGTTCAAAGGCTATGAATTAGTACAATCACCAACTGAAGATAAAATGTCTGGTCTGATTGCGGTTCGCCCAGTTGTTGGTTATACATGGGAAGATACAAAGCGTGGAGGCAATAATTCAGGTGATCGTTGGGCTCAACGTATTGGTGAGGTTGTTAACGACCAAAGTGCTATCATTCTGAAAATCATCTCTGCAACCAATGCTGACATGACTGAAAATGTTCAGGTTGAATTTACATCTGACGTAATTTATCCGGCAGGAGCAGTTAAACCGGATGGTACCATTTCAACAGGTTATGCGACTAACGGTCCAGCACAAATGGTAGTAGGTAAAGTCACATATGATGGTGGTCGCTATAACTATCAAAATGGTTCAGGCGCCTTACGTGGATTTAAACTTCAAAGCTCCATGTTCACACCACAGCCGGACGCGGTTTATGTTTATGAACCCATGGGAACAGTAACGGTTCACTATGTAGACACAGAAGGAAATACACTTCGTGCTGATGTTATTGATACTAAGGATGAACCAACAGGTACAGCCTATGACACAGCTGATAACAAACCGGAAAAAATCCAAAATGATGGAGTTACTTACTATTTGAAAGAAGTAGCTGATTCGAACATTGTTGGTGGTAAGACTGTTTATGAAGTAAATGACTATACAACTGCAGATCCTGAGCAAGGAACTGTGGCACGCAGCACATACAAAAACGTTACTTACGTCTATGAAGAAGGCGGAAGTGTCATCATCAACTATGTACTTGCGGGTACTGAAAATTCAGCTAACCCGGTATACCTTCAAGCTACTGTCAAAGATGAAGACTACACTAAAGGTGGTACAGCCTACGATACGACTGACCATATGCCTGAAATCATCACTAGCGGGGGCAAAACATACAAACGTGTCCCAGCATTGACTATTGGTGATGAGCAAGGTACTGTTGAGCCAGGTAAGACTAAAGAAGTAACCTACGTCTATGATGAAATCAAGACAGGTTCAGTTGTTGTTAACTACGTTGATGAAAATGGTACACCAATTAAGAACCCTGTGACTGATACACCAGAAACAGATGTGGATACACCATACGACACAACAGACAATAAACCGGATGTCATTAAAACTGACGATGGTAAAACTTACCAACTTATTAAGACAGAAGGAACTGAGACTGGACAAGTTTCTGAGGGTGAAACGGTAGTTACTTATATCTATCGTGAAGTTGTAACAGAAGTTCCAAACGATTACCCAACAGTAGAACTACCAGAAGGTCATATTAGCATAGTGCCAAATGACTACCCAACTTATGACTTGCCAGAATTGGATCTTCCAATGCCAGACAAGCCAGAGGTTAGAGTTCCTGAAACTCCAGAGCAGCCTAATCAAGTACCATCAGTTGATTTGACAAGTGACCCTACTCCAGCTCCTAAACCGGCATCAGCAAAATCAGTTTCAGAAGCGCCTGTTCAAAAAGCAGCAGCACTTCCAGAGACTGGTGACGCAAATAATGGGCCTGCTGCAGTGGGTGTTGCTGCCTTAATGGCAGCATTTGGTCTTGGTTATGTAGGAAAACATAGTCGTAGCCGTAAAAAAATGTAAGCGCCCAAGAACAAGGTGTATTAAAAATGACCCGGAGAATTGCTTCTCTAGGTCATTTTGTTTATGAAGGCAGTGTTTTTGCACTGTAAGCACCTGATAAGCAATCGACCAATAACGAAGAAATAATCCTCTGTACTAAAACAGGAAAACTGTAGGCTCCTTATAATGTCAAAACAACTTAACTGGTTTAGACAGAGTAGTTTGTCTCACTCTCTGTTTTTTTAATTAAAATATAATCGTAAGTGATATACTAGAGATATACCGTGTATAAAGTCATTAAGATTTTTTAAAATAGCATTTGTAGAATGGATGGATTAGCTATTTAACAAAAGAAGAGGAGTGTCTGGGCTATGAAGCTGACAGATGAATTATTTGCAAAATATAGGTTAATAGAGGATACTCTGTTGCCATTTCCAGCCAAGTGCCAGCTTGGCTGGACTGGCTGACACCGATCATCGAGAAAAAGATGACCGCACAGGACCTTAGCAGCATGATCATGTCCTTTCCAACTCAAACCTATGTGCTCTGGTCAACATTGACATCACTTTTAAAAGCACAATAGTTGGAAAAATTTTAACACCTATCTTTATATCAATAAAAAGGAGGACCCCACATGACAGAAGAAGCAAAAGAGGCATTGCGCAAGCGTATCGGCGATTTGGCCTATGAGGTGACACAAAACGCCGCAACTGAGCGTGCCTTCACAGGGGAATACGACGAGTTTTTTGAAAAAGGCATTTACGTTGATATCGTAAGTGGCGAGCCCTTGTTTTCATCAGCAGATAAGTATGACTCAGGCTGTGGCTGGCCAGCCTTTACCAAACCTATTGACAATCATCGGGTGACCGACCACGAAGACCGTTCTTTCGGTATGCGCCGTATCGAAGTTCGCAGCCAGGAAGCTAACTCACACTTAGGACATGTCTTTAACGATGGCCCTATTGACCGCGGCGGTCTGCGCTACTGCATCAACTCTGCTGCGCTCAAGTTTATTCCTTACGAAGAAATGGAAAAAGAAGGCTACGCAGATTATATGTCTATCGTTGAGTAAGAACCTATTTTAGAACACGGAGGCAAGTATATGAAAACAATTTATCTGGCGGGAGGTTGCTTTTGGGGTGTTGAAGGCTACTTTGACTTGATTGACGGTGTTGTGGGAACCCGTGTGGGCTATGCCAATGGTCAATCTGAAGTCACGTCTTATGCCTTGATTGATGCGACCGATCATGCAGAAACTGTCGCTGTCACTTACGACCCGGAACGCATCACCCTGCATGAATTACTTTTGCACTATTTCCGCATTATCAACCCTTTCTCTATCAATCGTCAAGGCAGCGATATGGGCCGTCAATACCGCACAGGTATTTATTACACGGATGAGAGTGACAAGGCAATTGCGCAAGAAATGATGCAAGCCGTCAGTCAAAAACACGATGGCCGTCCTCTGGCTGTTGAGCTGGAACCCTTGCGCCACTTCATTGACGCTGAGGACTATCACCAAGACTACCTCAAGAAAAATCCCAACGGCTACTGCCATATTGATTTATCTTTAGCTAAGGGACCAATAAAAGAGATTGATTGAAATTAGTTTAAGGATTTTTAAAAATATTAACATCTAATCCTGACAGATCAAGTCTCAAGAACGTTCGTAAAGCGAGTTCGTTTTTAAAACAGTAAAAACAGCTGCAATACAGCTATGACTGCACTCCGTGGCTCACACCATGGGGTGTTTTTGATATTTAGCTAAATCAATTTGTATATTTTTACATTATCGCCAAGCAAAAAAACCCAGAAGCAGTGATGCTATCTGGGGTCTTTTGATGTTAGTGATCATGTTTAAATACCTTCGACTGGAGGAAGCGGAGAGTTTTCAGCATGGAACCACTCTACTAAATCATCCGGCCAGTTCAGCTCTTCTAAATTTTCGACTCTTGTCCGAATGGTATCTGCCTTGCCGTCTTTGATTTTTTGCATAAATGCCGGTTCAACCAATGCTGCTCGGCCTATTGCGACCAAATCAGCTTCATTTAGGGCATCTAAAGCGTCATCGGCAGTAAATACGCCGTTGACAATGATTAACTTGGCACGTCCTTTGATAGCTTTATTGGCTAAAGCTGCGTAACTTTCTTCGTGTCCGTCCGGTTTAGCATCATAGTGGGTAAACAGAGAAATATGGATATAATCCAATTTATTTTGATCCAGCAGTGCATCAACTAATTGCATGCTGTCATCCACAGTATATCCAATGGTTTCTCCATGAACTTCATCTGGGGAGATGCGATAGCCTACGATAAAACCTTCTGGCGCATATTCCTCAACAACACGGCAGACTTCCTTGGCGACAGCCAGAGGGAAGTTCATTCGATTGGCTAAGGAGCCGCCCCATTTGTCGGTGCGGTGATTTGAATAAGGAGAGAAAAATTGCTGAAGGAGATAATGATTTGCTCCATGAATTTCAACGCCGTCAAAGCCTGCATCGATGGCACGCTTGGCAGCTCTGCCAAAGTCCTTAATGGTCTCTTCAATTTCACTGGCAGACAATTCCCGAGGATGATGAGTTAAAAATGGGAAATCCATCTCAGTTGGCACAGCAGCAACGCCGCCATTCTGCGTAATATCTGCCTCACGGCCTGCATGGTAGAGCTGTGCAATGGCTTTACTGCCATCTTTTTTGATGGTTTGTGCCAGTTCTTTAAGACCTGGAATGAATTTATCATCAAAAATGCCGATCTGTCCTTTAAAACCGCGTCCGATCATGTTAACATTCATGGCTCCGGTGATAATCAAGCCGGCAACTTTGGTTCGAATACTGAAGTAATCTAAATCGGCCTGACTGACGCTGCCATCAAGATTGGCACCTTTTGCTTCCATTGGAGCCATAACAATAGCTGAAGGAGATTTTCCGCCATTTGGGAAGTTAATTTCCTCGAGAAGTTTTTGATAAGTCATGTTTAGACCCCCTTTTATATCCTCATTGTGATATAATTATCATAGCATAATGAAACCGTTTTCAAAGCGACAAAATGTTACTTTTGTTGTGACAAAACAGAGAAAGTGTAAGAGCATCTGCAATGACAGTACCAACTAAAAAGATCATTTCTAATTCCATTATCCACTTACTTGAAAAAACCAGTTATGAAAGTCTCACTGTCTCAATGATTATGAAAGAGGCCGGTATGTCCAGGCAAACGTTTTATCATTATTTTCAGGATATTCCTTCGGCCATGTTTTCGATTTTTTCCGAGGATTTAGAAAAAAGTTTTGCCTTATTTAAACAGGGAAAAAGCTACCGGGACAGCACGGAGTATCTGCTAAATAATTTAAAAGAAAAAAAGAATTTTTTGCGTGTGCTGGTTACTGAATTCGATAATAAGTTTTTTGTTGAAAATTATTATGATTTATTAATGGATGTCTCGTATGATTATATTGGTTTAGCACAAATTGATGATGAAATTGAATTCTTATTGAGTTTGTACTGGTTTGGTGTGATCTATAAAATGATTGGCTGGATTAAGTCAGGCATGACAATGGGAGTTGAAAGATTAGTTGAACTATTGTATGCCGGCATGCCAAACAGGCTGCAGGCTTATATGTCATTTTAGTTCAGCCAATAATTGTTTTTGATTATAGTTCAATTTTATTAGACTAGGACGAAAAGTGCAGGATTGAAGGCACTTGATATAACAGCGTTTAATAATCCAGTACAGTTAGGAAAAAGCTAGTTTTCAAAAATGTTAATTAGTATGATTATATACATACTTCAAGCCAGCTAAGAATTTACCCTTTAGCTGGCTTTTGAATAAAATTTCCTTAAGCCTTATTGGAAAATTTTTAGTTCATCAAGTAAAATAATTTATATACCATTTTCTTCTCAAATTTTAATTTTATGATAGTTAACTTTGTTTTTACTCCATTTAGCATTGATTATAAGTTTTGCTGCCTATTTATTTTGATAAGAAATGTGTTTATACCCAGAATTTAATTGTTTATATTTTCATTATCAAAAATTTTGAGCTGAATAAGTTTCTTAAAGTTATTTGAAGCATAGTAGGATTTTTTTGTGCTTAAGTACTTCTTAAGTAGTTCCTTTTATTATACCTATACTTACTCTAATGTCTGTGTGATGACTGCTTACGATAAATGTAACTTGTTAGATTATCTAAATTATTTTAAAATAATTAAAAATAGCTTGACAAAGTTAAATTGAAAGCGTATTATTACAAGTGTAAATACGTTATATAACGTATTATAAGAAAGGAATGGTATGCCAGTTACAAATAGTCAAGTGCCACTTTATATTCAAATTAAAAGCAGTTTGAAAGATAAGATAACAAATAATACTTACCATGTTGGTCAAAAAATTCCAACAGAGACTGAGCTTGAAGAATTATATGGAGTCAGTCGTGTCACGGTCAGGAAGGCAATCAAAGAGCTTGTCTCGGAAGGTTATCTTATCAAAAAGCAGGGTAAAGGAACCTTTGTTAATCATAAAAGAGTTAATCGTAAACTGTCGTATGTTATGGGCTTCTCACAAAGCTGTTTAAAGAACGGTTTACAGCCATCAAGCGAAGTGTTAGAAAAACGCATAATGTTACCAACACCTGAAATTGCTGAAAAGCTGCAAATTGATTTAGACGATGAAGTTCTTTATATTCAGCGTAAACGTTTTGCTGATGGTATTCCTATTTTTTTAGAAAATAATTATTTTTCCTTTAAAGATTTTTCTTTTTTGATGGAAGAAAATCTTGAGGGTTCTCTCTATGATATCTTAGAAAAACGAGGGATAAAAGCAGAAAAATCTGACGAGAAAACATTAGAAATTGTTCTCGCAGATGATAAGATGGCAGCTCTTATGTCTTTGCCTGTAGGGACAGCCTTTTTCTATCTGAATGTTAGAATTTCTGATCAGAACAATAAGCCTATTCATGTTGGTCACCAGTATTATCTTGGTGAGTATTACAAATTCGATATGTAAAAGCATATTGAATTTAATTTTGGGTAAAAATAATACGTTATAATACGTTATGTAAAGGAGGATACATGATAATCTTAGCAAGTCATGGAAAACTGTCGGAAGGAATGAAGCACACAGTGGAAATGATTACAGGTTCCCAACCTAATCTTTTCGCATTTTCAGCTTATTGTAATGGAATTGAATCGATTAAGGATTTAGTGAAAGAAACAATTAAAGGAGTAACTGACGAAAGAATTATTATTTTAACAGATGTTTTGGGAGGCAGTGTTAATACGGAGATGACCGAACTACTATTAGATTTTTCAAAGGTTCAATTAATTACTGGTATGAATTTGCCTTTAATCTTGACCTTATTAACACTTAGCGAAGAGGCAGACATTACAGATGCCATTAATGAAGGAAAAAATAGTCTCATATCAATAAATCAGTTGATAGAAGATTCAAATTTGGAGGATGATGACCTATGATTAAATTGGTTAGAATTGATTACCGTCTCTTGCATGGTCAAGTTGTCTTTGCTTGGAGTAAAACATTAGGTATTGAGAGAATAATTGTTATAGATGATGATACGGCTACAGATGAGTTCAAAAAGATGTCTTTAAGCCTGTCCAAGCCTTCAGGAGTCAAGTTGAATATCTTTACTCTTGAAACTGCACTAAGTAAAATGCCTAAAGTAGAAACTTTAAATGAGAATATCATGATTATTTTAGGTAGTACTGCAGTAGCACGTGCATTTTGCGAGGGATATCCAAAAATTTCTGAAATCAACTATGGTGTTCTTCCTAAAAAAGAAAACGCTACGCAATACAGTCAAGCCATTTATCTTAATAAAGAGGAAGTGGAGGATTCACGTGTTTTAAAAAATATGGGAATTAATCTCTTTATGCAACAGGTTCCGACTTCAAAAAAAGAAAGTCTGTCAGATAAACTTTAAAACTATATAAGGAGGGCAAACAATGTTTGTAAAAGCTGTTTTACTAGGATTAGTTGGTGTTTTCTGTGTCCTCGACTCTCGTTTGTTGGGACGTTTGAATTTTGAAAGACCGCTGATTGTCAGTACCTTGGTAGGTATTGTTTTAGGAGATGTTACTCAAGGATTAACGATTGGGGCATCTTTGGAATTAATGGCTTTGGGTCTTGTTAATATTGGGGCTGCTGCACCGCCGGATATGAATATGGCAGCTATTATTGCTACAGCATTTTCTATTCTATCTCATGCAAATACCGAAACGGCCTTGACCATTGCAGTTCCAATCTCTGTTTTAGGACAACTATTAGGTGTATTAATGAGGACAATTCTGTCTAATTTAACACATGTCGCTGATGACATGATTTCAAGAGCTAATTTTACCGGTGCACTCCACATGCATATTGTTTGGGGAACAGTTTTATATTCTTTGATGTATTTTGTTCCGATTTTCTTAGCAATTTATTTTGGTACTGACTTAGTAAGAGATATTGTAACTATGGTACCTAAATGGTTAACAACGGGATTAGGAGTAGCTGCTAAAATTCTTCCGGCCTTTGGTTTCGCTTTACTGTTACAAACAATGCTGACGAAAAAAATGCTTCCGTTTTTACTGTTAGGTTTTCTAATCACTGCTTACTCTGGTTTAGGGGTGACTGGAGTGGCTCTCTTTGCATGTTTGGTAGCCTTCTTTATGGCTGATGTAAAATTTTCTACAGCTACGGTTTCTGCAGACAATGAAGCAGATCCTCTGGATGATGACTTATAGGAGATAGATAAATGGCAAAAACAACAAATGAAGACAAGAAAAGATTTAGACAATTTTTCTGGCGTTCGTGGGCAATTCAGGCTTCCTGGAATTATGAACGTCAAATGAATATGGGATTTTTGTACGGTATTGCTCCAACCTTAGATCGTCTCTATCCGGATGCCAAAGATCTTCCTCGAAAAAAGGAAGCTTATGAGCGTCACATGGCTTATTATAATTGTACTCCTCAAACAAGTGCTTTTGTTTTAGGCTTGTCGGCGTCAATGGAAGAACAGTATGCTAAAAATCCTACAGATTTTAACCCAGATGTTATTAACGCGATGAAGACGAGTTTGATGGGACCTCTATCTGGGGTTGGTGATTCATTTTTCCAAGGTACGATTCGCATTTTGGCTTTTGGTTTGGGAATTACTCTGGCACGGCAAGGAAGCATTTTGGGACCAATTCTTGCAATGTTCATATCTTTTGTCCCTTCTTATTTAGTAACTTATTATGGTGGGAAATTAGGCTATCAAGTCGGTCAAAAATATCTTACTCGACTTTATTCTGAAGGATTGATGGATAAGGTAATGTATGTTTGTTCAATTGTCGGTCTAATGGTTATTGGTTCAATGATTGCTAGTATGATAGGCATTACGACACCACTTACTACCGGCAAGAGCTTTATCCTTCAAGATGTTTTGGATGATATCATGCCGCAGATGCTGCCTTTGTCTCTGACCTTCTTGATGTACTGGTTATTGCAAAAGAAGGTCAGTGTTACTTGGATGCTGGTTATTTCGATTGTGGGGGGTATTATTTTAAGTGCTCTGGGCGTATTGGCATAAATTTATAATTTGTAAATAAAAGGAGGAATTTATATGAATTCAAAAGACATTATTTCAGAAATTGTTGGTTCTAACGACATTACATCTGTTATGTTTGTTGGCTGCGGTGCGTCAAAAGGTGAACTTTATCCGGCAAAATATTTTTTAGACCACAATGCCAAAAGCTTGCAAGTTAGCCATTATACTGCTAATGAATTTAATTTTGCAACACCTGCAAATCTTGGTTCTTCAACAATTGTTATTTCTGCTTCATTAGGGGGAACTACGCCGGAAACGGTTGAGTCCAACAGTATTGCAAAAGAACATGGTGCCCATGTTATTACTCTAACCAGATCTGAAGGCTCACCTCTGACAGTTGATGCCGATTATACCATTGTTCATAGATTTGCAGAGAGCTATTCTGCTAAATTGGAAAAAATGGGTTATGCTCTTGAGTTAGCTGTGGAAATTTTGAATCAAGTAGAAGGTTACGAGTACTATCCTGATATGATTGATGGGTTGAATCGTATTTATGATTTTTGTGATGATGCTGTAAAAACAGTAGAAAAGGATGCGAAGCATTTTGCAGAGCAATATAAAGATGCGCCTGGCATCTATGTGATGAGCAGTGGAGCAACAGCTGAGGTTGCTTACTCTTCCTCGGTTTGTCTGATGATGGAAATGCAGTGGATCAACTCAGGCAATTTTCACTCTGGTGAATTTTTCCATGGACCATTTGAAATTGTAGAAAAGGATGTTCCTTTTATTCTCTTTATGAATGAAGGAAGTACTCGTCCGCTTGACGCTCGTGCTCTAACTTTCCTACAGCGTTTCGATGCCAAGGTCACAACTTTGGATGCGCTTGATTTTGGTTTGTCGTCAGCTGTTAAGAAAACAGTTGTAGATTACTTTAATCCATTTGTGATTACAGCGGTTTTCAGAGTTTACGCCGAACAACTGGCTATTGCAAGACAGCATCCTTTGACTAAACGTCGCTACATGTGGAAATTGGAATACTGATAAGTGTATTAATGGCTGGGGGAACTCAGCCTTTTGAATTTGGAGAGACTAGGATATGTTTGACGGTGTTATTTTTGATATGGATGGTGTCTTAATTGATAGTGAACGTTTTTATTTTAAGCGTCGCTTAGATTTTTGTTCAGAAAATGCAATTGTTCCAAAAACTAAGACGATTGAGGCTTTTATTGGAGAAACTAATGAAAAAATATGGGAAATGCTAATCCCTGATGATACTTCCAATAAAGAGGACTTAAAAAGGAGATATAAGGTTTATATGGAAGAGCACTCGCTTGATTTTAAAAAAGCGATGAGACCAGAAGTTTTAAAGCTTTTTCAGGAAATTACAAAAAGGAAGAAGAAACTTGCTATTGCGTCATCTTCCCCCTACAGGGAAATTAAAAAGATGCTAGTAGAGACAGATTTAGAAAAATATGTCAATTTTGTGATCAGTGGAGAGGAGCTTAGAGAGAGTAAACCTCATCCAGAAATTTATCAACGTGCACAAAGTGCTCTTGGTCAAGGGAAATACTTAGCTGTAGAAGATTCTGAACTTGGTATCCAATCTGCTAAAGCTGCTTGTCTTTATACACTCGCTTTAAGTCAAGATTATTGTATCGACCAGAAAAAGGCTGATAAAATTATTTCAAATCTCAAAGAAGTTCTAAATTATTTATAATTAACCTGAAGGCAGAGAGATTCCTCATATCTGTTATTTGGTTACTATTATATAGTTGTTTGTTGCTAAACTTTTTACAATCACAATGCTTTCTAGAAGAACCAAACTTTCTTGTTAAATCAATTCTTCTTTTTAAATTATCAACTGCCTTTTTGATATCGTACTTTAAAAATGGTAATATTCCAATATCAACAGTTATCGGCACTTCATGCTTTACTGTACTGACCCCAAAAAGTTGGACAAGAACTATTATTGAAAGGATTTGGTTCTGTATTGAACAGGGCTAAATCCTTTTAATTTTGTCTTAATGCGTTTGTGATTGTAATAAAAAATATAGTCTGTGATGGCTCGTTCAAGCTGGTCTAGCGATTTGAAGGTCTTTTCATAACCATAAAACATCTCAGATTTAAGGATACCAAAGAAGGATTCCATCATCCCGTTGTCAGGACTATTACCTTTACGAGACATGGAAGGATGAATGCCCTTAGATTCCAAAAAATGATGATAAGACTGGTGTTGATACTGCCATCCTTGGTCACTATGGAGAATAGTTCCTTCATAATGATTAGCTGGAAATGCCTTCTCAAGCATGGTTTGAACTTGCCTTAAGTCCGGTGATCGCGATAAGGTGAAGTCAATAATCTCACTATTATAACCATCTAGAACAGGTGATAGATAGAGCTTTCCTTCTGGTAGAGCAAACTCAGTTACATCTGTATAACACTTCTCATAAGGCTGAGAACTTTCAAACTGACGTTTAATCAGATGATCAGCTTTCTTGCCGACCTCGCCTTTGTAAGAAGAATACTTGCGTTTACGACGGATACGAGCAGCCAATCCCATTTCTTTCATCAGACGTTGAACCTTCTTGTGATTCACACAGAACCCACGATTGCGAAGCTCCAAGTAAATCCGACGATAACCATAATTTCCCTTGTGCTCATCGTAAATGGCTTGGATTTCGGACTTGATAGCTTTGTCCTTGTCAGCTTTATCCAGTTGCTTCACCTGATAATAGTAGGTGGAACGAGGCATTTTAGCTGTCGCAAGTAAGAGGTCTAGTCGGTATCCTCCTTGGACCATCTCTCTAATTGTTTCTGATGTTCGTGCGCTAGAGCCTCGTCCCTTTCCTCTAGCTCCTTTAACTTTTTTAGGAAGGCCACCTCAGTACGTAGACGTTCATTTTCTTCCTGAAGGCGTTCCAGTTCTGTCATTTCTTCCCAAGTTTTCTTTGGTTTACGTCCCATTTTAGGTATCCTTCCTCTTGGTTTCTCAAGAATAGTATACCCGTTTTTCTTGTATTGCGTTATCCATCTTGAAAGCATACTAGAATTTGGTAAAGCATAATCTAAGGATGTTTGTTTCTGAGAGTGGCCGCCAATCAGGACTTTATCTATTATCTCTTGCTTCAGTTCTGGAGGATAATAACGATTCTTACCTTTTTGAACAATGGCTATCCCATACCTATCAATCAGGCGAAGCATGTATTTGAGATCGGATTCTGCAATACTAAATTTATTGGATAAGGATTTAATTGACTCTCCGATTTGTCGTAACTCATAGATTTGAATCTTGCTTTCATAGCTTAATTTCATAAAAATAGCACCCCAATCGTTAGATTTTACGTCTAACTTTTGGGGTGCGGTTCATTACATCATGGAGTGTTTTTGTGTGCTTTCGAACTTTTTGGGGGATCTGGCTTGGAAGGGCTCAATAAAGCCCTTTATCGCAGGGCTGTTAGGGGAGAAAAGCTGTCGGTGCCTAGATATTTTACAAAAACTTTACACAATCAAGGTAAAAGATTTGATGTTCGGTGCGTATAATAAAGGCTGTAAGATTAATATGTCTTTTAGATTAGGAGTCTATCATGAAAAAATTGAAATTCTTATCGGCGCTTGCAGTGACAGGTTTGGCTGGTTTAGCTTTATTGAGTGCCTGCGGCAGTTCTAGTGAAAAATCGTCTTCGCAGACGATAAATGTTGTTTCCCGTGAAGATGGATCGGGAACACGGGGAGCTTTTGTTGAGCTGTTCGGAATTGAAGAGGAAAAGAGCAACGGCGAAAAGGTTGATTTGACAACCGATAAAGCAGCTGTAACCAATTCAACTGCCGTGATGCTGACAACAGTTGCCGGAGATGAGAATGCTATCGGTTATGTTTCCATGGGCTCTTTAGACGATAAGGTTAAGGTTGTGTCAATTGACGGCGCCAAGGCATCGGTAGAGAATGTCAAAAACGGCAGCTATAAAATTTCCCGTCCATTCAACATTGTGACGCAAGATAAGATTAGCGACGTGGCTCAAGACTTCATCAGCTACATTATGAGCAGCGATGGTCAAAAAGTTGTTGAAAGCAACGGCTATATTGCAATTGATGGGAAAGAAAAATACGAATCCAGTGTGGATTCCGGAAAATTAGTTATCTCAGGTTCAAGTTCAGTAACACCTGTTATGGAAAAGCTTAAAGAAGCTTATCTGAAAGTCAATCCTAAGGTGACGATTGAAATTCAGCAAAGTGATTCTTCAACCGGAATTACCAACGCTATTGATAAGACCTGTGATATCGGAATGGCTTCAAGAGAGCTTGAAAAATCTGAAACCTCAAAAGGTGTTAAATCACAGGAAATTGCTCTGGACGGAATTGCTGTTATTGTCAACAAAGGCAATGATATCAAGGAATTGAGCAGTAAACAAGTTAAAGCAATCTTCAAAGGCGATACAACAAAATGGGATGATATTCTCTCAAAATAAGGAGCTATGAATGAATCATTCTAAAGAAAAAGTAATGCAAGCGGTATTCTTTCTTACCGCCTGTATTTCTATTATATCGGTTATTTTAATCTGTGTTTTCCTTTTTTCAAGCGGTATTCCTGCCATTCAAAAAATAGGTCTTAAGGATTTTCTTCTGGGAACTGTTTGGCAGCCTGCCAATAATATGTATGGCATCTTTCCTATGATTGTGGGATCCGTTTATGTGACTCTGGGAGCCCTTGTGATAGGGGTTCCTATTGGTGTGCTGACAGCAGTTTTTATGGCCAGATTTTGTCCGGAAAAAATTTACAGGCCCCTGCGCAGCGCTATCAATCTCATGGCAGGCATTCCGTCTGTTGTTTACGGTTTCTTTGGTCTCGTGGTTTTAGTGCCTTTTGTCAGGGAACATATCGGCGGATTTGGTATGGGTGTTCTTACGGCATCAGTTTTGCTGGGATTGATGATTTTACCAACCATTATCAGCGTTTCTGAATCGGCCATCCGAGCAGTGCCCAATAGTTATTATGAAGGCGGGCTGGCTCTGGGAGCCTCGCATGAACGCAGTGTCTTTTTTGCCGTTTTGCCGGCAGCCAAACGGGGAATTCTGGCGGCGGTCATTTTAGGAATCGGCCGTGCGATTGGTGAAACCATGGCTGTTATCATGGTTGCCGGCAACCAAGCTGTTTTGCCTGATTCTCTGACATCCGGCATTCGAACCCTGACCACCAATATTGTTATGGAAATGGGTTACTCAAGCGGCCTGCATAGAGAAGCTTTAATCGGGACAGCGGTTATTCTGTTTATTTTTGTCCTTATTATCAATATCAGTTTCTCCCTGCTTCATAAAGAGGATTAGTCATGGAAAAGGAAAACATCAATCAACGAAATTTTCAGCAGCAATTAAAATCCTACAAGCAGGATCCGGTCTCTCTGGTTTTATTCCTGCTGGTATATGGTGCAGCCGTTCTTACTTTTGTAGCTATTATCTTTATTGTGGGCTATATCTTAATCAAGGGGATTCCCAATCTCAGTTCTAAACTTTTTGAGTTTAAGTACACCAGTGAGAATGTCTCCTTGCTCCCTGCCCTTGTTAATACTGTCTTTATCACGGTTTTGTCCCTGGTTTTGGCAGTTCCTATTGGTATCGGGGCATCTATTTATTTGACAGAATACGCCAAGCGGGAAAATCCTTTTGTTTCTGTTATCCGTATTGCAACAGAGACACTTTCAGGAATTCCGTCCATTATTTACGGTCTCTTTGGTGCACTTTTCTTTGTGAAATATGCGCATTTTGGCCTGTCACTCCTGTCCGGGTCAGTGACCCTGAGTATCATGATTTTGCCCTTGATTATGCGGACGACAGAAGAAGCCCTCTTATCCGTGCCGGACAGTTATCGTGAAGGCAGTTTTGCTCTTGGTGCCGGCAAGCTCCGCACGATTTTTCACATCGTGCTGCCGAGTGCCATGCCGGGGATCTTTTCAGGTGTTATTCTGGCTATCGGGAGAATTGTCGGTGAATCGGCTGCCCTTATCTTTACAGCAGGAACAGTAGCCGAAGTTGCTAAGAGTGTTTTTCGCTCTTCCAGAACCCTGGCAGTGCACATGTATGCTATTTCGGGAGAAGGACTGTATATTAACCAAACCTATGCGACAGCAGTTGTCTTGCTGGTGCTGGTGATTATAATCAATCTCTTATCGGAGACAATTGCAAGAAAATTAGGAAGTGAGACAGGCAATGAGTAAATTAGCCATCAATCATTTGGATTTGTATTACGGGGATTTTCATGCCTTAAAAGATGTCAATCTGGCTATTGAAGAACATGAAATAACAGCCTTTATCGGACCGTCAGGCTGCGGGAAGTCAACCCTTTTAAAGAGTCTCAACCGCATGAATGATCTTGTTAAAAACTGCAGAATCACCGGCGATGTGCTGCTTGATAAGCAAGATGTTTACCGCGATATTGACATCAATGTTTTACGCAAAAAAGTCGGCATGGTTTTTCAAAAACCCAATCCTTTCCCCATGAGCATCTATGATAACATTGCTTTTGGTCCGCGGACGCACGGTATTCATGCTAAAGCCCAGCTGGATGAAATCGTTGAGCACTCTTTGAAAAATGCTGCTATCTGGGACGAGGTCAAGGATCGGCTGACGAAATCAGCTCTTGGTCTGTCAGGCGGCCAGCAGCAGCGCTTATGCATTGCCAGAGCCTTGGCTATTGAGCCAGATGTACTGCTAATGGATGAGCCAACCAGTGCCCTAGACCCTATTTCCACTGCTAAAATCGAAGATCTGGTAACAGAACTTAAGAAAAAATATACCATTGTGATGGTTACTCACAACATGCAGCAGGCGGTCCGTATTTCTGATAAAACAGCCTTTTTCCTCCTGGGAGAAGTGGTTGAATACAATAAGACCAGTCAGCTCTTTTCACTGCCGCAGGATAAACGGACGGAAGAATATATCACAGGGAGGTTTGGTTGATGCGTTCAAAATTCGAAAATCAGCTTAATGAGTTAAATAAGGATTTAATCTTAATGGGGGCTCTTTGCGAAGAAGCCATTTCCAAATCTCTTGATATTTTAGAAGATGATGAATTTTATCTGGTTAATAATGTCAGTGAAATTGCCGCTCAAACCGATCAGCTGGAAAGAGATATCGAGTCACAGTGTCTGAAACTCCTGCTTCGGCAGCAGCCGGTAGCCAAGGATTTGCGGCGGATATCAGCTGCTCTTAAAATGATTTATGACATGAAGCGTATTGGTTCTCAGTCTGCTGAGATTGCCAGTATTATCGCCTTAAAGCACATTAAATCAGGGCAAAAAGAAGTTCAAATTCTCCAAGAAATGGCACGCTTTGTCGTTCAGATGGTAACAGACAGCATTGATGCTTTTGTCCGTGACGATGAAGCTCTGGCGCAAGAAGTTATCGTTAAAGACAGCCATGTTGACCAACAATTTGATACAATAAAAGAAGGCCTGATTACATACTTTACCGAAGCAGATGCGGACGGCGAGTATGCAATTGATGCCCTGATGGTTTCAAAATATATTGAGCGAATCGGAGACCATGCAGTTAATATTGCCAAGTGGGTGCTTTTTTCAATCACAGGGCAGTTAGATGGAGAAGCAACATGATATTTTGCATTGAAGATGACGATGATATCCGTGAGCTGATGCTATATACCCTGCGCACTGCGGGTTTTGAGGCTCAAGGGTTTCCTGACAGCCAGTCTTTCTGGCGGGCTCTGAATAAAGAGCAGCCCGAACTCATTCTTTTAGATATTATGCTGCCTGAGGAAGATGGGATCAGTATTTTAAAAAAGCTGCGCGCAGACAGCGGCAGCTCCCATATTCCTGTTATCATGGCAACAGCTAAGGGAACCGAGTACGACAAGGTCAAAGGCTTGGATTTGGGAGCAGATGATTATCTGGTCAAACCCTTTGGAATGATGGAGATGGTATCTCGCATTAAGGCCGTGCTGCGCCGCAGCGGGAGCATTCAAAAAGATGAAGAGCTCACTTTTGGTCAGCTGAGGCTCAATCCGCGCAATTACACAGTGACACGAAACGGGGCAAGGATTGATCTGACACTCAAAGAATTTGAACTGCTGTCAACACTAATGCGCCATCCCAGCCGTGTTTTTACCCGTCAGGAGCTTTTGGATAAAGTGTGGAGCGACAACTTCCTGATTGAAACGCGGACAGTGGATGTTCATATCGGTACCTTGCGGACAAAGCTGGGTCCTTGCGGGGAATACATTCACACCGTGCGCGGAGTTGGCTATCGAATGGAGGAGCCGCATGACTAAAAAACTATTCCGGTCGATTTTATTAGCCAGTATTGGTGTTGTTCTGTCTTCTTTGATTTTAATAATGGGGGTGCTCTACCGCTATTTTACAGATGTAGAAATGGAGCAGCTGCAGACGCAGACAGCTTTAGCCGCCCAAGGGATTTCTCTGGAGGGTGAAGATTACTTTGACAGTCTGAAAACGTCCAATGTCCGTATCACCTGGGTGGATAATACCGGCAAGGTTCTCCATGATACCAAGTCCAATCCGGCTAAGATGAGCAACCACGGCAATCGTGAAGAAATCAAAGAAGCCTTGAAAGACGGTTACGGAGAAAGCACACGCTATTCATCAACGCTGACCCAGCGCTCGCTCTATGTTGCCCAAAGGCTGGATAATGGAACAATTGTCCGCCTGTCGGTCACACAGCGCAGCATTCTTCTCTTACTGCTGGGCATGCTGCAGCCCTTGATTCTGATTGTGATTCTTGCGGTTGTGCTTTCAGTCTTTGTGGCCAGATACACAGCCAGAAAGCTTGTCTTACCTCTTAATCATCTGAATTTGGAGGAGCCGCTGGCCAACGATGTTTATGAAGAACTGTCACCGCTTTTAAGGCGCATCGACCAACATCAAAAAGAGCTGAGCAAACAAGATGACCTGCTGACAAGACGCAAAAAAGAATTTGACACCATTATTTCCAAAATCAAAGAAGGCATGATTTTGTTAGATGAAAAGCGTTCTATTATCAGCATTAATGCAGCCGCGATGCAGCTGTTTCAGACAGATAACAGCTGTATGGGCAAAGATATTTTAGAAATAACACGCGATATCACACTCAACCAGCTTTTAGAAGAAGGCCTGAAAGGCAAGAAAAAAGAAGGCTTACTCACTTTTGGCAAGGAGAATTACCGTGTGCTGATACGGCCGATTAGCTCAGACAGCAAGGTGACCGGTGTCATGATTTTGCTGTTTGATGTTACCGATCAGCTGCAGGCAGAAAACATGCGTCGGGAATTCACGGCTAACGTTTCCCATGAGCTAAAGACCCCTTTGCATTTGATCTCCGGCTACTCTGAAATGATGACCAATGATTTGGTTTCTGATCAAGATGTGCAGCAATTTTCAGAAAAAATCTACATTGAGTCACAGCGCATGATTCAGCTGGTTGAAGATATTATCAATTTATCTCATTTAGACGAGTCTTCTCAAGTAGCGATGGAAACTGTCGATCTGTATCAAGTGGCAAAAAATGTGATGGACACCCTCTCATCAAAGGCAACCCAAAAGAAAGTGTCTCTGCATTTGTCAGGAGAGTCAGCTCAGCTAACAGGCAATCCGGCTCTGCTCCATTCAGTTATTTACAATCTTTGTGACAATGCGATTAAGTACAATCGCGAGCACGGCGATGTTTATGTCAGTGTGAAACCTCAGCAGGATACAGTTGTCTTGGAGGTCAAAGACAATGGCATCGGAATTGATGAGAGTGAGCAAGAGCGCATCTTTGAGCGTTTTTACAGAGTGGATAAGAGCCGCTCGAAAAAAGTCGGCGGCACAGGCCTGGGACTCTCCATCGTCAAACACGCTCTACAAATCCATGACGCCGCAATCACTGTCCAAAGTATCCAAGGCCAGGGAACAACCATGACAGTTACCTTTAAAGGGGAGTCAGGAGAACTCTAAAACGAATCTAACATTTTCTTACTGTCAATCTGATACTGCTTTGATAGATGCAAAACGAGGCTGGGTTTTTAGCTCAGCCTCGTTTTTGAGTTTTTATCAATGCAGTGAATTGATATTAACAGTGCCTCTTTTGAGTTGATTTAGAGTTGATAAAGGGGAGTAAGAAAAACTGATTAACCCTGCCGGTTTGAGTTTAAACAGCTTTCCAGACGACAAATATCAGTACAGCGGCTTCAGTCCTAACTAATTGTGCAGAAGGAAAGCTGAATTCAACAGCTCCTTGGCAGCTTTATTTCAATCATCCTAGCTTCTCATGAATTAAATTGAGAAGGATTTCCACAAAAATAATGGCTACAGACTGGATATCGACAATGGACTGCTGGCTGAATACACTTCCGGGGAGGACAATGGTGTGTCCAAAATACTTAGCAGATGTAGCTTTTTCATTAAGAGTGATTAAGTAAGAGTTTTGAGGCATATTATTTTGCAGAGCAGACAGAATCCTTTTGTAGTTGGAGATACTGCCAGTCACGGAAAACATAATCAAAGTGTCTTCCTCGCTGATGATATTAGTCAAATGGGAGCCGCTGTTTAAGTCCCCTGCAAAATGGCTGGCAATACCGATATTTTGCAATCCCATGTATAAATATTTAGCTGGCAAAGAAGACAGGTAAATACCAAAAATATGTAAGTTTTTTGGGGTTAAAATGGCCTGAGTTAAGCGTCTGATATCATCACGGTTAAGAGCGCGTATCTGATTGATGAGACTTGCGTAATTATCTGTCATCTGATCTAAAATATCAACAGAATCCCGTTTATAGTGATGGTGGAGATAATCAATCGCTGCATAGCGGAAGTCTTTAAAACCTTTGTAGCCTAGAGTTTGACAGAATCGCAGAACTGCAGATGTTGATGTGTGTGACAGTTCAGCGATTTTGGTAATAGTAAAAGTCTCTAAGCTTTCAATATTTTTGGTTACATATTGGTAGACTTTCCATTCAGTCTTTGAATAATCTGATTTATGTTGTTCAATGTTTTCTAAAAAATTCATAGTCATTTTACCTGTATATATTGTAGAGTAAAATAAAAAAAATGTCAAAAGAAGTCGAAAATTTTATCAAATCCTGTTGACAACGCTTTTAAAAGGTCGTATAATTTCTGTAAAAAATAACAATTTTTTTTGACAATTTTATCAAAAAGGAGAATGCCATGGATTACAAGAAATTAGCCCAAGAAATTATTGCTGACGTAGGCGGTGCCGCTAATGTTGATATACTTTCGCATTGCATGACACGACTGAGATTTAACCTCAAAGATGCTTTGAAAGCGGATAAAAAAGCTTTAGAGGAGCTGGATGGTGTTATGGGTGTGGTTTATGCCGGCGGCCAGTATATGGTTATTCTCGGGGAAAATCTTCTGCCTGTTTATGATGCTATTGTTCACGGCTTTGATATAAAAACCGGAGGAGCGATTGCTGAAAATTTAGATGGTGATTTGAAACAAAAAGAGCCTTTGACTTGGAAAAATGCACTCAATAAAACAATTGGCTTTATTTCCAGCTCAGTAACGCCAATGATTCCGGGATTGATTGCCGGCGGTATGCTGAAAGTAGCACTTTTATTGGTGGTTACTTTTATTAGCGCAGATTATGCGAATTCTCCCAGCTATCAGCTGCTCTCTGCTATTGCAGATGCACCCTTTTATTTTATGCCGATTTTTGTGGCTTACGGAGCGGCAACAAAGCTGGGCGGCACACAAATTTATGCCATGGCCGCAGCGGCAGCCTTGCTTCATGGAAATTTTACAGCCTTGGTAACAGCAGCAAAGCCAATTAGCTTATTTGGTCTGCCAGTGAATCTGCTTTCTTATGGAACGACGCTGCTGCCGGCTCTTTTGATTGCCATCGTTGCTTATTATGCAGAAAAACTACTAAATAAAATTATTCCTAATATTTTTAAAGCTGTTTTTGTCGGGATGGGAACTATTTTTATTGCAGGTAGTTTAGGCTTCCTGATTTTGGGACCATTGGGAAATTATGTTGGCCGAGGAATTGCTGCTCTCTTTATGTGGCTGGATGGAACTGTCGGTGCCTTAGCAGTTGGTTTGTTAGCGGCTGCGCTTCCGTGGATGGTTATGGCCGGAATGCATACTGCCATTACACCTTTCATGCCTCAGCTGATTTCCAATCCGGGTTATGATTCCATGCTGCGGCCTGCCTTTTTAATGCACAATATGGCTGAAGGCGGAGCTGTCCTTGGAGTAACAGCGCGCACCAAAGATAAAATAAAGCGCAGCGAATATCTGTCAATTGCGATTGGCTGTATTGTTGCCGGGGTTACCGAACCTGCTATTTACGGGGTCAACCTTAAATATAAAAAACCGATGTATGCTGTTATGGCCGGAGGCTTTGCTGGTGGTCTTGTTGCCAGCTTTCTTGGTGTTCGTGCCTATGTTATGGGTTATTCTAATATTTTGTCTCTGCCTATTTTTAAAGAAACAGCTTGGGCAGCAGCCATTAGTATTTTAGTATCAATTATTGTTGCAGCCATCGTAGCTTTTGTTTTGGGAATTGACAGTAAAGATCTAGAAAAGGCAACAGAACCTGTTAAAGTTCAGGTAGCAGATGATGCTATTGTAGCTGTAGCAGATGGTCAGCTGCTTGCGCTTGAAGATGTTGCTGATGAAGTCTTCTCTTCTAAAATGATGGGAGATGGTGTAGCTATCACTCCAGAAAGTGATTTTATTGTTGCTCCTGCTAATGGCCGGCTGACAACGGTTTTCCCGACAGGGCATGCTTTTGGTTTGGTGCGGCCGGACGGTGTCGAAATTCTTGTGCATATTGGTATTAACACAGTTGAATTACAGGGACAGGGATTTGATGTTCTTGCTAAGCAGGGAGATTTGGTCAGAGCCGGGCAGCCAATTGTTAAGGTTGACCGTGATACCTTGATGCAAAAAGGTTACGATTTAACCACCATGATTGTTGTTACAGACAGCAAAGACAAACAAATATCACTTAAACATGAAGGAACAGTAAAATCAGGAACAGTGCTGTAGGAGAAGATTTATGACTTATCAATTACCAGAAGGATTTTTATGGGGCGGAGCGACCGCGGATTTTCAGTTTGAAGGGGGCTTTGGTGAAGGGGGGCGCGGTCTTTTGTCTCACGATTATGAAACCGATGGCTCGCCGGAAAGTCCTCGTCACCACACGATGAAAATGCCGGATGGCTCTATTATCAGACCCAGAAGTTCTTTCTTCTATGCTGATCCGGTACCTCCGGAAGCTAAGCCTATTTTCCTAGATGAGGAGTATTATCCCAGTCATAAAGCCGTAGATTTTTACCACCATTACAAAGAAGACATTGCTTTAATGGCTGGTATGGGCTTTAACGTCTTTCGCTTTTCAATCTGCTGGAGCCGTATTTTTCCAACGGGTGAAGAAGAGTTACCAAATGAGGAAGGCTTGCAGTTTTACGACAAGGTCATTGATGAAATGGCCAAATATCACATGGAACCGCTGATTACTATCTGTCATGATGAGATGCCGATGCATTTGGCGCTTAAATATGATGGTTGGTCCTCTCGTTACTTAATTGATGCCTATGTTAAGTATTGCAAAGTTCTTTTTGAACGCTACGGAGATCGCTGCCGCTATTGGCTGACTTTTAATGAAATCAATGCAGTGCGGGGCTTTGGTCCGTGCGGCACCAGAAATTCAACAGGTCAGGATCGCTATCAGGCCGTACATCACATGTTTGTTGCCAGTGCTAAGGCTGTTAAACTGGGGCATGAAATGATGCCTGACAGTCAGTTTGGCGCTATGTATGCCATGAGTGAGCTTTATGCTGCCACCTGTAAGCCGGAAGATGTTTTTCAGCGTCTGCAGGAGCGGCGTGAAAATTGGTATTTTATTGACACAATGGGTCGCGGCTACTATCATCCTTATGCCAAAGATCTTTGGCGGAGACACGGCGTTAAAGCTATTCAGATGGCTAAAGGAGATAAAGAACTTTTGCGTGAAGGACAGCTGGATTTTATTTCTTTCAGCTACTATCGCTCTAACACAACTCAGGCGGGAGATGACTGGTTCAATGTCGGCGGCTCTGCTAATCCTTATCTCAAAGAAACACCTTGGGGCTGGGCTGTTGATCCCTTAGGGCTTCGCCATGTGATGAATGAAATTTATGACCGTATTCAAAAGCCACTCTTCATTGTTGAAAATGGAATGGGGGCTGTTGATCAGGCAGATGCAAACGGCTATGTGGAAGATAACTACCGAATTGAATATCTGCGGGATCATCTGCGTGCCATGGCAGATGCGGTGAATATTGACGGTGTTGCATGCCTAGGCTATACCATGTGGGGGCCTATTGATCTGGTTTCCCTTTCAACGGGCGAAATGAGGAAACGCTATGGTTTCATCTATGTTGATATGGATGATAAAGGACAAGGCAGTCTTAAACGAAGTCCTAAAAAATCCTATGCATGGATGAAAGAGATTATTTCCACCAATGGTGCAGCCCTTTAAATTTCTACAATATAGAAAACCTCTTTTTCGGTAAGCGTACGTTTATTAAAAACGGTCAGCAGGAAAAGAGGTTTTGCTGTGTGCAAAAATCACTGCTGCATTGGATCAATATTCTTTGAAAATCAAAAAATATTTTTTAGACTGAGCAGGTCTCAGAAAAGTGATATAATAAAAAGTATGATTAGTCCTCAATTAAAAGAAAAAAGAAACATTATTATTGAAAAGAAGGTTGCTTTAGGGAAGGCATCCGGGAAAATTATTCTAATGGGAGAACATGCGGTTGTCTACGGGGAGCCGGCGATTGCTCTGCCCTTTTCAGCGGTAGAAACAGTAGCAGAAGTAAAAGGAGAGGGTGAAGCGCTGACAGTCACTTGTGACTTTTATGACGGTCTGGTGCATAAAATGCCCGAGATCCTCGAAAGCCTTAAGCACGCCATACGTTTTTCCCTTTACCGGATTGGGGCGCCGCAAGATCCGCCTATCCATATAGATATCCGCTCCACTATTCCTGCTGAACGCGGAATGGGTTCCAGCGCAGCGGTTGCTGTTGCTATTGCCCGAGGCCTCTTTAATTTTTATGGCAAGGACTTAAGTGACAAGGAACTGTGGGAGATTGTTCAGTCATCAGAAAAAATTGCGCACGGCAATCCTTCCGGAATTGATACAGTCACGACCAGCGGTACAGCTCCTGTTTTTTTTGTTAAGGATCAGCCGATTGAGCAGTTAACCATTGACATGAATGCTTATCTGGTTGTTGCTGATACCGGTCAGACAGGACAGACCTTAAAAGCCATTCAAGCCGTTAAGGAGCTCTTGCATGGGGGGGAAAGGATGGATGCTGAGCTGTCTATTAAGGAATTGGGTGAGCTGTCCAGATTGGCAAAAGAAGCCCTTCTTGACAATCAGATTCAGGATTTAGGAGAGGTTATGAATGAGGCTCAGCAGCTTTTAGCTTCGCTGACAGTGTCTAATCCCATGCTTGATCGTTTGGCTCAGGTGGCAAGGCAGGCCGGTGCTTTAGGCGCTAAATTAACCGGCGGCGGCCGCGGAGGCTGTTTAATTGCTTTGGCGGCGACTAAAGAAAACGCAGCAGCGATTGCTGCCAGTCTTTTAGAAAATGGCGCCCGTAAAACCTGGTGTCAATACTTAGGCAGTGTGTCACGCCAGCCGAATAATAAGGTTTAAGAACGGCTGCCAGCAGTTTAACAGTGCATCATTTATTAAGAACAAGACAGCAGAGTGATTTTTCCAATCATTCTGCTGTCTTTTTTTGTTTTGAGCAGCTGCACCGACTTAAAGTCTGTTTAATATTAAAATTAACTTGACTTAATTTTAATATTAAGTTATATTATTTACAAAAGGAGGATAAGATGCTGAAAATAGAAAATTTAAGTGTTGCATATCAAAATCAGCTTGTTCTAGATCATATTTCTTTAGAAATCGCCTCTGCCGCCATTACCGGAATTATCGGGCCTAACGGTGCCGGCAAGTCAACTCTGTTTAAAGGGATTTTAGGAATGGTGGACCATCAGGGGGAGAGTTTCATTGATGGAAAAAAGCTGAGTCAGATGCTTGAACGGGTGTCATATGTCGAACAAAAAGCGGCCATCGATCCTAATTTTCCTATCCGGGTAAAGGAATGTGTGGCTCTGGGTCTGTTTTCTAGGTTAGGTTTCTTTTCGAGGCTGAAAAAACAAGACTGGGATCGTGTTCAGGAAGCCCTTGCCCGGGTTAATCTGGAGGCTTATGCGGAACGCCCTATCAGTCAGCTTTCGGGCGGTCAGTTCCAGCGCATGCTTTTAGCTCGCTGTTTGGTCCAAGAGGCGGATTATATTTTCTTAGATGAGCCTTTTGCAGGTATTGACACGGTCAGCGAAGAGATGATTATGGAGCTGCTGCAGGCGCTTAAAGCAAGGGGAAAGACGATTTTAGTCATTCATCACGACTTAAGTAAGGTTGAGGCTTATTTTGATCAGGTGCTGCTGTTAAACAGAAAAATTTTTGCATTTGGTCCTACTAAGGAGGTTTTTACGCAGGAAAATTTAAGCAAAACCTATGGTTCTTCATTTTTAGCGGCAGGAGGTGTTTAGGTGATTTTAGAATTTTTAACAGGCTTACAACAGTTTCATTTCTTGCAAAATGCCTTGATAACCGCTGTGGTTATCGGTATTGTCGCAGGAGCAATCGGCTGTTTTATTATTCTTCGCGGAATGTCTCTTATGGGAGATGCTATCTCTCATGCCGTTCTGCCGGGAGTGGCCTTATCCTATATTTTAGGGATTAACTTTTTTATCGGAGCCATTGTTTTTGGTCTTTTAGCTTCCCTGATTATTACATTTATCAGGGAAAACAGCATTATAAAGGGAGATACAGCTATCGGAATCACGTTTAGTTCCTTTTTGGCTCTGGGCGTTATTTTGATTGGCTTTGCCAACAGTTCAACCGATTTGTTTCACATTTTGTTTGGCAATATCTTAGCTGTCGAGGATACAGATAAATGGATCAGCTTAGGGATTTCACTGTTTGTTCTTCTAGCGATAGCTCTGTTTTTCAGACCTTTGCTGCTGACTTCTTTTGACCCTACTTTGGCTAAATCCATGGGAGTGCCGGTCACTTATTATCATTATCTGCTGATGGTTTTACTGACTTTGGTATCTGTGACAGCCATGCAAAGTGTGGGAACTATCTTGATTGTTGCCTTGCTGATAACGCCTGCAGCGACAGCCTATCTATATGCTAACAGCTTAAAAACCATGATTTTTTTGTCATCGGCTTTAGGGGCTCTGTCATCAGTCTTAGGACTGTTTGTCGGTTATAGTTTTAACATTGCTGCGGGCTCAAGTATTGTTTTGACCTCAGCGCTGATTTTCTTGTTTTCCTTTATCTTTGCTCCTAAGCAGAGATTTTTAAAAAAGAAAACTGAGAAGTACTCTATTTAAATACAACATAAAGGAGAATTTACATGAAAAAGTTTGCTTTATGCCTGCTTGCCTGCCTATCTCTGGCAATTTTAGCAGCCTGTTCCGGGCAAAAGACGGCCGCTAAAAAGCTGAATGTGGTCACTGCAAACTCTATTATTGCAGATATTACGAAAAACATTGCCGGCAGCAGGGTTAATCTGCACAGCATTGTTCCTGTCGGCCGTGACCCGCACGAATACGAACCCCTGGCAGAGGATGTCAAGAAAACCTCTCAGGCGGATTTGATTTTTTACAACGGCATTAATCTGGAAAACGGCGGTCAGGCTTGGTTTACCAAGCTCGTTAAGAATGCCGGTAAGAAGCCCGGAAAAGATTATTTTGCAGTCAGTGACGGAGTCAAGGTCATTTATCTGAAAGGCGGTAAAAGAAAGGGCAGAGAAGATCCTCATGCCTGGCTTAATCTGCAAAACGGCATTATCTATGCCCGCAATATTATGAAACATCTTTCGGAAAAAGATCCTAAAAACAGATCCTACTATGAGAAAAACTTCAATACCTACCGGGCGAAGCTGGAAAGGCTCCATCAGCAAGCAAAAGAAAAGATGGACAGCATTCCGGCTGAAAAGAAAATGATTGTCACCAGTGAAGGGTGTTTTAAGTATTTTTCGCAAGCTTATGATATCCCATCGGCCTATATCTGGGAGATCAATACGGAAGAAGAAGGAACACCGGATCAAATCAAAAATTTGGTTGAGATTTTGCGGGAAAAACAAGTTCCGGCACTTTTTGTGGAAAGCAGTGTTGATGCACGTCCGATGAAAGCTGTCGCTAAGGACACAGGACTTCCCATTGCCGCTAAGATCTTTACAGATTCCGTTGCTAAAAAAGGACAGGCAGGAGACAGCTACTATGCCATGATGAAATGGAATTTAGATAAAATCACTGCCGGTCTGTCCCGGTAGACTTAGTCACTGCAGCTGTCTGTGCTAAGCAAGGACCCAGACTGAAAACTTTTATCCACTTTTTGTTAACATTTTGATATAATGAGTTTGACAAAGAAGAGGATAAACTATGACACCTAACAAAGAAGACTACCTTAAAATTATCTATGAGCTCGGTGAGCACGGGGAAAAAATCAGCAATAAACAGATTGCGGCCAAGATGTCAGTCTCTGCTCCGGCAGTTTCAGAAATGGTCAAAAAGCTTCTGCAGGAAGGCCTGATTCTTAAAGATAAACAGGCAGGCTATCGTCTGACCAATGAGGGGATGGCTTTGACATCGGCCCTCTACCGCAAGCATCGCTTAATTGAAGTTTTCTTGATGAATCATCTGGGCTATACAGCAGATGAGATTCATGAAGAAGCTGAGGTGCTGGAACACACGGTCTCTGATATTTTCATCGAACGTTTGGACAAGCTGCTTAACTATCCCAAGGTCTGCCCGCATGGAGGTACTATCCCTCAGCAGGGGGAGCCTCTGGTTGAGAAATACCATACGACCCTAAAGGGAACAGCTAAGAAGGGTTCTTACATCTTAAAACGTGTTCAGGATAATTTCCAGCTGCTGAAATATATGGAGCAGCACGCTTTAAAGATTGGTGATGAATTGACGCTCTTAGAGTATGATGATTTTGCCGGTGCCTATACAATTGAAAAAGATGGCAGACAGCTGCAGATTACATCAGCTGTGGCTGCCCAGATTTACGTTGAAAAGAGAGCGTAAGCTGATTTTTACGGTTGTTAGGGTGTCTAAACAGCTAAAAAGCGGAACCAAACCGATTCTTTTTAAAATTATCGGTTTGGCCCCGCTTTTTGCTTTTGCTTGTTGATTTTAAACGGCAGGACTGCTGTTTGCAAGTAAAGATTACAGATGCCCTCATGTTTTTTGATGGCAATTTCAAGCTTCAAGAGGCATAAAGTTGCCGACAATCAGTCCGATAATGCGGGGATTGTCCTCGTAAGGAGCAAATTTATCGGCATATTTTTTATTGAGAGAGACCAAGCGCAGGCCCTTTTCCTCACGATAGACTTTTTTGATATAGGTTTGACCGTTCCAATCTACGGCATAAATAGCACCATCGTAGTCAAATCCTGTCTGCTTGATAAGAGCCACCTCACCGTTAAGAAAAGTGGGTTCCATCGAATCTCCAAAAATCCAAGCCGCAAAATCATGGTCAATTTCCTCATCGTAAAAGACCGTGTCAAAGTTACCGTCGCCAAAATAAGAGTAGCCGCTACCTGCAGATAATTTTTCGTAAACCTTGTAGCTGTAAAGCCTGCTTTCCATTGTTTTCACCGCCTCGTTTTGTTTCCTTAGTAAATCGTGTGAGTAGTTCAGTGTTTTTTTCTGATTTTCCGCATTTAGCTGGCTGTAAATCCGGACAATATCATATTGGGCTGAGAAATAAGCCGGTTCGACCCTCAGCAGCCGAGCTAATTTGGCCAAATTTTTTTGATTGGGTCGGGTTTTATCCGCTTCCCAATTAAAATAAGACGGCCGGGAAATTTCCAGCTGTTCAGCTGTCTGTGCTTGTGAAAGCCCAAGTTCTTCTCTTCTTTTTTTCAACCTTTTGCCTGAAAACATAAGCTCCCTCCTTGTTAGTTTATAAACTAATTACAGTTTATCATCTTTGATGATAAAAGGCAAGCAGGAGCTAGAATAATTCTTTTTCACGGTCAATGTTTAGGAATTTAACAGGTAATACAAACTTTTACGGCTGGACAAGGAGAAAATAGAGGAAAAACCGAACATTAATACATTTTTGAATATAGAATTTTCATCTTTTTTATGCTAAAATAAATAAAATATCATACTTTGGAGGCTTTTATGAAAGCGATTATTACAGTGGTTGGAAAAGATACAACCGGAATTGTAGCAGGTGTGGCAACGAAGATTGCAGAGCTCGGGCTTAATATCGATGACATTACCCAGACTGTTTTGGAGGGTTATTTTACCATGATGACAGTCGTGTCTGCTGATGAGAAAAAAGATTTTGCTCAGCTTAGGCGTGAATTTGAGGAGCTGGGTGATAGCTTGAATGTTAAGATCAATATTCAAAGCTCGGCTATTTTTGATGCCATGCATAACTTATAAGACGGGAGCTTGAAGTAATGGATATTAAACAGGTTACTGAAACAATCGCTATGATCGAAGAGCAGAATTTTGATGTCCGCACCATTACGATGGGGATTTCACTGCTCGACTGTATTGATTCGGATATCAACAAGGCGGCTGAAAAAATATATCATAAAATTGTTGCTAAAGCTGGCAAGCTGGTCGAAGTTGGCGATGACATCTCAGCAGAACTGGGGATTCCCATCGTCAATAAACGTATTTCTGTGACACCGATTTCCATCATCGGGGCAGCGACAGATGCCGATGATTATGTTCCTTTGGCAAAGGCGCTTGACCGTGCGGCTAAGGAGATTGGCGTGAACTTTATCGGCGGCTTTTCGGCCTTGGTCCAAAAGGGTTATCAAAAAGGCGATGAAATTCTCATCAACTCCATTCCGCGGGCTTTGGCGGAAACTGATTTTGTCTGTTCTTCTGTCAATATCGGATCAACCAAGTCCGGTATCAATATGACTGCGGTTGGTGACATGGGGCGGATCATCAAGGAAACGTCTGCAGCTTCTGAGATGGGACCGGCCAAACTGGTCGTCTTTGCTAATGCTGTTGAAGACAACCCTTTTATGGCAGGAGCCTTTCACGGTGTGGGTGAAGCTGATGTTGTCATTAATGTCGGGGTATCAGGTCCCGGAGTTGTTAAGCGTGCTCTGGAAAAAGTTCGCGGTCAAAGTTTTGATGTTGTCGCTGAAACGGTCAAAAAGACCGCCTTTAAAATTACCCGTATCGGTCAGTTAGTGGGAACACTGGCCAGCGAGCGCCTCGGCGTCAAATTCGGAATTGTCGATCTGTCGCTGGCTCCGACTCCGGCTGTCGGAGACTCGGTTGCCCGTGTTCTGGAAGAAATGGGACTGGAGACGGTCGGAACTCACGGAACAACGGCAGCGCTGGCTCTTCTCAATGACCAAGTCAAAAAGGGCGGTGTCATGGCCTGCAACCAAGTCGGCGGTCTGTCGGGAGCTTTTATTCCGGTTTCGGAAGATGAAGGTATGATTGCAGCAGTGCAAAACGGTTCGCTCAATCTTGAAAAATTAGAAGCAATGACAGCGATTTGTTCGGTCGGCCTGGATATGATTGCCATTCCAGCCGATACTCCGGATACAACGATTGCCGCTATGATTGCCGACGAAGCAGCGATTGGTGTTATCAATCAAAAAACAACAGCCGTCCGCATTATCCCTAAAGGCAAAGAGGGGGACATGATTGAATTCGGCGGCCTGCTGGGTGCTGCTCCGGTCATGTCAGTTAATAAAAATTCATCAGCCGATTTTATTGCTAGAGGCGGGCAGATTCCTGCGCCAATACACAGTTTTAAAAATTAAGAGAGCACTTGCAAGTTTTTTGCAAGTGTTTTCATTTAATGATATAATATAGGCTAGATTAGGAGGGTAAAAATGGCAAAGACAAAACTCTATATAGCTAGACATGGGAAAACAATGTTTAATACAATTGGACGTGCCCAAGGTTGGAGTGATACCCCTCTGACAACATTCGGTGAAGAAGGCATACGGGAATTGGGTGTAGGCCTGAGAGAGGCTAAGATCCCTTTTAAGGCGGCCTTCTCCAGTGACAGTGGCAGGACCATGCAGACCATGGAAATTATTCTTCGCGAGACGGGCAATGAAAATCTTCCTTACACACGTGATAAACGCATTCGAGAATGGTGCTTCGGCAGTCTTGACGGCGGTTATGACGGGGATCTGTTTCAGGGAGTTCTGCCGCGGACAGCAGCCTTTAACACAGGCAAGACTTTTACAGAAGTCACTTACCCTGAGCTGGCGGCCAGTCTCGTAGAAGTAGATACGGCTAATTGGGCGGAGCCCTGGGATGTTATTGAAAATCGTATTTACGGCGGTTTTGAAGCCATCGCTCAGTCTATTGAGAAATCCGGTGGCGGCAATGCTATCGTGGTCAGCCATGGTTTGACTATCGGAACTTTCGTGTGGCTGATTGATCATGAGCAAGAAAAGACGGCTATCGATAATGGCAGTGTGACGGTTGTTTCTTATGAGAATCAAAAATTTTCGATTGAAACAATTGCAGATATGGCTTATCGTCATCAAGGAAGACAAATTTTGAAAGAAGCTAATGAGAAAGAAATCTAGTTTACTAACTGTTTTATTGCAAGTTGGGGTTGTTCTGCTCTTTGTTTTTGGGATTTACCTTTTCCTGAATAAAGATCAGCAAGGCAGTCATCACGAGACTGCAAAAAACAAAACGGAACAGACAGCACAAAAGAAGACCTCGGCTCATCAGGCATCAAGTCTGCCTGATGTTTCGCCGGATGACTGGGAGCTGGTTTTGGTTAACCGAGACCATATAACAGCTGAGATGAATCCTGATTTGGCAGATATTAACGGTATTTCAGTAGATTCTCGTATTGCAGAGAATACCCGCAATTTTCTGGCAGCTGCTCAAAAAGTTGATGCCGGCGAACATTTGATATCAGGCTACCGCAGTGTTGCCTATCAGGAAGAGCTTTACAACAATTATGTGGCTCAGGAAAAAGCAAATAATTCCAGTCTGAGTCAGGAAGAGGCTGAAAAACAGGTTCAGACCTATTCGCAGCCGCCGGGAGCCAGTGAGCATCAAACAGGCTTGGCGGTTGATATGAGTACCGTTGACAGCCTGAATGAAAGTGATCCGGATGTTGTTGCCAAGATTGCTGAACTGGCGCCTAAGTATGGCTTTGTCCTGCGTTTTCCTAAGGACAAAAAGAGCGCAACAGGTATTGACTACGAAGATTGGCACTATCGCTATGTCGGCGTAAAATCGGCCAAGTATATGACCAAGCATAATCTGACCTTAGAAGAATATTTAGAAAAGTTAAAGGAGAAATAGGCGGTGAGAGCAAGACTCAAGTTTAAGTTTTTTGTGGTAATTAGTTCAGTTCTGCTTCTGGCTGTTTTCCTGCCGATTTTAGGCAGCGGAGGATTAGCGAGTGCTCAAAAGGAGACTGCCAGCACTTACAGCCATAAAGAATTTATCCGAGAAATTGCTCCGACAGCTCAGAAATTATCCAAAACGTATGGGGTGAGAAGCTCGGTAATCATCGGTCAGGCAGCTTTGGACAGTGATTTTGGCCGGACGCTGCTGGCTAATAAGTATCACAACCTTTTCAGCATCAAAGCCAAAGCCGGTCAGGGAGGTATCCGTCTGAAAAGCCGTGAATATGAAAACGGCCGCTGGCATCCGGTTACTAACCGCTATCTTGTTTATAAGTCGTGGGACGATTCTTTATATGATTATCTGGCGCTCCTGCGGCAGGATAAGATATGGGATAGGGCGCTCTATACGACAATGACGACTTCCAGCGGCTACAAAACAGTTGCCAGAGCTCTGCAGGCTGCCGGTTTTAACAGCGATCCCAACTACGCTGATAAATTAATTGCTACAATAGAAGAGAATGATTTGACAGATTATGACCGATAAAACCGGGATTTGTCCGAGTATGTGCACAGGCTCATACTTAGACAGCCCGGTTTTTTAGTGTACTGAGTGAGACAGCCCGCTCTTCTAGGTCTGAACACTGGCAGCTAGGAATTCTTAAGTGCAGTTACCAAGGTAGATTCCTTAAATGCAAAGCGCTGTTAATCACAGACGAAAAAGCAGAAATCGGGAAAGTCACTGTTCAGCCATGGCTTGGTTTTTATGCTATTTAAAAAACGGACTAGGTCCTGAGATGTATTTTTAGCACTCAAACAAAAAGAGTGCTAAAAAATGATGTTTTTTCCTTGACAGAAATTGTGAATGGAGTATAATGGAATCATGAAGTTAGCAGTCGGATATTGAGAGTGCTAATTTTATTGAGCAGAGATTGGAGGTCAGCTTAGATGATTACCCAACGTCAAAAAGATATTCTCAATTTGATCGTTGAGATTTTTACTAAGACGCATGAGCCCATCGGTTCTAAAACACTCCAAAATTCGATTGCTTCAAGCAGTGCAACGATCAGAAATGATATGGCGGCCTTGGAAAAGCTGGGGCTCTTGGAAAAGGCGCACACTTCCAGCGGACGTCTGCCCAGCCAGGAAGGTTTTCGCTACTTTGCGGAACACTCTTTAAATCCGGATAATCTGGATGAACAGGATGCCTACCAAGTTATCAAGGCTTTTGATTTTGAGGTCTTTCGTTTAGATGACCTTCTGCAAAAAGCCAGCGATGTTCTGGCAGAGCTGACAGGCTATACGTCACTGATTATGGATGTAGAACCAAAGAGGCAGTGTTTGACCGCCTTTGATATTGTTAAGCTCAGCAATCATGATGCCCTGGCGGTTTTAACCTTAGATGAGGCCAGTCCTATAACAGTGCAGTTTGCCATACCTAAGAATTTTTTGGACAGCGACTTGCTCACTGTTGTAAAAATTGTTCGGGAACGTCTCTTGAATCAAACGGTGCTGGATATCCATTACCGTTTGCGAACAGAACTTCCGCAGATTATCCAAAAGTATTTTCCGCGGACAGATAATGTTTTGGATTTATTTGACCATATTTTCAAGCAAATTTTTCAAGAGAAGGCTTTTATCGCCGGAAAAATTAAAACGCTGGAATTTGCAGGGCTTGATACCTATCAATTTCTGGATAATCCGCAATCGGCTGCTTTGGCCATTCGCGAGAGCATCCCGGAGGATGAAACCTATCGCGTACAAATTGCTGAAAGCCGTGAAAAGAGTTTATCAGAGCTTACCGTTATCAGTCAGAAATTTCTTATTCCTTACAGAGGATTTGGCATTTTGACGGTGATTGGTCCGGTAGACTTGGATTATCGGCGAACGGTCAGTCTGCTTACGATTATCAGCCGCATCTTGGCGATTAAGCTTGGTGATTTTTACCGCTATCTCAATAGCAATCACTATGAAGTTCACTGAGCTGATAAGATTTTCAGACCCTTACCGGTTTAAGAAGAAATTTGTTTCATAAAAACACAAAGAAAAGAGGTGCTACCTTGTCGGAAAAAGAGACTAAGGAAGAAATCAAGGAAGAAGCGCAGGCTGCCAAAGAGCAGGAAGAAACCAAATCTGTCGAAGAAACAGCTGAGGAAATTCCTGAAAACAAAGAACTGCAGGAAGCTCTTGAGCGGGCAGAAGATTTTGAAAATAAGTACCTGCGTGCTCATGCTGAAATGCAAAACGTTCAGCGCCGCGCCAATGAAGAGCGTCAAAGCTTGCAGAAGTACCGCTCGCAGGACTTAGCGAAGAAAATCTTGCCGAGTCTGGATAATCTGGAGAGAGCTCTGGCAGTGGAGGGCCTGACAGATGATGTCAAAAAAGGACTCGAAATGGTTCAGGAAAGTCTTGTTCAAGCGCTTAAAGAAGAGGGAGTTGAAGAAGTCGAACTGGAAAACTTTGATCCCAACCTTCATATGGCAGTACAGACTCTTGAAGCAGATGACGACCACCCTGCAGACTCTATTGCGCAGGTCCTGCAAAAAGGCTACAAATTGCACGAGCGCCTGCTGAGACCAGCAATGGTGGTGGTATATAGCTAGTCACTATTGATGGCCATTAGAATGGCTCATCATTAGACGGCAACCGCTGTGACGGATTGCCTAGACTACTTACTAGCTCGCTAGCAAAATGTTATCGATTTTGCTATCTCACGTCGCAACATAACCTGACCGAAATGTCATAAAACTATGAATATAATAATGTTTGCAAGCCATAGGCTTGCTCAAAAACGACATTTTTCGCCGTGGCGAAAGTCAGATAACAATACTTGTTATCTGACAGGGAAATTTTGAGACTTCTGGCTCAAAATTTAGCCATGAAACCAAAGGTTTGCTGGCGTCCCCGCCACCTAAGAAAAATATCAAAACGAAAAAATATTAAGAGGAAAAAAGAAAGGAATTGAACGTTATTATCAGTCACCAGAGGAAGAAAGCGGTGCTTTCTCCATCTCCTGATTGAAACAGTCCATCGGACTATTACAACGTTCTTGGTATCTTAACTATGTCTAAAATTATTGGTATTGACTTAGGTACAACTAACTCAGCTGTCGCAGTTCTTGAAGGAACTGAAAGTAAAATTATTGCAAACCCGGAAGGCAACCGTACAACACCTTCTGTTGTTTCATTCAAAAATGGTGAAATCGTTGTCGGAGATGCTGCTAAACGTCAAGCGGTAACTAATCCGGAAACAATTCTTTCCATCAAATCAAAAATGGGAACTTCTGAAAAAGTTTCAGCTAACGGTAAAGAATACACACCTCAAGAAATTTCAGCGATGATTCTGCAATATTTGAAGGGCTATGCTGAAGATTATCTTGGTGAAAAAGTGACAAAAGCGGTTATCACGGTTCCTGCTTACTTTAACGATGCACAGCGTCAGGCAACAAAAGATGCTGGTAAAATTGCCGGTCTTGAAGTAGAGCGTATTGTCAACGAACCAACTGCAGCTGCGCTTGCCTACGGTCTTGATAAGCAAGATAAGGATGAAAAAATCTTGGTATTTGACCTTGGGGGCGGTACCTTTGACGTTTCTATCCTTGAATTGGGTGACGGTGTCTTCGACGTACTGGCAACAGCTGGTGACAACAAACTCGGCGGGGATAACTTTGACCAAAAAGTTATTGACTGGCTGGTAGAAGAATTCAAGAAAGAAAACGGTATTGATTTATCAACAGATAAGATGGCTCTGCAGCGTTTGAAAGATGCGGCTGAAAAAGCTAAAAAAGATCTTTCCGGTGTCACATCAACTCAGATCAGCCTGCCTTTCATCACTGCCGGAGAAGCCGGACCTCTTCACTTGGAAACAAGCCTTTCTCGTGCTAAATTTGATGATTTGACTCGCGACCTTGTGGAACGTACGAAAACACCAGTTCGTCAAGCACTTTCTGATGCCGGTCTGTCATTGTCAGAAATCGATGAAGTTATCTTAGTCGGCGGTTCAACTCGTATTCCGGCTGTTGTTGAAGCGGTTAAAGCTGAAACCGGCAAAGAACCAAATAAATCAGTAAACCCTGATGAAGTCGTTGCTATGGGTGCTGCTATCCAAGGAGGTGTTATCACCGGTGATGTCAAAGACGTTGTCCTTCTTGATGTTACCCCATTGTCACTGGGTATTGAAACCATGGGCGGTGTCTTCACAAAACTGATTGACCGCAACACAACTATCCCAACATCTAAATCACAAGTCTTCTCAACCGCTGCTGACAACCAGCCTGCTGTTGATATCCATGTTCTTCAAGGTGAACGTCCGATGGCTGCAGACAACAAGACACTGGGCCGTTTCCAATTGACAGATATTCCTGCAGCTCCTCGCGGTATCCCACAAATTGAAGTAACATTTGATATTGATAAAAACGGTATTGTTTCAGTTAAGGCTAAAGACCTTGGTACGCAAAAAGAACAAACAATCGTTATCAAGTCTAATGACGGACTCAGCGAAGAAGAAATTGACCGCATGATGAAAGATGCGGAAGCAAATGCGGAAGCAGATGCAAAACGCAAGGAAGAAGTTGACCTTAAGAACGAAGTTGACCAAGCTATCTTTACAACTGAAAAAACCATCAAAGAAACTGAAGGCAAAGGCTTTGACAGCGAACGCGATGCTGCTCAGTCTGCTCTTGATGACTTGAAGAAGGCTCAAGAATCAGATAATATTGAAGATATGAAAGCTAAACTTGAAGCCCTCAATGAAAAAGCTCAAGCACTTGCCATGAAACTTTACGAACAAGCAGCTGCAGCTCAGCAGGCACAGGCAGGTCAAGAAGGCGCAGCTGATGCTGGATCATCAGATAAAGGCGGCGATGATGTCGTAGATGGTGAGTTTACTGAGAAATAACTCGTTAAGAATGACTAACCACTAAAGCGGTTGTCATTCTACGGCAATCGCTATGGCGAATTGCCTAAACGACTTACTAGCTCGAAAAGCATTTAATGTCGAAATGCTTTTCTCACGTCGTAAAACAATCAGCAGTACGTCTCAAAAATATTAACGGCTAAAAACCAATCGCAGAGGTTGCAACCCAGCCTCTGTTTTTGGGTAATAGCGTCAGCAATAAAAGCGGTCGAAGACCGCACAGCCGATAATTTTTGCCGTGGTGGGAGTAACAGTAGCTTTAGCTGCTGTTACGAGGGGATTTTTGAAACCTTTGGGTTCAAAAATAAGCAATGGAACGACATAGTCGGTCGCTTGCGTCCCCACCACCTAAGAAAATTATCAAAAAAATAACAAAAGGTATTTAAGATGAATAATACAGAATATTATGATCGTCTGGGGGTGTCAAAGAACGCCTCTCAGGACGAAATTAAAAAAGCCTATCGTAAGATGTCAAAAAAATACCATCCCGACATCAATAAGGATCCTGGGGCTGAGGAAAAGTATAAAGAGATTCAGGAGGCCTATGAAACGCTAGGCGATGAGCAAAAACGTGCCGCTTATGACCAATACGGTCCGGCGGGAGCTGGCGGCGGCTTCGGCGGTAATGGTGGTTTTGGCGGATTTGACAGCTCAGGCTTTGGCGGTTTCGAGGACATTTTTTCAAGTTTCTTCGGCGGCGGAGCTTCCAGAAATCCTAATGCACCCCGTCAGGGTGATGATCTCCAGTATCGTGTTAATCTTCAGTTTGAAGAAGCTGTTTTTGGTACGGAAAAAGAGGTTCATTATAACCGTGAAGCAACTTGTGGAACATGTAACGGATCGGGAGCCAAACCCGGCACCAGTCCTGTTACCTGCGCTAAGTGTCATGGATCAGGTGTTATCAATGTGGATACTCAGACACCGCTTGGCATGATGCGCCGCCAAGTGACTTGTGATGTCTGTCACGGCAGCGGTAAGGAAATCAAGGAACCTTGTCAGACTTGTCATGGAACGGGTCATGAAAAGCAAAACCATAAGGTCTCTGTCAAAATTCCTGCCGGTGTAGAAACCGGTCAGCAAATTCGTCTGGCAGGCCAAGGCGAAGCCGGCTTTAACGGCGGCCCTTACGGAGATCTCTTTGTCATTATCAATGTGATGAAGAGCGACAAATTTGAACGTGATGGCTCAACCATTTACTACAGTCTGAACATTAATTTTGTTCAGGCAGCTCTTGGCGATACTGTTGAGGTGCCGACTGTTCACGGTAATGTTGAGCTGGCTATTCCTGCCGGAACGCAGACTGGCAAGACCTTCCGTCTCAAAGGTAAAGGGGCACCGCGTTTGCGCGGCAATGGGCAGGGAGATCAGCACGTGACCGTTAATGTTGTTACACCGACAAAACTGAACGATGCTCAAAAAGAAGCCCTGCAGGCTTTTGCTAAGGCCAGCGGTATTGATCCGGTTCACCCTAAGAAAAAAGGATTTTTTAACAAGGTAAAAGATGCTTTTGATGATATGTAAGAAATAAAAGACCAAGGGAAATCTGAGCTGCCCAAAAGTTGGACAAAAATCTAACGATCAGGGCAGTTCAGGAAATCCTTTGGTCTTTTTTGATTTTAATCGTTTTTAAGACAGCAGCCAAGCTCGGTTTTTTTCTGTATGGCTGGTGCAGGTGGCTGCGACTTGTTCCAATTTCCAAGAGCTTCAAACTGTCCCCGTACAGACGGTGGCACTTTATCTTGTCTCTCGGTTTTCAGCGTGCTATAATGCAGCTATGGTACGTTATAAAGCGATTATTTCTTATGATGGTACAGCCTTTTCCGGCTTTCAGAGGCAGAAAAATGCCAGAACTGTTCAGGAAGAAATTGAGAAAACTCTTTGTCGATTAAATTCCGGTAAGGCTGTTAAACTTCACGGCGCAGGCCGAACAGATGCCGGCGTTCATGCTTATGGTCAGGTTATTCATTTTGATTTAGCTGAAAAACGTGATTTAGAAAGACTGCGGTTTGGTTTGGACACGCAGACACCGGATGATATTGATGTTATCAGGGTTGATTGTGTTTCTGAAAATTTTCATGCAAGGTATTGCAAACACAGTAAAACCTACGAGTTTCTAGTTGATCTGGGACGCCCTAAAAATCCCCTCATGCGCCACTATGCGACGCATTTTCCCTATGCCGTTGATGTTGCTGCTATTGAGCGAGCGATAAAAAAATTGCGTGGGACGCATGATTTTACAGGATTTACAGCTTCCGGAACGAGTGTTGACAACAAAATCAGGACTATTACCCGCGCAGATGTTGCTTTTGATGAGCAGAAACAATTTTTGATTTTTACTTTTACGGGGAATGGTTTTTTGTATAAGCAGGTTCGAAATATGGTCGGAACTCTGCTGAAAATTGGCAATGGGCGTATGCCGGTTGAGCAGATTGACCGTATTTTAGAGTCAAGAGATCGGCATTTGGCAGGGCCTACGGCCGCTCCCAACGGACTGTATTTAAAGGATATTAGTTATGACGAATAAGTTTGTTTTAGCCATTTCAGGCAATGATATTTTCAGCGGCGGCGGTTTGTATGCCGATCTGGCAACCTATACTGTTAATGGTTTGCAGGGCTTTGTAGCAGTGACCTGCCTTACTGCTGTGACAGAAGAAAAAGGCTTTGAAGTGTTTCCTGTAGACAGCGGCGTTTTTGCCAAGCAGCTAGACAGTTTGGCCGGTATCAATTTTTCTGCCATAAAACTAGGCCTTCTTCCCAATGTGGCAATAGCTGAAAAAGCGCTGGATTTCATTAAAAAACAAAAAGGTGTTCCTGTGGTTTTAGATCCGGTTCTTGTTTGCAAGGAAAATCATGATCTGGAAGTCAGCGCGCTGAGGGATGAGCTGCTTCAGTTTTTCCCCTATGCCACTGTTATTACACCCAATCTGGCAGAAGCACAGCTCTTGACCCAAACAACCATAAACAGTTTGGAGGACATGAAAGAAGCAGCCAGGATACTGCATGGTCTGGGGGCTCAAAATGTGGTTGTTAAGGGCGGCAATCGTCTCAGCAAGGATAGAGCTCTTGATGTCTTTTATGATGGCCAGCATTTTCAAGTCTTAGATTATCCTATCTTAGAAACTAATAATACAGGGGCAGGCTGTACGTTTGCATCAATCATTGCCAGTCATCTAGTGCTTGGAAAGACTGTTCAAGATGCGGTCAGGGAGGCGAAAGCGTTCGTCTATCATGCGATTGAAAACTCAAATGATTACGGAGTAAAACAAAATTATGAAAGATAACAAGGTGCGGCGGTTAAGTCTGCTTGCCGTCTTAACCGCCCTAACTCTTGTTCTGGGACTTTTTCTAAAGATTCCGACGCCAACAGGCTTTTTAACCTTTCTGGATGCCGGTATTTACTTTACTGCTTTTTATTTTGGCAGTAAGGCAGCGGCTGCTGTTGGCGGTCTGTCCGGCTTTTTGCTTGATTTGACAGCCGGCTATCCCAATTGGATGTTAATCAGTCTTTTGGCGCACGGAATGCAGGGATACTTTGCCGGCTGGCGCGGTAAGAAGCGCAGTTTAGGCCTCGTTTTAGCTTCCTTGGCCATGGTTGGGCTCTACTTTTTGTTTTCTATTCCTTTTTATGGTCTGGGAGCGTCGCTTGCAGGTATCTGGGGCAATCTGCTGCAAAATTTTTTGGGCCTGCTGGTCGGCTGGTTTCTTAATGCAGCGTTAAAAAGTATGAAGAAATAAAGCCTTATTTTAGAGCAATGTGAGGTGGAAGATGGATTTACAAGAGTTAGAAACAAAGGCACAGGCGATTATTGCTGATTTGGTTGAACGCAGCGGGATTAAAAAAGGTCAGATTTTTGTTCTTGGTCTATCCAGCAGTGAAGTTGCCGGCGGAGTGATAGGGCAGAATTCTAGCCTTGAAATTGGCGAAGTTCTTGTTAAGACGATTTTGTCTTATCTTGATGACAGGGAAATTTATTTGGCAGTTCAGGGCTGTGAGCACCTGAATCGTGCGCTGGTGGTTGAGCGTGAACTGGCTGAGAAAAAAGATTTGGAAATCGTCAATGTTCTGCCGACGCTGCATGCCGGCGGGAGCGGTCAGCTGGCGGCTTTTAAATACATGAAAGATCCTGTTGAAGTTGAAAGGATCACTGCCTATGCAGGTCTTGATATTGGTGATACGGCTATCGGTATGCATGTCAAGCATGTACAGGTACCCTTGCGGCCTGCCCTGCGTGAATTAGGCGGAGCCCATGTCACTGCCTTAGCCAGCCGTCCTAAGCTGATTGGCGGGGCGCGAGCGAACTATCAGCCTGATCCGATTCGTAAATTTTAAAAAACAGCTCCTCAGCAGAATGAATCTGCTGAGGAGCTGTTTTGTTTATTTTTGCGCTTGAGCCTGAGGCATAATATTAGCTGTTGGCAGGGCGATACCGGCAGCAGTGAGCGCTTCTTGATAAAGGCGGTAAAAGATGTAATAAATCTGAATTTGTTTGCCGTTTTGGACAAAGATATCTACTCGAAAAACCATTTGTCCTGTTAAGACAGACGTTGTCGCACCTAAGATATTGGGAACACCGACAATTTCAGGATAGGCCGAAATATTTTCCTCGTTGACCTTTTTGATGATAGAGGTCACTGTTTCAAGGTTAGTATTGGCATAGATGGGAATATCGATCTGAGCACGCATGTCACCGCGTGACAGATTGCTGACAATGGTAATGTTGCGGTTGGGAATGAAATGCAGTGTGCCGTCAAAGTCGCGGATTTGTGTGGTCCGGATGCCAACATTGGAAACCGTTCCGGCAATAGTTCCGGTCACTGCATTGAGCTTGACGGAATCGCCGACATCAAACTGACGCTCGAGCAAAATGAAAAAACCATTGACCAAATCAGAAAGGAAGCCCTGGGCGCCGAGTCCGATAGCAACACCGGCAATTCCTGCCCCGGCCAATAAACTAGAGACCGGCAGCCCGATAATCGCTAACATCCAGTAAATCAGCAGAAAATACAAGCTGTAATCCATCAGGTTATGAAAGAGTTTCGCCAAAGTTTTTTGCCGCGCCTGACTGTATTTAGCCAGAGAGATAGATTTCGAAATGGCTTTGTTAAAAAGGTAGTTGATGACCTTTTTAGCGATAGCGAAAACTAAGAGTAAAAGAATGATGGACAGAAGCTTAGAAGAGAAGTTAAATAGCATCTTCTCAAGATCAAAATTGCCCAGATAAGAAGTCATAAATTTCATGGTTTTAGTGTATCAAAAAAACAGAAAATAAAAAAGAGGATAAAAAGGAAAGTATCCTTCAATCAAGCTAAAAATAACCGGCGCTTTTCATTTTCTCTTTGTTTGCAGGGGCAGGGTAAAATAAAAAACGCAGTAAAATCAATGCTCTACCGATCCTGATTTTACTGCGTTTTTTATTCTTGTTTATTGTTCTTTGTGCGGAGTTTGTGTTTGATTGAGCCAAGCATAGGCTAGGCCGATGAAAACACCGCCGCCAATCCAGTTGCCAAAGAATACGACAGTCCACTGGCGCAGGACATTGATGAAATCAAGTCCTTTGATGCCTTCAACAGAACTGAAAGCCGCCAGCATGAAAGAGGCAAAGTTGGCAATCAAATGCTCGTTGACCAAAAAGACAAACATAAAAATAGCTGAAAGGGCAATTGTGATTTTGGCGCTTTCTTCTTTGAGAAGCATGTAGCCCAGAATAGCGATATTAACGAACATGTTGGCTGTAATGCCTTCAAAGAAGTTTTGCCAATCCGTTTTAGCCAGCTTGGTTTGAACGGCGTTGACTAAAAAACTCTTGTTTGTCAGCTGATCAAAGGAGAAAGACTGATTGAAGAGCCAGGCTAAAATAATAGCACCGATCAGATTGAAAAAAGTACAGGTTAGCAAAATGATTGCAGCCTTTTTGAAGGAAATGTGTTTGTAGTAAGCTCCTGAAGACAGAAACATCATGTTCGATGTTGCCAGTTCGCCGTTAAAGAGCAGGACATAAACCAAGCCGAAACTAAAAATAAAGGCGAAAGCGAAGCGGCCAAAAGCCGGCGAAAACTGGGAGATGATATCAGCGGCAATAGCACCGACAGCAGTACTCATTGTTAAATAGGCGCCTGCAAACATGGAACGCAAGGCATAACGGCCGAGACTTTCATCAAAAAGAGCCTCTTTTTTACGGCAGGCTGCAGCTATCTTTTCCTGAAAAGGACTGGGTGTAGCAGTTGTGGTATGAACCATAAGAGCACCTTTCTAAAAATGATTTTGAAAATTGTTGTTATTCTCCCCTATAGTATACCTTTTTTCGAGAAAAATGAAAAGGGTTTCAGAAAAGGCAGCGTATTTTCGCCGTTAAAAATACACTCAGGCTCTTTTTCTAAAATTTAGCCGCCCTTGAATAGAAGAAAAAACTTCCAAATTGACAATAAATGTGATAAACTGGAAAGTGCAAATAAATTTTAAGGAGAAATGACTTCATGTCTACATCATTTGAAAACAAAGCTACAAATCGTGGGGTTGTTACATTCACGATTGGCCAAGATAAGATTCAGCCGGCTCTTGACCAAGCCTTCAATAAAGTGAAGAAAGATATTTCAGTCCCAGGATTCCGCAAGGGACATATTCCTCGTGCTGTTTTTAATCAAAAGTTTGGTGAAGAAGCTCTTTATGAAGAAGCTTTAAACAGTGTCTTGCCATCAGCATACGAAGGAGCTGTTGCTGAACTGGAGCTTGACGTTGTAGCTCAGCCAAAAATTGATGTTAAATCAATGGAAAAAGGCCAAGACTGGGAAATCACTGCAGAAGTTGTTACTAAACCAGAAGTAAAACTTGGTGACTACAAAAACCTTGAAGTATCAGTAGAAGAGTCTAAAGAGGTTACTGATGCAGAAGTAGATGAAAAAATTGAACGCGAACGCAGCAATCTGGCTGAACTCGTTCTTAAAGAAGATGCAGCAGCTGAAGGCGATACTGTCGTTATTGACTTTGTCGGTTCGGTTGACGGCGTTGAATTTGACGGCGGTAAGGGTGATAACTTCTCACTTGAACTGGGCAGCGGACAGTTTATCCCCGGCTTTGAAGACCAATTGATCGGTAAAAAAGCTGGTGAGACAGTTGACGTTAACGTGACTTTCCCAGAAGATTACCAAGCAGCCGATCTTGCCGGCAAGGATGCTAAATTCGTAACGACTATCCACGAAGTAAAAGCTAAGGAAGTTCCGGAATTAGACGATGAATTGGCTAAAGATATTGACGAAGAAGTGGAAACTTTGGATGAGCTGAAAGCTAAGTACCGCAAAGAACTTGAAGCTGCTAAGGAAACTGCTTATGATGATGCGGTTGAAAGTGCAGCGATTGACTTGGCAGTTGCTAATGCTGAAATTGTTGAATTGCCTGAAGAAATGGTTCACGATGAAGTTCACCGTGCCATGCAGGAATTCATGGGCAATATGCAGCGTCAAGGAATTTCATCAGAAATGTATTTCCAATTGACGGGTACAACTGAAGAAGACCTTCACAAACAATACGAAGCTGATGCTGATAAGCGCGTGAAAACAAATCTGGTTATTGAAGCGATTGCTAAGGCAGAAGGATTTGAAGCTTCAGATGAAGAAATCGAAAAAGAAATCACTGACCTTGCAGCTGAGTACAGCATGGATGCTGAACAAGTGCGTTCACTGCTTTCACCGGATATGCTCAAACACGATATTGCTATGAAAAAAGCTGTTGATACTATTACAAGCACAGCAAGTGTTAAATAAAAGTCAGCGATACGCGGCTTTACTGCTTTTTGTAAATAGGACTTGGGGAATGCTGCTCCAAGTCCTTAATTTTTTCATGTTTTCCAGTAAGAATTTAGCAGCTTGTCATAATAAGGAAGAAGAAATACTTAATTATGTCAGGTTTTTAATACAATAAGGAGTTGTCTATGATAAAACTAATTGTTTTTGATATGGATGGTGTCATTGTTGATACGGAATATCTGGATTTTCAATTACAGCAGGCCTATATAAAAGAAATTGCCAAAGAGCCGTCTAAGCTGACGCATGACGATTTTTCCCGGCTTGTCGGACGATCCGGCAAAGATTTGCTAAGGAGAATTAGAAAACTTAGTCAGTCAGACCTTGCTGAGGAAGAAATTGAGCGTGGCCTGCAAAGGGTTGAGGCGCAAAAATATCGTAAGGAGAGCTACCTGCCGCTGTTTCGACAAGATATCCTTGCTGTTTTAGACTATGCCAGAGCTCATGATATCGCTTTAGCAGTCGCTTCGTCAACGCAAAAGAAATACATTTTTGAAATTCTGACCAATTGCGGGATTCAAGACTATTTTGATGCTGTTGTCAGCGGTGAAGATTTTGAAACCAGTAAGCCCAATCCGGCCATTTATCTGTCAGTCCTTAATCGTTTAGGCATCCCGAGTGAACAGGCGCTTGCTGTTGAAGACTCAGCTTCAGGGATTGCGGCGGCTAAGAAAGCAGGCATGAAGACGGTCGCCTATGAAGAAAAACGCATGGCTATTGACCAGTCGCAGGCTGATTATGTGGCTAAGGATATGCTTGATATTTTGGACTATATCAAATCTTTCAGCTGAGGACAGTGCTGTTTGTACAGAGCCGGCAAAGGGCGGCTCTTGCATAAATCTCTTTTGACTTACTGCTAAAAATATCGTAAAATATAAGTTAACGACAAAATAAGGAGAACCACCTTGGAATTAGAAGTATTTGCTGGACAAGAAAAAAGTGAACTCTCAATGATTGAAGTTGCCCGTGCCATTTTAGAAGAACGCGGCCGTGACCATGAAATGTATTTTAGTGACCTTGTTAATGCTATTCAAGTTTATTTAGAAAAGTCAGATGCAGACATTCGTGAAGCCTTGCCGTTTTTCTACTCAGATTTAAATGTTGACGGCAGCTTTATTCCGCTTGGTGACAACAAATGGGGTCTGCGTTCTTGGTACGGCATCGATGAAATTGATGAAGAAATTGTCACTCTCGAAGATGATGAAGACGGTGCGCCAAAACGTAAGAGAAAACGCGTCAATGCCTTTATGGATGGTGATGAGGATGCTATCGACTACAGCGATGACGATCCTGAAGATGAGAGCTTCGATGCAACTGAAGAAGACACTGACTACGATGATGACAATCCGGATGATGAGAAATCGGAAGTTGAGTCTTATGATTCTGAAATCAGTGAAATTATTCCGGAGGAAGATCTGGATGAAAATGTTGATTTAGATGAAGAAGATGAAGATTACTCCGACGATGAGGAAGAGGAAGACGACGAAGAAGAGTAACTTCCTTCGTCTCAGATGTGTCCATTTCTGCATTGACAAATGAAGTCAGATAGTTTATATTATTTACTGGGCACCTCTTTTGAGGTCGGATAAGCTCCCTAGTTTTAGGGGGCATTTTTCTTTTTTCTCCCAAATTAAGTAAAGGAGCATTTAATGACAAAGTATATTTTTGTAACCGGCGGTGTTGTTTCTTCAATTGGTAAAGGGATTGTGGCTGCAAGTCTCGGCCGCCTTTTGAAAAATCGCGGTCTCAAGGTAACCATTCAAAAATTCGATCCATATATCAATATTGACCCTGGGACTATGAGCCCTTATCAGCACGGTGAAGTTTATGTGACCGATGATGGTGCTGAAACAGATCTGGATCTGGGACATTACGAGCGTTTTATTGATATTAATCTTAATAAATATTCAAATGTGACAACAGGAAAAATATACAGCGAAGTCCTTCGCAAGGAGCGCAAAGGGGAATACCTCGGAGCTACCGTTCAGGTTATTCCTCATATTACAGATGCTCTCAAAGAAAAGATTAAACGTGCCGCTACAACGACCGATTCTGATGTGATTATCACTGAAGTCGGAGGAACGGTCGGCGATATCGAAAGTCTTCCTTTCCTGGAAGCTCTGCGTCAAATGAAGTCTGATGTAGGTTCTGATAATGTTATGTATATTCATACCACTCTGCTGCCTTACCTGAAGGCAGCAGGTGAGATGAAAACCAAGCCAACTCAGCACTCAGTGAAAGAGCTCCGCGGTTTGGGAATTCAGCCCAACATGCTTGTCATTCGGACGGAAAAGCCTGCTGGGCAGGGCATTAAGAATAAACTGGCTCAATTTTGCGATGTGGCTCCGGAAGCCGTCATTGAATCGCTTGATGTGGACCATCTCTATCAGATTCCGCTTAATTTGCAGGCGCAAAATATGGACCAGATTGTCTGTGATCACTTAAAACTGAATGTGCCGCCGGCAGATATGACGCAGTGGTCTGCTATGGTTGATAAGGTGATGAACCTGAAGAAAACCACAAAGATTGCTCTTGTCGGCAAATATGTGGAACTTCCGGACGCTTACCTGTCTGTTGTTGAAGCTCTGAAGCATTCAGGCTATGTCAACGATACAGCTATTGATTTTGACTGGATTAATGCTAATGATGTTAGCGCTGAAAATGTTGCTGAATTGCTGAAAGACGCAGACGGAATTATTGTTCCGGGCGGCTTTGGCCATCGCGGTACCGAAGGCAAAATTGAAGCTATTCGCTATGCGCGTGAAAATGATGTGCCCATGCTTGGTATTTGCCTTGGCATGCAGCTGACCTGTGTGGAATACGCCCGCCATGTTCTCAATCTTGAAGGGGCTAATTCTGCTGAGCTGGATCCGGACACTAAGTATCCGGTTATTGATATTATGCGCGATCAAATTGATATTGAAGATATGGGCGGCACACTGCGTCTGGGTCTTTATCCATGTAAATTAAAACCCGGCAGTAAGGCAGCAGCGGCCTATGACAACCAAGACGTTGTTCAGCGCCGCCACCGCCATCGCTATGAATTTAACAATGCCTATCGTCAGCAATTTGAAAAAGCCGGCTTTGTCTTTTCAGGAGTGTCTCCGGATAATCGTTTGGTAGAAGTTGTCGAGCTTTCAGACAAGAAATTCTTTGTTGCAGCCCAATACCATCCGGAACTGCAATCACGCCCTAATCGTCCTGAGGAATTATATACGGCCTTTGTGACAGCAGCAGTAGAAAACAGTCACTAATTTAAACAGAAAAAGCAACGGCATCAAACCGTTGCTTTTTGAATATTAGAAAGGCATGCTTTAGCTAAATACTGATTGTCTCTGTAAAGACAATTTGAGGATTTTTATAAAAATATGGGAAATATCCTTGACAGCAATATAGGAAGTTGATATAATTTATTTTGTTGCTGCGGGGATGGCGGAATTGGCAGACGCGCAAGACTAAGGATCTTGTGACCGCTTTTGGTCGTGAGGGTTCAAGTCCCTCTCTCCGCATATCAGCTGGCCTTTGGCCGGCTTTTTTGTTTTGATGAGTTTTCAAGAAAAGGCTGGAAATTTTACTGTAAAAGTGATAAAATAAACAATGTAATGGGTTTGACCCAAAAAATATTTAGGAGGCCTTTAAAAATGGCAATCGTTTCAGCAGAAAAATTTGTCCAAGCAGCTCGTGACAACGGTTATGCAGTTGGTGGATTTAACACAAACAACCTTGAGTGGACACAAGCTATCCTGCGTGCAGCGGAAAGCAAGAAAGCTCCAGTTCTTATCCAAACTTCAATGGGTGCTGCTAAATACATGGGCGGTTACAAACTTTGTAAAGTTTTGATTGAAACTCTTGTAGAATCAATGGGTATTACTGTACCAGTTGCAATTCATCTTGACCATGGTCATTATGAAGATGCTCTTGAATGTATCGAAGTTGGTTATACATCAATCATGTTTGACGGCTCACACCTTCCAGTTGAAGAAAACCTTGAAAAAGCTAAAGAAGTTGTTGAAAAAGCACATGCTAAAGGTATTTCAGTTGAAGCTGAAGTTGGTACTATCGGCGGTGAAGAAGACGGTATCGTCGGCCGCGGTGAATTGGCACCAATCGAAGATGCTAAAGCAATGGTTGAAACAGGCATTGACTTTTTGGCAGCAGGTATTGGTAACATCCACGGTCCATATCCAGAAAACTGGGAAGGTCTTGACCTTGGCCACTTGAAGAAATTGACAGAAGCTGTTCCAGGTTTCCCAATCGTGCTTCACGGCGGATCAGGTATTCCTGATGATCAAATTCGCGAAGCTATCAAACTTGGTGTTGCTAAAGTCAACGTTAACACTGAATGTCAAATTGCATTCTCAAATGCAACTCGTGCCTTTGCGCGTGCTTATGATGCAAATGAAGCTGAATACGATAAGAAAAAACTCTTTGACCCACGTAAATTCTTGGCTGATGGCGCTAAAGCTATCCAAGAAGCAGTTGAAGAACGTATTGATGTCTTTGGTTCAGAAGGTAAAGCTTAATTGTCTGACCATAGAAGTAACAAAAAATCTCGCCTAGGCGGGATTTTTTGTTACGATGAAGTCTTCAATAAAAAAAGCTTGTTTTACTTTTTTCAGCAATTGAAAACAATTATTACTTTTGAATGCTAAATCGTAAACGATTGCCTGTTTCTATTGACAAAATTTTTAGAAATAGTAAAATATTACTGTTAGCCGATTTAGCTCAGCTGGTAGAGCAACGCACTCGTAACGCGTAGGTCACAGGTTCAAGTCCTGCAATCGGCATCAAATAAGAGCTATGATAAAGCACTCTAAGAGTTATTTAGAATATCTTGGAGTGCTTTTCTTTTTATCTCATCATATGTTTTAAGGTCAATCTTACTAAAAATAATCCTGACGTTACAATGAAAGCAAGACAGATTAATTTTGTGCAGAAAAAAGCTCCTTGTATATGCTCAACACTGTCAGCAAGTGAATAAGCACTCAAAGCTGAATTATGGTTTTTAATCCAAGATACTGCTATCAGCGTTGATAATAAAACTACCTGCTGGATAATAGCGCCCAGCCCATAAAATTTAGAACGGATGACTCTTCTTTCTAAAGTGGGAAGCCGATTATCTGTAATATAGTTTTGCAGAACTAAACGATTGCCTGAGGCGATAAATGCACAGCTCAGCAGGATTCCTAAAAGATAAGTCCAAGGCGACAGGAGAAATAAAAAACATGCCATGCTGCTGACTAAAAAAATGATTTGCAATTGCTGTTCTTCTTTAATAGCTTTAAAATACTTTTGTGCGGCCATTGATAAAAACAATCCTAAAACAATCATGATGTAAGAAAGTCCAACCATGTAAAGTTTATTAATAGCTATAAAATAGATGAGACTGTAAATAACCAAAAAATTTCTTGCAGCTCCAAACCACATGGTATACAAGGCCTGTAGGGAAAAAGTCAAGGGGTTAAAAATCAGTCCGACAATCAGAAATAAACATAAAGCAAGGCCTACATAGAGAATATAATTGCTATTTGCTGTCTGTTTTAATAATCTTGTGAAAAAGGCAAATAGTAGCATGCAGCCGGCTGGCAAAAAATGCAGCCAGGATTTTCTCTTTTTTTCAAAAGCGGCTTGATTGTGCATCCCGGACTCCCATTCCAGCTGGGAAATAAAGGTGTATAGCATAAGTAAAATCATTAAAAAAATGGCAAATACGAATGTTATTGACACATGGCGAAGGCTTAAAAGCAAAGCAATAATGATTCCTAAAATCAGATAGCCTTTAATCAGTACGCCTTTTTTTGCTTGATTGTTATTTTCCGCTGAATAATCTTTGATTGTTTTAAAAAGAGCATTATAATTAGATAAGCCAAGACCTGTTAAGACAGCGCCTGCTTCCCAAAATATAAAATGCACATTTCCAAACAGACAAAGGCAGCACCCTAAAATAGCCAGCAAAAGACTGTATCTTAAAATTTTATATAAATTTTTCAGTTTTCCAAAACCTTGCAAGGCAAAGGAACCGGCTTTTTCAAATGAATATAATAATACAAAAGGCAGTAAAAAATGGTAATGGCCATAATGTTGGTATAATAAACCTGCGAAGATAATATTTGGAATAATGACTGCGCCTTCTGCCAAGGCTTCTCCAAGTGCAGGAGCAGTATTTTTGATTATTTTAGTCATTAAATTCACCAACTCTCTGTTTAGTAATAATTATAATAGCTTCCATTTTGATGTGCAAGCTGAGAAAAATGTTTAAAGACCTATTGTCAAACGATTGGTATTTTGCTATAATATTACGGTATGTGGTGACTTCACCCCTAGACTAAGCAGGAGGATGACAGATAAATGGCTAAAGTATGTTATTTTACAGGACGCAGAACTGTGTCAGCAAATAACCGTTCACACGCAATGAACAAAACCAAACGCACAGCAAAACCAAATCTTCAAAAAGTGACTGTTCTTATTGACGGAAAACCTAAAAAAGTTTGGGCTTCAGCGCGTGCGCTTAAATCTGGTAAAGTAGAACGTGTTTAAAATGAAAGAAGAGTCTTCGGACTCTTTTTTTGTTAATTTTTTACAAGCTATCTATATTATGGTAAAATAAGCTGATAAAAACTTTTTGAGGTAGCGAAATGACAGTAAAAATTAACACAAAAGACGGTCAAATTGAATTGTCAGATGACGTGATTGCCACAGTTGTTGGCGGTTCAGCCAATGAAATCTTCGGGGTAGTCGGCATGGCCAGCAAGAGTGCTATCAAAGATAATTTTCAGGCACTGCTGCGCAAGGAAAACTATTCTAAGGGTGTTGTCATAAAATCAACAGATGCCGGTATTTCAGTTGATGTATACACTGTGATGAGTTACGGTGTTAAAATCAGTGAAGTATCTAAAAATATCCAAGAGCGCGTTAAGTTTAATCTTGAAAATCAGCTGGGCATTTCTGCTGATACGGTTAATGTCTATGTACAAAATATTAAAGTTGTGGGAGAAGATTAGTGGCTAATATTACAACAAGTTTATTCCAAGGGATGGTTCAGGCAGCTGCAACACGCCTTGGTAAACAAGCAGAGTATGTCAATTCACTGAATGTCTTTCCTGTCCCGGATGGTGATACAGGTACCAATATGAGCATGACCATGGACAATGGTGCTAAGGAAGTCTCTGATAAACCGGCTTCAACAGTTGGAGAAGTCGGTCAAATTCTTTCTAAAGGATTGCTGATGGGAGCGCGCGGGAACTCAGGTGTTATCACTTCTCAGCTTTTCCGCGGTTTTGCCCAAAGCATCAAGAATAAAAAAGAACTGACAGGTAAGGACTTGGCCCAAGCGCTTCAAGCCGGGGTTGAGGTAGCTTATAAGGCCGTTATGAAGCCGGTTGAAGGAACCATTTTGACAGTATCGCGCGGAGCGGCATCAGCAGCCATTAAAAAGTCTGAAAATACGGATGATGCTGTTGACGTGATGCAATCTGCGCTAAATGGTGCTAAAGCGGCCTTGGCTAAGACGCCGGCTCTGCTTCCTGTTTTAAAAGAGGTAGGTGTTGTTGACTCGGGCGGCCAAGGCTTAGTTTTCATCTACGAAGGTTTTTTGTCGGCCTTAACAGGTGAGTATATCATGTCAGAAGACTTTCAGGCTACTCCTGCTAACATGACAGAAATGATTAATGCTGAACATCATAAGTCTGTTGTCAGTCATGTGGCAACACAAGACATTACCTTTGGCTACTGTACAGAAATTATGGTGGCACTTAAGCAGGGTCCGACTTATGTCAAAGATTTTGACTACGAAGCCTTTCAAAATTACCTGAGTAACTTAGGGGATTCTCTGTTAGTTATCAATGATGATGAAATTGTTAAGGTTCATGTTCATACTGAAGATCCGGGTCTGGTTATACAAGAAGGACTCAAATACGGGGCTCTTGTCAAGGTAAAAGTTGACAACATGCGCAATCAGCATGAGGCTCTTCAGGAAAAAGAGTCAGAACCAAGAGCTAAAGAGCTGAAAGAATATGCTCTGATAGCCGTTGCGGCCGGTGACGGTTTGGCGGAAATTTTTAAATCACAAGGTGTAGATTATATCATTTCCGGCGGTCAGACCATGAATCCGTCAACGGAGGATATTGTCAAGGCTATTGAGTCTGTTAATGCGAAGAACATTATTATTTTACCGAATAATAAAAACATCTTCATGGCTGCCCAAAGTGCCGCGGACGTTGTTGATGTTCCGGCTGCGGTTGTGGAAACGCGGACTATCCCGCAAGGTTTCACCAGCCTTTTGGCCTTCAACCCTGCCAATTCCTTGGAAGATAATGTCGCGGCTATGACAGACAGTCTCAAAGAGGTTGTCAGCGGTAGTGTAACGATGGCTGTTCGTGATACGACTATTGATGGTCTGACTATTCACAAGGATGATGTTTTAGGAATGGTTGACGGCAGTATTTTGGTTTCAACGCCAGATATGGATCAAGCCCTGCGCCAAACCTTTGATAAAATGATTGACGGTGACAGTGAAATTGCCACTATTTATGTTGGGGAAGACGGCAGTCAGGATCAAGCCCAAAGCCTGTCAGATTATCTGGAAGACCATTACGAAGATTTAGAAGTTGAAATCCATCAAGGCAGCCAGCCTGTCTATCCTTATATAATGAGTGTGGAATAAAAAATAATATTAAAGAAAGCAGATGGTGCTTTCTTTTTTGTTTTGCCAATAACTGGGTTCACTGTCAGAGGTGAAAAATTTAAAAAGCTGATATTCGTATTTGAATATTTCTTAAAGCGGCAATTTTCTGTGATAAAGTATATTCGGAACTGTTAAACAAAAGAGTTCACTTTGTATTAGATAGGCTAACAAAAGGAAAATTTATGCGGACATTTTTTACCGAAAATAAACGCTTTACACAATTAGTTAGTATTAATTTACTGTCGAAAGCCGGTGATAGATTATTTTATACTGCGATGTTAACAGCAGCGGCTTCTTTACCGAATGGCAGTTTAGCAGTTATGATTGTGTCGGCTTCAGAGACACTTCCTATTTTGATAAGTTTATTTCTAGGTGTGGCAGCTGACAGACAGCAGCAAAAACTAGGTCACTTAGTTAGCAGCTCGCTTTTTAGAACACTGATGTATCTTGGTATCGGCTTTATCTTTAGCTATCCGCCAACCCTGCTTTTAATCCTGGCAGCTTCGCTTTTAAATTTATTATCAGATATTAGTGGAAATTATTCGACGGCACTTTTTTCACCCTTTACTAAAACTTTGGTGAAAGCAGACGATATGGAAGAAGCTCAGGGACTTGTTAGTTTGGGAACCCAGTTGGTGAGTGTCTTAGCAACTTTTGCCGGAGCATCCTTGCTGACAGTTTTTAGGGAAAGTTCTTTAGCGCTGATAAATGCCTTGATTTTTTTAGCGGTGGCAATACTTTATGGGCTGATGCGGCCCTTTCTTAAAGAGCAGGAATCTAAAATAAAGACAATTAAAGAAAAAACGACTCTTTCAGCGGTTAAAGATAATTTCAAATCTTTTCTGGATGACCGGATTTTACTGATTAATCTGATTCAGTTAGCCCTGTTAAATGGTTTCTTCGGTGGCTTGATGCCTTTGTTTGCTTTATTTATCAAGGAAAATCAGGAATTAGCGACGGTGAGCAATCCCCTTAAAATTTCGGTCTTATCAGGGATCATTACCCTGTTTATGATAATCGGAAACAGTTTAACAGCTAAGGTGTTTAGAAAGCATTCTATTTTTGTTATCAATCTTTGGGCTGATATAACAATTCTTCTGGCAGGGCTGGGTTTTATAGCTGATAATATTTGGCTAATTTTCTTGGCAGACAGTCTCCTTGCTTTTTTAGTAGGAATTATTTCTCCGCGCTTTTCAGCGGATATTGTCAATCGTTACCCCGTCGAAAGAATTGGCGGCATTGTCACCAGTGTTAATTCTCTTTTGGTATTGGCACCGCCTGTGACAAGCTTGCTGTTTCCGCTCTTATCAACCATCAGCAGATCTCTGGCTTACTTTGGCTTCATCATTTATGCCTTATTATTACTAATCATCAGTTTAGGTATGAAAAAGAACTCTTGATGTCTCAAGAGCTCTTTTCATCAGCTAACAGATTCGTTAAGTTTTCTTGGAGAAATGCTGCAGTTTCTTCCTGTCCCACGTTTCTGACATCATGAATATAATCGTCCAAGACAGACTTATCGGTGATTTTTCTTTCCTGATAGGCGAGAACTTTCTTTAAAAAAATGAGAACCGTCTTTGCAAACATATCTTGATAGGTCAGGGTATTTTCCAGGTGTTTCATAAAATAATCGGCATGGCTGTTCTGCTTTCTCTCTAATAACACAAAGATAATATTTAAGAAAAGCAATTGTGTTCGATGTTTGTTATTGGGGATTGACAGATAGGCGGTGGCTCTTTCAATAAAAGCTTTCCCCAGAAAAATTAAGTCACTGTCCGATAAAATGAACAAAGTGTTTCCAAAAATATAGAGCTCATATTCTGTCCACGCTTCAATATTATAAAGATAGGCTGTGACTAATTCTCTGTCCTTTTCTGTGATACGATGCTCTGGCTTTAAATCATGAATGGCACAGCGGATGACAAGTTTATTGAGCTGATTGTATGTATCGTAAACTTCAGAATTTTCATCATAACTGTTCAGAAGTTCTTCCAATCCCGTTATATCCTTATTTGCATGGTGTTCAGCGATTTTTTTGGCCAGCTGGAAAAAGGAACTGTCTTCATACTGATGATAAGCATGTTCAAATTCAGCAAGGCTCATGTGGATAGCGGAGATGGCAGTTATTAGTTTATCTGCAGAGAGCATGGTCTGTCCGTTTTCAAATTTAGACAGCTGAGATTGTGATAGCCTGTCATTTGCAATATCTTTCATTTTAAGTCCTCTGGCTAGTCTGAGCTCTCTGTAAAGTTCGCCGAGATTGAATGAATCTAATTTGGTCAAAGCAGCCTCCTTTGCTTATCTTCATTATTATTTATTCTAGCAAAAAAATCTTCTTTGCAACAGAAGTCAGCTACGTGACTGGCCATGCTAAGTTGTTAAGCATTTGATGGATGATGCGAAAAAGCATTTGCGTCGGCACGGTCATTCATAAGAATTCACCAACCTTTTTTGCCTATAAAAAGAATGAAAGCAAAGATTAGATAATTGCAGAAGGGACTTGCAAAATTTTTCAAAAATGTTATGATATTAACTAAGTGATTTGAATTTTTTGAAAATTTGAACAATAATTGCAAAGGAGGTTCCCGTGGAAAAAATACAGCTTAAAAATCCGAGATCAGGATCAGAATTACTGCTTGATACCTTGGAAAGTTTAGAAATCACAACCATTTTTGGGTATCCCGGCGGTGCTGTCTTACCGCTCTATGATGCGATCTATAAAAATGATACGATCCGCCATATTTTAGCCCGTCATGAGCAGGGAGCAGTGCACGAAGCGGAAGGATTTGCCAAATCTACCGGAAAACTTGGTGTCGCTGTGGTGACAAGCGGTCCCGGTGCAACAAATGCTATCACCGGTATTGCTGACGCCATGAGTGACAGTGTGCCTATATTGGTCTTCACTGGTCAGGTTGCAACCCCCGGTATTGGTAAGGATGCCTTTCAGGAGGCTGATATTATTGGTGTTACGATGCCTATCACCAAGTACAATTATCAAGTCCGCGATGCAGCAGATATTCCGCGTATTGTAACAGAGGCTGTTCATATTGCAACGACCGGTCGTCCCGGTCCGGTTGTCATTGACCTGCCTAAAGATGTTTCTGAGAAAATGGTCAATTTTTATTACAAGACCGATCTTAACGTCCCCGGCTATCAGCCGACCGTTGAGCCCAATAATTTGCAGGTCAGAAAAATTTTGTCCCAGCTTAAAAAGGCGAAAAGACCGTTGATTTTAGCAGGCGGAGGCGTTAATTATTCGGGAGCTTCTGCGGAATTAGTTGCCTTTGCCGAGCGCTATAATATCCCTGTTGTATCGACGCTTTTGAGTTTGGGAGTAATGCCGATTGAACACCCTCTGTCTCTGGGTATGGGGGGCATGCACGGGTCTTACGCGTCTAATATGGCGCTGACAGAGTGCGATTTCCTGCTTAATTTTGGTTCGCGCTTTGCCGATCGGCTGACAGGCAATCCTAAAACCTTTGCTAAAAAGGCAGTGGTTGCCCATGTGGATATTGACCCTGCTGAAATTGGGAAGGTTGTCAAGACTGCTATTCCGGTTGTCGGAGATGCCAAACAGACTTTGAAACAGCTCTTGGAAGCAGATAAAGTTTCCACAAGACATCGGGAGTGGACAGACAAGGTCTTGCAAAACAAGGCCAAGGCTCCTTTTAGCTATAAGTTTGATGAAGACATTATCAAACCGCAGCATGCGATTGAAACGATTGGCAAGCTGACTAAAGGAGAGGCGATTGTTATCACAGATGTCGGACAGCATCAGATGTGGGCGGCTCAGTTTTATCCTTATAAAAATGAACGTCAGATTATCACATCAGGAGGGCTCGGAACAATGGGCTTTGGTATTCCTGCAGCCGTTGGTGCCAAGTTGGCAAATCCTGACAAAGAAGTTGTCCTGTTTGTAGGTGACGGCGGTTTTCAAATGACCAATCAGGAACTGGCTATTTTGAATGGTTATGGTGTTCCAATCAAGGTCGTTTTGATCAACAACCATTCGCTGGGCATGGTTCGCCAGTGGCAGGAGTCCTTCTATGATGAGCGCCGGAGTGAGTCAACTTTTGATGATGAGCCTAATTTCCAGCTTTTGGCTGAATCTTACGGTATCAGTCATTATAAGTTTTCTGATCCTATGACTTTGGAAAAAGATCTGGAAGTTATTTTGGAAAACAAGCCGATGCTGATAGAAGTTAATATTTCCAATCGTGAACATGTTTATCCAATGGTACCGTCAGGTAAGAGCAATGCGGAAATGTTGGGGGTGACTTTTAATGCGTAGAATGTTAACAGCCAAACTTCAAAATTCCACCGGAGTCCTCAATCGTTTTACCGGGGTGCTTTCCCGCCGGCAGGTGAATATTGAGTCTATTTCAGTCGGTCATACCGAGGTACCCAATATTTCCAGAATTACCATCATTATTGATGTTGATTCACTGGAAGAAGTGGAACAGATTATTAAGCAGCTCAATCGTCTGATTGACGTTGTCCGTGTCCGCGATATTACGGATCAGCCTCATTTGGAACGTGAAGTCATCCTGATAAAAGTAGCCGCTCCGACCAGCAAGCGTGCCGAAATTTTAGCGATTATTCAGCCTTTTCGTGCCAGTGTCATTGATGTGGCACCAAAGTCAATCACTATTCAGATGACCGGCGATGCCGATAAGATTGAAGCTTTGATTCGAGTGATTCAGCCTTACGGTGTTAAAAATATTGCCCGGACAGGCGCAACAGGATTCACAAGGGATTTATCTTAAAAGCTTTAAAGAAGTTATCCAACCTTAGCAATAATAAAAATAGAAAAGAGAGATATATTATGGCAGTAGAAATGTTATATGAAGCAGATGTAAAAGTAGCAGCACTTGACGGTAAAAAAATTGCCGTTGTCGGATATGGTTCACAGGGTCATGCACATGCGCAAAACTTACGTGATTCCGGTCACGATGTGATTATTGGTGTGCGTCATGGTAAATCTTTTGACAAGGCTAAAGAAGACGGCTTTGATGTCTATGAAGTGGCAGAAGCTACTAAATTGGCCGATATCATCATGATTTTGGCACCGGATGAAATTCAGGCAAAACTCTATGCTGATGAGATTGCACCAAACTTAAGTGCCGGTAAAGCTCTCGGCTTTGCCCACGGCTTTAACATCCGCTTTGAATACATCAAAGCACCTGAAGATGTTGATGTATTTATGGTTGCGCCAAAAGGACCCGGTCACTTAGTGCGCCGTACCTACCAAGAAGGCTTCGGTGTACCTGCGCTCTTTGCTGTTTATCAAAATCCAAGCGGCAATGCACAAAATATTGCTATGGACTGGGCTAAAGGCATTGGTGCTGCACGCGTTGGGCTTTTGGCAACAACCTTCAAAGAAGAAACAGAAGAAGACTTGTTTGGTGAACAGGCTGTTCTTTGCGGCGGTTTAACTGCTCTTATCGAAGCTGGTTTTGAAGTGCTTACTGAAGCTGGCTATGCGCCGGAATTGGCTTATTTTGAAGTACTTCATGAAATGAAATTAATCGTTGATTTGATTTACGAAGGCGGCTTCAAGAAAATGCGTCAGTCTATCTCAAACACCGCTGAATTTGGCGATTATGTATCAGGTCCGCGTGTCATTACGGAACAAGTTAAAGAAAATATGAAAGCTGTCCTTGCTGATATCCAAAACGGCAAATTTGCTCAGTCATTTGTGGATGATTACCAAAACGGACGTCCGCGTCTGGAAGCTTACCGCAAAGAAGCTGCCAATCTTGAAATTGAAAAGGTCGGAGCAGAGCTTCGCAAGGCAATGCCATTTGTTAATCAAAATGATGACGATGCTTTCCAAATTTATAACTGATAGAATTGCTGAAGAAAAAGTCTATTTTCTCAAAAAGTAATATTTTGTTATGATACTTTCCTTAGGTAGCACGGACGATAGCGACTTCCTTCGGAATTCCATATCTAGATTTTGAGCCTAGGTCTCAAAATCTCCGAGAGGCAGAAACTCAATGTTTCTGCCTCTTTTGCTACATCGGAAAGTATCGGGTTAGGTTTTGATCGTTTCTATATCATTTTACAAAATGGGAAAGCAATACTATTCTATGCTGAAATTTTAGAGAGAATTTAGTTTTGAGAATTTGTCTACAACCTGAAATACCGGATTTTTTCCGGTATTTTTTAGTTTTAAACGATGGCTTTTCAGAGCTGCCATAGATTGAGGCTTGTCTGCCTCGCAAGCTCTGTCTATCATTTTGTGACTTTTTTTGTTATAATGAATAGACTGAATATTTTGAAAAAGAGGAGAATTATGATTTCAGCTAGAGACGTGGTTGCGGCCCACGATGTGTTAAAAGATGTCGTTGTCCGTACACCGCTTGAATTTGACCGTTATTTGTCTGAAAAGTACCAAGCGACTGTTTATTTAAAACGTGAAAATATGCAAAAGGTGCGTTCCTTTAAACTGCGCGGGGCTTATTATGCCATTTCACAGCTGTCTGATGAGGAGAAGAAAAGCGGTGTTGTCTGTGCTTCCGCAGGTAATCACGCGCAGGGTGTTGCTTATACTTGTCATGAAATGAAAATTCCTGCAACTATTTTCATGCCTGTAACAACTCCTCACCAAAAAATCAACCAAGTACGATTTTTCGGCGGCTCCTTTGTTGATATCAAATTGGTGGGAGATACCTTTGATGCCTCAGCTCAGGCTGCCCAGGACTATACTAAGTCCGAAGGAATGACCTTCATTGATCCTTTTGATGATGAAAACGTTCAGGCCGGACAAGGAACTGTTGCTTATGAGATCTACGAACAAGCTCAGGAAGATGGTCTGAGTTTTGATGCTATTTTGGTACCGGTTGGCGGCGGCGGTTTGATTTCAGGAATTGCTGCTTACATCAAAGATGTCGCACCGGAAATTGAAGTAGTCGGCGTTGAGGCTATGGGAGCACGCAGCATGAGAGCTGCTTTTGATAAGGGCCATCCGGTTAAATTGGAACACATTGATAAATTTGCTGATGGCATTGCAGTGCAAAAAGTCGGGCGTTCAACCTATGAGGTGGCCAGAAAATATGTTGACAGACTAATTGGTGTTGATGAAGGCCTGATTTCTGAAACCTTGATTGATATGTATTCTAAACAAGGCATCATCGCTGAACCGGCAGGCGCAGCCTCCATTGCAGCGCTGGAAGTCATGAAAGAAGATATCAAAGGCAAGACAGTTGTCTGTGTAATTTCCGGCGGTAATAATGATATTAACCGTATGCAGGAAATGGAAGAGCGTGCCTTGATCTATGATGGCGTTAAACATTATTTTGTTGTTAATTTTCCACAGCGTCCGGGAGCCTTGCGTGAATTTGTTAATAACATTTTAGGGCCTGATGATGACATCACACGTTTTGAGTACATCAAACGTGCCAATAAAGGAACAGGTCCTGTTCTGATCGGCATTACTTTGGCTGATAAGAATGACTATCAGGCGCTGATTGATCGCCTGAGTGCTTTTGATCCAAGCTATATCAACCTTCATGGAAATGAAAGTCTCTATAATATGCTGGTTTAGTTTTTCTTGTCAAGCACCAAAGAATAGTTTATAATAAGTGAAACACAGAAATAGGAGATTGTTATGATCATTTTTATCTTTCTTTGCCTTGTATTGTTATTTTGCATTATTTTAATTGCCAGCGGTCTGTATGTTGTCCGTCAGCAGACAGTTGCTATTATTGAACGTTTTGGGCGCTACCAAGTAACAGCCAGCAGCGGGATTCATATCCGTCTGCCCTTTGGTGTTGACAAGATTGCTGCGCGTGTTCAGCTGCGTTTGCTGCAGACTGAAATTATCGTTGAGACCAAAACCAAGGATAATGTCTTTGTTACCCTTAATATTGCGACGCAATACCGTGTCAATGAACAAAATGTAACAGATGCTTACTATAAACTGATGCGTCCGGAAGCACAAATTAAATCTTATATTGAAGATGCCCTGCGTTCATCTGTTCCCAAGCTGACCTTGGATGAACTCTTTGAGAAAAAAGATGAAATTGCTCTTGAAGTTCAGCATCAAGTGGCAGAAGAAATGTCAACTTACGGCTACATTATCGTTAAGACCTTGATTACCAAGGTTGAACCGGATGCTGAAGTTAAGCAGTCAATGAATGAAATCAATGCGGCTCAGCGTAAACGGGTAGCCGCTCAGGAATTAGCAGAAGCTGATAAGATTAAGATCGTTACGGCAGCCTCTGCAGAAGCAGAGAAAGACCGTTTACATGGTGTCGGTATTGCCCAACAGCGTAAGGCGATTGTTGATGGTTTGGCTGAGTCTATCGCTGAGCTTAAACAAGCTAACGTTGGAATGACAGAAGAACAAATCATGTCTATTCTCTTGACCAACCAATATCTCGATACTTTGAATCAGTTCGCTGCAGGCGGCAATCAAACCCTCTTTTTGCCTAATAATCCGGAGGGTGTCGAAGATATGCGGACCCAGATTTTGTCAGCTTTAAAAGCGCAATAAAATCATCATGATGTGATAAAGAACATAAAAAGAGAGCAGCTCAAACCGTTTTCTAAGGGAAAATGACTTGGGCTTTGCTCTCTTTTTGTTTATGCAAAAAGGCCGGCTGCTTAATCAGTTTTTTTAGGAGTCTTTGTGCGGCAGAGTCAAGAGTGCCAGAATTTGTTTTTCGATGAGAGCCAAATCCTCTTTTTCAGCTGAGCTGGGAATGTTGAGAATAAAACGCTGGGCAAAGTAAGCAAAGAGCGGACCGATATTAATTCGAGCAACCTCCAAAGGACTGAGATCACTGAGCTGAGGGTTGTTTTCTTTTAAAATCTGCCAATAGTCCGCAAAATCTGTGGTAACAGCAGATTCAATATTTGCCAGCAGTGCCTGCCGCAGTTCAGCGTTGACCAGACACTCTTGGATAAGAATTTTAATCAGCTCTGCATTTTGTACCAAAAATTGGAAACGATCCTGAACGATAAAGTGAACGGCCTCTTCCAAATTAGTATGAGCTTTTAATTGAGGAAGAAAGGCTTTTTTTAATTCAGGAATCATGGGCTGCATGATTTCTGTCAGGAGGTCGCTTTTGGTTTTAAAATATTTAAAAATAGTTGCCTGACTGATGCCGGCCCTGTTGGCAATTTGAGCGGTAGACGTACCATTGTAGCCTTTTTGAGAGAAAAGCTCGATAGCAGCGGCCAGCGTTTTCTTTTTGCCGGCCGGCATTTGATGATGTTCCAGCCAGTCACGGTAGTTGCCTAAAATATTATTTTTGTCCATAATTACCTCTTTATCTTAATTATACCTTGCGGTAACGCTTAAGTCCAATAATGTTTAAAATTGTAAGGACAAGCAGGAAAAGAAAGAGAATGAACAAATCGTCTTTAAGGCTCAACAAATTGGTGCCGTGCAGAATAACTTTTGACAGAGCATGTCCGGCATAGTACAGAGGGAAAATTTTTCCGGCAGATTGCACCCAATCTGCCATGGTATCCAAAGGAATAATTCCTGAAAAGAACAGCTGGGGCACAATGATCAAGGGAATAAACTGCATCATTTGAAATTCTGAGCCGGCAAGTGTTGACAGCAAAATACCAAAGGATAAAGCGACGAGTGCAAAAAGAATATTAATCAGAATGACATCAATCATACTGCCGACTACCTGAAGGTCTAAAAGCCAGATGGTTGACAGAACAATAACCGTTGTTTGGATAGCGGCGACAAGGCCGTAAGACAGCATATAGCCAAAGACGATGTCAGAGCGTTTAACAGGCGTTGCAAGGAGTCTGTCCAGAGTTCCAGAGGTTCTTTCTTTAAGAAGAGCCATACCCGAGATGAGAAAGACAAAGAAGAAGACGAAAAAGCCCATAAGAATTGGTATCATTTTAGTAAAGAAAGTTGTATCTTTGTCTCCGTAAATATAGTTTTCCGACAGTTTTACCTTGCTCTGCAAGCTGTCTGCGGGCTTTATTTGCTGAGGCTGAGTTTGAGGAACTTGTCTATTGCCAGCCTGCGCTTGTTTTGCAGCTGTTTTTTGTGCTTTCTTTAGCTGTTTGATCAAATCCTGAATCTGTCCTTGTTTTAGAGTGCTTTTTAGGGTCTGCCGTGTCAGACTGGTTTTGCTGGGATCCGTATTGGCATAGGCAATTTCGTAATGTTCCTTGTCTTTATAAACAAGAAGGGCATCTGCTTTTTCATCTTTTAATGCTTTGAGGGCAGTGCTTTTGTCATCATAAGCTTTAAGGCTGATATGGTCAAGTTTATCCAATGAAGCAGAGAGTTCTTGCGGGACATCAACCGCAGCGAATGTGACCTTGGTTTCAGTGCTGACAGAAAAGGCTACATTCATAAGCCACATAACGAGGATTGGTGCTAAAAACAGCAGTGCCAGCGAGCGCTTATCACGCAGCAGTTCAGTTAAAACTTTTTTTGAAATGGCTAAAATTCTCATCATAATTCTCCTTCTGCTTTTAAGAAAACCTCTTCAATGGAATGAACACCATAGGCTGACTTCAGATTTTCCGGACTGTCAAAGGCCATCATTTTGCCATCAAGCAATAAACCAACCTTATCTGTCAGTTCAGCTTCACTCATCACGTGTGTAGTCACTAAAATCCCCACACCGTCTTGTTTTAATTGGCGCAGTTCCTGCCAGACTTTGCGGCGCAGAGCGGGGTCAATTCCAACAGTGGGTTCGTCCAGAATCAAAAGCCGCGGATTTCCCAGCAGAGCAATGGCTAAAGACAAACGGCGTTTCATACCTCCGGAATAACCTGAAACAGCTTTGTTCAGATGCTCAGATAAGTCAACAACCTGACAGGCATGGTCAATGGCTTTTGGAATATCACGTCTAGACAGCCCCTTCATTTGGGCGAAGAATTCCATGTTTTCTAAACCGGAGAGTGATTCATAAAGGGCATCGGACTGAGCCATATAGCCGATTTCCCCAAGAATATGGCGGTTGGGCATGCGATGGCTGAGAACGAGAGCATCTCCACTGTCAGCTTTTTCCATGCCCAGCATGGTTTTAATCATAGTTGATTTCCCCGCTCCGGACGGGCCGATCAAACCGACAATTTCACCTGAATTTAATTCAAAACTGACTTTATTGAGAACAACCTGCTTGCCGAAGTTTTTCCTCAAGGCCTGCAAATTTAGTAATTTTTCCATAGCATCCTCCATAAGATGGTTAGTGATTAATCACTAACTTTTTACGACAACTATTATAGTGAGTGCTTGCTCACTTGTCAAGAAAAAGATTTTTTTCATAAAATTTACGGCAAATAAATAAGGAAGAGGGAAAATTAATGTCATTGACAGACCGATTTTCCCTGTTTCCTTATGCCAGAGTATGATGAATGATTTGTGAATTTAAGGCTGTTCTTGAAACTTTGTCGAGTTTTAAGAACAGCTATGATTGATGAGATCGGCTGACTGTGTGCCCTTCAATCCATCTGGGCAGGCAGCTGATATGGAAACTGTTGCCGATGAGCAAACTAATAAAATTTAAGCTAATATCTCCTAAATCCAAAACGCCAAGATGAAAAACATACTGGCAGCTTTCTAAAAGAATCAGTCCCAGCAAAGATAAACTGAGATTAGCTTTTGACGGCGGGTACAAAAATCCTATGGGAATAAACATCAGTAAGTTCATCGCAGGAACGAATCTGCTGCCGTTGGCTATATCATGGATAAAAGAGAGAGGGTCGAGCACCAGCCCTTGGTGGCCTATATTTTTTAAGAGGATAGCATAAACAAGCAGAAGGCTGTATATGAGGTAGGAGATAATGATACTGGTGCTTTTAATTTGCTGGGTGCAGCAGAATTTGAGCAGGACAAAGGTAAAATAGGACAAGATAAGAGTAATGATGACATTTAAAAATAAGGCAAAGTCCAGACCGTAATTTGAAATATAATGGGCATAGACTCTGAGAAAGGTGTCATAAAACCATTTTGCGGCAATAAAAGAGGTAAAAAAGAGCAGGATATTGGCAGCAGAATGATGTTGTTTGGTTACCATAGCTGTGTCCTCCTTTACGTTTTCATCAAGTATAGCGGAGAAAACTTATAGTTTCTTTAAGGCAAAAAATAACGAGCCTGGAACACACTTCCGGACCCGTTTGGTGTCTAGTAAAATCAGCTAATAAGAAATTTATATCCTTCCCTATTTCAAAAAACGCTGTAAGAAAATCTTAGTTCTTTCTTCCTTAGGGTTTTCAAAGATTTGCTGAGGAGTGCCGCTTTCGGCAATAACTCCTTGGTCCATAAAGATCACGCGGTCTGATACATCGCGGGCAAAGTCCATTTCATGCGTAACAATCAGCATGGTGAGCCCTGACTGAGCCAGATCTTTAATTGTTTTTAAGACCTCTCCGACCATTTCAGGGTCAAGAGCGGAGGTCGGCTCATCAAAAAGAATGGCTTCAGGGTTGACAGACAAGGCACGGGCAATAGCGACACGCTGCTTTTGGCCGCCGGAGAGCTGACTGGGTTTTGCTTTCCAGTACTGCTCAGTCATTCCGACCTTGTTGAGGTTTTCCTTGGCGATTTTTTCAGCCTCGGCATGCGGCCGCTTGAGAACGGTGGTTTGAGCGACAATGGCATTTTCCAAAACATTGAGGTTGTTGAACAAATTGAAAGATTGAAAGACCATACCTAGATTTTCACGGTATTTTGTCAGGTCATACCCCTTTTCGAGGACGTTTTGGCCGCGGTAGAGAATTTCACCGCCGCTGGGCTCTTCAAGCAGGTTGATCGAGCGCAGCAAAGTGGATTTACCGGAACCCGAGGAACCGATGATTGAGATGACCTCTCCCTTGTTGACAGTCAGAGAAATATCCTTGAGGACCTCGTTTTTGCCGAAGGATTTTTTTAAATGTTTGATTTCTAAAATAGTATCGGTCATTAATGAGCCTCTCCTTCAATTTGGGTATAATTATCTTGGTCCATCTTTCTCTCAATCAAGCGAAGAATCCGCGTCACTGTGAAGGTTAAAATGAAATAGATAACAGCGATAATAAAGAACGTTTGGAAATATTGGTAGGTTTGTGTGGCTACGGTGTTTCCGGAGAAATAAAGTTCCACAACGGAGATAACATTCAAGACTGATGTATCTTTGATATTGATAACGAATTCATTGCCCGTAGCTGGCAGAATATTGCGGATAACCTGAGGAAGCACAATTTTTCTCATGGTTTGCCCATGGGTGAAACCAAGGGCTGTTGCAGCTTCGAACTGCCCTTTATCAACGGCAAAGATACCGCCGCGGACAATTTCACTCATGTAGGCTCCGGTATTGATGGAAACGATGAAAATCGCAGCCAGCGTACGGTCAAGGGAGACACCGAAAGCTTGGGCGGTACCGTAATAGATAACCATGGCCTGTACAATCATTGGCGTTCCGCGGAAGACTTCAATATAGACATTGAGCAGCCAGCCGAAAAGTTTTTGCAGCCAAGCCAAGATAAGATTGGAGGCTTTTGGTGCTGTGCGGTAGACGCCGATTAAAAGACCGATAAGGAGCCCTGCAATCGTACCGATGATTGAAATCAGCAGGGTTACTCCGGTTCCGCGCAGCAGAGCTTTCCAGTTGTTTTTAAGAATCTTGCTGACCTGATTAAAAAAGCTGGTTTTAGTTTTTCCTTGGCTGCTGTCATCATGACTGGGCTGCAGCGGAATGATCTTATCCATCAAAGCAATCTGCTCTTTTAAAGGAAACTGAGCGAGGGCTGCATTAACCTGCCCCAAGCGCGGATCGCCTTTACGCATACCAACAGCGATGGCAACGTCAGATGCACTGACCTTAAAGCCCTTCTTCAAAGAGACCATTTTAAAATCTTTATTGGCTTTGATAGATGAAGTAGCCTCAGGCCGCTCGGAGACATAAGCATCAATAACGTTAGAAGCTAAGGCCTGTCTCATCTGAGAAAAGTCTCCCATGGCTGTTTCCTGCGAAACGTCAGGAATCTGGCTGATAAGATTATAAAGGTAAACGCCTTGCTGAGAGGTTACCTTGGCACCTGAAAAGTCATCAAGGCTCTCAGCTTTAGCATATTTTCCGTCTTTGCGAACCACAAGAACGGGCTCGCTGGTATAATAGCTGTCAGAAAAGGCAATTTGCTTTTTGCGTTCTTCTGTCGGGCTCATGCCGGCGATAATCATATCGATTTTACCGGATGTCAGGGCCGGCACAAGTCCCTCCCATTTCGTTTTTACAATTAACGGCTTTTTGCCTAAAGCCTTGGCAATTTTTTTAGCTGTCTGCACATCATAACCGTTGGCATACTGCTTTGTGCCTTCAATTGGAACAGCGCCGTTGCGGCTGGTGTCTTGGGTCCAGTTGAAAGGAGCATAAGCAGCCTCCATCCCAACACGTAAATACTCATCTGCCTGAGCTCTTGTCATACCTGCAAACAGTATAAAAAGAGCAGCAAGACAGCTTAAAAATGTCTTTTTCATTAGAAGACTCCTGTATAAAATTTTTCCTCTATCATTTTACAGGAAAAAGAGCTGTATTTCAATATGGGTGGCTGAATATAAACAAAGTTTATCTTTAAACAGTTTTTATGATAGAATAGGGAAAAGGATTTTTGGGAGAGAGCATATGAAAAAATTACTGCTACTTTTGACCATCTGCTGCAGTTTGATGATATCCGGTCTGGCTGCGGCTGACGATGTTAATTACAGCATCCGTCTTTATAAGGGGGATCTGACTGTTAATAAGGATAACAGCGCTGATTTTCATCAGAAAATTGTTTACAAATTTGATTCCAGGTATAAGGGACAGTATGTTACTTTAGGAACGGCTGGGAATGTTCCTAAAGGTTTTAAGATTAACAGTCGTCCTAAGATCAGGGCCTATACAATGGATAAAAACGGCCGGCTTCATGATCGGTTAGTTGGTGCAGAAGTTGAAAAACTGTCTGATGGTTATCGTGTCAAAGTTTATAATAGCGGCAGGAGCGGGGATCGCATTGTCCTGTCTTTGAACTGGGAAATTAAACATTTAACGAGTGTCTATTCTGATATTGCTGAGCTTAATTGGGTGCCAATCAGTGACTGGGATGCTGCCTTGGATAAGGTTGTCCTGACTGTTAAAGGGCCGGGAAGTTCACTCAAAGGCAGCAAGCTCTACGCGCACACAGGCTATTTTAAAAGGCAGCCTAAGGTCAGCCGCAAAAGCGATACCTATAAAATAAGCCTCAATCATTTAGGCGAAGGCAAAAAAGTGGAGCTGCATGCTTACTGGCCAAGTTCGGCGTTTTCTCTTGCTGCCGCTGCGTCCGGTAAAAATTTAGGCAAGTTTCAGGCTGTTGAAAAGGAAATTGCCCGCAAGCAGCAATTCTATCCTTTCCTTGTCGGTAAGCTCTTGCCGCTTATTGCTTTTGGTTTACTGCTGCTTTCTGTCATCCTTTATATCATCTGGCAAAAGATGCTGGGACAGAAAAAGGTTTCTAAGCATACCCATCTCTTCAGTCCGCCGGCAGACTTATCTCCCCTGCTTTTGGCACGCTATGTTTATGATTTAGAAATCAAGGAGCTCGCTCCCTTAAAGGGGCAACGCCGCCACTATGATCTGGGCTTCAAGGAATTAGTTCAGGCTGGTCTGTTGGATTTAATTGATCAAGGAAAGCTTAAAATCTCCGATGATCACAAGTATTTTAGCATTTCTGAACAGCATCAGCTGGAGCCCTATGAGCAGGCACTTATCACTTTTGTTTACGGGGAAGGTGCCATGCCGATTGAAGATGCTTTTGCTGACTATAAAATAGACAAGAGCTCTTTCAAAAACAGCAGCCAAACACAAATTCGCCGGAAGGGCACAAAGATTCTTAATTTGTTTGAAAAACGTGTTCAAAAGTTAGATAATCAGATTACAGAGGCTATTGAAAAGCTAGGATTGGAAAATCTCCACCGCGATAGGACAGAAAAAGAGCAGTCTCTCCTAACTACAGTTTATTTGCTTACAGTCCTTGTTTTATTTTTTGGCTTAGCTGTAGCCATCTTCAGTCTGGTTAAGGGCTACTGGTTTGGTCTGGGAACCAATGGCATGATGGTTGTCTTATCCTTAATCTTTTTGATTATTTGTTCGCGCAAAGATGATTATTATAAGATCGCCGGTCTTCTGACTGAGGAAGGTCTTATCGTCAGACAGGGCTGGGATGCCTTTAGAAATATGATTCGCGATGTGAAGACATTTGATGATGTTGACTTAGAAGGTGTTGTTGTCTGGAACCGGATTCTGGTTTATGCGACCTTATTCGGCTATGCCGATCAAGTGCAGGACTATCTAAAAGTTAAAGACATCAAACTTGATAATCCGCAGATGAACAGCTATATCGATATCAACCCCGGTTATTATGTGGGCCTGTCGGCTGGTTATTTGTCAAGCTATACCTCGGTCGCCGGCATGGCTTCAAACTTTTCGGTGTCGTCAGGAGGCTCAATAGGCGGCGGCTTCTCCGGAGGAGGCGGAGGAGGCGGAGGCGGAGCCTTTTGAGCCACAGGCTTTTGCCGCTGAGCCGTTCAAAGTAAATAAAAGGAGACTATATGTTATTAATTGAAATCATCAAGGCCATTATTTTCGGAATCGTAGAAGGCATCACGGAATGGCTGCCCATTTCCAGCACCGGTCACTTGATCCTGGTGGAGGAATTTATTAAATTTAAGGATGCCAATGCTCCTTTTACCAACATGTTTAATGTGGTCATTCAGCTGGGAGCCATTTTGGCCGTTGTCGTCATTTATTTTGACAGACTGAATCCTTTTAAAAAGGGAAAAACAAAGCGTGAAGTGCAGCTGACTTGGCAGCTTTGGCTCAAAGTCATTGTTGCCGCCTTGCCGGCAGCTGTTATTGGTTTGAAAATAAACGACTGGCTGGATGCGCATTTTCAAAACTTTTTCACCGTAGCTTTGATGCTGATTATCTACGGTATCGCCTTTATTTATGTGGAAAAGCGTCATGAAGGCATTGAGCCTGTCGTCACTCGCTTAGCCAATATGCCCTATAAGACAGCCATTTATATCGGACTGTTTCAGGTTCTCTCCCTCATTCCGGGTACCAGCCGTTCAGGAGCGACTATCCTAGGCGGGATTCTAGTGGGTACCAGCCGGGAAGTTGCGACGGAATTTACCTTTTTCCTAGGTATTCCGATTATGTTTGGTGCCAGTCTGTATAAGATTTTTAAATTCATTAAAACAGGTACCGTGTTAATGGGCAGTCAGCTTCTTATCCTGCTGGTTGCTATGCTGGTCGCTTTTGCAGTCAGTCTTTACGTTATTCGCTTCCTGACAGATTATGTTAAAAATCATGACTTCACTTTCTTTGGAAAATACCGTATTGGCCTGGGTGCTCTCTTGGTAATGTATGGCCTGATTACAGCCATTTTTGGTTAAGCCGGCTGCTTTTGCTGTTTTTCTTCTCCAAAATTGAAAAAAATAGGCTTTTCTTGTATAATGAAATAACTACTCGCATGAGGTAAAGACTATGGAAATGAAACAAATCAGCGAAACAACGCTAAAAATCACCATCAGCATGGAAGATTTGGAAGAAAGAGGCATGGAATTAAAAGACTTCTTGATTCCGCAGGAAAAAACAGAAGAATTTTTCTATACTGTTATGGATGAATTAGATCTGCCTGAGAATTTTAAAGACAGCGGCATGCTAAGCTTTCGTGTGACACCGAGAAATGACCGTATAGATGTTTTTGTGACCAAATCAGAGATCAATAAAAACCTTAATTTAGAGGACTTGTCTGACTTTGACGATATCTCAAAAATGTCTCCTGAAGATTTCTTCAAAACTCTGGAAGAAACCATGAGAGAAAAAGGCGATACGGCGGCTTTGGATAAACTGGCCGAAGCAGAAAGAAAAGAAGAAGAGGAAGCCCAAAAACAAAAAGAAGAGAGCGATCAGCCGGACTATATCCATTTTGTGCTGGATTTTCCAAGCTTGAAAGAAGCGGTTAGCTTTGCTAAAACAGTTGATTATGATGTTGAAGCATCAGAACTTTTTAAGGAAGCCGATGCCTATCACATGACCATTCTTCTCAGTCTTGAAAACAAGCCGGATTATTATGCTGATCTGATGTTTGCCAGAATGTTAGAACATGCTGACAAAGGGACTAAGACGCGGGCTTATCTGTTAGAACACGGCGTTCAGCTTATTATGTCAGATGCTCTGCAAGAACTACAAATGATTGGATGACATAGATGATACCAATTACACTAAAATTTGTTCTCGTATTGATTGCGACGTTGCTGATGTCCCTTATTTTGACACCTTTAGTCAGATTTTTATCTTTCAGAGTGGGCGCAGTGGACAATCCTAACGCCAGACGGATCAACAAGGTTCCTATGCCCAGTGCCGGCGGACTGGCCATTGTTATTTCCTTTACTATCTCTGCGCTGGTGCTGATGCCCATGATTTTAAAAACGCAGATCTGGGGTCAGTCCTATTTTGAATATATACTGCCGGTTGTTATCGGAAGTTTGGTGGTTATGCTGACCGGTTTTCTTGATGATGTCTATGAACTGTCGCCCAAAGCAAAGTTTCTGGGTATTCTAATCGGGGCCGTTATTATCTGGAGTTTTACGGACTTTCGTTTTGACAGCTTTAAAATTCCTTTTGGCGGCCCTATGCTGCAGTTTAACCCCTTTTTAAGTTTCTTTCTGACTATTTTATGGGTCGTGGCTATTACGAATGCAGTTAATTTGATTGACGGCTTAGACGGTTTAGTCAGCGGTGTCTCCATTATCAGTCTGACAACCATGGGTTTGGTTTCCTACTTTTTCCTGTATGATTCCGATATCTTTTTAACCTTTACCATTTTTGTTTTGATTTTTGCTATCGCCGGTTTTTTCCCCTATAATTACCATCCCGCCATCATTTATCTCGGGGATACCGGTGCTCTCTTTATTGGCTTTATGATTTCAGTTTTGTCGCTGCAAGGGCTGAAAAATGCCACGGCGGTTGCTGTGGTGACGCCGATTATCGTTCTGGGAGTGCCGATTGTGGATACAGGTGTTGCTATTATTAGGCGGACTTTGTCAGGGAAAAAGTTTTATGAAGCGGATAACATGCACCTGCACCATAGACTGCTGGCTATGGGCTTTACGCATCGCGGAGCCGTTTTAGTCGTCTATGGTATTGCCATGTTCTTTTCCCTTGTCTCCCTGCTGCTAAATATCTCCAGCCGTCTGGGGGGGATTCTCCTTATGCTGGGGGTTGGCTTTGCTTTGGAAGTCTTCATCGAAGGTTTGGAGTTTTGGGGGCCCAAGCGAACACCGCTGTTTAAGCTTCTGGCCTTTATCGGAAACAGCGACTACCGTCAGTCAGTGGTTGCCAAACATCGCCAAAAGAAGAAAAAGTAATTTATGAACGCGAGAAAAGTCCAATCGGACTTTTTTTGTTATAATGATTACTGATAAGATGAAAGGAGTGTACTATGTCTGTACTAGAGATAAAAGATCTTCATGTGTCTATTGAAGATAAAGAAATTTTGAAGGGAGTTAATCTGACGCTTAAAACCGGAGAGATTGCCGCTGTTATGGGTCCTAACGGAACAGGGAAATCAACCCTTTCGGCAGCTATCATGGGAAATCCCGCCTTTGAAGTCACACAAGGAGAGGTGCTTTTGGACGGTGAAAATATCCTGGAGATGGAAGTCGATGAGCGCGCTCGTTTGGGGCTTTTTCTTGCTATGCAGTACCCGTCTGAAATTCCGGGAATCACTAATGCTGAGTTTATCCGTGCGGCTATGAATGCCGGCAGAGAAGATGATGATAAGGTTTCTGTCCGTGATTTTATTACCAAATTAGATGAAAAAATGGAACTTCTCGGCATGAAAGAAGAAATGGCTGAACGTTACCTTAATGAAGGTTTCTCAGGCGGTGAGAAAAAGCGCAATGAAATCCTTCAGCTGCTGATGCTGGAGCCTAAGTTTGCCCTCCTTGATGAAATTGACTCTGGTCTTGACATTGATGCACTTAAGGTGGTTTCTAAAGGTGTTAATGCTATGCGCGGTGAAAACTTCGGTGCTATGATTATTACTCACTATCAGCGCCTGCTTAACTATATTACGCCGGATGTCGTGCATGTGATGATGGATGGGCGTGTTGTATTGTCAGGCGGGGCAGAGCTGGCTGCTCGTCTTGAAAAAGAGGGTTATGCTCAAATCGCTGAAGAACTCGGTCTTGAATACAGCGAAGAAGTCTAATTTGTAACTTCTAACAGATCAGAAAAAGGAGTAACAAATGACAAGAGAATCTATTTTAAATTTTTCACAGTCAAAGGCAGAGCCTAAATGGCTGCAAGAGCGGCGTTTGGCGGCCTTTGATAAAATTGATGACTTGGATCTGCCAAAAATTGAACGGGTCAAATTTCGGCGTTGGAACCTCGGTGACGGAACGATTTCAGAAAGTCCTGTTTCCGCCAATGTTCCTGATTTTACTGCTGTGGGAGACAATCCTAAGTTGGTTCAGCTGGGTACCCAGACAGTCTTAGAAAGTCTGCCTGCAGCGCTGGCTGAACAAGGTGTGGTCTTCACCGATTTTCATTCAGCCTTGGAGGAAATCCCGCAGATTGTTGAGAAACATTTTGCTACAGCTCTCAAATTTGATGAGGATAAATTGGCAGCCTACCACACAGCTTATTTTAACAGCGGAGCTGTCCTTTATGTGCCGGATAATGTTGAAGTGGATCTGCCCATTGAAGGTATTTTTCTGCAAGACAGTACAAGTGATGTTCCTTTCAATAAGCATATTTTAATTATTGCCGGGCGCAACGCTAAAGTGAGTTATTTGGAGCGCTTTGAAACAATCGGTGAAGGTGATGTTAAAACCAGTGCTAACATTGCCGTCGAAGTTCTGGCACAGGACGGCAGTCAGGTTAAGTTCTCAGCTATTGACCGTTTGGGCGAGCATCTGACAACTTATATCAGCCGCCGCGGCCGTCTGGGCAATGATGCCAGCATTGACTGGGCGCTCGGTGTTATGAATGAAGGCAATGTTATTGCCGACTTTGACAGTGATTTGATAGGAAACGGCAGTCATGCAGAGCTCAAAGTTGTCGCTGCTTCAAGCGGCCGTCAGGTTCAAGGAATTGATACGCGGGTAACCAACTATGGGAATAATTCCGTCGGACATATTCTTCAGCACGGGGTTATCTTAGAGCGCGGAACTCTTACCTTTAATGGTATCGGCCATATTATCAAGGGTGCAAAAGGCGCAGATGCTCAGCAGGAAAGCCGTGTTCTCATGCTGTCTGATAAGGCCAGAAGTGATGCCAACCCTATTTTGCTGATTGATGAAAATGAGGTTACGGCAGGACACGCGGCTTCTATCGGTCAGGTTGATCCGGAAGACATGTACTATCTGATGAGCCGCGGCATTGATAAGGAGACAGCTGAACGTTTGGTTATTCGCGGTTTCCTTGGAACTGTTATTACTGAAATTCCGATTAAGGCCGTGCGTGATGAAATGATAGCTGTCCTCGATGAAAAATTGGACAAGAGATAAAATGGCTAAGTTAGATATTCAAAAAATCAGGCAGGATTTTCCGATTTTAGACCAGTATGTTAACGATGAACCGCTGGTTTATCTGGATAATGCTGCAACCACACAAAAGCCCAATCAGGTTCTGACTTGTTTGAGCGATTATTACCATCAGGACAACGCCAATGTGCACCGCGGGGTTCACACTTTAGCAGAGCGGGCGACACATGAATATGAGGCCGCGCGTGAGAAATTGCGTGCCTTTATTAAAGCTAAATCAACCAAGGAAGTCCTTTTTACAAGAGGAACTACCACCGGTCTTAACTGGTTGGCACGGTTTGCAGAAGAAGTGCTGCAGCCGGGAGATGAAGTAGTTGTCTCAATTATGGAGCACCACTCCAATATCATACCTTGGCAGCAGGCTTGCCGCAAGACCGGCGCTAAACTGGTTTATGTCTATCTAAAAGACGGTCAGCTGGATATGCTTGATCTTGAGAATAAAATCAGCGATAAGACCAAATTCGTCAGTCTTGCCCATGTTTCAAATGTGCTGGGATGCATCAATCCAATTAAAAAAGCAGCGCTGCTGGCCCATCAGCACGGAGCTTATATGGTTGTTGATGGGGCTCAGTCTGTTCCTCATATGAGTATTGATGTTCAAGATTTGGACTGTGATTTTCTGGCTTTTTCAGGTCATAAAATGCTGGGTCCGACAGGTATTGGTGTTCTCTATGGTAAAGAGGAGCTGCTCAATCAGATGAGCCCTGTCGAATTTGGCGGTGAGATGATTGATTTTGTCTATGAGCAAGAAGCGACTTGGAAGGAGCTTCCTTGGAAATTCGAAGCAGGCACTCCTAATATTGCTGATGCCATTGCTTTGGGAGCAGCAGTTGACTATCTTGAAAATCTGGGGATGGACAATATTCATGCTTACGAACAGGAATTAGTCCGCTATGTCCTGCCTAAACTGCAGGCCATTGAAGGTGTAACCATTTACGGTCCTCAAGATGCTTCTGAGCGTTCCGGCGTTATTGCTTTCAATATTGCCGGACTTCATCCTCATGATGCAGCAACGGCGCTTGATTATGAAGGAGTTGCCGTTCGTGCGGGGCACCACTGTGCTCAGCCTTTGATCAATCATCTGGGCATCTCTTCAGCAGCGCGGGCCAGCTTTTATATTTACAACACAAAGGAAGATTGCGATAAATTGGTGGAAGCAATCATCAAAACAAAGGAGTTCTTTAATGGCACTCTCAAGATTAGATAGTCTTTATATGGCTGTTGTCGGGGATCATTCAAAAAATCCCCATCATCACGGTTTTTTAGAAGGTGTAGAGCAGGTCAATCTCAATAATCCGACTTGCGGCGATGTGATTAGTCTGTCTGTTAAATTTGACGGCGACCGCATTGCAGACATTGCTTTTGCAGGTGAAGGCTGCACCATCTCAACAGCTTCGTCCAGTATGATGACAGATGCAGTGATCGGAAAGACCAAAGAAGAAGCGCTTGAATTGGCCGATGTTTTTTCTAAAATGGTTCAAGGAGAAAAAGACAAGCGGCAAAAAGAATTAGGAGATGCAGAATTTCTTGCAGGCGTTTCAAAATTTCCTCAGCGGATCAAATGCTCAACCTTAGCATGGAATGCTTTGAAAAAAGCTATTGAAAGACAAGAAACATTAGAAGAATAAGAGAAAGGACATTATGCCCGAAAACGAACAAGTAAAACCAAAACCTATTGATTTGGGAGACTATCAGTTTGGCTTTCACGATGATGTAGAGCCTATTGCGACAACTGGAAAAGGACCGACAGAAGCAGCCGTCCGCGAAATGTCTCGAATCAAAGGCGAACCGGAATGGATGCTGGATTTCCGCCTTAAGTCTCTGGAAGTGTTTAACAAAATGCCCATGCAGGAATGGGGTCCGGATTTATCGGGAATTGATTTTGATGATATTATTTATTATCAAAAACCAACCGATAAACCTGCCCGTTCTTGGGATGAGGTGCCCAAGAAAATCAAGGACACTTTTGAAAAAATCGGAATTCCTGAGGCAGAGCGTGCCTTTTTAGCCGGCGCTTCTGCCCAATATGAATCAGAAGTCGTTTATCATAATATGAAAGATGAGTACGATAAACTCGGTATTATCTTTACAGATACAGATTCGGCTCTCAAGGAATATCCGGAACTCTTCAAAAAATACTTTGCTAAATTAGTGCCGCCGACAGATAATAAACTGGCTGCGCTGAATTCAGCCTTTTGGTCTGGCGGGACTTTTATCTATGTTCCTAAAGGTGTCACTGTTGATATTCCCTTACAAACCTATTTCCGTATTAACAATGAAGGAGGCGGGCAGTTTGAACGTACTCTCATCATTGTGGATGAAGGTGCCAGCGTTCACTATGTTGAAGGCTGTACAGCACCGACTTATTCAACAGCCAGCCTTCACGCAGCTATTGTAGAAATTTTTGCTTTGGACGGGGCTTATATGCGTTATTCAACCATTCAGAATTGGTCGGATAATGTCTATAATCTAGTTACTAAACGGGCCAAGGCAACTAAAAACGCGACCGTTGAGTGGATTGACGGCAATCTCGGCGCCCATACAACTATGAAGTATCCTTCTGTTTATCTTGATGGTGAGGGAGCACGCGGCACCATGCTGTCAATTGCTTTTGCCAATCAGGGGCAGCATCAGGACACAGGGGCTAAAATGATTCACAACGCTCCGCATACTTCCTCGTCCATCGTCTCAAAATCTATCGCCAAAGGCGGCGGTAAGGTGGACTACCGCGGTCAGGTTACTTTCAATAAAGCTTCCAAGAAGTCAGTCAGCCATATTGAGTGCGACACCATTATTATGGATGATATTTCAGCATCGGATACTATTCCCTTTAATGAAATTCATAATTCACAGGTGGCGCTGGAACATGAAGCTAAGGTTTCAAAAATTTCTGAAGAACAGCTCTATTATTTGATGAGCCGCGGTCTTACAGAATCAGAAGCCACTGAGATGATTGTCATGGGCTTTGTTGAACCTTTTACCAAGGAACTTCCAATGGAATATGCTGTAGAGCTCAATCGTCTCATTTCTTATGAGATGGAAGGCTCTGTCGGTTAATCAAAAAAATTAAGCTTTAGAAACATTGTTGCAACAATGTTTCTAAAGCTTTTTTCTTTTGTTCGGATAGAAAATAAAGAAGTGGAAATCAGCTTAAAAAAGAAGAATCATAGGTTTAGACTATATAAAATATAAAAAATATCAATTTGAACAATGTATCCGGTTACATTATAATTGATGTAATCAAAAAATTGAAGCCGCTTGCGATTCTTTGGAAAAAGACAAGCATTTCCTTTGGATCGCTTAAGGGCTCAGTATCTTATAAAAAGGAGAAAAACAATGGGAAAAACAGTTGTTGAACAAATGGGTCAATGGGTCGCTGAAAGAAAGTTTGAGGATCTCAGCGCAGAAGAAGTGGCTGCTCTTAAAGGGAGGGTCTTGGATGCAATCGGCTGTGCTGTGGGAGCTCTCAGCAGCACGACTATTAAGAACATTCAAAAAATGACACATGACCTGACACAAGAAGGCTCTGCCACCTTAATCGGCGGCGGGAAAACAACACCCGATTATGCAGCCTTGTTTAATGGAGCCGCTATCCGTTATTTGGACTACAATGACTCTTATTTGGCAAAAGGCGAAACTTGCCATCCTTCAGATAATATTTCGGCTGTTCTTGCGGCAACAGAACACAACCAAGGAACAGGCAAAGATTTCTTACTGGGACTTGCTATTGCTTATCAAATTCAATGCCGCTTGTCAGATGAGGCGCCTGTCAGAAAACATGGTTTTGACCATACGGTTCAGGAAGCTTACGGGGCTGCCGCCGGAGCAGCAAAGGCGCTCGGCTTGACCGAAAAGCAAATTGCCAATGCTGTTGCTATCTCAGGAACCAGCTATAATTCCTTGCGGGTAACCAGAACAGGTGCCCTATCTAACTGGAAAGGGTTGGCAGCGCCAAATACTGCGCGCGGTGCCATGTCTTCTGCCTTGTTGGCTAAATATAACATTACCGGGCCTCGTGAAGTATTTGAAGGCAATAAAGGTTTCTATGAAACCATTGCCGGTAAATTTGATATTGATTGGGAAAAAGAAGGCTTAGAACGCGTCTTAAAAACGATTATCAAGCGCTATAATGCCGAAATTCATTCTCAGTCTTCTATTGAAGGTTTGATTGAATTTAGAAATAAGGAGCACCTTGCCCCTGAGGACATTAAGGAAATCCGTCTGGATACTTTTGATGTTGCCTTTCATATTATCGGCGGCGGTGAAGAAGGAGATAAGAAGCAAATCAGACTGAAAGAAGAAGCCGATCACTCGCTTCCTTACATGCTTGCTGTGGCTTATCTGGATGGTCAGGTGCTGCCAGACCAATATGAACAAGACAGAATTTTACAGCAGGATGTTCAGGATCTGCTGCAAAAAGTTGCGGTTAGGGAAAATCCTGCCTTTAGTGAACGTTTCCCGGCAGAAATGGCCATTAAATTGGAAATTGAAACCAAGGACGGTCAGGTTTATACAGTCGAAAAAGATGACTATCAAGGATTCACATCAAGACCTGCCAGCTGGGATGTTCTTTTGGAAAAATACTACTCACTGACAGCCAATATCGACAGAGAATTAGCTGAAGAAATTGCTAAGACAATTGAAAAGCTGGAAGAAATTGATATCAGTGAGCTGACCGCACTCCTTGCAAAAATTTAAGCAAACCTAAAGTTATGTAGTGAACCAAGAAAGGATGGTGAAAATATGTTGGAAGAAATACCAGTCAGTATCTATCGGGGCGGCACCAGTAAAGGTGTCTTCATCGCTGACGAAGTACTGCCTGAGGATCAAAAGGCAAGAGATAGGATCCTTCTGAAACTGATGGGAAGTCCGGATATAAGGCAAATCAACGGCTTAGGCGGAGCCGTATCCACAACAAGTAAGGTTGCTATTATTTCCAGAGAAGAAAAGGCTGACTGGGATGTCAATTATACTTTTGCCCAAGTGGCTGTTGATAAACCGGTGGTTTCTTACTCAGGAAACTGCGGCAATATTTCCTCTGCGGTAGGAATTTATGCGATTGAAAATCATCTGGTGGAAACAAGCTCGCCGGAAACAATGGTTCGTGTTTACAACACCAATACTAAAAAGGTTATCAATGAGTATATTCCTACACCCGATGGGAAACTCACCTATGAAGGAGACTTTGCCATTTCCGGTGTTCCGGGCAAGGGTCTTAAAATCGAGCTGCAGTTCGTCGAGCCTTCCGGCGCTTTCAGCGGCAAACTGCTGCCAACCGGCCATACCAAAGATACACTTGTTTTGAAAGATGGTCAAGAAGCAGTTGTTTCAATTGTTGACGCAGCTAATCCCTTAGTCTATGTTCGGGCAGAAGATTTGGGATTAGAAGGGACAGAAACGCCTGAGATGATTGACAGTGATCCTGATCTTTTAGCCAGACTGGAGGAGATCAGAGGGAGAGCAGCACAGCTGATGGGACTTATTGATAAGCTTGAAGACAGTGCGGTTCTTACTCCGGGGGTACCAAAACTAACCATTGTTTCGGCTCCCAAAACCTATGTCACCACAGAAAAGGAAACAATTGACGGAGCAGATTTTGATATTGCTGTCAGAATGATGAGCATGCAAAAAGCGCATAAATCTATTGCGCTGACAGGAGCATTATGTACCGGTGCAGCCAGTAAAATTAAAGGAACCATTCCTTACGAAATCGTTAATAAACCATCAGCTAATCAATTAGAAATTGCCCACAGCAGCGGTAAGATTTCGGTTTCAATTGATTATGAAACTACCAATGATAAAACTCTGATAAAATCTGTTTCAAGTTATCGAACAGCCAGAAAAATTATGGTAGGAACAGCATTTATTGAGGAGGATTAGGCGATGTTAGCACTGCTTGGATATTTAATGATTATTCTGTTTATGGTCTTGCTTCTGACAAAGAAAATCAGCCCCTTTGTCGGCTTGATCCTAGTTCCGACCATTTTTGGAATTGTTGCGGCTCTTTTTAAGGGAGCACCTGTACTAAAGGCCTTCGAGTGGATTTATGAAGGACTTTATTATGCGGTTGCAGGCTCCGGTAAGATTACTACCGGGGTAGCGCCGACCATTACTCTTTTACTCTTTGCCATTTTGTATTTCTCTGTAATGCTGGATGTGGGTCTCTTTGATCCGCTGGCAGTCATGATGATTAAGTGGGCAAAGGGTGACCCTATGAAGATTACCATTGCCTCAGCTGTTATCACCTTAGCTGTCTCTTTAGACGGTGACGGAACGACAACGGTTCTGATTGTAACCGCTGCCATGCTGATGCTGTTTAAGAAAATGGGAATGAAGCAGATTTATCTGGCCGCCATCATCGGCTTTGGTAATTCTGTTATGAACCTGGTTCCCTGGAGCGGTCCTATGGCGCGGGCAATGCCTGTTTTAAATATCGGCCCTAAAGAATTTTTGCTGCCCGTTTTACCAGGAATGTTTGTCGCTGCGCTTTTGGGTCTTTTTCAAGCCTATACCTATGGGAAAAGAGAAAGAAAAAGACTGGGTTATGTTCCCGGCAAGGGAATCCTGACAGAAAGCGAAACGACGGGTATTATTAATGATGTAACTCTGACCAATGTTGAATATAAGCGGCCTAAATTAATCTATTTCAATCTTTTTTTGACCTTGGCGATTATGGTCTTATTGATTATGGATTTGATTAACGGCGGTATCTTATTCTTGCTGGGGACAGCCATTGCTTTAATTGTTAACTATCAGGATTTATCTCTCCAAAACTCTCGCTTGTTAGCCAATGGTGCAGAAGCTTTGGGTCCTGTTTCCCTGGTCTTTGGTGCCGGAGTTATTATGGGGGTTCTCAATGGAAGCGGCATGAGCAGTGCGATTGCTCATCAGTTGGTATCCATGATTCCGCAGAGTCTCGGCGGCTATATTCCGCTGATTTTGGCTCTGATTTCTTTACCGGGTCTCTTTTTCCTGCCAAATGACGCCTTCTATTTTGGACTCCTGCCGGTTATTGCTCCTATAGCTTATTCTTACGGAGCAACACCTGTTGAAGTCGGAGTAGCTTCACTTATGGGACAGGCTGTCAGATTTGCCAGCCCTTTGGTTGCCTTTCTTTATGTATTGGTTGATAGAACCGAGGTCAGCTTTATCGACTATCAAAAAGAATACTTAAAGTGGGGTCTGCTGAGTTTTGTCTTGCAGACATTAACCGCCGTATTGACTGGAGCTATTCCGATTTAAATGGATTTTTTACAAATATCAATAAAGGATTTGGCAAAGAAAGGCAGACTGCGATTCTTTCGATAAGCAACGATTAAATCGACATAAACCTTATCTTTAAGAGAGAAAAAGCGAATCTTATTTCCAATGCTGAGATGCTTGGTGTGAGAAGCATTGACAAAACAGACGCCAAAATTATTGGCAACTAAGTTAATAGCCGTTTCGATATTTCTGGTTGCCAGCACTCGCTGAGGCTGAAAATGATTTTTGGCAAAAATATCATCTGCTACCTGTCTTGAAAATTGATCGGGCTGGTGCAAGATAAAGAGCTCGTCAGCCAGCAGATGCAAATCTAAAGAAGGGTAGGATTCGTGATTATCATACCTGCCAAATTTACTTAAGGGGTGCTCAACAGGAAGGGCCAATAAAATCTCTTCAGATTTTATTTTCTCAATTTCCTGCTGACGCCCCTCTTTTGTGCGATTCATCAAAGCGAGATCAACATCGCCGTTTTCAATCAAATGCGAAAAGGTCTTAGAAGAGGATTCATTTAGCTGAATCTCGACATTGGGGAACTGTTCATGAAATTTTGGCAGTAAGACAGGCACTAAATAAGAGCTTCTCAGCAAGGGAATAGCCAGTCTCAGGCGGCCAAACTTGTTATCAAGGACATTTTGCATGGTATCGTTAAAATTTTCTTGGATACGCAGAATTTGCAGGCCATACTTTAGAAACTCCTCACCTAGATAGGTCAGTTCTAATTTTTTGCCGTGCTGCACAAACACATCAAAGCCCAGCCGCTGCTGCATATTTTTAATATAGGTGCTCAGCGAGGGCTGGGTGATGTAGAGTGCCTGGGCAGCCTTGGTGACACTGCCTTTATCAACAATTGCTTTGACGTATTCAATATCTCTGATTTCCATAAACTGCCTCTTCCAGTGGTTTAATCTGACTTTGTCTTTATTATAACACATGATGACAGCCGAATGACAACCGTATTGAAAAGGCTTTCAAAAAATGATAGAATAAAAATACAGAGGCGGCTCCTCTTTGGAAGGGAGAAATGATGAAGAAAAAATACTCTATTTTATTAACTGTTTTGACAGCTCTGCTGTTATTGGCTGGCTGCCTTCCTCCGCGTTTAGAAAGCAGCAAGAAAAGTCAGCAGGAGGTCAATAAGACCGCTAAGAAGATGTCTGTTGAAGACTTTTTTGATAAGGTTGAAAAGGCCAATGACGCTATCGAAACAGTGCATTTTAATATGGACACAGACGTTACTTCGAACGGTCATAAAAGTCAGCACATGACGGCTGATTTAGGCTATAACAGTTCCGGTGACATTATTGAAAGAGCCAATGTCGTTATTGATGAGACGGTCAATGGCAGCAATCGCTATCAGGAAATTATAGGGGACAAAAACAAAGCTCAGGTGCGCAGTTCAAAAGACGGCAACTGGCGTTCAGCCACACCTGACGGCCGATATACCATCAATCCCAGTTACTTTAATTTCTTAAAAGTTCTCTATTCTATGGAAGATGATCTGGTTCTCAAACAAAGCGGCAGTGAGTATAAGCTGACTTTACGCAGTCAAAACGTAGATATCGTTTCTTTATTTAGGGAAGAACTGAATCTTTATGTCAGAGGAATCAGCCAGAGCGAATTGAAAAAAGACTTTGAAGTGACCTTTGATAAGAAGACTTTTTATCTGAAAGACTTCGACTTGCAGCTGTCCTATAGCGGGAACAAAGGGAAGCTTGATTTAGAAGCAGACGGAACATTTTCAAAATGGAATAAGGTGAAAGATTCACAATTTTCAGTGACGGATGTAAATTCTGATAATCCTGATGATTCCGGCTCCATTTAAGAGACCGCTTATCAATTAAAAAGAGCAGGCAGAGTGTTTTTTAACTCTTTGCCTGCTCTTTTTGCAGTTAATCGTTTATTTCCCAGCAAGGACTCTAGCATTCACTAAAGTTTCTCATTGACATACCGAACAAAATGATTCCACCAAACTTTAAGGAAGAAGCTGCGCTTAACCTCGGTTTTAGCAACCAATTTCACAGTTGGCGGAGAATCAAGATAGCCCTGTCCGACCAGACTGCTGTCTTTAAAGCTGGCTTTCCCGATAAGCTGTCCTTTTTTCACCGCTGCAATATAGCCTTCTTTTTTCGAATTAATAGTCACAGTATTCTTTTTGTCGCTCAGTTTATTCTGGATGACGACGAAATCTTCTTTGGCGACAGCAGGAACGCTGCTTTTTTTGCCGTCAATGACTTTGGCTGTGCTGTTTTTGTAGCTTTGCCCCTTGCGAATTACTGTTGTTTTCTCGTAAGTATTGCTGACATAATTGAGCAAATCATTGGTTGCTTTGAAACGGGCAGAGTCATCTGTATCAGAATTATCTGCATTCAAGACAACCGAAATGATACGCATGCCGTTTTCATTACTGGTAGCGACAAAAGAGGCTCCCGCAAATTCTGTTGTTCCTGTTTTAAGACCGTCAACTCCTTCGCGTGCATAAGGCATGTTAGGCAGCATGTAATTGTAAGTGTCCATTTTAGTGCCGGCAAAATCACCGCTCGTTTTTTTAGTGATTTTTAAAATCTGAGGAAAGACTTTAATTAAATGACGCGCAATAATAGCCACATCCTTGGCACTCATGGTGTTTTCCTCGTCAGAATTGGATCCGGGATAGATATGATCGCCTAAAAGTTTATTATTGAGTCCGGAAGCATTGACGAGTTTGGCATCTGTAATTCCCCAGTCCTGAAGCTGTTTTTTCATCATATCCACAAATCTGGGTTCTGTCCCGCCGACTTTTTCAGCTAAGGCAATGGCTGCGCTGTTAGCACTGGCAATCATGGCTGCATCTACTAATTGCTTAACGGTATATTCTCTGGCTTCCATAGGGACATTGCTGGCACTGTAATCAGTTGTCAGCCCGTAAGGGTAATTAGAAATTTTAACCTTAGTGTCCCAAGTCAGATCTCCGGCCTTGATTTCTTTATAGACAAGATAGACCGTTAAAATTTTAGTAATAGAGGCAATACCGGCAGGACTTGCGGCATCCTTTTCATAAAGAATTTTACCGGTATCGGCTTCAACAGCGATGGCATGTTTAGCAGCAACATCAAACTGTTCCTCGGCTCTGGCTTGAAAGCTAAGGAGAGACAGAAAGAGCAGTACTAGGCATAAAATCTTTTTCATCATAAGTTTAATTATAGCATATTTTATAAGGAAAAAACTCTCCTTTAAAACTTATCAGACCTTGATATGAACTACAGACTGCGGAGAAATAAAATTTTGCGGACAAACAAAGCTGGCAAAAGGCTGAGAGAATAAAAAAATTTTTTGAGGAACCAGTAGAAAACATCGGGTCAAATCCCTTGCTTAAAACGCTTTCCAGACTTTTTAAAGGAGTGGCAGCTGATTTTTTGAAAGCTTGCTAAAAAGATTAAAATAAGATAAAATATTTGTGACATTATTTTTAAATTTCAACTCGTTGAAGGATAAAAAAGGAGAGACTATTATGTTAGAAATAAAGAAAAGTACATGGAAACATGTCGGCCTGGGCTTAGTTGCCTTGGCATCGGCTGCTGCTTTGGCAGCCTGCGGCAATGGCAGCAAACAGTCATCAAAAGATGAAATCAATTGGTATTTCCGTACAGAAATCAACTCTTTGGACATTTCTAAGAGTACAGATACTTACTCTGGGACCGTTATCGGAAATTCAGGAAGCAATCTGCTTCGTGTGAATGCTAAAGGAAAAACTGTTCCTGACTTGGCCAAAAAAGTTGAGGTGTCAAAAGACGGCCTGACTTATACGGCCACACTGCGTAAGGGTATCAAATGGTCAGACGGCAGTGCCATTACGGCTAAAGACTTTGTTTATTCATGGCAGCGTATCATTGACCCCAAGACAGCTTCTGAGTACTCAAATTTAGCGCTTGATTCACATGTTAAAAATGCTAAGGCTATTAACAGCGGAAAAATAACAGATCTCAATGCCTTGGGTGTCAAAGCTAAGGGCAATAAAGTTATCTTTACCTTGGAAACACCAACTCCGCAAATGGAATATCTCCTTGCCTTCACGAGCTTTATGCCGCAAAAAGAAGAATTTGTCAATAAGGTCGGCAAGAAATACGGAACAAATTCTGACAGTCAGATCTATTCAGGACCTTACATTGCAACAGGCTGGAATGGAACCAACGGCAGCTACAAGCTTAAAAAGAATAAATACTATTGGAATGCTGACAAAGTTAAGACAAAAGTCATTAACATCCAAACCGTTAAGAAACCGGAAACTGCTGTTCAGATGTACAAGCGCGGTGAGCTGGATATGGCAGAAATTTCCAACACACCGGCTCTTTACAAGGCTAATAAAAACAACAAAGACGTTGTTAATATTTATGAAGCTGTAACAACTTACTTTGAATATAACCAAACAGGTGCCAACAAGGCTCTGTCAAATAAGAAAATCCGTCAGGCGCTTAGCTACGCTACTAACCGTAAGGCTTATGTTGATACCGTTGTTCCGACAGGTTCACGTGCAGCAACCGGTTTAGCACCTTACAAACTCGCTGAAGTTGACGGTAAGGATTTATCAAAAGAAGTAGCGCCCGGCTATAGCTATGATGTAGACAAAGCTAAACAACTTTTCAAAGAAGGTCTGCAGGAAATCGGTCAGACATCAGTGAAGTTTACCATTACTTCTGATGCGGATTCACCAACAGCCAAGGCTGGTCTTGACTACATCAAAGGTGCTTGGGAAAAAGCACTGCCAGGTTTAACAATCGAAGAAAAACTTGTTCCTTTCAAACAACGCCTGCAAGATTCAAAAACACAAAACTTTGATATTGTGATGTCGCTCTGGGGCGGGGACTATCCGGAAGGTTCAACTTTCTACAGTCTTTTCACCAGCAAGTCTTCACAAAATAATGGTAAATTCTCAAATCCTGCTTATGACCAAGCTTATGAAAAAGCTGTGACGACTGATGCTTTAGATCCTGCAAAAGCAGCTGCAGACTACAAAGCAGCAGAAAAAGCTTTATTTGACGAAGCCAATGTTAACCCAATTTACTTCCGCAGCATGAAGGGCTTGCAAAATCCTAGTATCAAAGGCTTAATCCGCAGCTCTACAGGACTAAATGTAGACTTTACTTATGCTTATAAAAAATAAGGCTTAAGATAAGGACAATTTCACACATGGCAAGGATTGGCTTAGGCCAGTTCTTGTTTTTATTGGGAAAAGCTCCAATAAAAACCAAGAAAAGGAACATTATGCTTAAATATATTCTTAAACGTATAGGAATTCTTTTGCTGACCTTATTTATAGTTGTCACCATTACTTTCTTTCTCATGAAGGCGATGAAAGGGACTCCTTTTAATAATCCTAAATTAACCCCGGAAGCCATCGCTGCCTTGAATGTGCAGTATGGGCTCGATAAGCCTGAGTGGCAGCAGTATTTAATTTATTTGAAAAATGTCTTTACCGGCGATTTAGGGACAAGTTTTCAGTATGTCAACCAACCGGTAACGACCTTGATTGTTCAAAGATTGGGCATTTCTGCTCAGCTCGGGCTACAGGCCTTGATTTTAGGCGTGGGTCTGGGCTTGATCGTTGGAGCTCTTTCTGCGCGGCACCAAAATGATAAAATTGACGGTTTTTTAAGCGTTATTTCAACGCTGGGATACTCTGTTCCGTCTTTCATCTTGGCAGTTTTCCTGCTCAATATACTGGGTTATCGTCTTCAGTTTCTGCCGGTTTCAGGCTGGGGCAGCATTTCTCAAACCATCTTGCCGACTTTGGCCCTGTCCTTCAATCCATTTGCAGTGACAACGCGCTTTGTCAGAAGTGAGATGATTGAAGCCTTGAATTCGGATTATATCCAGCTGGCGAGGGCTAAGGGACTGACAGACCGTCAGGTAGCCAATCGTCACGCCTATCGTAATTCCATGATTCCTGTTTTAACCTTAGTGGGCCCTATGGCTGCTAACCTGTTGACAGGTTCGGTCTTGATTGAAAGAATATTTTCTATCCCGGGAATCGGTGAGCAGTTTGTCAATTCGATTCCATCAAATGACTATCCTGTTATTATGGGAACAACCATTGTCTATGCGGTGATGCTGATGGGGATGATTTTATTGACTGATATTATCACCAGCATCGTTGATCCGCGTGTTCGGCTGCAGTAAGGAGAGTAACATGGCAGATAAAAATAGGACATTTGTGCTCGTTGGTGCAGGAAGCGCCAGTGCACAGGAAAAAATTGAAAAGCCGGCCTTGTCTTTCCTGCAGGATGCTTGGCGGCGTTTAAAGAAAAATAAATTAGCGGTTGTTTCGCTCTGGTTTTTAACCCTGCTTATCACGTTTTCACTGCTGTCTCCTTTATTTGTAACACAAAAGGATGCTAATAGTTTTGATTCGGATAAGGTTTCCACTTATGGCAATTTACCGCCTAACAGCGGTTTAGGCATTCCCGGATGGAACGGAGTGTTCAAGATGCCGGGTTCAAGTGCTGCTTCCAATGTTTATGAGGATCAGTCGGTTCCTGAAGGGCAGCATTTCTTATTAGGGACTGACAGCTTAGGACGCAGTCTTGGGAAACGGATTATCGTTGGTATTCGCATTTCGCTGTTAGTTGCAGTTGCGGCAACCTGCATCGACTTGCTTATCGGTGTTGTTTACGGTCTGACTTCCGGCTATATCGGAGGGATGGTTGATACAATCATGCAGCGGATTATTGAGATTATCTCATCTGTTCCCAATCTGATCATTGTTACCATGCTGGGGCTATTACTGGGTAACGGTATATTGTCTATTATCCTCTCTATTGCCTTGACCGGCTGGACATCAATGGCCAGACAGGTCAGAAATATGACGCTGTCCTATAAGGAAAGGGATTTTGTTTTAGCGGCAAGGACCTTAGGAGAAAGCGGTCCTAAGATAGCCTTTAAGCACATCCTGCCAAATATTTCTGGGGTTATTATTGTTCAGATTATGATGACCATTCCTTCTGCAATCATGTATGAAGCGATTCTTTCAGCTATCAATCTGGGGGTAAAACCGCCAACTTCTTCTCTGGGATCTCTTATTTCGGATGCTCAGGAAAACTTGCAGTATTACCCTTATCAGATTATTTTACCGGCTCTTGCTCTGGTGCTTATTTCTTTAGCATTTATTTTGCTGGGTGATGGGTTGCGTGACGCATTTGATCCAAAATCAGATCAGGACTAAGGAGGACAATATGAGTAAAGAAAAAATTTTACAGGTCAATAACCTCCATGTCAACTTCCACACCTATGCCGGAGAGGTTAAGGCTATCCGCGATGTCAGTTTTGATTTGGAAAAAGGAGAAACCCTTGCTATCGTGGGGGAATCCGGCTCCGGTAAATCTGTAACAACACGCACCTTGATGGGGCTTTCGGCTAAGAATGCTGAAATCTCAGGGGATATTGAATTTAAAGGGCGCAACCTGCTTGATTTAAAAGAAGAGGACTGGGTTACTATTCGCGGCAATGATATTGCGATGATTTTTCAGGATCCGATGACCAGTTTAGATCCAACTATGAAAATCGGTCTGCAAATTGCTGAACCTATCATCAAGCATGAAAAGCTGAGTAAAAAAGAAGCTTTGGCGCGTGCTTTGGATATCATGAAAAAAGTCGGGATTCCTAATGCTGAGGAACACATCAATGATTATCCTCACCAATGGTCGGGAGGCATGCGTCAGCGTGCAGTGATTGCCATTGCCTTGGCAACCAATCCGGAAATTCTGATTGCCGATGAACCAACCACAGCTCTTGATGTTACGATTCAGGCACAAATTCTTCACTTGATGAAAGAAATTCAAAAGAGCACAGATTCTTCCATTATTTTTATTACGCATGATTTAGGTGTAGTAGCCGGTATGGCTGACCGTGTTGCCGTTATGTATGCCGGGAAAATTGTCGAATACGGGACGGTTGATGAGGTTTTCTATAACCCGCAGCATCCTTATACCTGGGGACTTTTAAACTCCATGCCAACAACCAGTACAGCAGCCGGGAGCCTGCAATCAATTCCCGGAACTCCGCCTGATCTGCTGCATCCTCCAAAAGGTGATGCTTTTGCTCCGAGAAATGAATTTGCGCTCGATATTGACCTTGAAGAGGAACCGCCGTTTTTCAAAGTCAGTGATTCTCATTATGCTGCTACTTGGCTGCTGGATGAGCGTGCTCCTAAAATTGTACCCCCAGAAAGAATTTTAAAACGCTGGGAAAAATGGAAAAGTTTGAAGGGAGAACAGCACAATGACTGAAAATCGTAAAAAATTGGTGGAAGTCAAGAATGTTTCTTTGATATTTAATAAGGGCAAAGCCAATGAAGTCAGAGCAATTGACAATGTCAGCTTTGATATCTATGAGGGAGAGGTCTTCGGTCTTGTCGGAGAATCAGGTTCGGGTAAAACAACAATTGGCCGTGCTATCCTGAAGCTTTATAATATTGATGAGGGTGAAATTGATTTCGAGGGGGAAACAATTTCAAAACTTAAAGGAAAAGACCTCTTTGCTTTTCGAAAGAAAGCACAGATGATTTTTCAGGATCCTCAGGCCAGTCTGAACGGCCGCATGAAAGTCAGAGACATCATTGCTGAAGGGCTTGATACTTATAAGCTGGTAAAAAACAAAGAAGAGCGCGATGCCAAAGTTCAAGAATTGCTGGATTTGGTTGGCCTAAACAAAGACCATCTGACCCGCTATCCTCATGAATTTTCAGGCGGTCAGCGCCAGCGTATCGGGATAGCTCGTGCATTGGCTGTCGAACCCAAATTTATTATCGCTGATGAACCCATCTCTGCTCTGGATGTCTCCATTCAGGCTCAAGTTGTTAATCTGATGCAAAAACTGCAGCATGAACAAGGATTAACCTATCTGTTTATTGCCCATGATTTGTCCATGGTTAAGTACATTTCCGATCGTATCGGTGTCATGCATTGGGGGAAATTAGTGGAAATTGGAACTTCCGATGAGGTTTATCATCACCCAATTCACCCTTATACAAAGAGTCTCTTATCAGCAGTCCCTGAACCTGATCCCGAGTTAGAGCGCAAACGCGTTCACAAGGTTTACGATCCTGCCCATGAATTAGACGGACAAGTGCGTGAGATGCGAGAAATCACTCCGGGACATTTTGTCTTATCAACCGAAGAAGAAGCAAAAACCTATCAAAAAGAATTTAAAGTTCAGTAAAAAGCAGGACAGACAGTCAAAATTATCCAACAATCTGTTTTGCTGTTATGTTTCAGCGCAGCAGTAAAAAAAGGCACAAAAAGCAGTCTCTGCTGCTATATATAAAAAGAGCAATAAGAACCAGATCATAAAATGTAGGTTCTTATTGCTCTTTTTATTTGTTTATGGGATAAATAGCATAATTCAAATTAGAAAGATGACGTATTTTTTACCAAGTAATGATGTTCCCGTTTTTTGTTATTTTTAAGGCGTTGCGGACATCCATCAATGACCGGGTATTAGCTGCCTCATCTCTGAACATCAAATTCACATAAATGATATCTAAGATTGTTAAATATAGTATTCGAGATGTCAGAGACTCAGCACGAAATAAAGAATCCTGAGAATTAACGATAACACATTCATCTGACAGTTTTACTAATTCGGATTTTGGATTGCCGGTCAAAGAAATAATTTTTCCATTTTTTGAGTGTACAGTGCGGGCCAGTTCAATAGTTTGGATAGACTCTCCCGAATGTGAAAACAAAAAGACGCAGTCCTTTTCGTTTAGCTTAGAAGCTTGACTCAACTGCATATGGTAATCAAATATGTAGCTGCAGTTGTATTTCGTTCTTAAGAATTTATGATAGCTGTCCCATGCGAGGATAGATGAGCCTCCAATTCCCATGAAATAAATAGTTCTTGATTTTTCAATAATATTAATAATCTGATCGATAGGAATCTGGGGAATTGTTTCGATGATGGAATAAAGCGATTGAATATTAGAATAAATGACTTTCTCTGCAATTTCTGAACTGGAATCTGAGTCAGAAATATCATTGATACTTGTTAAAATATTAGTCGGCCCGTCGTCGGGATTTTCCTTTTTTAGATTTGAAGCAACAGATAATTTAAAGTTTTGGAACCCTTTAAAGCCTATTTTTTTAACAAAAGTAAAGATAGATGATTGTGAGACACCAATTTCTTCTGATAGGACAGCAATCGTTTTATTTATAATATCATCACCTAAGGAAAGAAAATATCTGGCGATTTGCTCATCTGTATTGCTGAATTCATACTTATGACGATTAATAATGGTGCTTAGGTATTGATTTTTCAAACGAGTATCCATCCTCATCTTTTTGATAATAATTATAAGATAAAAGAAGATAAAAATCAAAAGAAAAAAATTTTTTCGAAATAATATTTACAAAACGAAATTTTTATTATATACTAAGCTTAGATTTAAGCAGAGGAGCGTGTTTATGAAAACAATTGGAATTATCGGCCTAGGCAAAATGGGGTTTAATTTAGCTTTAAATGCTCAAGATCATGATTGGAATGTTATAGGATTTGATGAGGATTCTAAGGTTCGAAAAAAAGCAGTAAGAGCAAGTGTTCAAACGGTAGATTCGCTTGGTGCTTTAATTGAATCATTGGAAACTAAGAAGATTATTCTTCTAAGTACACCTGCAGGAGAAATAACGAATCATTTGATTGACAAGCTAAAAGAGAACCTGCAGGCAGGAGATATTATTATTGATAGTGGTAATTCGAATTTTAAAGATAGCTTAAAAAATTATCAATCTCTTAAAGAAAAAGATATTGGCTTTATTGACTGCGGAACCTCTGGAGGCGTTTCCGGTGCCCGGCACGGAGCTTGTTTGATGATTGGCGGTGAGCAGGAGGTCTATGATGATATAGCGGATTTCTTTGAGGCTATTTCGATCGAAGGAGGCTGTCTGTTTGTTCCTGAACCGTCTGCAGGTCACTATCTGAAAATGGTTCACAACGGCATCGAATATGGAATGATGCAAGCAATTGGCGAAGGATTTTCGGTATTGGAAGCGTCTGGATTTAACTATGATTACGCAAAAGTGGCTAATGTTTGGGATCATGGCTCCGTTATCCGTTCTTGGCTGGTGGAAATTGCTGGAGAAGCGTTTAAGGATGACGCTAAATTAGAAAAGATTGAAGGTATTATTGAGGCTAATGGTGAAGCGCAATGGACTGTCGAAGAAGCCTTACAGCTAGAAGTGCCTGTTCCTGTCATTGCCAACTCTTTATTTGTCAGGAATTCAAGTAAGCTGACTGACAGTTTTTCAAATAAGGTGGTTGCTGCCTTGCGACATGGTTTTGGCGGTCATGCTGTAAAATTAAAAGAATGAGGAGAAGAGATGCTGAAACATAAGATTGCTATTGTCAATTCCAGTAGCTTTGGGAAAATTTTTCCGAAACATACGGACCGTTTAAAGGCGCTTGGTGAAGTTGATTATTTTAGATTTGAGCAGACGGTGTCCGGAAAAGAGTTGGCGGCGGCTTTGCAAGGTTATGATATGATCATTGCCAGTGTGACACCGTTTTTCAACCAAGAGTTTTTTGAATATAAGGACGATTTAAAGCTTATTTCGCGTCACGGGATTGGCTATAATAACGTTGACCTGGCAGCGGCAAAGGCTCATGGAACAATTGTCGCTCTTGTCCCGGCTCTGGTAGAACGTGATGCTGTTGCGGGCAATAATATAACCAATTTATTAAACGTTATGCGTAAGACCAGTCAAGCGCAGCAAAGAGTTAAGGAAGATAAATGGGAGGATCGGGCGCAGTTTATCGGACATACACTTTACAATAAGATAGTTGGTGTTATTGGTCTCGGCAATACAGGGAGCTGTGTCGCTGAAACAGTGAGAAATGGTTTTCGCTGCCGAGTACTGGCTTATGATCCTTACCGTTCAAGGGCGGAGATTGAGCAATTTGGTGCTGAAAAAGTTGATTTTAATACAGTTTTAACGCAGTCAGATGTCTTGTGTTTGTGTGCCAACTTAACTGAAGAGAATTATCATTTCATCGGTAAAGCTGAAGTTGCCAAAATGAAAAACAATGTTTACATTTCAAATTCTGCACGAGGAGCATTGATTTCAGAAGAGGCAATTGTGGAAGGTTTAAGCTCCGGGAAAATTGCTGGTTTTGCCACTGACGTTCTTGAAGTTGAACCCGGACGTTCTGACCATCCTTATTTGGCATTTGATAATGTTGTTGTTACACCGCATACTTCAGCCTACACAATGGAGTGTCTAGAAGCAATGGGAGAAAAATGCGTTGAAGACTGTGAAAATGTTTCTTTAAGAAAGTTACCTGTGCGCAGCGTTCAAGCGGAAAGCTCATGGATTAAAGGAGGGGGTTGAAATGCTGAAAGATTTTAAGGTTAAAGTTGGGCCGCAGTATTACCGTTATGGCGAAAATGCCATCATGGATGTCGAGAAACTGCTTAACTCTGCACAGGCTAAAAAAGTGCTGGTAGTCCATGGAACCATCTCTTGGGAAAAGGCAAAACCTTATCTGACGTTTTTAAATACTTCGGATTTTGAGTTTGAATTTCATCAATACACAGGTGAGTGTAGCTACTATGGTGCAGATTTGATTGTTGATAAGGTGAAGGGAGATAAAATAGATTTTATTATAGGAGTTGGCGGCGGTAAGCTTGCTGACCTTGTAGGCTATGCTGGTAATATTGCGAATGTACCTTTCGGTCTCATACCGACGTTAGCCAGCAATTGTGCGCCATGGACCCCTTTGTCAGTAATGTATAAAGAGAGCGGAGAAGCTGAAGGGAAAACTGAGCATTTTCTGCAGCAGGCTCGTTTTTTACTGGCTGATCCCAGATTGATTATTGATTCGCCTGTTAATTATTTTATCGCTGGAATAGCAGATACTCTGGCTAAATGGTATGAGAGTGATATGATAACCCAGCAAACTTTTTTACAGAGTGAACCTTTTGTGATGTTGGCCCGTTACACAGCTCTTATTGCCAAAGATATTCTTATGCGGGACGGAAGTAAGGCCATTGAAGACATGAAAAATGTTAATGTTACAGATGAATTTGTTCATTGCTCTGAAATTATTTTTGCCACAGCAGGTCTTGTTGGCGGGTTAGGCGATAAATATGCACGCAACGCAGCTGCCCATGCTTTACATGATGGAATTGCTAAATATATTCCGAAAAGTCATTCTTATTTACATGGTGAAAAAGTTGCCTATGGCATATTTTACCAATTAGCGCTTGAAGATAAGTGGAATGTTATTGATGACTTGCTGCCTTATTACAATAAAATGAATTTGCCAACTTCCTTGACTAATATGGGAATTTTCCCTAAAAATGAAAGCGTTATCAACGATATAGTAGATTTCATGGATAGCAAAGAAAAAGTTCACTTGATTCCAGTGGATACCAGTAAAAAAAACCTCAAAGAAAAACTATTGAAGCTGGAAGACTATATTGCAAATAAAAAATAGGAGGAAAAAAGATGGAAACTTTAACAGCTGTTCAAAGTTTAGCCATAGGTTTATGGGTTGCCGCTATTATGTCCAGATGGCTGGGTGGCGGTGCAACGTTAACTCTGCGGTTTTCACCTCTCATGACAGGACTGTTTTGCGGTTTTGTCATGGGGGATGTCTATCATGCCATGATTGTTACAGCAGCGCTGCAATTGATTTATATGGGTGTATTCTCACCGGGGGGCTCAATGCCTTCTGAACCAGCGGTTGCTGCTGCAATTGCTGTCCCGGTAGCATTATTGGGTCAATTAAAACCTCAGGCAGCCATTGCAGTAGCAGTTCCTGTAGGCTTGCTAGGAAGTTATTTGTACCAATTTCGTTTCTTTCTGAATACGTTTCTTGGTAAATATACCGATCGTGCCGTTGAAAAGATGGATGAAAAAGCTATTAAACGTTCAATCATTTTATATCCAACTCTGGCATCATTTATCTTATTTGTTCCTTTGATTTTTGTCGCTTTATATTGGGGAACGCCGGTCATTGCTGATGTTATCGCTGCTCTAAAAGGAACCGTTATTTTACACGTTTTGGAAGTTGTAGGCGGCGGTTTGGCAGCTATCGGTATTGCGACAACTATCTATGTTATTGGACGTAGAGATTATCTGGTTTTCTTCTTTTTAGCTTATTTCGCCAGTGTTATTCTTAAGGATTCTAATGTAACTATGGTAACCTATGCGATATTGGGAACGATTGTGGCTGTGATTTTTGTAATGGCTACTAAAACAAATACACAGGCCGCCGGTTCCTCGAAGTCATCAAGTAGTTTAGAAGATGACGATGATGATTTTTAAATGAGAGGTAGAGAAAATGACTTCAACTATCAGTAAAACGACTACTGCTAATCAGCCTGAGGAAATTAGCCAAAAAGATGTTAATAAAGCTTATTTAAGATGGCATTTTGCAAATGAAATTCCTCATTCATTTGATCGCTATATAGCATCTTCTTTACTATATGCAATGATGCCGGTCTTGAATAAACTGTATAAAGATCCTGAAAAAAGAAGAGAAGCTTATGAACGTCAACTGCTATTTTTTAACACACAGCTGACTTGGGGAGGCGGTATTATAACCGGTCTTATGGCTTCTATGGAACGGGAAAGGGCACGCCAAGAAAATGCACATGAAGAAATCACTATGAGTGATGATTTAATGTATAACACAAAGGCTGGTTTGATGGGAGCTTTAGCAGGGATTGGTGATGCTATTGATTCCGGAACCATACAGTATATTTTTATAGCCATTGCTGTACCATGGGCGCAGTCAGGTAATGCGTTGGGAGCCTTGTTCCCTTTTGTTTGCTTTGCTATCTACCAATTATCTGTCGGTTTATTTTTCGCCAAGCAAGGCTTCTCTTTGGGACGCAATGCAACAAGTTTGATGCATAGCACTGGTGTGCAGAATGCCATTAATTTATTGTCTATTTTAGGCTTATTTATGATGGGGGTTTTAGCAGGAAATTATGTGACAGTGACGTCTAGCTTGAAATTTAAGCTTTCAGGCAAAGAGTTTGTTATTCAGGATTTACTGGATAAGATTGTTCCAGGATTATTGCCTTTGGCTGTAGTTATAGGAGTCTATTTATACTATGTTAAAAAAGGTCTGAAAGTTACACAATCATTGCTGTGGCTGACGCTTATTTTAGCTCTTTTGGCTGCAATTGGAATCTTATAGTGCAAGGAAGAAAAGGAAAAAAATATGGGAAATGTTAATTTAGCGAGGGTTGATGAGCGTCTGATACATGGTCAGGTCATGATCACCTTATCCCAGCGCAATGGTGTGAATTCTATTTTTGTTGTTGACGATGTCGTTGCTCAAGATAAGTTTATGAAGGATTTGTACAAAAGTGCCGGCAACAGAACGGGACAGAAAACCATTGTCATGTCAGAAGAAAAAGCTAAATACTATTGGGATGAGTACCAATTTAAAGAATATAGCTGTATTTTAATTGCTAAAACTGTTAAAACAATTGTAGATTTAGTGAAATATGGCATTCCTGTTTCTGAACTTAATATTGGTGGAATTGCTAAGAAAGGTGAGGATGACATTTTAGTGACAAAATCTGTTCATTTAAATAAGACAGATGCAGAACTGTTAAAAGATTTAAAAGAACATCATGGTGTTAATGATATCTATTTTCAAGCAACACCGGCAGCGGCAAAAACATCGCTGGATGAAGTTTTGAAAAAATTTGAGCTCTAGTTGGATCAGTAAGGCTCCTTGGTTTTAAACCAAGAATCAGATACAGGAGGTGAAACAATTGGATATTATTATTGCCAGTCATGGTGAACTTTCAGCAGGCTTTAAGGATGCTTTGGCTGTTATTTTGGGAGACGTTTCAGATATACAAACAGAAAAACTATCAGCTGGGGAAAGTGTGGAAGCGTTTGGAGAGCGCTTATCTGGCAAAATTAAAGAATCAGATTTGACAAATGGAACGATTGTTTTTGTAGATTTGATCGGTGCTTCTCCTTACAACCAAGCAGTTCTTGCTGTTAGACAGTTAAGCAGTGAGCAGGCTGAAAAGGTTTTTGTTGTTAGCAATGTCAATCTACCTATGATTTTAGAAGTTCTCAACCATAAAATTTTAGGTTCTGATATAGAAACAGCCGTTGAGAGTCTGGAACAGTTCATACCTTCAAGAGAAACTATCTGGCATATCAGTGATTCTTTAAAGGAAGATGAAGATGATGAGTTCTAAAATACAAGTTCAAGAGAAGTCATTAGTGATTTTTGATATGGATGGACTGTTTTTTGACTCTGAAAAAATCTATGCAGAAGGATGGAGAAAAGGATTTAAAACCTTTGACATCAGTGTTAGTGATGAGTTTATCTATTCGATGGCTGGTCAAAGTGCTCACGATAATAATCTCGCTATGGGTAAGTTTTTGGATGAGGCTACGCTGCAAGCTGTTAGGAAAATTCGAGAAGATTATTTTTATCAAAAATTGGCAGAAGATAAGGTTCCGACATCATATTTTGCAGTAGAAATGGGGAGCCTTTTAAAAAAAGACGGCTATCAAATTGCTCTTGCGTCTTCTTCAAATAATCAACGTGTTTATGAGCTTCTAAACTCAAAAGAGCTCTGCTGCTTTTTTAACTATGTCGTGACAGGAGATCAAGTTGAGTTTTTAAAACCGGCACCAGATGTATATAAGAAAGTTCTTAGTTTGGCTGGTAAATTTCCTGAAGATGCTCTTGCGTTTGAAGATTCCTTGACAGGTGCGAAAGCTGCCCAAAATGCAGGAGTTGATGTCTGTCTGGTTTCTAAGGAGTTGAGCCAAACGCTGCCTGATTCAGAAAAATATCAAGGAGTATTTCCAAATTTAAAAGCTGCTTATAAGAGTATTTTTAAATAGTACTAAGGGAGGCTGATATGATTACAGCACAGTTGTTAAATAACTATTTTTTCGCGGTCATCCGCGGGAAAAGTGAGAAAGATGCTATTGAAATTGCTAAATATTCAGTACGCGGAGGTATCAAAAATATTGAGATCACCTTTTCAACACCAAACGCAGATAAAGTTATTGAAGAATTAACAAATTATTACAAAAGAGATAAACAGGTTATCATTGGAGCGGGGACTGTCATGAATAGTGATCAAGCAGAACTGGCTGATAGGGCAGGAGCAAAATTTCTAGTCAGTCCGCACTGTTCGGAAGAAATAGCTGAGTATGCACATAAGCACAATATTGAATATACACCGGGATGTGCTACAGTAACAGAGATTGTAAAAGCAACAAAAATGGGGGCAACCATAATAAAATTATTTCCGAGTGAAACTGTAGGAAAGAACTTTATTAAAGCTGTACACGGCCCGCTTCCTGATATTAAACTCATGCCTTCTGGGGGCATAACAATCAACAATATCAGAGATTGGAAAGAAGCCGGTGCTTGTGCAGTCGGTATAGGGGGAACACTCACCAAAAAAGTTTCTGAGGAAGGCTACCAAAGCGTATCACAAATAGCCCGAGCTCTTGTTGAGGCAGTCAATTAAGCTTGTCCCTTAACTAGGTTCCCCACAATGCCTCGTTATCTATTAGAAAAAACAGAGAAAAGCATAGGCTGGTATTGTCTATGCCTTTTTTATAGTATCATCTCTATCAGACACCTAAGCATAGGACGGGAGCAGTCTCCGGCTTTTCTGAGAGCCCTCAAGGTGTTTGCCTCCAGCCTTTTAGCCTGCAGTCTATCGGGCTTGACGGCGCGCGGTTACGGGGAAGAAGGGTATTTACAACAATGCCGGCCAAAAAAAGTTGAAAAAAGGAGTTGACAAAGGGGGAAAGAGCTGATAGAATATAGTAGTTGCCTCGCAAGAGGTGAAGCCCTTTGAAAACTGAACAAGACGAACCAAGTGCGGGTTACGGAAGTAACCTGTCAAGAAACAATAAGTCAGCGATGACACAAAGTGAGTTAAGCGCTCAAACTTAAGGATAACTGAGAGTTTGATCCTGGCTCAGGACGAACGCTGGCGGCGTGCCTAATACATGCAAGTGGAACGCAGTTGATTCACCGGAGCTTGCTCCATCGAATTAACTGAGTCGCGAACGGGTGAGTAACGCGTAGGTAACCTGTCTTTTAGCGGGGGATAACTATTGGAAACGATAGCT
>NZ_KE384085.1:0-17846 GCF_000423725.1 Streptococcus devriesei DSM 19639
AAGCACTCCAAAGGAATTTAGGAAATGGAGTGACGATTCATTAAGAATCGAGCGACATTTATCTAATTCCACAGGAGTGTAGGCATGTTCAATTATGTGCTGCCAGATACTCTTCATCTGTAACTGGTTCATAGAATTCACCAGGGCCGGCTGTGACAGCGATATGGCTGAACCAAGAATCTTTAGTAGCACCATGCCAGTGCCGAACGCCCTTATCAGTCACCACGACATCACCGGTTTTTAAGTGACGCGCAGGCTTGCCTTCTTCTTGGTAAAGTCCTTCCCCGCCTGTCACTAGCAGGACTTGATAGCCCTCCAAGTGGACATGCCAATTGTTGCGGCAGCCCGGCTCAAAGGTCACATTTCCAACATTAGTATAACCATCTGGTGCTTGAGCTAACATAGCCAGATAAGATTGGCCTGTAAAGCTTGCACCATAGGGGTTTTCTTCACCAAAGGCAAATAGGGGATTTGTTTTCACTTCTTCATGTTTAACCATGAATCATCACTTCTTTCTCTAAATAGATATTTTGTCACTATAAGTATAGCTCTGCATGGGAAAATCTACAAATACCAATAACGACTAGCTGCTATGCTTAAAAGGCATATATGCTAAAACTTAGTAAACGCTTGGACACTAGCCCCTATTGACCAGCATATCGGCCGTCAGGGTTTGCAGACTCTTATCTAAAACAAAAGCGGAACTGCGATCAATATAGTCTTTAAAATGAGCAGTCTCACGATGAGCCTCATAAGCAGCCTCATCCTCATAAACTTCAAAGAAATACCACGTATCTGGATTGTCGACATCAGTCCCTGCATACATGACAAGGACACCGGCTTCCTTGTCCATGCTGGCTTTCATCTCTGGCAGGACAATATCTGCAAAAGCCTGACTGTCACTTACTGTCACTGTTGCCAGACGCACTGAAAAATCATTTGGCTTCAAAACCCTCAATGCTGTTGGTTTTTGGAGAAAAATCTCAGGCACCAGTGTTACCACCTCACGGCTGGTGATGGCCTTTTGCGCCAAACCGGCAAAGGCTTTAAAATGCGGTGAAGCAACATGTTGCTGATAGGCCTCATCACTGGCATAGCGCTCAAGGACAACCTGCTGACTCTTGTCACCGGGGACATGACTGCCATACATGGCTAAAGTTCCTGGCTCCAGCTCCATTGACTGGGTAAAGTTATTGTAGCCGATTTGATTAAAGTCAGTCTCATAGGACAAATCAAGTCCCAATCTAAACAATCTAAAAATCTCTGTCATCTTAATCACCTAATCCGTATAATCTTTGCGCATTGCCTGTGAAAATCTGCTCCTTCTCCTCATCACTGAGCGCAAGAGTTTCAATCGCTTGGGCAATGACCTCTGTCGCACCCGCCGGCAGGATTCCTAACGGCGCATCTGTACCAAAGAGAACATGGTCCACTCCATAGTAATCCACACAGAGCTCAAGGGCTTTGGGATTGCCAAGAAGAGCGGTATCCACATAAAACTTCTTAAAATCAGCCGCCTGCTCTTCCGGCAGAATCCGTTCAATACGACCAGCAAAGTAAGGAACCATGGCGCCGCCGTGGTGGACCAAAATTTTCAAATTTGGCATCGCCTGAAAATAGCCATCCTGAACAATCTCAAGCATGGCTTGGGTCAGCTCATACTCCCAGCTGAAAATAATGTTATTATCGGGCTTACGGGCATCAAAAACAGGATGAAGCCAGATGGGAACATGGTGCTTAGCCGCAGCTTCAAAGACCGGTTTAAATTCCTCATCAGCCACAGACTTTCCTAAATGCCGGGTAAAGAGCTGAATGCCTAGTATCTCAGGATGAGCAGGAACAAATTCTTCTACCACACGCACGGCCTCTGGGATATTATTCATAGCGACCATGGCAACACCGCCAGCAAAGATATCCTGATTATTTTGTACAGTTTTCAAGAGCTCTTTATTAGCCTGTTCCACAAGTTTAGCGGCCTCATTAACTTCTAAGTAGTCTTCTGGATTGGCATTGACATAGCTGATAATCTGCTTGGTGTTCGCTGGCATGGTCGCACGGCGCTTGTCCATATCGCTCAAGACTGGATTTTGGATAAAGGGCATCTTCTGTGCTAACACCTCATCCAGCATAAGCATCTTCTTATAAAACTCAGGCAAGAGCACATGGGCAAAGGCATCAATTTTCAAAGTCATCCAAACGCTCCTTCCAGCTGCCGTCCTCATCGAAGATGATCCCGTATTCCTCATAGTAGGTGTCTTTATTGAGAATTTCCCCCGACTCATACAGACCTATTTTATGAGTCAGACGATCAATAGAGCGCTGGAGATTTTTTTGTTTAGTTTTAAGGATAGCTAACTGCTCGCGAAGGAGCTCCTCACGCGCCTCAACCGTCTTATCCCCTTGCATCAAAAGCTGGCAGTAATCCACTAAAACCTCGATAGAAACACCTGAATGGCGCAGACAAATGACCATCTCCAGCCACTTGTTGAGATCATCTGTGAAATAGCGATTGCCATTAGCCTGACGAGGAATCTCAGGTAAGAGCCCAATGCGCTCGTAATAACGCAAGGTATTGGGGTTAATATTATACATCTGAGACACCTGAGTAATGGTGTAAGTTCCTTCTTTTGGCATATTCGATCACCTTTCAATACATACATGTAAGTTTGATTCTCTCTTCAGTATACAAAATTTTAAAGCTTTTGACTATGATTCTTGTAAACGGCTAGCATAATCAGCTGCCTCTTGAGCAAGTTTCTCATCTGACAGGCTGAGTACGCCAGATAGGACAAAAGGTTCTTCAAAGACGATACCTGTATGGTACTTAATCGTCTCTATTGGTTTGAGCAATTCCTGTGTGGTCACATGAAATCGGCCGTCAGCTGTGTAATCATCAGCACCCGCACCTTGCGTGACAGCAAGAAGGACTTTCTTGCCTTGCAGGGCATCACCAGATGAACCGTAAGCCCAACCATATTCTAGTACCTGATCCAGCCATTCCTTCATCAAGGATGGCATGGAATACCAGTACATCGGAAACTGCAAGACAATACGGTCTGTAGCTGTAAGCACAGCCTGTTCTTTTTTGACATCAATCTTACCGTCAGGATAAAGGGCATAGAGATTACGAACCTCAATCCCAGCGCTTTGAGCAGCCTTAGCCAACGCTTTATTAGCCCTAGAAGATGCTAAATTGGGATGGAATAGAAAAATTTTTGTTGTCATTTTAATCTCCTGTTATGTCATCTGCAACCAGATTGGCTTTAAATTCGGCTACATCATAAGTCGCAAGGTTTGGATAGTAGGCGTCTTTTGCAATCATAGCATCAAGTTCCTGACGGGAATCCGCTTTAGCAATGACAATCCCTGCCATGCCGCGATCTTTCAGGGGACCTACGATTTTAAAGTGACCTGCTTCAAACTGAGAGTTGAACCAAGCTCTATGCTTAGCCAAAAACTCTTCTGCTTGATTCTCTGGAACTTGATCTGATTTGATTGTAATAGTGATTAAAAACATAAGAACCTCCTTAGGCTTGACCTTCCCAGCCACCGCGTGTATCGACACCTGATTGAGTCGCCAGATTTTCAAGAGTAGCCATTTCTTCATCTGTAAGGTGCACATGACTAGCTTTAGCAGCATCTTCGACTTGCTCTGCTTTTGTCACACCAAGGATCGGTGTCGTGCCGCGTCCAATAGCCCAGGCGGTCGCAATTTGAGCTGGACTGACCTTGTAATGGTCTGCCAAACGTTTCAGCTCAGCCAGTAAATCACCCAAAGCTGGGAAGATTGGATTGTAGGTTTTACCACGGTTAGAGTCAGCAGGCATTGGGTGCTGACTGTCATATTTGCCAGACAAAGCCCCTTGTTCCAAGACCATGTATGAGAAAAATTGGATATGATTTTCTTTACAGTAGTCAAGAAGACCATCAGCAATAGAGTTGCGGTAAAGCAGGCTAAAGTGATTTTGGACAGCAGAGATTTGAACACCGGCAGGTTTCAAAATGTCTTGGACACGTTTGACTTGTTCAAGACTGTGGTTAGATACCCCGATGCGCTTAACACGGCCTGATTTGACCAAGTCAGCCAAGAAGGGGGTCCAGCGTTCAACATCTGTTGAATTGTGAATCCAATAAATATCAATGTAATCAGTGCCGAGACGTTTGAGGCTTCCTTCCAGCATGTCCTCTACAGGATTTTCCTTGGTATCATCCTGCATACCAGGGGTAAACTTGTCTGAAAGGATCACTTTTGAGCGATCGTACTGACCAGCAAGTTCACCCAAGATACGTTCGGATTCACCATTAGCATAGGCGAAAGCCGTATCAAAGGTGTTTAGCCCTTCATCCATAGCTGTTTTGAAAACATCCTTGAGGTCTGCGGTGTCAAGGCTATTGCCAAAGACCACATTTCCACCGGCAAATCCGCCAGTTCCCCAAGACCATGTTCCAAGTACGATTGGTGCTGTATTTTCTGTCATGTTAATGACCTCCTTTTTGTGATATAAAGCCATGCCAAGCAAAATAGAGAAGCTGATAAAGACGCTAATATATCTAGAAAAGCCTCATCTTTGTGCAAAGCATTGCAGGCCTATTCAAAAAAATGATACCAAGTCCTCAATCATGATTGCACAACTTCTATCATTTACAATGATTACTTTATCACTTATAGTTCACTATAAGTCAAGCCTTTTTCTTATTTTTTTGAAGCAGATAAAAGGACCTGGACTTCATTGACCAGATTTAAGAGCCAAAACCTATAAAAGAGTTTGGGACAAAAGTCTCAAACTCTTTCAATTTATGAAGTATCACATATTTAACGCAGTGGTTTATTGGAAGTCCTTATCCCTTGCTACGCAAGGGATAGCGGCCATCCTAATAAACTGTGCGGAGGTGGGACAACAAAATCGAAATCGCCATTTCATGACGATTTACCGATTTTTGTCCCACTCTCTAATGATTGGTGTTTTTTGCACCTAGGCTGATAAATTAAATACTTGCAAGCATCAGCGATACTGCATGAGGCTTTATCTCAATTTTTAAGGAGAAAGGCAGATGATAAATTTCAAGTGTCTTACCCCCTATTAAAGTGACTTTTGAAAAGCCTAATTGATTTTTTGGTTAGCCAGAATTAATTGGTGAATCTCCTTCTGACTAAGTGTAAGTATCCCGTCTAAACAATCTCGGAGGGCTGTCTCAGCCTCTTTCTTAAGTCAGCAGTAAAATTGATCTTAGTCCGTCCAAATTTCTTTGGCCAGATTGAAAACTGCCCAGCCTTTTGGCCAGCCTACATAGAATGCAACGTGTGTAATGATAGCGGCAATTTCTTCTTTGCTGACACCATTGTTTTTAGCATTTAATAAATGGTACTTCAAAGAAGAATCAGTAATCCCTGATGACATAAGTGCAACGACCGTAATAATAGTCCTTGTTTTTAAATCAATATCTTCATTGTTCCAATTTTCACCAAAAAGAACATCATCGTTATAATGAGCAAATTCTGGTGCAAAATCTCCTAAGCGGTCTCGTCCGGCAGTTTGTTTAATCATAATCTTTCTTCCTTTCTAAAATACAGTAACAAAGCAGTCTACGGTTGAACCAGTCAAATGACCTTAAGTCTTACTTTGAATAGCAGATAGACTGGCTGTCACATAGTTGTTTATGGTTTATTTACTTTAATTAGCTTTCTTAACAGCCTCTTCATAATCGTAATCGGTGACAGGTTCTAAAAATTCACTGTCGCCTGCAGTTACAGCCACATGAACAAACCAAGAGTCAGGTGCAGCGCCATGCCAGTGCTTAACTCCCTTTTGTGTCACCACAGTATCCCCTGCATGCAAAAGACGAGCCGGCTTTCCTTCTTCTTGATAAAGACCTTCTCCGCCTGTCACCAAAAGTATTTGGTAGCCATTGGTATGAACATGCCAATTATTGCGGCAGCCCGGTTCAAAAGTCACATTGCCAATATGAACACTGTCATCAGGCGCAGAAGCCAGCATCTGCAGATAAGACTGACCTGTAAACACAGAAGCATAGGCTTCATTTTTAGGTCCGCGGGGAAAAATAATACCGTCAGCAACCTCTTCGTTTTTTGTCATAATAAATAACCTCCTTTACTAATAATTTGCTAAAAATTTAACAGTTTCTGGATTGTGATGGTCAATAAACAGGCTGGTTTTTTGATCTAACTGACGGATTCTATCCATGTCATCGTCAGATAAAGTAAAATCAAAAACATCAAAATTTTGTGCCATCCTTTCCTTATGAACTGATTTAGGAATAGCAACAATTCCACGCTGGACGAGGTAGCGCAGGGCAACCTGAGCCGCACTTTTGCCATACTGTTTACCGATAGTCACTAAAGTTTCATTAGTAAAGAAATGATTTTTCCCTTCGGCAAACGGTCCCCAAGATTCCAGCTGCACACCATACTCACTATTAACCTTCTGAGCCTCAATCTGTTGGTTAAACACATGGGTTTCTACTTGGTTAACCATGGGTGGAATTTCTGCAAAAAGCGCCAAATCAACCAAGCGGTCAGGGTAAAAATTGCTTACACCAATCGCCTTGATTTTGCCTGCCTTGTAATACTCTTCCATTGCTCTGTAAGAACCGTAATAATCATTAAAGGGCTGGTGAATCAATACAAGATCAATATAATCTGTCTGCAGTTTGCGCAGCGATTCATCCAGAGAAGCTTTGGCCTTCTCATAGCCGGCATTGGAAATCCAAATCTTGGTTGTAAGGAAAAATTCCTCACGCGCCAGACCGGATTTCTTGATGGCCGCGCCTACTGCTTCTTCATTTTGATAGGCCTGCGCGGTGTCAATTAAACGGTAACCGACAGCAATGGCATCGCTGACAGCGCGCTCGCATTCAGCCAAATCAGGTACTTGGTAAACACCAAAACCAAGAATCGGCATTTTCAGTCCATTTGATAAGGTAACATATTCCATCAGCCTTCCTCACTTTCATCAAACAGTTCATGTTCTCGCTTTTGAATTTTATTTTCATAGTTTTCGATTTTATAATTCAGACGCTCACGAGCCTGATTCAGTTCATAAATTCGAGCATCCATCTCGTCACGCTGTTCTACCAGCAGAGCCAGACGAGCCTCTTCGGTACCTTCGCCCTTTTCCAATAAGGCAATATACTCAATAAGCGACTCCACACTCATACCTGCCTTGCGAAAGCAGCGGACAAATTCCAGAATGCCGATTTCATGCTCTGTAAAATCCCGCACACCCGACTTGTGGCGCGGCACGGGCGGAATCAATCCAATCCGCTCATAATAGCGAATGGTATCCGCAGAGACTCCTGTCAGCTCACTGACTTTTTTGATATTCATTATCTTCTCCTTGATTTTTAAAACATAGCAGAGCTTAAGAGCTAGTCTTCGTTGATAATGATCAAAGATTTGACAGCTTCACGCTTGTCCATTGCTTCATAGGCCGACTGAATATCATCCAGCTGGAAACGCTTGGTAAAGACACGGCCGGGGTGAATGTCATCATTTAAAACAGCATCCAGGAGAACTTCTTTGTCATAAGTGGTAACAGATGCTATACCGCCGCGCAGACCAATATTCTTCCAAAACAAAGCATTGGTATCAATCTCAGAATTGTGCGGCACTCCCACCCGGCCGATAATAGCGCCCGGCCGGCAGATTTTGATGGCTGTATCAACTGATTGCTCAGTTCCGACGCATTCAAGAACAGCATCAGCCCCATTGCCTTTAGTCAAATCAAGAACTCTCGCCACACCTTCATCACCGCGCTCTGCAACAATGTCCGTCGCTCCAAATTCCTCAGCCAGAGCCTGCCGGTCAGCATGACGGCTCATGGCAATAATACGTCCGGCACCCAGCAGCTTAGCACCGATAACACCGCAAAGGCCGACAGCACCGTCTCCCATAACAACGACCGTGTCTCCTGCTTTCACTTCTGCTGTCTTAGCCGCATGATAGCCTGTGGCCATCACATCTGCCAGAGTCAAAAGGGAATTCAGCTTCTCATCAGAATAATCTGACGGCTGACCCGGAATTTTAACCAAAGCCCAATTGGCATTGGTATAACGCAGATACTGACCTTGATAGCCCGCATTGCCACCCGCTTCTCTGTTAGTGCAGTTGCCGTCAAAGCCGGCTCGGCAGGCTGCACAATGCCCGCAGCCGTGCGTGAAGGGAACAATGACAAAGTCACCTAGCTTTACGTCTGTCACAGCAGCGCCAACTTCCTGGACAATACCAATCGCCTCATGTCCGGCAAAGGATCCTTTTTCACGCTGGGAAATACCGCGGAACCACCACAAATCAGACCCGCACACACAGGCACGTACAATTTTAATAATAGCATCCGTATCTTTTTGCAGTTCGGGCATAGGCACCTCAGTAACAGTCATTTTCCCCGGTTCAATAAATGTCGCTACTTTCATCTGCATTCCTTCTTTCTTTAAACTTAGCCGGGCCTCCGTGCTGACATGCTCAGACTCACCCGTTGACATCTATCATTATACACCTTGGAGTGAACTTCAAGGCAAGAAAAAACTTCAGGGAAACAAATATTTCCCTGAAGCAGTGAAAATAGTTTTACTTCAACGGTAATTGGAAACGCTTTAGGAAATTCGGCCATTGGCTGCTGACGCTTTCTTTCGTATTTTCTAAAGAATGTTCTGCAAAATGACTGACTAAAGTGGTCAGCGATTTGCGCATGAGACGGCGTTTGTCATCATCAAGATCTTGAAAATAATCCGTCATCACATGCCCTAATTTCTGCGGAATATCTGGATTCCAGCCTGAAAAATCATTGAGACTGTCAATACCGTTGTCCATAAAGAGATTAAAGAAAGTATCAAATAAGATTTTCAGCTCCTGACTGGACAGCTCTTCATTCCACGTTTGAAACGTTTTCTCCAAGGCACGGCTGAAATCTGTTCCTTTGCTGACTTCGATAAACTGACCCAGCAGCAAATCAACCTGCCAATTAGCGACATTGTGCTGATTGATGCCAAAAGAAACACTGTCGACAATTTTAACCGCAACACCGGCAGTAAGCATAATACCAACAATGGACTCCTTAGGGCGGATTGCCAGAATTTTTGATTGGATATTGCGATAGCCAAAAGAAGACAGCACACTTTGGTGGAGACCGGGTGCATCAAACATGTACACGGCTGAGATCTTTTCCTGATAGGAACTGAGCAGGTGGCTGCTGGCATAGACAGCCAGATTTCCGCCTTTGGAATGACCGGAAACCACTATTGACCCCTCAAAGTCCTTTAAAAAATCAGAAAGATAACGGCTGGCCATCCGCTGAGCCGGAATTTCACGCATATAGGTCATCCGAAAATCTTCCTGCCAGCCAATCAAACTGTCATCAGTGCCTCGAAAAATGAGCTGCGTATGCTTGGGCAGACTTAAGACCATGGCTGCAAACTGACGTTCAAATTCCGGGCTGACTTCGTTGACATAGTAACTAAGAGACAAGTCTGCAAAGCGCTGACTGGAAAGAATGCTTTTAAGCAGCAGCAAGCGCTCTTTAGTCACTAAAAAATCATGCTTAAAATGAGCCAGCATTTCTTCGTTCAAATAATCGTTGAGGCGCAGGCTCTCTCTCCTTAAATACGGCTCTTGCAGCCATTCTCCCAAGGGCAGATAGCCCAGTTCATTTAAGCAAACAATATCTACTTCATTTAAGGGCAGGTCTTCAAAAGACTGCCCGGCAGTTGCATTCACATAATCAATAAAATTAGCCACAATTTTCCTACTTTAAAACTTGTTTTTTACTTTCATTCTACAAAGTTTTTGCTTACAGGTCAATGAAAATATGGTATGATAAGAAATGTTTTATGCACGATAGAAAGGGTATTCCATGTCAAAAACACTCATTTTCAGAATTCTTATTTCTCTGTCCGGTATTATTGGTGTTTCCATCCAAATCATGCAGTCTGGCTGGGGTATGCTTTTGTACTATACCACCCTCTCAAATGTTTTAGTCTTTAGCTTTCTGATATACCTCATTATCAAAGAAATGATGGCTCCGCATAAGCCCATTGACCGCCGGCTGCTGCGTTTTAAGGGCGGCGTTACCATGATTATTGTTATGACTTTTATGGTCTATCATTTTATTTTGGCTCCTAAGGTGAGAGCCTATGATTACTATACGCTGCGAAATTTTCTGGTTCACTACATTCTTCCTTTGGGAATGATCTTTGATACCCTGATTATTGACCGGCCAAGAGGTTATCGCTGGTTTGATCCGCTCGTCTGGACGAGTTTTCCTTTAGTCTACTTTGCTGCAGCGCTTTTTAACGGTCTTATCTTAAAATGGGAGGTCCCCGGTTCTGCAGACAGTCCTTTCCCCTACTTTTTTATCAATGTGACCAAGTATGGTTTCAAAAGCGTCTTAATCAACGCCCTCAGCATTGCCCTTATTTATCTTTTGCTCAGCTACAGTTTACTGTTTATTAAACACTTTATCGGTTCTAGAAACAAAGCAGTTAAGCATCAAAAAGCAATGAACATTTCCTCAAATTAAAAAAGCGGAGCGGCAAAGCTGTCTGGTACAGACAGCTGTCGCTCTGCTTTTTCATTATTCGCTATCAGATTTATAAAGAACACTCTTGCTGAAATCATCATTAGCAAACACAGTCTCTGCACTGATGTAAAGGCGGTCACGGGAAGTGTCTGATGTATCACTGTAACCTTCAGTAAAGAACTCAGCAGGAATGGTTGTTCCGCCTTTGACAAACAGAAGGTTATAAACGACGGTTCCATCAGCTGAACTTAAGGTCGCTTGATAAATCGTGTTACTTGTCGCTTGACCAGGGGTCAGTGTAAAATCTGTTGCCTTTTGAATGGAGGCACTTTCAAGACCGGTTGCATTTAATTTCAGGCTGTCACCTGCTTCATTGGTCCAAGTGCCCGCTGCAGAAGCATAGTCCCCTGCTGCAATGGCTGCTAAGTCAAGACTTGGCGCCGGTGCTTGCGAAGAAGTTGTTGTCTCTTCTTTTTCTTCCGGATCTTTCTTAGGATTGACAACATGTGTCTGTGTTTTGCTGCCTGCTGTTTTATCTGAATTTTTAAAATAGGCAGAAGCAAAATAGACAGCCAGACCTATAATAATAAGAAGCAGACCCAGCAATAAGATACTAAATACTGTCTTTCTTCTGGATTTTCTGCGGCTAGCACGACGTCTTGGCATAATCAGCCCTCCAATTTCACTATTACTCTTCCCTTTATTTTACACAATTTTTCCTTAAAAAAACAGACCTTTTAAGGTTTTTTAAAGAATTTTTTCCATTTTAGTTTCCAGAGGCCTTAAGCCCTGACGCTCATAAAAAGCCAAAGCTCTTTTATTGTCATTCCAGACATTGAGGGTTAAATTATAGCAGCCCTTGTCTTTAGCATATTTTAAAGCAAACTCATACAGTTCCTGTCCGATCTTTTGTCCCCTGGCTTCTTCGGATACACATAAATCATCAATAAAGAGGGTCTTCATAGGCTTGGAAATAGGAGAATCTTTGGTTTCTTTCAGTATCAAAAACATGTGGGCTAAAACACGCTCCTCACCATCAGCATAAACAAAAATCGGTCTGGAATCATCTTGCAGGAGCTCTTTTAATTCTTCTTCAGAATATTTACTTCCTGCCTTAGTTTCCTTGAAAAGATCCGGCCGCACTTGATAATGCACCTGAAATATCTGGCGCAGCAGCTTTTCAATATCCGGAATATCCTTTTCTTGAGCTAATCTAATGGGCATACCGGGCTCCTCCTCTCCTTTTTGCTGTCACATTACCCTCTCCCTCTCACCAGTAAATCGGCTTCAAGCGACACCGACCGGTCTAACTTAGCTTTGATTTCTCAGCCTTACTTGTCATCATCATCCATTGACAGCACGCTTAAGAAGGCTTCCTGCGGTACTTCAACCGATCCGATAGACTTCATCCGTTTCTTCCCAGCCTTTTGCTTTTCAAGCAGTTTGCGCTTCCGAGAGACATCTCCGCCGTAACATTTGGCAAGAACATTCTTGCGCAGGGCTTTGATGTCTGAGCGTGCCGCAATTTTTTGACCGATCGCTGCCTGTACAGGCACCTCGAATTGCTGGCGCGGAATAATTTTCTTTAGTTTCTCAACAATCAGCTTGCCGCGTTCATAGGCAAATTCCTTGTGCACAATAAAACTGAGGGCATCAACCTTATCCCCGTTGAGTAAAATATCCATTTTTACTAGCTTTGATTTCCGATATTCAGAAATTTCATAGTCAAAGCTGGCATAGCCGCGTGTTGATGATTTTAATTTATCAAAGAAATCAAAAACAATTTCAGCTAAAGGAATCTGATAAATCACATTGACCCTATTGTTATCAATATAATCCATGGTCACAAAATCACCGCGCTTGCGCTGTGCTAATTCCATGACACTGCCGACATATTCCTGCGGTACCATAATCTGGGCTTTGACATAGGGTTCTTCAATCGTATCAACCTTGGTCGGATCTGGAAATTCAGACGGGTTGGAGACTTCCAGCATTTCACCGTCAGTCGTGTTGATGTGATAAACAACCGACGGCGCTGTCATAATGAGATCAATGTTAAACTCCCGCTCCAAGCGTTCCTGAATCACATCCATGTGCAGCAATCCTAAGAAACCACAGCGAAAACCAAAGCCCAGAGCCTGAGATGTTTCCGGCTCAAACTGTAGGCTGGCATCATTAAGCTGCAGTTTTTCTAAGGCCTCCCGCAAATCATTATACTTGCTGGAATCAATTGGGTAAATTCCTGCAAAAACCATAGGATTCATTTGTTTGTAGCCATGAAGGGGCTCAGCAGCCGGACGGTCAGCCAACGTTACCGTATCACCAACACGTGTGTCAGCCACAGTTTTGATAGAGGCTGCCAAATAACCGACATCGCCAGTTGCCAAAAAATCACGTCCTATAGCCTTAGGAGTAAAAATACCTACCTCTGTCACATCAAAGGTTTTACCGTTACTCATCAGCTTGATCTTATCTCCCGGCTTAACCATGCCATCCATAACACGGATCTGCAGGATAACACCGCGGTAGGCATCATAAACAGAATCAAAGATCAGCGCTTTAAGCGGTGCCTCAACATCGCCTGTAGGAGCCGGCACTTTTTCAACAATCTGCTCAAGAATATCTTCAATGCCAATTCCTGCCTTGGCAGATGCCAAGACGGCTTCGCTGGCATCAAGCCCGATCACATCTTCAATTTCAGCTCGTACACGCTCCGGATCTGCAGCCGACAGGTCAATCTTATTGATGACCGGCAAAATTTCCAAATCATTGTCCAGTGCCAGATAAACATTCGCCAAGGTCTGCGCTTCAATCCCCTGTGCAGCATCTACCACCAAAATCGCGCCCTCACAGGCAGCCAGAGATCTGGAAACTTCATAGGTAAAGTCCACATGCCCCGGTGTGTCAATCAAGTGAAAAATGTAAGTTTCACCGTCTTTAGCCGTGTAATTCAGCTCAATAGCGTTCAGTTTAATAGTAATTCCGCGCTCGCGTTCCAAATCCATACTATCCAAAAGCTGGGCCTGCATCTCACGGCTGGAGACTGTTTCTGTCTTTTCTAAAATACGATCCGCCAGCGTGGATTTCCCATGGTCAATATGGGCAATAATTGAAAAATTTCTAATCTTTTCCTGACGTTTTTTAAGTGTTTCAGTATCCATTTCTTGTCCTTGTTAAAATTAATCAGTAGCTTTATTATAACAAAAAAGAAGAGGCCTTACCATAGATTTCTCAAAGGGTGCCAAGAACAGCTCAATAGCTGCATTTTGCTATATCAAAGTACAAAAAACAGAGAAACAAGCGTTTCTCTCAGGTTGTAGACAAACTTCCAAAACTAAATTCTCTCTAAAATTTCATCATAGAATAGTATCACTTCTCATTTTTTATAAGATGATATAGAAACGATCAAAGCCTAACCTGATACTTTCCGATGTAGCAAAAGAGGCAGAAACTCACTGTTTCTGCCTCTCGGAGATTTTGAGACCTAGGCTCAAAATCTAGATATGGAATTCCGAAGGAAGTCGCTATGACGATTGCCGTTAGAAATCGATACTATTTCTAACGGCAATCTAATGCAAAACCTAGTCAAGAGCTATAGCCTTGGCGTTTGGTTTTGCCGTCCGTGCTACCTAAGGAAAGTTTCATAACAAAATATTACTTTTTGAGAAAATAGACTTTTTCTTCAGTCTGAGAGAAACAGGCGTTTCTCAGTTTCCTCTATCATACATCAATCTTCGCGTCTTTTAGCGGCCAACAGGGTAGTTGCAGCAAAGGCTGCGGAAACCAGACCAATAACACTCAGGCTATTATGGCGATCATCTCCGGTTTGAGGGAGAGTTGGCTGATATTCACGCTCTCTGACACGGGTTTCATCTTTTCGAGCCGGTCTAAAATCTCTTGGTTTAACAGATACCATAACATTAGGACGTTCTGCCCTTGGAGGCGTTGGCGGCTGCGGTGTCTGAGGTGTAGGCGGCATTGGCGGTTCCGGTGTCAGTGTTCCCGGATCTTCCGGAACTTCTGGCGGAACTCCTTGTGTTTCCACAATAAAGTTTTTATGCCAAGTAACTGTTGGTTTTTCAAGTTTTGGTTCGTTGGGCTTCTTAGGCTCTTCGCCTGGATTTTCCGGAACAGCCACTGTGGAATTAGTCGCAAACCAAATAGCTGTCGGAACTCCTTGGTCATTGCCGCCGACAGTAAAGGTGAACGGCTCACCCTTATAAGTCATTGCACCGGCGCCATAATAAGCTGCAGCGGAACGAGGATCACCGTCTGCATTGACTGCATCCCAGCCATCATCGCCATCACCATCAAAGGTTGCACCATTTTTCTTATATTGATTATCAGCAATTGAGTAAATTTCATTACCGTGCAGGCTTATAGATGAGCCCGGAATTTGGATGAATTCATTATTTCCTAATTCAACCTTTTCCACATGATCACCATAATCCGCTGTCCAGTGGTTGAGTGATGACAAACTCATAATAGATCTGTTATCACTCAAGTCAATCGCATTGCCATTCTCATCAAAGAAGGTAACTTGCATAGTGACACTGATTTTATCATTTCTGCCGGTATTAGAGGTTTGTGCACCGATAAAGATTGTCTTTGTCGGATCATGGAAGAGCTCAACGATAGCAGTTCCATCGCTATTTGTTGAACTGTTTAATTTATAAGTGATAACAACCTTGCTGATCTTTTGCTTGTTATAGCTTGAATTGAGAATATTTTCATAGGTGACCGCAATTGTCTCACCGACAGCCATTTTAAACCAAGCATCTTCTTTAGGATCATAAGGATTGTTTAAGACGAACTCGGCATCAGAATACTTATCCGTATTGAACTGCTCCAAAATATCATCTGTCAGATGGGCAGCCCGCGCTGCTTTATCCAAATAGTCAGTAACCCCTTGAATGGTTACGGTAGCTTTTGGCTCGTTCTCAAAAATAAGACCCTGAGCCTTTTCAACCCTACCTGCACCCTGACCGGAAGAGACCTGCTGCTGATAATCATCATAGGCCTGCTTTTTGGCATCGTATTCAGCTTTTTGTGTATTATAAGCCGCCAAATTTTGCTGGTATTGATTTTGGTTCTGACTATACTGAGTTTTAGCTTGGTCATAATCGGCTACTGCTTGATTAATTTTCTGAGCCTGAGCTTTGTTATCAGCATCTGCTGCTGCTACAGAAGGCTGCTCTACAGCAGGAGTTTCAGTAAGATTTAAATTAGCATTTTGCGCTGCTGCTTTGGCATCTTCTAACTCTTGAGAAGCAACATCAGATGTTGTCACTGTCGTATTGCCTGCTGTTTCTGTCTTTGTGACAGTCACCGTTGGTGACTGAGCCTGCTGACTGGAAGCTGCAGGTGCTGTCCCGGCAGTATTGCTATTTGCAGCCGCATCAGAGGTTTGGCTGGCTGCTGCATCTTCTGCCAATACATTTGTTGTTGCAAATGCGGCTAAAACAAGCCCGCTTAACAAAGTAATCCTAGCAGTTTTCGATTTCATAAGAGACCTTCCTTCATTGTATTAATTCTAATTAAAAATACAACTCCATTATAACAAGATAAAATGGAGTTTCAACTATTTTGACTATAAATTAAAGTTTTCTGAAAATTCTACTTATACTTATCTGATAAAGATGAGAGAATACTTAAATTTAAAATACAAATAGCCTAATCAGCATTTTTCGCCTTATTTTCAAGCTTACTCTCTTTGAATTTCTGTTTTAAATCGGATGTTTGCCCTAAAAAAACAGAATCTAAATTAACGTCGTAGTAATCAGCTAAAGCGTTAGCCAGATGAATGGGGATATCAGAGCTATCATCTTCATACTTCAGCAGAGTTTCTTGTTGAATGCCCAGACAATCAGCCACCTCTTTAGGACTTAAACTATAGTTCACTCTGAGAGCTCGCAATGTCAACTTCTCCACTGTTACATCCCCTTTCATCTCACCAACATTCCCATACAGCCCGCTTTTAGGGGCATGGTCAAAAATAGCAGCGTTACATCAACGCTCTTGACTTTCAGGCGGGGACTGACTTAGAAAAAGGGAAACCAGTCAGCCGTTTTGACGGAAACAAAGATTTTGAAATTTTGAAATAATGTTAAGGTGAAGATTTTATATCGTCAAAACTTGGCCCCAATGAAAACTATTTTTAATAGCAACATTATAATTCGTTTTAAAACGAAAGTCAAGCCTTTACCCTTTTTTTATTTACTTTTGCAGGTGAAAGCGGTATTATGTAAATAGCATTTTTCTAAAGAAGGTGAAATATGGGACGCGGAAAATTAACGCCACAAGATTTTGAAGACATGAAAGTGATCTCCTCCAATATCCAGCGCCTGCTGTCAGAAAGCGGCATGAAGCAATCTCAATTAGCATCTGTTCTCAATATTCCTAAAAGCAGTCTCAATGAATACGTCAAGGGGCGGACACTGCCAAAGGCCGGGAATATTCAAAAGATTGCTGATTATTTTGGACTGCAGAAATCTGATATCGATCCTAGATTTTCTAAACGATCCGGCTCTTCTGTGCTTGAAAAAATTACTTACACTGCTCGGCAGCTCGATAGTAAAAGACAGCAAAAACTCCTTGATTTCGGCCAGCAGCAGCTGACTGAACAAAGGCAAGTTACAGGATTAGCTGCTCAAAAACGCTTGGCAGACCAGCAAAGGCCAAATGACACCGGCGGTACTGAATATCAGGAGATTGTTGATAAATTTATTGCTGATGAAATAAAGCATCACGATACGATTCGCTTAGACAATATTAAAAAGGTCAAGGACCTCTACCAAGCATTGGGACACAGTTACGAGCCTGTTGTGCTTTATGGCGAGGTCTCAGCCGGTACCGGAATCTGGGTCGGTCATGAAAAACAAGAAACCATTAACTATCCTGCACCTATCCCCAAACACGATATTGCACTCAAGGTCAATGGTAACAGTATGGAGCCTCTGTTTTACAACGGTGAAGTCATCTTTGTGAAGAAAACACAGGAGATCTACCACGGTCAGTTTATTGTTGCCATTGTTAACAATGAAGCCTATCTCAAAAAACTCTACAAACAAGACCATGAGATTAGGCTGATTTCGCTCAATCCTCATTATGATGATATCATTTTACAAGAAGATGATGACATTGAAATCATCGGCACAGTTATCACCTGATAAACCTTGTGCCTAACAGCCAAAACTGCAGCGCTATGCTGCAGTTTTTTTAATGATAAAAAAAGAAAATCCGCAGATTTTCTTTTTTCCCTTGAAATATGGTTTCACAAAATCACATAAACGATTATAAATGTATTCCTTGTGG
>NZ_KE384085.1:19949-35647 GCF_000423725.1 Streptococcus devriesei DSM 19639
GTTTTGGAACCATTCGAAACAACACAGCTCTAAAACCTCGTGGACCAATTTTTGTCTCGACATTTCGTAATCGCGCCATTCATCTCAGCCAGATTTCAGCTTCAAAATGATTCCATTTTCAACGTTTTATTTAACTTTATTATACCTAAAAAAGCGCTAGAAATCAAGGTTTCTGGCGCTTTTACTTTTATCTTATAATTGTAATTTCTTTTCCAAAGCCTTGGTTAGCACCTCAGAATAATTAATCTGATTGCGATCTGCCAAACGTACCAACCACTCAGGAACCGTTACATTTTTTCGGATAGCTCTATTATTTTTAAGATAGGGACTGGGATCAGCTTGAATCATGGTAACAAAGCCATCCTCTGCAGATAACTCTTGAATATCGCTTGGATCAGGCAAGGCCATGCCCTCATCCAGATAAGACGCCAGCACACTTTCTAACATTTGACGCGCATGTTTCATGGCTTCTTCCAAATCTTCTCCTTGTGCACCTCCGCCAAATTCAGGAAATTCTACCCAATACCCCTCTTCTTCCTTATGAAAAATTGCCGGATATGTTTTCAGCATAACTGCTTCCTCCTCTATCATAGCAAACCTAAATCTTTTAAGATTTTCTTTTTAAGGCCAATTTTAACCGACTGATTGCCATGAATGGGGATCGTGACAATATAAGGCACTCCGTCTTTTTTAAAATGGTGATGGCTTCCTCTCACTCTGACCTCTCTCCATCCATTTTTTACAGCCAGTTTGGCCAGCTCTTTTCCAGTTAAGGGCAAACCGATAACCTCACTTCTTATTTTATACGCATTATACGTATTTGTCAATTCATAATAAAAAGACAATCCCCATTCAGGGACTGTCTTATTATTCGTATTTCAGTTGCCATTTTCTGCAATTAAGAAATAATCTTCATCTAAAATATATTGAGAAAATCCATCAATTTTATTCGGTTCGAGAAAGAGAACAGTCATATTGGATAAGTGAATATATTCCAAAATTTGGACTATCTCTTCCTTCTGAAAATAGGATAAGGAATTAAAGAAAACCAGAATTTTCTTTTTACTCAGATATTTATAAACTTGAAGGATTTCAAACATTTTGTCAAAAATGGTATCACTTTTCGTTTCAATTTTGACGCCTAGCGCTTTAATCAGCTCCAAAATAGTAATTTCATCATATTCCAAATCCAGTTCATTCTCTAAACATTCGTAGGCAATCAGTCCTGTAATAGTATTCACAAGCTTATCAATCATAGACTTTACTTCTGGTTTCTCATTAAACTGATTTTCCAAATCAGCATGAACCAGCTTTAGCAGTGATGGCGCATTAACATCATAACCTAAAATATCGGTTACAAGCATTAATTCAGATGCTTTTAGGCTCTTCAGTTTTTCATCAAATAATTTAAGATCATTATCTTCTTCGTACTGATAAAAGTTTCTCACCAATTGAGCAAAAACCTGTACATCTTCTATGACTAAAATCGTTGATTTCCCAAGTTCAATCGGCTCATCTAATATCGGAAAATTAAGTTTCATCCGGAAATGCCTCCCCTAAAAATACCAAACGTGAATCTGAATTGGCAACACTGGCATCACGCTCACCATTTAGGTAAATCATGCGGGCAAACTGCTTTTCAGTCACAGTCAGTAAGGTAATGCTGCCCTTTTTGGGATTGTTCTCTTTCAGGCGGGCAATCATAGCTGTATTAGCAGAGTTATTCAAAAGCAGCTTGCTGTAAACGGAAAATTGATGCATGATGAAACCTTCGCTCAGTAAAAATTTCCGGAATTTACGATATGCTTTGCGTTCCTCAGCAGTATCTGTCGGCATATCAAACATTAGAATCATTCGCATATATCGGTAACTCATATCCTAAACTCAGGAACTCCTTTCCCATTATTATTCAATGCCTTAATTATCTTTTTGGTATAATCGCTGACAATATTTGTCAGATACATCTCTTTGTTATTGTAAAGATAGGTGTCTGAAAACATGTTGAACAGCTCACGTTTTATTTTAACAAAAGAACTATTTCGATTTTCATAGACAATACGGTCAACAATCGGACGGAAAGGTTCCATAATATCACTGGCAAAGTTGAACTGATTAAATTGGTTGGCATGCTTGAGGCCAAACTGTGTCATACAGCCAGACACAACGACTTCACGCGCAAACATACTTAAAAGGAGAGTGTAACCATAATCAAGTCCTGCATTGATATCATTGTCTTGTTCTCTGGAGAAGTCATTTCCAAACAAGGTATTAAAATAAATCCGCGCAGAATGTCCCTCTCGGTTGCTAGGATCAAAAGGTTCCAAATCATGGTATAAATCCATGATAGACTGCGATTTCTCAAAGAAAGAACATTCTCCCAAATAACAAGACTGATTCAAAATCTTTTGAGCAATGATTGTCGTCCAAACATCACATTTCACCTCTTCTGCCCAAGAAATCTGATTGGCCAGCTGCAAACTGGAATCGTGACGTGCATAGTAAGGCATGATCATGGCTGTTGGAAGACGTTTATCATCACAAAAAATGACTAAAATATTCTCATCAACCAAACGTTTCATTAGCATTGTTGATAAAACAATATCTGTTGTCTCAAGTAATAAAATGTCAATTTCAGACAGATGAATCATCTCTGTCTGATAAGCATCTTTAAAAATTAAGTGGTTGTTCTTATAAGACAACTTAGAATGCGTATTGACAACTACTGTTCTCCATCCTGCCATCAGTCTTCTCCTAATTTACTAAGGTCAATCCGCGTTTCGTAAAGACCGGTGATGGATTGGTGGATGAGGGTGGCATTTAATAATTTTTTAGTTGGTTTAGGACGTACACGAGCAACTTTATATTTATCACCAAAAAAATCTGAAATATCTTTATATGGACCACTTTTTACAAAACTAAACATCTTCATAAAATTATCATAATAATAACGAACCGTTTCTTCATCTACTGTAATTTTAATGATATCACGATTTTCATATCCCGCAGAAAGCGCATCTAGAGATTTCGTACTTCCCTGTATTTTTACAGCATACTCCTTCAATGAATTTGCGATATTATCAAACTCGTCAACATGAGATAAAATGAATTGCTGACTTTCTTTAATCGCTGTGTCAGATTTTAAATTCATTAAATTCGACTTCGTCAGTAGACGTTTCATATGGAAAAATAACTCCCCCTGTGTTTCATCTAATTTAAATTGTGAAGTCTTATGAAGATTCGTTGCACTTTCAAATAATACCCTCCTCCCATCAGTTTGCTGCATTAAAGCATATTTGGGAATTTTTTGAAATTTAGTTACACGTTTCAGCCCACTTTTAGTAAGAAATTCATTTTCAGAACTATCATTCAAAAATTCAAGCGCGTCTGCCTTAAATTTTGGATAATCAATAATGTCAATATCATGAAATTCTTTTACAATTTCAGTTATATCTTTTTTCTGATTGTATTTTTCTGCAACTACCAATACCGACATAGCTGAGTTAATCGGACCGTATCCCCCATAAATCTCTGGATTTAAGAGTTTTCCTTTAGTTTTCAGCGGATAACGATTTGCTGCTGCCACTTTTTTATTATCTCTACCTACTGGATTTTGGTTATAAAAATCACCTTTTTTCACCATAGTTCGTTTGACAAAATTTATCTGTGAATTATAAATCACATTTTTTACAACAGGTAGGTGTTTACTCGTATTCCAAATATCCTTAGGAACTTTAGTATCCATATGATTAAAGAATCTCATCACATTTGAATAGAGATGTTTTTTCAAAGTTGCTTTATTCTCTTCATGGCGATTGAATTGGCCATAATTTCCATAAACTAACTCTGGTTTTAATTTAGGATAAGCATTTAAAAGTGTTTGCCCTACAACAACACTCAAGTAAGCATCATGCGCATGATGATAATCATTAAGCTCTCTGATTTTTGCCAAATGAAACATATTTCTAAAATTAGATACCAACTGCGCTTTCAAAGTCACTACTTGACTATCAGAAAAACGGTCATTCAAAATGCGTGCAACATGTTTGGTGATTTGACGAGTTTCTACAAGTTGACGCTCAATAAAGCCTGCCTTCATATCTTCTGTCAACACACCATTTGGTGTTCGCTCACTAGTTGTCAAACGCTGGAATTTTACTTGAGAAATAAGCTTCGCTTTATAAAGATCTTCCCAAAATGGTTTCATATCACCAACAACTTGTTTACTAGGCACATTATCCAACTTTTCTTGATTATTCTTGCGACGAGTCAATACCTTATTATCAATAGAATCAATTGGCAAATAGCTGTATGGAATAATATGATCTACCTCATACTGATTCAACTCTTTAACATTTAATGATGCAGGATTTCCATTTTCATCTAGAGCATACATATCTTTGCCTTTTTGCAAACAATACAAATACAACTTCTCTGACTGTAATTGCTCGTTCGTAAATGGCAATTTACCTTTTTTATCAAGTAAATCATTTTCTATTTTCTTTAAGGTCATCTCTAATTTCTTTTGACGAGAGATTGCTTTATTCTTTCCTTCATCAGTGGTCATATTCTCACGTGCCATTTCAATGACAATATTTTGTGGAGGACGCCCCATGATTTTAACCAACTCATCAACAACCTTAATACTATTCAAAATACCACGCTTAATCGCTGGACTCCCAGCAAGTTTCTTCACTTCTTCAAATACATCATCAACCTCAGATTGCGTAGACTGCAGTGCCTTAATTTTTGAATCAAAAGAAAGTTCTGTATCAGTTATTAGTTGAGTTAAATTCCGATTTCTATCATCAGTTCGAATAAATTGTAGTAAATTAAAACCTGTATCTTCGTCACGGATTTCAAGTAACAATTTAGCTGAATAACGCCCCCAGCCCGTATATCTCAATTTTGATAACTGCTTAATTTTAGTCTCATCTAAAAACTCTAATTGACCAGAGTATTTCTTCAGGTATTCCTCAATTGATTTTTTATCATCGAACACAGTAATGATTTTAATGATTTCTTCAAGTTCTTTCTGATAATCTTCATCGTCTAGAAATTGCTCTGAAAAGATAACTTTGAAATCATTATAAGTTTTCAATGTGGAATTAAATGACTTATTTTTTTCAACACCTGAAACAATTTCTTCGACAGCTAAATCTGTATTGTTCTGCAAGTAGTCTAACAATGTTTTTGCACTCACACGTTTAGACTGCGCTTTGAATAAGTCTTTTACAATCTGACGTCTCAAATCAGGTTTTATGGAACATGTTTTTCCATACCTATTCCGATATTTTACTCGCGATAACTCATTATGTAGCATCACCTCTTCATAAACAAGACTTCGCTTAGGCATTACTTTTTCGTCAAGTAAGATAATGTCATTCCCAATCAAATTATCAATGAATGCTTTTCTTGTCTCATCCATATCAATCAATTGTTCAGCATTCCATGGTCTGATTTTCCCAGAACGTGTCGCCTCATCGCTTGTCTCATCAAAATCAAGATTTTCACGACGCTTCAACCAAGCAAATCGGCTGCCATTTCCTTTTGCTAATGGTCCAACAAAATATGGAATCTTGTAAGTTAAAATAGACAGTAATTTTTCTTTATTTTCTAACAAAAATGGATAATCTTGACCTTGGCGATCAATAATTTTTTCAAACTCGTAAGCATGAATCTGATTCGGAATTGCCCCATTATCAGTCGTTCGCAATTTTCTTAAAAATGTACCTGAATTGATTTTATCTAAAAAGTATTCTGAACCTTCAATTCCTTTAATTTTCTTTCTCAAATTATCATAGAAAAGTTGTTGCTTGGATTTTTGTTTATCCGTATCCTTTAATTCCATTTGATTTGAAATATAACTTGCATAGCTTTTTATTTTCTTGTCAAATTCAAATTTACCGTCAACTTTTTGACCAAACATATCAATGTAGTCCTGTTCAGATAAACTCTTTCTAAAAAATGCTTTCAAACGTTGCAAATCTTTACGATGTTCTTCATAACGCTCAATCATCGTTGCTGAAAAGCGAGCATGTGTTGCTCCTTTATAAGTCAGCATATCTGACAGCAACAACGTATCTCTAAGAACTCCTAATTTCGCAAATACATCCGCATAATCGCTATCTAGGGCACCTAGCAAGGTTTCTAAATTGTCATCATAATTTTCTTTTGAAAAATCTAAATCTGGTTCTTCATCTAAATCGAAACACTCACTAAATTTCGTTGTTAATCCAAAAAGTAATTGTAAAAGCTGTTTGAAGATGCTATCATTTTTTAGTTTTACTTCAGTAGGGAAATATGATAATATCGTTTTGACTTTATCTTGCCTACTGTTCTTATTTACAAATTCTTCACAAATTTTACCGTAATCATTAGGTAATCCTAAATCAAAAGTTTCTTGACAAGCTTCAAGAAACTCTCTCCAGCTCTCTTGAATATCAATATGATTTGGATTAATGTCTCCAGCCACTAAAAAATGACCCCGATATTTTAGAATATGCGACAATGCCATATAAACTTCACGAATATCTGCTTTAGATTCATTTTCTTTTGCATCGGCGAGACTTTTCCTTAAGTGATAAATCGTCGGATATTTTCTATGATACTCGCGTTCCAATGCTTTATTTCCAAAAAATGGCTGCTTAACTTGAATATCCTCACTCTTGTCATCAAGTACTCTGAAAGACTCATCTAGCCTTCTAAAGAAATTTTTATCAACTTTCTCGACCTCATCTCTGAAAATATCTCTTAGATATCCAATCCGATTCTTTCTTCTCTCAAGCCTACGGCTATCAATACGAAATTTTCGTGTCTCCTGAGCAGTTTTAGCAGATTCAAAAAGAATTGAACCAATTAAATTTTTCTTGATTTTCTTCTTTGAATCCCCCATTACTTTAAACTTGAATGTTGGTACAGTCAAATCCTCGGCAACCACCGCGTAACCTACCGAGCTGACACCTATATCTAAACCGATAGAATAATTTTGAGTAAATTTTTTCATTTTCGCTCCTTTTTGTTGATTTTATATTTTATTTTTGGTATATTGATTTTGTTGGAACTATTCGAAACAACACAGCCAAAAGATAGTTTATCTTTTGAGTTAAAATATGGTTATCCATAAACATCTATGCGCACCCTTGCTCGGTGCTTTTTCTTTTGCTTTACTGTAAGCGCTTCTATTATATCACTATTTATGACATATTTTAATAACATAAACGAAAAATACAGAAATATTTCTGTATTTTTTCAGTAAGTTATTGCCCAATAAATTTTTAAAGTTTCACACTTATTTCTCTTTCAAACTTTCTGTCAGACTGACAAAGCGGACAAAGTGCTGTAAACTGTCGGCTAAGCGGGTTACGAGAGCAGAATCTGCGATTTGTCCGTCTTGATCAAAGGTCTCAGAAGCCTTCTTCAAAAAGAAGGTTTTATCAGACATGACCCAAGCTCTTAGGCCGGGGGCATTTAAAATCTGCTTCAGCTGCTCCTGTGCTCTTTGCGGCATTTGCCCATCATCAGCTGCTCCGACAAGCATGACCGGCTTATTGGCAAAGGAACCTTGTGGAAAGGAGAACCATTCCAGCAGTGATTTAAGGTTAGGTGTCAGGCTGTGATTGTGTTCTTCCACCGCTAAAATAATACCATCTGCAGCTGAAATGTGCGCTGCTGCTTCTTGCAAAATGGGATAGTTGTCCGGACTTTCCTCTTGATTAAAAAGAGGAAGAGGTTCTAATTCCATCAATTCAAAATCAAAAGCCAGCCCGAAGCGTTCTTCAATAAAGGCCAGCAATAAATGATTGTAAGAAAAGGAGGTACTTGCATCTGCAATTCCCAGCACTTTCATGTCTTTCTCCTTTGCAGCATGATTCTTTTATTATACACAAAAATTTTTCCAGCTCCCAGAATTTGATTTGAAACTAAAAAACGAAACAAAAGATGCTATCTAATGTTTCGCTCTTTATCTTTATTCTGTCCGCAATGCTTCGACCGGATCTTTCTTGGCAGCCACGCGTGATGGCAGAATGCCTGCAAAAACGGTCAGTAAAACAGAAATAGCAATCAGCACTACTGCCGACCAGACAGGCAGAGAAGAGATACTGCTGATATCCAGCTGATTGTTGACAATCATATTGATAGGGATGTTGAGCAGGAGTGTGATTAAAATACCAAGAATACCGGCGATGGCTCCTTCAATAACGGTTTCTGCGGTGAAGATGCGCATCACGTCTTTTTTAGAAGCACCCATGGCGCGCAGAATACCGATTTCTTTGGTCCGTTCGAGAACTGAGATATAGGTGATAATACCAATCATAATCGATGATACAACCAGTGAAATGGCAACAAAACCGACTAAAATATAAGTAATGGCATTAATCATTGTGGTTACCGATGACATCATCAAGCCAATGGTATCCGTGTAATTAATGACTTTTGATTTTTGCTTATCTTTTTTGACCTGTTTATTGTAATCGCTGATCAGATCTTTAAGGGCTTCTTTATCTTCAAAAGAATCCGCATAAAAGTTGATAGTTTCAGGATTAGCGGTGTCGATTATGCCGATTTTTTCTAAATTGTCATCGTAGGTGGCAGTCGCATTTTCGTTATAACGATTCACATAATCTGCCATCTCCTCTGCTGACATTGAAGCCAAAGCAGCGCCTTGTTCTGCGCTTAAATTATCAGATGAGAAGGGCTTGCCGGAAGCAGAAAAATCCTGACCGGTAAAGATATTGCGCTTCTTATTGGCCAGCTGCTCTTTGGCAATGCTGCTGGCATTAATCTTTTCAGAAATATAGTTGGTCAATTTCTGACTATAGCCGACTCCGGCATTGGAACTGCCTGAAGCAGTTCCATCTTGGGGTTTGACAATTCCCACAATTTTAATCGGTTCAGCTGCCTTTACTACCTTTTTCATATAAGCATCATTGTCGGAGCGATCAACCCAGATCCCTCCTTCTTTTTGATAGACATCTGAATTGATAACCAGTTTATAGGTTCTGCCGACTAGATCTGAATAGTTATAACTGCTTTCTTTGGTGTTTTTCAGCTGCTTTTTGTTGTTTAACTCGCTGACGTCTTTAATCCCCAGACTATAGAGAACATAATCATCGATTTTATCATCTTCGTCTGCAATCAGGACAACTTCATTGTATTTCTCAGGCAGATGGCCATTGACAATCTGATATTGAGAAGACAGCATCTTAGCATTGGAGGATAATTCCTGCCAGACATTGAGGTTGGAAAGCAACACCTGAATGTTACCGCCGGCATTTTTCACTTCCTTATTCAGATTGCTGGGATTCACCGGTTTGACACCCTTAGAAGTATCTGTTTGATAAATTCTTGGTGACAGCTTGTAAGAATACTGGATGTCCTTAGTGACCCTGCGGAATTTGCGCGAATGTTTTTCAATATAGGCTTTAAACGAGGTCAGGTCATTATCCACAACCTGCGTTGAAATCATATTTTTTAAAATATTACTCGTTTTAATCGTCTTCTTGTCTGATTTCTTCTTGTCACTGCTGCTTTCTTCATTGCCGGCTGCAAGCAAGCCCACAAAATTTTCATTGGAAGATTTTTCAATAGATAAAGGATAGGCAACTAAGGTATCTTCTTGAGTTTTTGCGATGTATTTTTGAGCACCGTTTGATAGAGATAAAATCAGGGCAATCCCAATGATGCCAATGGAGCCTGCAAAAGCGGTCAGAAAGGTCCGGCCTTTTTTAGTCAGTAAATTGTTAAAGGACAGCGACAAGGCAGTCATAAAAGACATCTTGGTCTTTTTAAAATCAATCGCTGACTTGTCAAGATCTTGGTCCTGATAAGGATTGCTGTCGTCAATAATCCGACCGTCCAAAACCCGGATAATGCGGTTAGAATAGGTTTCTGCCAAATCCGGATTGTGAGTTACCATAATCACCAAGCGTTCTTGAGCGATTTCTTGGAGCAAATCCATAATCTGCAAAGATGTTTCTGAATCCAAAGCTCCGGTCGGTTCGTCAGCCAATAAAATATCAGGGTTATTAACCAAAGCACGCGCAATAGCGACCCGCTGTACCTGACCGCCTGACATCTGACTGGGTCTTTTATGAATATGATCTTCCAGACCAACACGTTTTAGAACCTCTAAAGCACGGCTGCGGCGTTCTGATTTTGAAACACCTGACAGGGTCAGCGCCAATTCAACATTAGCGAGCGCTGTCTGATGTGAAATCAGATTATAAGACTGAAAGACAAAGCCGATGGTATTGTTGCGGTAACGATCCCAGTCCCTGTCTTTAAAATCTTTGGTTGACTTACCGTTAATCAGTAAATCACCCGATGAATAGTGATCTAAGCCGCCGATAATATTCAGCAGGGTCGTTTTCCCGGATCCGGACTGTCCTAAAACAGAAACAAACTCATTAGCCCGAAAATTGATACTGACATCGTCCAAGGCTGTCCGCTTAATCCCCGCTGTATCGTAGATTTTGGTAATATGCTTTAGCTCTAACATGCTTAGCTCCTCATTAAATAGTTATACTAATCATTGTAAGGTTTTAGGCCGGAAACTGCAACGAAAAACGTTAAAAATCGCCTGCCTATCATAAAAACACCTAAAAATCAGACAGACATAAAAAAACGAGCCCTTAAGACTCGCTGAAATGGACTTTTCTGTGCTTTTGCTGCTGCCTGATTTTCCATAAAAGACTGCAAAAAACAATTTCGTAAATAAGGAAAAAAAGAAGGAAGCAATGCAAAAAGAAAGCCTCGGGTAAAATATAAATCACAGGGTCAGTGTAAGGGTTAAAAAGCCAAGTGTCATCTCCGGCAAATAAAACCTGATGGAAAAGCGTAAAAAAAGTGTTAAAACCGACAAGCCCTGCTGCTAAAGTAAGCACTATGGGGATGAGGGCACAAATTCTAAGCACCCGCCTGTACAAAAGACCATAGCCCTTTTGAATACTATTTTTCATGAAAAGCAAAAAACTCGGCAGACTTATAAGAGCGCTCAACTGAGCCAGATGAAAAAGCAGCTTGACCTGCTTGAAGTGATGAAGACCGTTTTTAGAAGAAGAAAAATCCGGCATGAGCAGCCGCCAGTTAAAAGGATTCGTCAGATAAAGCATGAGACGGTTGAAATTATACTGAATCTGACTGCTTTTCATATAGACAGCCTGCTCTAATTTGAGCCAGGAAATTTCTAAAGGATAAAAAAGCCAGACCAAATAGATTGTCGCAAGAATCGAAAAAGACAGCAGTAAAAGCACCGTTAAACCAAAATGCAGTTTATCTTTCATCGAAATCCCACTCCGCAAGACTTGATAAGATATAGTCCGGCTTAATCGGCAGACCGGGCACCTCTTCCGGTTTGGTAAAGCCTGTCGTCACCAAAAGCGTTGCAATATCATTTTTGATACCGGCCGTGATGTCTGTCAGATAATTATCGCCGACCATGATAGCCTCGTGGCGTTTAACACCCAAGCGCTCCAGTGATTTATTCATAATAACAGCTTCAGGTTTACCAATGATAATCGGCTTGACCCGCGTTGCTTTTTCTAGGAGGGATAAGATAGAGCCGGCTCCCGGCAGAAGGCCCCTTTCGGTAGGGATGTTAAGATCAGGATTAGTGCCGATAAAGACTGCTCCTTTTTGAATAGCTAAGGTAGCTACTGTCAGCTTTTCGTAAGTCAGCTCTGTATCCAGGCCCACAACCACATAGGCTGGATTGCTACTGTCATGGGCATATCCCGCCTCTGCCACTGCTGTCTTCAGGCCGGTCTCTCCGATAACATAGGCTGTTTTGCCGCGTTTCATATCATTCATATAATCAATGGTCGCTAAGGTCGCTGTGTAAATAGTTTTTAGCGGCGTCTGAATATTAAAAGAAGTCGCCAGCATTTCCTGCACCATTTCAGGTGTCCGTGTCGTGTTATTGGTTACGAGAAGGTATGGGAGCTGCTTCTCCTGCAGCCGTTTAACAAAATCCTCTCCTGCTGGAATTCTGTCCTTCCCCTTATAAATCGTGCCATCTAGGTCAATCAGATAACCCTTATATGCCATTCCTTTTTTTGCTCTCTTTCCGTTTTTATGTCTGTCCCTTTAAAGCAGCCGTGCGCTGCAAAAGGATTCGCTCTTTTTTATCTGTACAGGAATTTTTTTCCTCTTCATCAAGCCTGCCGCATTTTTAAGCTATTATTATATACTGTCCCATTCTGTGATAGCTTGAGCATTGATACTGCCGTTTGATATGATTTCGTGCTTGGTCAAAAGGCCTTCTTGTTCCAAGCGTGAGTTGATGTCATGACCGTATTGAACTTCCTTGACATATTTGAGATTGATTTTTTTAGGAACATGGTGTTTTAAAAACTCAAAATCAAGCACATCATACATCCATTCTAAATAGCGGCTGTTGTTGACATGACCATTGATATCAAGGTCAAAATAGCGGACATGATACAGTGTGCTGTCTGCATTTTCCAGCGGTCTGTACCGGGGACCCCGCAGAATCTTTCGAATTTTTTCTGATCCGTAAGGCGCAATAATTTCCTCGGGAACATCATGAACCTTGCGCGTGTCATAGTCCATGAGAACAAAAGTTGAAAGGATATCTATGATTTTCTCACCCTGAGCATCAAAAAGCCTAAACTTCCGATAGCAAAAATAGCGGTTGTAAGAAATCGGTTCGGTCTCAATTTCCACGGTTTCTCCAAACTGAGGCAGCCGTTTAATGGTTATTTCATGCTCTGAAACAACCCAGACCAGATTGTAGTCGTTAAGCAGCCGCTCATCGCCGATGCCTAGCTCCACAGACTGACTGCTGGCAATCTGCAGGGCAACTGATAAAATATGCGGCAGCTTAACGTTATGATTGACATCACATTCATAAAAAGGTATTTGATAACGTGTTTTGTATTTTTTCCCCATGATTTTTACTCCAAAATAAATTTTTCAGCGACCGTGTCTCCTAAAAAGAGACCTTTTTTAGTCATTCTAAGCCTATCCTCATCCATCACAACCAGACCGCTTGCTTCTAAGTCATGAAGAGCCGAACCATAAACTTCCTGAAGAGGCAGGCCAAATTTTTCCTCAAAGTTCTTGATGGAAACACCTGATTTCTTGCGCAGACCCAAAAAGAGTTCTTCTTCCATTTTTTCTGACTGACTGAGTTTCTCCTCCTGAAATCTGGCATGTCCGCTTTCTTTGATTGCCTTTAAATAATGCTGAATCGGCCCGCGATTCCGATAGCGGACACCCCCAAGATAACCCGAAGCACCGGCACCGCAGCCAAAATATTCGACATTGTCCCAGTACATGAGATTATGGCGGCTTTCAAAGCCGGGCTTGGTAAAGTTAGAAATTTCATAGTGTTCAAAGCCGTTATTTTCAAGCTCTTTGATGATATACTCAAACATTTCAGCTTCTAAATCTTCCGTTGGCAAATGGAGCCTGCCGCGGCGCATTTTATTCATAAAAACAGTGTGATGCTCCAAAATCAAACTATAAAGACTAAGATGAGGAATATCTAAGGCCAAGGCTTTGGCAACATTTTCCCTGACATCAGCCATGGTCTGATTGGGCAGGGCATAGATCAGATCAATCGAAATATTATTAAAACCGGCTTGTTTCAGGCTGTCAATACTCTCATAAATCTGCGCCTCATTGTGCCCCCGGCCAATTTGCTTGAGGTGCTTGTCATTAAAGGTCTGCACACCCAAAGACACACGGTTAACTGCTGATTTCTCCAAGACAGCTATCTTATCCGGAGTCAAATCACCGGGGTTAGCTTCAATGGTAAATTCTTCCAGCATGTCTAAGTTAAGATTTTTGGATAAATTGCTCAGCAAATAATCCAGCTGCTCTGCTGAGATAGCAGTCGGCGTCCCGCCGCCGATATAAAGAGTTCGCAACTCCTTAATCTGATAATAATCGTTAAATTCTTTAATCAGAGCTTCTAGATAAGCATCAACAGGCTGATTTTGGATAAAAACTTTTGAAAAATCACAATAGTAACAAATTTGTGTGCAAAAAGGAATGTGCACATAGGCTGATTTTGGTTTTGAATACATGCTATTATTTTACCACTTTTAGTCTAAAATAGCAGAAAATCCCAATTTTTTACAGCAGCGGCTTGACAAAATAAAGTAGACAGTGTAAACTTATTTTAAAAAGTAGACAGTGGCTACTTTTTAAAATATTGAAGGAACAAAACCACAGCAAAGCACGAAAAACAAAGGTTTTTAGCAATTATAATGACACTGACAACACGCTGCTCTTACTTGGTTTTAGGTATTTTACTATGAAACGAAACACTGCAGAGCTCAAAGAAAAGCTGATCGAAACGGGTGTGACTGAGATTCAAAAACACGGCATTGATAAACTTTCTTTAAGGACAGTAGCCAAGACTTGCGGGGTTACTCACGCCACTCCCTACCGCCACTTTAAAAGCAAGGAAGACTACCTGAGGGTCGTTTTGAAACGTCTTTCAGCCTTTCTCAGTCAGGAGATGCAGCAAGGGCTGCAAAAAGAGCCGACTGCCCGCAAGCAGCTGGCAAAAATGGGCTTTAATTTCATTGCTTTTGCCCAGACCTATCCGTATTTTTTCGAGGCTCTCTTTGTCAAATTCCCCTTTAAATATATGGAAGTCACTCAAGAAACAATCGTCACCCATTATGATTTGCCGGGATTTGACCATTTCAAAAGCATCGTTAAAAAGCTTCGCAAAGAAGAAGGCTTTTCAAACAGTGAAACAGAAACCCTTTTTCATTTTTGGAGCTTTATTTCAGGTTTAGCGATTTTGACCAAGAGCCCGATTGGCGCGGACTTAGATAATAGGGCCATTCAAACAACTATCAATCACATGCTTGATATCTATATCAAAGGAGAACGCTCATGAATACCTTAATCGTTTACGCACACCCCAACCCTAAAAGTTTCAATGCTGAAATTCTCAAAACGGTTCAGACTAACCTCTCCAAGGCTCACACAGTTAAAACCATTGACTTGTATGCTGAGAATTTTGATCCGATACTGCGATTCGACGAGAAACTCAAACGCCGCGATTTAGATAAGGTCGCTGAAATGGAAGACTACCGCCGCTTAGTAACTTGGGCGGATCAGCTGATCTTTATTTTCCCTATCTGGTGGAGCGGCATGCCGGCTATTCTCAAAGGCTTTATTGATCGGGTCTTCGTCAGCGGTTTTGCCTACTCCTACAAAAAGACAGGTCTTGCAGGGCATTTAAAGGGAAAATCTGCTTGGATTATTACGACTCATAACACACCGGCCTTTATAACACCTTTTGCTCAGGATTATGGGAAGGTTTTAAAGCGGCAAGTTTTGAAATCCTGCGGCATTTCACCCGTAAAACTAACTCAGCTGACCAGTATCGAAAAAATTTCTGCTGACAAACGCCAGCAATTGCTGGACAAAGTTGCTCAGACAGCGCGCAGCATATAAATGTCATTAAAGAAGGGAGTGGGACAAAAATCGGTAAATCGTCATGAAATGGCGATTTCGATTTTCCTCGCTCTCCTATTTTAAGGCTCAGGTAGAAATCATCCACTGGATAAGACTATCCCACCTCCGCACAGTTTATTAGGGATTGACATGAACTAACGTTCATATAATTGGATATCCTCCAACAGTTCCCCAAACTGTTGGAGCTATCACTTGCGTAGCAAGGGATAAGGACTTCCAATAAACCACTGCGTTAA
>NZ_KE384085.1:35712-115256 GCF_000423725.1 Streptococcus devriesei DSM 19639
CGTAGCAAGGGATAAGGACTTCCAATAAACCACTGCGTTAAATATGTGATACTTCATAAATTGAAAGAGTTTGAGACTTTTGTCCCAAACTCTTTACATGCTTAGCTGTAAGGTCTGCAGCTAGTTAGAATATGAGGCTGTAAGCGTCTTCCAAGTAGGAAACAATTGTTCCTAAGAATTCAGCAGCAGGTGCCCCATCTAAAACTTGATGGTCAATACTCAGGCTGAGCGGCAGGTATTGTTTTTCAACTACCTGTCCTTCTTCATCCAAAGCAAGAGCTTTTTGAATAGTACCAACACCTAAGATAGCCACTTCCGGTGTATTTAGAATTGGCGTGAAGTATTCAACGCCCTGACCGCCAAGGCTGGTAATACTGAATGTTGAACCCGAATAAAGAGAAGCATCCAGAGTTCCTTTTCTAGCTTGTGCTGCCTGTTCTTTAATAGTCCGGCCCAAATCCGACAAGGTCCGCTTGTCTGCATTACGGATAACCGGTACTACTAAACCATCGCTTAAAGCAGTCGCTATACCAATGTGAATTTCTGATTGGACTTGATACTGCCCGTCAGCATACCAGGCATTGGCTTCCGGGTGGTCTCGCAAGGCTTTGGTAACCGCCTTGGTTAAAAGTGTTGTAATTCCAATTTCACCATTTTCCAGCGGTTCCTTAACCTTAGACTGAATATCTTTTCTAAAAGCCAGCAAAGACGTGACATCAGCCTTACGGTGAATGGTTAGCTGCGCACTTGTCTGCAGGCTGTTCATCATGCGTTCAGCAATAACCTTGCGCATACCTGTCAGACCAGCTCCGTAGGCAGCGGACACAGGAGCAGCTGCCCTGACAGCAGCAGGCTTAGCAGCCGGAACACTTGCCGGATTAAAGGCTTCAACGTCCCGCCGTGTAATCCGGCCATTGCCGCCTGTTCCTTTGATATAAGAAATATCCAGACCCTTCTCCTCAGCAATTTTACGTGCCAACGGTGTGATAAAGATACGTCCGCCTTCATGCTTGACAGCTGCAGCAGCCGGAGCTGCTTCTGTCGCTTCAGTTGCGGTTGAAGAAGTGCTGCTCTCTTCTGCTGTCAGATCCGGTTCAGGCTCTGTACTTTCTGCATCGGGAACAGCTTCACCTTTTTGGCCTACCCAGGCAATGACTTGCTTGCAAGGAACCGTTTCTCCTTCACCTCTGACAATTTTTAAAATGACGCCGGCTGCCGGAGCTTCAACTTCACTTGTTAATTTTTCAGAACTGATTTCCAACACAGGATCGCCCGCAGCAACGGTATCGCCTTCTTTGACAATCCATTTGTTAATCAGTCCTTCTGACATCGTTAAACCTAATTTAGGCATCACAATTTCTGTTGCCATATTATCCCCCCTTCTAGGCCTTCAAGTCATCAATCAATTCAGCTGCTTCTTCAATGACACGGTCTGCATTAGGGATGTATAATTGTTCAAGATTGGTAGCAAATGGCACCGGCACATTTGGTGCACAGACACATTTAATTGGGCCGTCTAAGTAGTCAAATGCTTTATCATTGACAACAGAAGCAATATCTGTCGCGGTGTTGTTATGCGGATTGGATTCATCCACAACAATCAAGCGCCCTGTCTTCTTAACCGATTCGATGACTGTTTCCTGATCCCAAGGTGCAACAGTTCTCAGGTCAATCACTTCAACAGAAATACCGTCTTGGGCCAAACGGTCAGCTACTTCATAAGCCACATAGAGCATCTTGCCGATCGTTACAATAGTTAAATCACTGCCTTCACGGCGGACAGCAGCTTTACCGATTGGAACCGTATAGTATTCTTCCGGTACTTCACCTTTTAATCCGTAGAGAGTCTTGTCTTCTGAAAAGATGACAATGTTGTTGTCTTCAATAGATGAAAGAAGAAGACCTTTAGCATCATAAGGTGTTGCCGGAACAACGACCTTAAGGCCCGGAATCGATCCGAAAATACCATAGTAGGAACCTGAGTGCTGAGCAGCTGCTGAAGCTCCCGCACCGTGCATGGTCCTTACAGTCATGGGCACCTTGGCCTTACCGCCGAACATGTAGCGTACTTTGGATCCTTGACCGATCAGAGCATCAAAGCAAAAGCCCAAGAAATCATTGAACATAAGTTCAGGAATCGGACGTAAGCCCGTCAGAGCCATCCCAACTGCAGCTGACATATAGCCATGTTCTGAAAGAGGGGTGTCAATAACACGGTCACGGCCGTATTTAGGCATAAGTCCGGTGGTAACGCCCATAACACCGCCCCAAGCTTCTTCATTTTGTTCTTCCAAATGTTTAACTTTGACACCGCCTGCGATATCTTCACCAAGTAAAACAACTGTGTCATCTTTGGCCATTGCCATATCAAGCGCTTCGTTAATTGCTTTCATAAATAACAGTTCTCTAGCCATTTCTAACCTCCTTCATTTACTCAGCAAATACATCTTCAAGCAGGGATTCTGGAGCAGGAATCGGACTGTCTTGAGCGTATTGGATAGCCTCTTCGACGTCTTTTCTAGATTCTTCCAGAATTTCGTTCAATTCTTCTTCAGTCAGCAGATCGTGTTCAATCACATGATCACGGAAGACTTCCAAAGGATCAACATCTGCCCATTCTTTTTCTTCACCGTCTGGTGCCTTGTATTTTTGCTCATCACCTTCAAAGTGACCGTAATTACGGTAAGTAACAGCTTCGATAAGAGTTGGTCCTTCACCCCTTCTGGCCCGTTCAACTGCTTCTTTAGCCACTTGATAAACAGCAAAGAGGTCCTTACCGTTAACCCGGATACCCGGCATGTCGTAAGCCAGAGCTCTTTCAGCAATTGTTGGAGATGCGGATGAATACCACTGAGGTGTAGATTCAGCAAAGAGGTTATTTTCATTGACAAAGATGACAGGCAGTTTCCAAATAGATGCCATATTCAGGCATTCGTGGAACAGCCCTTCATTAGCGGCACCGTCACCGAAAAAGCAGACAGCGACATTGTCGGTTTTGAGATACTTGTTGCGCATAGCTGCTCCGGTCGCCAGACCAAAACCGCCGCCAACCATACCGTTGGCACCCAGAATTCCCTTATCGATGTCCGCAATGTGCATGGAGCCACCCTTGCCTTTGCCAAGACCGGTCGCCTTACCGAAAATTTCAGCCATCATTCCTTTCAGATCGCCGCCCTTAGCCACACAGTGGCCGTGGCCGCGGTGAGTACTGGTAATATAGTCCTTATCTGTCAGATTAGCACAGACCCCTGTAGCGACTGCTTCTTCACCTGCATAAAGGTGAACAAAGCCCGGAATTTGTCCAGCTGCAAAGAAGCGGCGGGCATTTTCTTCGAAATTCCGGATATCCCACATGGTCTTGTACATGTCCTTAGCCTGTTCTTTTGAAACTTCCTCAGCTTCAATGTCCGTTGCCGTGTGAACCCTCAGGTCAACAAGTTCTGAAACAGATGTATTGCTTCTGGTTCTCGTTAATTCTTGTGGTAAATCTTTATAGTTTGGCATTCTGCTTCCCTCCTATGTTAAAGTCTTTACTGAACAATTCGTTTAGCAACTTCCTGTATCAGTTCTGAAATAGTTGGGTGAGCAAAGACAGTGTCAACAACTTGATCCAAGGTTCCCTCTGCCTGCCTCAGTAAAATCAGCTGCTGCAGTAAATCTGTTGCGTGCTCGCCAACAATAACAGCTCCTAATAGTTGATGGTACCTCCTTTCTGAGATGAGTTTTACAAATCCTTCTGATTCGGCTGCTGCCAGAGCCCGGCCGTTGAACGAAAACGGCAGCTGCTCAGCCTGAACATCATATCCCTGTTCTTTGGCTTCTTCTTCACTGAGCCCAAAAGAGGCCACTTCCGGGCTTGTATACAGCGACCGCGGCACACCCAGAGCATCTACAGGCTCTTCTGCCCTGCGGCAAATAGCCTTGACTGCCTTGATGCCTTCCATGCTGGCAACATGAGCCAACATATAACTTTCTGTCAGATCACCAATAGCGTAGACATGGGGAATTGATGTTTCATAGTAGTCATCAACCTTGATGAATCCTCGCTCTGTCAAAGCAGCACCCATTTTCTGAGCCAGTTTTGTATTTGGCTTGCGCCCTGTCGCTACCAATAATTGGTCAAACTCCTGAGCGCCGCCGTCTTCCAGAACAACTGCCTGTTTCGTCACTTCCTTTATTGAAGCGCCTTCAAAGATACGCACTCCTAATGCCTTTAGCTTATTTCTGATAATGCTGCGCGCAGCTTCATCCTCTGTTAAGAGAATTTGCGGTGCCACTTCGACAACTGTAACGTCCACACCCAGCGGTTTCATGGCAAAAGCCAATTCAATAGCAATCACACCGCCGCCGATAATGACAAATTTTTTCGGCAGAACCTTTAGACTAAAAAAAGTGTCTGTTGTCAGATAGGCTGCCGAGTCAATCCCATTAATAGGCGGAATAAACGGATAGCTTCCGGTTGCCAGAATGACATCTTTTCCTGAAATTTTTTCGCCATTGACGATGAAAGTCTTATCCTTATCAAATATCGCCTCACCTTCATAGTAATCAATTTTCAGTGTTTTAAACGTCGCATGGATGCCGCCCTGCAAGGCAGAGACAACCTGATCTTTACGATTGACTAACTTTTCAAAATCAATCCCTTCAAGATTGGTTGAAATTCCGTGCTTTGCGGCTTCCTTCATTGACAAGAGCCAATGGCTGTGCTGAAGGTAGGCCTTTGAGGGAATACAGCCGACATTCAGACAGGTACCGCCGATAAACTTCTTTTCAACAACGGCAACCTTCTTGCCAAGCCTGGCAGCTTCTTCAGCGGCAACATAGCCTCCAGGTCCGGCACCAATAATTAAAACGTCGTACTTAGCCAAAATATCACGCTCCTTTCTCCAAAAACTAAAGGGCATTATATATTGTTGTTGAAAACGCTTTCTCTAACTTGATTGTAGTACTTTCCATAGGGAATTTCAAGCAAAAAAAGTTTGTGAAATTTCTTTTTATCATACTTTTTTAAGCTAAAAAACCATCAGCTAATGCGCTTTATCAATGCATTAACCGATGGTTTGTTTTTTAAAAAGACTGAAAAATTAGTGAAATATTAGAAAATTAAGAAAAGCTAAAGGAGAGCTTGTCATTTTCAAGCGACACCTTAGCATAGAGCTCTTTTTTAGAGTCCGTCTGATTCTTAATAATGTGCAGGGCAAGCGGATTTTCCAATTCCTGCATGATCGTTCTCTGTATTGGACGGGCGCCAAAGGCCACATCAAATCCCTTTTGTGCCAGAAATGCGTAAACAGGCTCTGTCAGCTCCAGATGGACATCTTGATCCAAGAGACGTGTTTGCAAATCAGCAATCATGACCTTAACCACACCGATCATATTTTCTGCAGAGAGCGCATTAAAGACAACAGTCTCATCAATCCGATTGAGAAATTCAGGCCTGAAACTGTGATTTAACTCCTCCAAAACTTCTTTGCGAACTTCGTCTGTCAGCCGGCCATAGTTCTGCAGGCTCTGTAAAATTTTGGATGAACCAATATTGCTGGTCATAATCAAAATAGTATTTTTAAAGTCAATGGTCCGTCCTTTAGAGTCTGTCAGCCGACCCTCATCCAGAACCTGCAGCAGGGTATTGAAAACGTCCGGATGGGCTTTTTCAATCTCATCAAGAAGAACGATAGAATACAGCCGCTGCCGCACTGCTTCTGTCAGCTGGCCGCCTTCTTCATAGCCGACATAGCCCGGAGGCGGTCCCACCAAACGGGCAACGGCATGCTTTTCCATATATTCAGACATATCCAGACGCACCATTTCAAGTTCACTGCCAAAGAGTACTTCAGCTAGGCGTTTGGCTAAGGCAGTCTTTCCGACACCTGTCGGCCCCAAAAAAAGGAAAGAGCCGATCGGCCGTTTAGGATTTTGAATCCCGGCACGCGAACGGATAATAGCCTGTGATACCTTTTGCACAGCCTGATTTTGCCCGATGATTTTTTCATGCAGCAAATCTTCCAGATGCAAGAGACGGTCACGTTCGTTTTCCATAACACCTTGCACCTTTATACCAGTCAAGCGCTCAACAATGGCGGCAATATCTTCTCTGGTGACTAAAACATCGATCATTGCTGTTTGAGACAGGCGCTTCTGCTCCAAATCCTCAATAATGTGACGCTGGTTTGCAATTTTACTGTCTTTTAAATCAACGTACTCAGCGATCTGATCTTCTTCTAAGGCACGGTCAGCTTGATCTTCTAAGTCTGCCAGCTGCCGCTGAATTTCCTGCTCCTGATCCAAAAGCTGGCGCTCATTTTGCCACTGTGCCAACAAAGCCTTTTTCTGCTCTTCCAATTTTGCTAAGCGCTCTGTTAACGGGGCTGCTTCTTCAGAATCGGCCAAGCGCAGCAGATGAATTTTCTGAGAAACAATCTGAACAGACAAGTCATCTATCTGCTTAGGATAGGCTCTGGCAGCAATTTGCTTGACCGCACAGGCCTCATCAATCAAGTCCAAAGCCTTGTCCGGCAAAAAACGATCAGAAATATAACGTTTGGACAGTGATACTGCTGCCTCCAGCGTGTCTTCGGCAAGCCTGACCCCGTGAAAGTTCTCATACATCGGCTGCAGACCCTTTAAAATCTCCATGGTCTGCTCTGTATCCGGTTCGTGGATCAGAATTCTTTGGAAACGTCTTTCCAGAGCCTTATCATACTCAATGCTTTCCCGATATTCCGCATAGGTGGTTGAGCCTAAAATCCGAATATCGCCTCTTGCCAGAAGCGGTTTTAAAATACTGGCGGCATCAACCGAACCTTCTGTCCGGCCGGCACTGACAATCGAATGAATCTCATCCACAAAAAGAATAATTCTGCCTTCAGACGCTATAATGTCATTTAAGAGAGCCTTAAACCGCTCTTCAAATTCGCCTCGATATTTAGTTCCGGCCAGCAGAGCTCCCATATCAAGACTGTAAATCAGCTTGCCTTGGAGATTTTTAGGCACCTGATTTTTGACCAGACGCTGAACAAAGCCTTCCATAACAGCCGTTTTGCCGACACCCGGATTTCCTACTAAAACAGCATTGTTTTTGGTTTTCCGCGATAAGATTCGAATGATGTCGTTGATTTCATCCTGACGGCCAATAATTTTATTGGCGTGCCCGTCCAGAATACGCTGGTTAAGATTAACAGCGTATTTCTCTAAAGCATCGTAAATGGCCTCTTGATTGGAAGAAATCGCCGGCTTTCCCTTACGCATCTTGTTCATTTTTTGATAGAGCATATCTTTGGTAAGTCCATGTTCCAGCAAAAAAACGGTGATTGGATTGCGCTGCTGGTTAAAAAGCGCCAGAATGAGGTGTTCTGCAGTTATAACCTGATCGCCTAAATCCGTCATCTCTTTCTGTGCATCATCCAGAAGGTTTTTCAGACGCTGGCTGTACAGACGTGCGTAGCTGCTTTTTTCGGTAGTTGAAAAAGCAGGGATTTTGGCAACTTCCTGGTCAATCACGTTCAGCAGCTGATGGCCGTTTATTCCTACAGATTCATAAAACTGAAAAGCAAACTGCTCAGGCCGCACTAAAACTGACCATAGGTGAGGAATATCCACCTGATAATTGCGGTGAGACACTGCCAGCTCTTTAGCTTCTGCCAAAGAATCCTCAACCACCTGAGTCATCTTATCTGCCATGAAATCACCCCTTCTCATTTATTAAACGCTTACATTTTCTAATCTACGTTTAGTATAGCACAAATTATACTTTCTGACACTTATCCAGACAGCTCAATGCCTGCAAACAAAAAGGAGCCGAATAAAGCTGCTTTCGACTCCTATTATATTCTTCATGATACAAAACAGCATCATTGGCAATTAAGGCCAGCCTTGTTTTAAATGCCGATTTCTGCTTCTACGACCCTAGCAATCGTATCAACATAATAGTCAACCTCTTCGAGACTAGGCGCCTCTGCCATGATACGCAAAAGCGGTTCTGTTCCGCTCGGACGAACCAGAATGCGGCCGTTGCCAGCCATCTCTGTTTCCATCTTTTCAATCACATTTGCAATCAGCGGTACATCCATAGCCTTATCCTTCATACCGTTTTCAACACGAATGTTGACCAGTTTTTGCGGATAGATGGTGACTTCACCGGCTAATTCGGACAGAGACTTCCCGGTTTCTTTCATGACCTTGGTCAGCTGGATGGCTGTCAGCTGACCGTCTCCGGTAGTGTTATAGTCCATGATAATCACATGGCCGGACTGTTCTCCGCCCAGATTATAGCCGGAGCGGCGCATTTCCTCAACGACATAGCGGTCACCAACTGCAGTAATCTCCTCGTTGATATTTTCCCGATCCAGCGCCTTGTGAAAACCGATATTGGACATGACTGTTGTCACGATAGTGTTTTTAGCCAGTTTTCCTTTTTCAGCAAGATACTTACCGATAATATACATAATCTTATCGCCATCAACAATCTCACCATTTTCATCAACAGCAATAAGACGGTCACTGTCGCCATCAAAGGCAAGTCCGACAGCTGCACCAGATTCTCTAACCAGCTCCTGCAGCTGTTCAGGATGGGTTGAGCCCACACCATCATTGATATTAAGACCATCAGGCTCATCGCCAATGACGGTAATGTCCGCATTTAAATCTAGAAAGACCTGACGTGCCGATGACGAGGCTGCACCGTTGGCTGCATCAATAGCAACCTTCATCCCTTCCAAATCTACACCGGTAGAAACGAGGAATTTTTCATACTTACGGACACCCTCAGGATAGTCAATCAGTCTTCCTAAACCAGCCGCACTTGGCCGCGGCAGAGTGTCCTCTTCAGCATCCAAAAGTGCTTCAATTTCCAGTTCACGGTCATCATCCAGTTTAAAACCATCGCTGCCAAAGAATTTAATGCCGTTATCCAAGGCGGGGTTATGGCTGGCCGAAATCATAACACCGGCACTGGCCTTCTCGGTGCGAACCAAGTAAGACACACCGGGTGTTGCTAAAACTCCCAGCTGATAGACCTCAATCCCTGCTGATAAAAGGCCTGCAACCAGAGCACTTTCAAGCATCTGACCTGAAATACGTGTATCACGCGCTACAAAAACTGTTGGATTTTCTTTTTCATGCTGACTGAGCACATAACCGCCAAAACGGCCGAGTTTAAAGGCTAACTCCGGCGTTAACTCAACATTTGCTTCACCGCGCACACCGTCGGTACCAAAATATTTTCCCATAATTATTTGATGCTAGGCATCTTCCTCCCTTTAATCTAATGTCATTATAATATTATTTTTTCTTTGCTGTCAACTTAACCGCAACTTTATCAGGACTGACCTTAAGTTTTCCGGCCGACAGATTAACAGTCTTAGTTGTATCCTTGGTGACATCGGAAATATTGACTTTAACTTTAACGTAAGGTGTCTTATCAAGTTCGGCCTGTTTACCGTAGACAACGGCTTCTTTAGTCTGCAGTTCATAGCGAATGTCTGACAGACTATTGTTGAGCTGACCGATCAGTTCAACAACAATCGGAACGGTTTTTGACAGTTCCCCCACATCAACATCCAAGTCTGTTTTAGTTGGATTAATGATACTTGGCAAAATTTTGCCGCTTTCAGAAACCGCCTGCAGGGTCACCATGCTGCTGTAATCCTTGGACAGGATCTGCTCTTCCGGCAAAATAGCCGCTACATGATCAATTTGATTGATGGTTGCTTCATCACTGGTTACCTCCACCTCAGACACACCGGTTGATACCTTTTCCAGTCTGTAGCCGTCTGCGATCTGATCAGCAGTAACCTTTCCTTCAACTCTAAAAGTCTTCGTCTTTTTCTTGCCGACATTTACCGTTATCGTAGTCGGTGAAGACTCCGCACTGACGCCGCTCGGAAGATCTTTTACTTCCAGCGGCACTCTGTTGGTTCCTTCTCTGGCATTGGATAAGTCAGCTACTACTTTAAAATGTCTGGTGTCATCATTGATTTCAGAATCTAATTTAACCCGATTGGTGGAGGTCAGGTAGACTTCTGTATCATAGGAATAACCGCTGATAAAGTATTTATTGCTGTCATACTTGATATCAATAGGAACATTTTCCAAGGTATGGCTGTAGGTCTGCAAGAGGCCGCTCGTTTGATTTCTTGAACTGTAATTAACAGAATTAGCTGTTAAAAACAGCAAAACTGCAAAGAAGATTGAAACAAGAGCCAGCCCCAGGCGTTTTGTAAAAATTCGTTTAACCATGATGTTGACCTCCAAAGAATTGTTTCAGACGGTTCTTTTTCTTAGGTTCTTCTTTGATAAAATGATCACGCAGCAAGACTTCAAAAGCGTCGATAGACAGATCGTGGACAAAATCTCCTTTGTAGGCAATGGATATAGCTCCTGTTTCCTCAGAAACGACGAAGGTAAAGGCATCAGAGTTTTCAGAAAGTCCGATAGCTGCCCGGTGCCTTGTTCCAAATTCTTTGGAAATATGGCTGGACTCAGAGAGAGGCAGATAGGCACAGGAAGCCGCAATCTTATTGTTTTGAACGATGACAGCTCCATCATGCAAGGGCGTATTAGGAATGAAAATATTAATCAGCAGCTCTCCTGAAACATCTGCATCCAAGGGAATTCCCGTCGCAATATATTCCTGCAGGGTCTGCGTCTCTTCAACAGCAACCAATGCTCCTATTTTTCGCGGGCTCATATAAGCAACAGCTTTTACAAAAGCATTGACTAGCTTTTCCTCATCGCTGAGCGGCTGTCTTTGAATGAGCGACTGGGGCGTTCGGCCGAAACGTTCCAGCCCCGAACGAATTTCAGGAGCAAAGATAATAACGCCGGCGATAACCCCGTAAGTAATCACCTGATTCATCAAAAAGGCGATTGTCGTAAATCCCAGAAATTCTGCTATAAATTTAAAAAGAACAAATAAGACAACCCCTTGAACCAGCGCCATGACCTTAGTCCCGGCCAGAGCCTTGATAAATTTGTAAATCAGCCAGGATACGATGGCAATATCAAGGACGTGAATTAAAATTTTCAGCGGGCTGTCAAACAGACTGGCCCAAAAATTAGCATTAACATCAAATAAAGTACTCATACAATTCTCTCTTTTAGTAAAAACTAGCTAAATACATGCTTTACCATTATATCACTTTTCAAGCGATTTTTCTGTATCTCAAACTCTTTTTTTATGATAAAATGTTCTTATGACTCTTAAAACACAATTAGGCATTATTGCCGGTAAAACAGCCCATTTTGTTCTCAGTAAATTGGGCCGCGGATCAACTTTGCCGGGGAAAATTGCTCTTCAATGCGATAAAGATATTTTAAACACTCTGGCTAAGGATTACGAAATCGTCGTTGTCACCGGAACCAATGGTAAAACCCTGACCACTGCTTTGACAGTCGGTATTTTGAAGGAAGCCTACGGCGAGGTGCTGACGAATCCCAGCGGTGCCAATATGATTACAGGAATTACAGCGACCTTTTTAACCGCTAAAAAAAGCAAGAACGGCAAAAAGATTGCGGTCTTAGAGATTGATGAGGCCAGCCTCCCTAAGATTACAGAATACCTGACACCCAGTCTTTTCGTCTTCACCAACATCTTTCGTGATCAGATGGACCGTTACGGAGAAATTTATACCACCTATCAGATGATTTTAGACGGTGCAGCCAAGGCTCCTGAAGCTGTTATTTTGGCTAACGGAGACAGTCCGCTTTTTCATTCTGTCAAAACGGTCAATCCTATGCGCTACTACGGCTTTGACATTGACAAGCATGAACCTGAATTGGCACATTACAATACGGAAGGTATTCTCTGTCCCAACTGCCAGCATATCTTAAAATACCGCTTCAACACCTATGCTAATCTGGGGGATTATATCTGCCAGAACTGCGGCTTTGAGCGGCCTCAGCTGGACTATGCACTGACGGATCTGACCAAGATTACCAATACAGCTTCTGAATTTATCATTGATAAGAACAGCTACAAGATTAACGTCGGCGGCCTTTATAATATTTACAATGCCTTAGCTGCTGTTGCTGTCGCCGAATTTTTCGGGGTTGAACCGGAACAGATTAAGGCTGGTTTTGACAAGAGCCGTGCTGTCTTTGGCCGCCAGGAAACCTTTAAAATCGGCAATAAATCCTGTACGCTGATTCTCATCAAAAATCCTGTCGGTGCCAGTCAGGCGCTTGATATGATAAAATTGGCTCCTTATCCTTTCAGCTTGTCTGTGCTTCTCAATGCTAATTATGCTGACGGAATTGATACCAGCTGGATTTGGGATGCCAATTTTGAAAGCATCTTAGAGATGGATATCCCTGAAATCTTTGCAGGCGGCATCCGCCATTCAGAAATTGCCAGACGTCTGCGGGTAACAGGATATGATGAAAATAAAATCCATCAGGCTGAAAAATTAGAGGATATTATGACGATGATTGAACAGCAGGAAACAGACCATGCTTATATTCTGGCAACTTATACTGCCATGCTGGAATTTCGCAGTCTCTTAGCAAGCAAACACGCTGTCGGAAAGGAGATGAACTAATGGTTTATACATCTTTACAATCTCCTGACAGGCCTGATTATCGCTATCAGCTCAAAGTTGCCCATCTCTATGGCAATCTGCTCAACACATACGGCGATAACGGCAATGTACTGATGCTCAAGTATGTCGGTGAAAAATTAAAGGCTCAAATGACTTTTGATATTGTCTCACTGGGAGATTCCTTTAACGAAAAGGACTACGATATGATTTTCTTCGGCGGCGGCCAAGACTATGAACAGTCTATCGTCGCCAAGGATCTGCCCGGTAAAAAAGAGGCTATCGGACGGTTTATTGACAAAGGCGGCGTCGGCCTTGCTATCTGCGGCGGTTTTCAGCTTTTAGGACAGTACTACATTCAAGCTGACGGCAAAAAGATTGACGGCATCGGTGTCATGGGTCATTATACGCTTAATCAGAATAACAATCGCTATATTGGTGATATTAAAATCCACAACGAAGAATTCAATGAAACCTATTATGGTTTTGAAAATCATCAGGGCCGGACGTTTTTGGCTGAAGATGAAAAACCTCTGGGCAAAGTGATTTACGGCAATGGCAATAATAAGGAAGACGCTACCGAAGGCGTTCATTATAAAAATATCTTTGGTTCTTATTTTCACGGCCCTTTGCTGTCACGCAATGCCAATCTCGCCTATCGTTTGGTCACTACAGCTCTTAAAAACAAATACGGTCAGGACATCAGTCTGCCAAGCTATCAAGATATTCTCAGTCTCGAAATCCCCGAAGAATACGGTGATGTCAAAAGCAAGGCAGAATTTACTAACTAGTCATCACTAAAAGAGAGTGAGCAAAATCAAACATTTCTGATTTTGCTCACTCTCTTGATTTTTATCTATCTTTGGAGGGCTGCAGCTATGATTTAACAGTTCAAATTCGCAAGGATCAGAACAGTCGTTCCGCCCTTTTTTAGCTGTCTGGCACAAGCTGCCAAAGCACTGTCAGCTGTTTTTATTTAATCAGCAATTTTTATCTGATAAACAGGATGCTGTTTAACTACTATACTCTTCTGCCTTTTCAGACAAGGCTGCCCATTCTTCCATAAGCTCTTCTTGCTGAAGCACTAACTGATCAATTTCCCCTTGCAGATCCATGAGCTGATTGGCATCGTTAGTTGCCGCCATCTGCTCACTGATACTTTCTTGCTGATTTTCAAGCTGTTCCAAGGTTTTCTCAACTTCTTCAAGACGGCGGGTAACCTTCCTAAGTTCTTTTTGACCGGCCTTTTGGCTGTGATAGTCTTGAGCCGTATTGGCTGCTGATGCTGCAAGTGCTTGATTTTCACGTTTAGCAGTTTCTTCAGATTTCTTCTCTAAATAATAATCATAATCACCCAGATAAAGTTTAGAACCATTTTCTGAAATCTCCAAGACCTTAGTCGCCAGGCGGTTAATAAAATAGCGGTCATGACTGACAAAAATGAGGGTGCCGTCAAAGTCAATCAGGGCATTTTCAAGCACTTCTTTGCTGTCAATATCCAGGTGGTTGGTCGGTTCGTCCAAAACCAGGAAATTATTGTCTTCCATGGATAATTTAGCCAGCAGCAGGCGGGCTTTTTCGCCGCCTGACAGCATGGCAACTGTCTTTTGCACATCATCGCCGGAAAACAGAAAAGCTCCCAAGCGGTTTCTGATGTCTGCTTCCGGACTTGTCGGAAAAGCAGACCAGAGTTCTTCCAAAACGGTATTGCGCGCTGTCAGATTAGACTGTGTCTGGTCATAATAACCCAGCAGAACATTAGCACCGTATTTGACGTCGCCCCTAATAAGAGGCACGGTCCCGAGAATTGACTTTATCAGGGTTGTTTTGCCGATGCCGTTAGGGCCGACAACAGCTATAGCATCATACTTGCTGACGTCCAAATTAATAGGGGCAGACAAAATCTCACCCTCATAGCCAATAGCTGCGTCGCTAATTTTTAAAACGTCCTTGCCGGAAGGCTTGCTTGATTTAAAGGTCATGTGAGCCTTTTTAGCATTGCTGTCAGGCTTTTCCAAGCGCTCCATTTTTTCCAGCTGCTTACGCCGCGACTGGGCACGCTTGGTCGTTGAAGCGCGGACAATATTGCGCTGAACAAAATCTTCTAACTTGGCAATTTCCTTTTGCTGCTTTTCAAACAGTTTTTCCTCAGCTAAAAGTTTCTGGGCTTTTTGCTCCATGAAACGAGAATAATTGCCAACATAACGATCCAGCGAATGCTTGGTTAAATCAAGCGTTATGGTTGCGACTTTATCTAAGAAATAGCGGTCGTGGCTGACGATAATCAAGGCTCCTTGATAATGCGTCAGATAATTTTCCAGCCAGGCAATAGTTTCAATATCCAAGTGATTGGTCGGCTCATCAAGAACCAGCAGTTCCGGCTTTTCTAAGAGCATCTTGGCTAGGGCCAGACGCGTATTCTGACCGCCTGATAAATCTGAAATTTTCATGTCCCACATGGACTCATCAAATTGGAACGCATTTAAAATGGCACGAATATCACTCTCATAGGTAAAGCCGCCCCTGATCCTGAAATCTTCGGATAGCTTGTCATAGGTCTGCATGAGGTCATCTAATTCAGAGCCTGTCAGCTCTCCCATTTTCATTTCCAGCTGACGCAGACGCTCTTCGTCCTGACGTAAATCGTCAAAAACATGGAGCATCTCATCAAAAATGGTTTTTTCCGAATCAAAACGGCTGTCCTGTGCCAAGTAGGACAAGGACAAGCCCTTCTTTTTATCAACGCTTCCCGAGCTTGCTGCTTCTTCTCCCACCAGTATTTTTAAAAGGGTTGACTTTCCCGCACCGTTACGTCCGACAAGGGCAATGCGATCCCGTTCATCCACTTGAATAGTAATATTATCAAAGAGGACATCACCGGCAAAAGAGCGCTCAATCTTGTTTCCTTGTAAAATAATCATATGTCTATTCTATCAAAACTCCTTCAACTAAGCCAGCCGCAATAGCAAAAAAAGAGCGGCTGCTCAGCTCTCAGACAGGATTGTCAGAGTTTGAAGCAAACCGCTCTTTTTATAATTGTTTCTTAATTGTCCTGCTGCTTTTCAGGAAAGCATCAGTCTCCCAAAACAGCCATGGTAGTCAAAGCTGAATCGTAGTAATTCGTTGAAGACAAACCGTCAACAAAGACTTTCTTTTCCTGTTGGTGCAGGCGCTCATATTTGTGCTCCAGCTTTTTAGCCGCATAAAAGACGGGAGCATCAAAGCTGGCAGACTGATGAGCATCCAAGCGTTTGCCGTTTAGCTTATAGCCCGCATAGATGGCTTTTTGTTTCATAAAGAAATTCATCATCTTTTTGAGCATCTTCCGGCTTTGCTTGTCTTTGCTTCTGGCTAAGTTATAAGGCATACGGCAGGCATTGTAATAATAATCACCGTCATACTTGCTGGCAACTAAATTGGCTTTGGCCGCCTTAACCTCGCCGGACTTGCGAACCCACATGAAGTCTGGGAAAAGACCTGACTTGTGCTGATCACTCATTTTTTCCAAGCTAGCAAGCATTGAAGATTTAATGGTCTTCCAAGTGTCATTTTTACTAAACTTATAGAAGACATCAAACTGCTCCGGCAGAACATCCGATGTTCTGACCAAATCATAGTAATCACTTCCCTTAACAGCCCAATTTCCGACAGTCAGGGATTTGGTTTCTGAATTATAATTGTAGGCCAAAATATCATTTAAAAGGAGCTTAGCCTGTTTCTTATAGGTGTCCGCTTTATCTGACCAGAGTTCAGCAGCCTTAATCAGCGAATAAGCGATATAGAGATCCCCGTCTGTAGCACTGTTAGACAAATCTTTAATCGTACCGTCTGATTTGATGTCTTGCTTCCAAGACATCAGCTGTGTACCTGCGGTACGATGATCCATATAGTATTGATAGAGCTTGCTGAATTCCGACTTACTGTCAGCACCCTTTTGGGCAGCTTCAACAGCAATGTACATTCCGTAGCCCTGTCCCTCAGAAAGGGCTGTTGTTTCATCTTCGTTTGCTGCCGTCTTCACATAGGCGCTTTTGCCATGGGTTACCACATAGTATTTAGACCATTCTTCATAAATATTTTGCTTCATATCATCAGTGCTTTTAATACGAATGACGTAAAATCCTGCAGTCAGTATTGCAAGAAAGAGGACAAACCAAATATATTTTAATTTCTTCTTTTTCACTTCTTTCTCCTTTAGCCTGCAAATCGTTTCGTTTTAACCCATTTCGTTCCATCACGGCGTAAGATTTTATCCATGATAACAGAACTAATCGATGAGATTGATACTATGATAAAGAGCTGTGTATAAGTAAAGTAGGACAACAGCGCCGTCCAAATCTGCCGAACAGTTGCCTGACCGTATTGAGTGGCCTGTGAGATAGAAATCTGCAGCAAATAGAGCAGAATCATCAAGAACCAGTTAAACAGCAGCAGCTGAGCCATGTATACATTATTCGTATCAAATGCAAACGGGATTTGCACACCGGGTTTAAATAAGCCGACAAACAAAGCAATCAGATTGGAGAAGAAAAGAATATCTGATAAAACGATGGCCGCATTAAACCAAAAGAAGGTACAGGTATAATAGAAAACTTCCCATTTTACACGCCAGTTGCCGCGGCCAAACAGATGTTTGAAGTTGGCAATAACCACTTCATAATTCCCCTTAGCCCAGCGTTTTCTCTGCAAGTAATAAGATCTCAGCGTTTCAGGTTCCTGCTGGAAGGCTTCAGAATTATGAGCCAGAGCGATTAGTTTTCCGCTCTGCATGATTTTAAAGGAGATGTCCGTATCTTCTGTCAGCGCACCGTTTCGCCAGCCGCCAATACTCTTAACAAATTCTGTGTTAATGATAAAGTTCGTTCCGGGAATCCGGCCGATCTTACCCAAATGCCACATACCAACGTGCTGAATCCGCTGTGTAACAACGATTTCTTGGTTGATACAGCGTGTTAAGAAATTCTGATTGGCGTTACGCGTCTTATTGCGTCCGAAAGCTGCAACGTGGCGTTCCGGATCCTCCATCACTTTTTGTACAAGGAAATACAGAGCGTTTCTTTCAGGCATGGCATCAGCATCGTAAACACAGATGTAATCCCCTTTAGCCATTTTAAGAGCGTCATTCAAAACGCCAGCTTTTCCGCCTGTACCGGTACGGTCAATCAAGGTTAAATCACGGTTAGCATATTCCGGCAGAGCTTTCACCTTTTGCATTTCCAGATAGGTATTATCTTCACAGTTATCCGCAAAGAGAATAACTTCCATCTTGTCATGAGGGTAATTCATATCTAAAATAGCCTTGGCTGTCTGAGCAATAACCACATCTTCATTATGGGCCGGAACAACCACCGTTATCATCGGATATTCAGGCAGAGGACTGGTGTCAACGTCAAAATCAGTGTGTTTAAACCAGAAATGCACTGCCGACATAAGAATAATCAAGGCCATCGCCAAGGAAGACCAAATTGAGATTAAACTAATAATCATTAAAATCTGACTAATCATCATCCACCGCCTTAAAGTTTTTATTGACTCTTTCAAGAATAACTAAATAGCTAATGAATAAGATGACAAAACAGGCCGCAAAAAAGAGACTTATGCCAAGCCCGATATTAAAAAATACATTTGTTAAATTCATAACTCCACTCACCTAATATTCTACAATGATATGAGTTTCCAAGAGACGTTCCAGCCTCCTAAGAATATCCTCATAATAGGCATAACGCTGCCAATTTTCATGATCAACCAACTGATAGCCGTACTGGAATTGGATCTCATGAGTACTGTTTTCGTTAGTAAACCGAATCTTGCTCAGATTAATGCTGATTTCTTCTTCAAGCCCCTTACGCCAATTGGGATCTGAGCTGGTCTGAATAATAAGAAATAAACCATTTCTCAAATAAAAGACCCTGTCGCTGTCTTCTTTTGACTTAAAGATAGCTCGGTTAATCCGCTTGATACTGGCATAGTATTCTTTGGGCTGCGTTTGCTTAAACTGTTCAGCATGAGCCCAGCTGACCAGCATGGTCTGAATGGTAATGTCATCAAAATGCTGAGCCTTGCGGGCATAATATTCATAGTAGCTCTTAGCCTTAGAAGTCTGAACGGCAATAGCACTTCTTTTCTCCAAAGTCAGATCTTCCAGCCGATTGGCAATCATTAAAATAATAGGCAGAGCAAAAATCAAAACTAAGCGGTCTCTCAATGGAATATAAGAAATACCGACCACAAGAATAAAGGCACTGATAATAAGGGCAAAAAGTTCTGTCCATGTTACCAGCAAATCAGTTAAGAACCAGGGCGTCAGCACAACCATGAAAATAAGAAAGCCGTAAATACCCGCAATTGTCGGTCCGTACTGAAAAGCAACGTAGATACTTGAACCGGCCGCCAAGATCAAAAGCAAGAGCATGCCGGAAAAATTTAGTAATCGTCTCATTCTGAACTCATTCCCCCATTCCAAAATCTTCCGGCCGCTCGCCGCCGTTAAAGTAATAAGAAATAGCGTCTAAAATGCGTTCAGAAGCCTGACCGTCCCCGTAAGGGTTTTTGGTCTGAGCCATTTGATCATAGGCCTCTTTATTATCCAGCAAGTCTGTCATAGCACTTCTCACAGCATCTTCTTGGGTACCTACCAGTTTCAAAGTCCCGGCAGCTACGCCTTCCGGACGTTCGGTCGTATCCCGCAGTACTAAAACAGGCTTACCCAGTGAAGGAGCTTCCTCTTGAACACCGCCGGAATCAGACATAATGAAATAGCTCTTGTTAGCCAGATTATGAAAATCCACAACATCGAGCGGTTCAATCAGATGAACGCGTTCAGCATCTGCCAAAATCTCTTTGGCTGCTTCCTGCACAGAAGGACTGAGATGAACCGGATAAACAATTTCGACATCAGGATAGTCAGCCAGAACAGATCTCATCGTTTTAAACACTCTGCGCATGGGTTCACCTTGATTTTCACGGCGATGCATAGTGACTAGAATAATCCGATTATCGGGATTAATGGCATCAAGCACCTTGTGATGGTAGTCCTCTTTCACAGTCAGAGACAGCGCATCAATAGCAGTGTTCCCAGTGACAAAGATCTGCTCAGCAGGATGATTCTCTTTTAACAGGTTGTCCCGGCTTTGATTCGTCGGTGCAAAGTAAAGGTCCGATACCACATCAGTTACCTGACGGTTGACCTCTTCAGGAAACGGGGAGTACTTATCCCATGTCCTGAGGCCTGCTTCAACATGACCAATTTTGATTTGATTGTAAAAAGCAGAGATACTGGCTGCAAGAGTTGTGGTCGTGTCACCATGCACTAAGATAACATCAGGCTTTTCACTCTTTAAGACTTGGTCAAGTTTGTTGATCACATTGGTTGTAATCGTTGACAAGGTCTGCTGCCTACTCATAATGTTCAAATCATAATCAGGGTCAATGTGAAATGTTTCCAGTACCTGATCAAGCATCTGCCGATGCTGGGCAGTCACCACTGTTACTGCATCAAAGCGATCGGTCTGCTGCTTCAAAGACCTGATTAAAGGAGCCATCTTAATGGCCTCCGGTCTTGTACCGAAAACAAGCATAACTTTAATTTTTTTCATGTTTCCTCTTTATGATAATTTTAAATTAATGTATACTAAAATGATACATCTTTGTCATAATATCACTATTTTATTACAAATTCAAGACAAATAGCTTTGAATTTTTTAAAAAAGTTTTCCTTTATTTTATGATTATATTAAAAAAGACCCTTATTAAATAAGAGTCTTCAATTATTTAAAATCCTTGTTTTACTAACCTTCAACCGGCTTTAAGCAGAACATCATATTTCTCTAATGAGATACTAAAAATGACAAAATCTGACAATTGCTACTATTTCATAGATAACAACAATATTAAATGAATATGATAGAGATATTATATTACTTAAACCGTCTCACATTTAATTAGCATAGAGCTTCTTGACAGCTGCAACATCAACATCCTGAATACCGTGATAAGAACCTGATGAAGCCATTACCGAGGTCTCATTATCATCGTGACTAAGACCGATTGCATGGCCCAATTCGTGCTCTGCCGTGTGGACTATTCTCTCAAAACTGTAGCCATAATCCTTATTTAAGAGATAGTAGCGATTGAGCTTGACATCAACATGGCTGATACGGTTAGTAACAGCATTTGTTTCAGATTCGGCCAGACCGGCAGCCTGAGAAGCAGCATCTGTGTAATCAGTTGCTATAATATCTGCTGAGTCTTTATTAGAGACAATAGTAAAAGTAAAACTTCCTGTTGCATTCCAATTAGCAAGAGCTGTTTGATAAGCTTTAATAAAAGTCTCATCAGTTGAAGCTATATAGACCGAAGCCTTATTCTCAGCCCAGCGGCTGCCTCCTTCATGCTCATAGTTATCAGTAGATAATTTGGACATGGTATCTCGAAGGTTGAAATCACTGCTAAAAAAGGTTGAAAACCTATTAAGCTGATTAGAAACGGCAGCTCCAAAGTCAGCTTTGTTGCTGCTGGTGAAATAGAAAAAGGCTAATCCAATGACTGCTAGGATAATTGCCGTTCGAAGAAGACTCCAAATCAGGCTGAAAATTAACCTAGGAATAAAAAATAAAATCTTAACGATTGTTTTCATGGGGAGATGTCCTTTCGTTTTTTGTTAGAAAAGACCCAAAACTTTCAAATTGAATTTAAGTATAGCAGGCATGCGCATAAAAAGCAAGGATTTTTTCCCTCATCACAGATTTGTAAAAAAAGAAAAACGAGACAGTCAGCTGTCTCGCTTTACATAACTTCTACTCAAGGTTCAGTTTTTGAAACTGTCCTTTTTTAACTTTGGTATATCCTTGTTTCTTAAGCAATTTTTCACTTTTCTTTAAACTAATATAAGCTGCTCTTTTGCCTGAAGGTGTGTCAAGATCTATTTCCGGCAGTTTTTCTGCCAACTCATCAAGATCAGCTTTGTTATAGTCAACACTGACTTTTTCTACCAAATAGGTATCTTTATAGTCGATGCTTTCTTTGACACCTGTAATACCTTGGTATTTTTCTGCTTCGTCAGAAAGCTTTTCCTTGGCTGCTTCTGCATCATCTACCTTAAGAGCTGCATAGGTTATCGTGTTTTGTGTCACCTGTTTAGTGACGCGGTCGCTTCCTTTTCTATGATAGTAAGTCAGCCGAACATCTGCACTGCCTTCTTTAAACATTTGATAATAGACAGCTCTTGTATTGGATGACTTGGCGCTGGCTGTTCCTTGAACCAACAGGGCTGCAAGCAAGACCGCAGCAAATGTTCCTAAAATAAGGATGAGTTTCTTTTTCATAAATAAGTTCCTCACTTTCCATTTATACCTTTTATTGTAACCTCTTACAAATAACATGTCAAGGTCTGTAAAAAAGAGGCTCTGCCATACGGCTAAGACAAACGTTCTTCTTTTTGATAATCAATCGGAAGCCATTCCAAAAGAAAATCCAGCTGTTTTTCCCAATAATACCATTCATGCCGGCCGTGATCCGTACGATAGTCAATATCAAGCCCCAGTTCTCTTAACTTTTTAACAGCTATTTCATTGGCTGGATAGAGAAAATCTTCATAACCGCACCAAGCATAAAATTTTGTCTTTTTATCTGATTGTTTTGCCAGTGTGGTCAACAAATGCTCCTGCAGCTCTTCCCCTTGCAAATCACCAAAGATGCCCTGCCAATAACTTGGCGAACCTTCTGTAGCTTCGGTTAAACTTTTTCCGTCAATACCGATGCCAAGCGCGCCTGAAAACGACGCTGCATGGGAAAAGCGATCCGTGGAAAGAGCGATTTTATAAGCACCGTAACCACCCATAGAAAGACCTGCAATAAAGGTTTTTTCGCGTTTTTTTGTCATATTGGGGAAAAAGCGCTGCATCACTTCCGGCAGTTCCTTGGCAATCATGTCATAATAATTAAGGCCGTAAGCAGTGTTGGTATACCAAGCTAAATCCGTTGATGGCATGATGACAATTAAATTTGTCTTTCTCAGCAGGCGTTCAATAGCTGTGCGCTTCTGCCAGGAATTCTCATTGCCTCCCATGCCATGCAAGAGATAGAGCACAGGAATATCGGTATCATTAACATACTGTTCTTTGATTTCTGCAGCATCCGGATAAATAACATTGACATGACGGACCATATCTAAGCTTTGTGATTGATATTCTATTTGAAAAAAGGCCATAAATCAATTTCTCCCCCATTTATTTCCCTCATTATAGCATAATTTAAGTTCTTTTGATAAACTTAAGAAGAAAGGCAGGAAAGAAACATGGTTATAATTTACGGCGATGTAATGGATAAGGAAACAAGATGTACTGACTACCATGGCGCAACAGATATTGTGGCTCTTAAATGCTCTGCCTGTCAGAAATACTATCCTTGTTTTAAGTGCCACAACCGTCATGAAGAGCATGATTTTGTACCCTATCCAGAGCATCTAAAAGAAGACAAGGTCGTTTTTTGCGGTGCCTGTCAAAGGGAATTAACTATTGAAGAGTATAAAGGAAAGAATGCCTGTCCATATTGCGGGCACGCTTTCAACCCTGGCTGCAGCCGTCATTATGATTATTATTTTACAGATAAGTAATAAAAAGAAGCGTCCGAAATCCTCACCTAAAAAGCGAGCGATTTGGACACTTCTTTTTTATATTTTACCTGACTTCCATAACAACCGGTAAAATTGCCGGACGGCGCTTGGTCTGATCAAACAAGAATTTGCCGACTTCATCACGGACAAGAGACTTTAACTCACTCCAGTCAAAACTGTCCTGAGCCAGATAATTCTCGACAGCGTTATTAACAATATCAGCACTTTCACGCAGAATATCCCGGCTCTTTTTAACATAAACAAAGCCGCGAGTATTAATTTTTGCCTTGGAAATAATCTTCTTTTCTTTCTTATTGACGGTCAATGCGACAATAAAGATACCGTCTTCTGACAGAACCTTGCGGTCACGCATGACAATATTACCCACGTCACCAATCGCATTGCCATCAATCATAACATCTCCTGCAGGCACAGCTCCTTCATGAACAAAGCCATCTTTGCCGTAAACCATGATGTCTCCGCGCTTCATGATATAAATATTTTCTGGGAACATGCCGATTTCAAGTGCCAAATCAGCATGAGCCGCCAATTCTCGATATTCTCCCTGAATCGGGAAAAGATACTTGGGCTTAAGAAGATTGATCATCAGCTGAAGGTCACGGCCATTGGCATGTCCTGATACTCGGAGATCCTGCGTAATCAGTCTGACATTGCCGCCCGCCTTATAAATCAGATTTTCAACCTGAGCGACAACGGCTTCTTTAGAAATAGTCGGCGTTGTCACAATGTATACCAAATCCCCGTCTTTAATTTCTACATAGCGGTGGCGGCCGACAGCCATCTTTCTCAGACCGTTCAAAGGCTCGCTCATCCGGCCCGTTTCTAAAATAATCAGCTCATGATCTTCAAACTTGTGCATGTCTTTCGGCTTAACAATGAGCTTTTCATCCACGACCGAGAGCTTTTTAAGACGAATAGCCGTACGGACAATATTTTCAACATCAAAACCAGTCAGAACGACACGGCGGCCATTATTAGCAGCAGAATCAAAAACCTGCTGGATACGCAAAAGGTTAGAGGCCACTGCCGCAACAATAATGCGTCCTTCCCAGTTGGAGATAACCTGCTCCATCTCAACACCCACTTCTGCTTCACTGGCAATTTGAACATTGCTGTCAGCATTGGCAGAATCCGATAACAGTGCCAGAACACCGTCACGTCCGATTTCAGCAATACGGGCTAAATCCGTTTGATAAAGTTTGCTTGCTGCTTGGTCAAATTTGAAATCACCAGTATAGACAATGCTGCCTTCCTTAGTCCCCACAACGATTCCTAAGCTTTCAGGGATGGAGTGAGTGGTTTTAAAGAAAGAAATCAAAGCATCGCTAAATTCAATTTCAGTCTCGGCATCAACCACATGAAAGTTGTGAAATTTCTTGGTAGCATCGTTATTTTTGACAACCAGCTTAGCCAGTTCAATCGTCAGCTCCGATCCGAAAACCGGTGCCTTAACATCGGCTAAGAGATAAGGCAGGGCGCCGATTGCGTCAGCATGTCCGTGTGTCAGAAAGATCCCCTGCACCCGTTTTTTATTTTCGATCAGATAATCCAAATTGGGTATTACCACATCGACACCCAGCTGTTCATTCTCCGGATATTTCAGTCCGGCATCCAGAACAAAAATAGAATCATTGACCTCTGCCAGATAGAAGTTCTTCCCATTTTCCCGAACTCCTCCCAGGGCCATAATTTTAATGTCAGTCATTAGTTCTCCTTATGTTTTCATAGTGTTTTTAGATAACTGCAGTCAGGTGACTTTTTGTCATTTTTCACTATCTTTATTTTCATACAAACGGTCCCTGCCGCCTGCGTTCGTGCACAGACTGGCAAGTCGAATTACTGCGGGCAATTAAAAAATTGCATACACGAGTAGTATACAACTTTTTAGCGTATTTTTCAATTTATTCAAACAGGCCATAGTAGTCAGAAATGTCCATTTCAGCCTTTTCTTCAGCGGACAGATCCTGAATAATGCGGCCTTCCTTCATGACCAGCAGCCGGTTGCCGTATTTGAGAGCGTCTTCCATACGGTGGGTAATCATGAGAGCAGTCAGATGATCACGGCTGACAAACTCTTCGGTCAGCTCCATCAAAGCCACGCTGGTTTTGGGATCAAGAGCAGCCGTATGTTCATCAAGCAGCAGCAATTCAGGCCGCTTAATCATCGCCATCAGCAGGCTCAGAGCCTGCCTTTGTCCTCCTGAAAGGAGGCCTGCCGGTGTTTCCAAATGCTTTTCCAGACCGTTGCCGATTTTATCAATAACTGCTTGAAATTCCTTTTTATGAGCGTGGATATTTCGCGAAACAAGGCTGCGCCGCTCCCCTCGGTACTTAGCAATCAAAAGATTTTCAGCGACAGTCATCCTCGGCGCTGTTCCCATTTTAGGGTCTTGAAAGACCCTCGATAGGTATTTGGCACGTTTTTGAGCCGGATAGGCGGTCATATCCTCTCCCATGATCGAAAGGCTGCCGCTGGTCAGTTTGAGCGTCCCTGCAAGAACATTAAAGAGCGTGGATTTACCAGCTCCGTTACCGCCAAGAATGGTCAAAAAGTCATGCTCATAAATATCAAGGCTGACATCATCAAGAATTGTTTTATAGTCATCAAAACCATTATTTACTTTAACCGTGGCATTTTTTAATTCAACAATTTTTTTAGTCATCGGGATAGCTTCACTCCTTTAAAAAATTTCTTTTTTAATTCCGGAATCATCAGGCAGACAGCCAGCACTACCGCACTAAAGAGCTTGAGATAGTTGGTTTTGAAGCCTAGAGAAATAACTGCCAAAATTAAAAATTGGTAAAGAACAGAACCGACAACAATAGCTATCAAGCGCTCCAGCAGGGTCAGACTTGTTGAAAAGAGCACCTCTCCGATAATGATGCTGGCTAAACCAATGACAATAACGCCGATACCTTTGGAAACATCAGCATAACCGTCCTGCTGGCTGATAAGAGCCCCAGCCAGAGCAATCAGACCGTTAGACAAGACCAAGCCCATCAGCTCCATCTTATCGGTATTGATCCCAAAACTCTGTGCCATGTCATGATTGTCACCAGTCGCAATATAGGCCTGTCCCAGACGGGTATTCAAAAAGAAAATCATACTGCCGACTGCCAAAATGACAAAGATAAGCCCCAGAACAAGCAGGTTGACACTGCCGGAAAACGGCAGCAGATCTTGTAATTTTCTGGCATTGAGCAAGCCCAGATTAGCACGTCCCATAATCATCAGCATGATGGAATGGCAGGAGGTCATGACCAAAATCCCCGACAAAAGAGTAGGAATCTTTCCTTTTGTATAAAGGAGACCCGTTACCAAGCCTGCCAGACAGCCCGCCAAAGCAGCAATTACAGTGGCTAACAAAGCATTAGTTCCCTGTGTAATCAGTGTCACCGCTACGGCACCGCCCAAGGGAAAGGAGCCTTCGGTCGTCATATCCGGAAAATCTAAAATCCGAAAGGTCATAAAAATTCCTAAGCCTAAAATAGACCAAAGAAAACCTTGTGAAATGGTTGAAAGTAACATCTTCTATCCTTCTTTTATAAATATCTTCTATTTTAACACAAAAAAAGGAGGGGGACAAAAGTCATTTGTGAATGTTTGACTTTGTCTCCTCCCTTAATCAAGAAAATCTGTTTTTGAGTAGACTTGACTTACTTATTTTTTGCCTTTTTAAGCACGTCAGAAGGAATCGTTACGCCCAGTTCTTTAGCTACTTTTTTATTGACAACAGGGGTTCCCTTGTCAAATATATTAACAGGTAGTTCTGAGACTTTTTCCCCTTCAAATAATTTGACTGCCATCTTGCCGGTAGCAACACCAAGCTCATACTGATCGACCACAACTGAAGCAAGGCCGCCTTCATTGACCATGGTATCAACGCTTGGATAAACAGGTTTCTTTGCTGCCTTGGCGGCTGACACTACCGTCGGAAAGGCACTGGCAATGGTATTGTCCAGCGGAATCCAGACAGCATCTGCTTTTTCCAGCATAACATTCATGGTTGTTGCAATTTCATTGGTTGAAGGGACGGCATACTCAAGTACCTTGTAGCCTTTTTTCTCTGCCGTTTTCTTAAATTCTGCAACCTGAGATTTAGAATTATCCTCGCTGCTTGAATAGATGACACCGATCGTTTTAACTTTTGGTGTCAAGGTCTTTACTAAATCAACCTGTGCTTTAATCGGCGTCTTGTCAGACACGCCCGTGACATTGCCGTCTGGTTTTTTAAGGTTTTTAACCAGCTTAGCACCGACCGGATCTGTCACAGCTCCCATAACAATCGGGATATCCTTTGTAGCACTGGCTAATCCCTGTGCTGCCGGCGTTGCAATGCCGATCAGAACATCATTTTTATGGTTAACCAGCGTTTGGCTCATGGTTTGAACCTTGCTTTGATCTCCCTCAGCATTCATAAAATCAATTTTAATTTTTTTGCCGGAATAGCCTTCTTCTTTCATGCCGTCTTTAATTCCCCGGTAAATTTCATCCAGAGCATTGTGACTGACATACTGAAGCACCCCAACATTAAAAGTATCTGATTGAGATGATTTTTGTTTTTGCCTGCCGAGAGACTGGTAGACAAGGATACCGATAACAAGCAGAGCCAGAGCTGCTAGAATCCCTATTAAACGTTTATTTTTCATGTTTCCTCCTCAAATAAGTCCTGTCTTTATTTTACTGCAATTTTCAGCTTTTTTCAATATGCTTAAAAACGCTTTCCCTGCTCTTGGCAGATGCATTGGAGCTTTCGTGTGGTATAATAGAAAAGACTAAGAGAAAAGAGGAAAAACCATGTCCTTTGATGGCTTTTTTTTGCACCATTTAACCTTGGAATTACAAGAACAGCTCCTGGGGGGGCGGATTCAAAAGATTAATCAGCCTTTTGAACATGAGCTGGTTTTATCAGTCCGCAATAATCGCCAAAATTATAAGCTGTTGCTCTCGGCCCACCCTGTTTTCGGCCGGATTCAGGTGACGAAAACGGATTTTCAAAATCCTCAAAATCCTAATACTTTTACTATGATTATGCGAAAGTACTTGCAGGGAGCAGTGATTGAGCAGATCGAGCAGATTGATAATGACCGAATCATCGAAATCACCGTCTCCAATAAAAATGAAATCGGAGATCAAATCAAGGTTACTCTCATTACTGAGATTATGGGCAAGCACAGCAACATTATCTTGATTGATAAAAATGAAGGAAAAATCATTGAATCCATTAAGCATATCGGTTTCTCCCAAAACAGCTATCGGACGATTCTCCCCGGCGCCAGCTATCTGGCACCGCCAAAAACGAGCGGGCAAAATCCCTTTACCATCTCTGATGAAAAGCTCTTTGAAATCCTGCAGACGCAGAATCTTGAGGCCCGCAGCCTGCAAAAACTTTTTCAAGGACTGGGGCGTGATACGGCTGAGGAATTAAGCAGGCGCTTGCATACTGACAGGCTGAAACAGTTTAAGCAGTTTTTCAGCCTGCCGGTCTGCCCTGTTTTGACGGAAAAATCCTTTTCAGCAGTCAACTGGAATAACTCTCAGGAAACATTTGCCGGCCTTTCTGATTTACTGGATTATTTTTACCAAGACAAGGCTGAACGCGACCGCATTGCCCAGCAAGCCAGCGATTTGATTCACCGCATTCAAAATGAACTGGAAAAAAATAAGAAAAAACTCAAAAAACAAGAAAAAGAACTGCAGGATACCGACAAGGCCGAGGACTTCCGCCAAAAAGGAGAACTGCTGACAACTTATCTAAATCAGGTGCCCAACAATCAAGACCAGGTGGTGCTTGATAATTATTATACAGGTGAAAAAGTGACCATTGCACTTGATAAGGCTCTGACCCCCAGCCAGAATGCTCAGCGCTATTTTAAAAAATATCAAAAGTTAAAAGAAGCCGTCAAGCATCTGGGCGGATTAATTGAAGAGACCAAAGCCACTATCCAGTACTTAGAAAGTGTTGACAACGCCCTCAATCAAGCCAGCCTTTCTGAAATCAGCGAGATTCGAGAGGAACTGGTCGAAACAGGCTTTGTCAAACGCCGCCACAGGGAAAAAATTCAAAAGCGCAAAAAGCCGGAACGCTATTTAGCTTCCGACGGTAAAACCATCATCATGGTAGGCAAAAATAATCTGCAAAATGATGAGCTGACTTTTAAAATGGCCAAAAAAGGTGAGCTCTGGTTTCACGCTAAAGATATTCCGGGCAGCCACGTCCTCATCAAGGATAATCTTAATCCTAGCGATGAAATTAAAACGGACGCCGCTGAATTAGCTGCCTATTTTTCTAAGGCACGCCTTTCTAACCTCGTTCAGGTGGATATGATTGAAGCCAAAAAGCTCAATAAACCAAGCGGCGCTAAGCCGGGCTTTGTCACCTATACAGGGCAAAAAACCCTGCGTGTCACTCCTCGTGAAGATAAAATAAAGGCTATGAAAATCTAAAAAGGCGGGATTAAACTTTGCTCTGTCAGTTAAGTTTGCACCCTCGCCCGCTTATTTTCTGCTGTTAAGCCGCTCTTCTTTTTAAGCTTTATTTGTGCTTTTTGTAAAATAATACTATAATAATAAGATATTATGGAAAAGGATGAAATTATGTCAGAACAATCAGATACCAAACAGACCAGCCGGGGTTCCAAAGAACTGGAAAACGGCATGGTCCGCGGTCTGCAGAACCGCCACGTTCAGCTCATTGCTATCGCCGGAACAATTGGAACCGGACTTTTTCTGGGAGCCGGAAGATCCATCAGCCTAACCGGGCCATCGATCATCATCGTTTACCTGATTACAGGTTTTTTTATGTTCCTGATGATGCGGGCTATCGGCGAGATGCTCTATTATGACCCCGACCAGCACACCTTTATTAACTTTATTACCAAGTATGTCGGTAAGGACTGGGGACATTTTTCAGGCTGGTCCTACTGGCTGTCACTGATCTTTTTGGGCATGGCAGAAATTACCGCTGTTGCCACCTATGTTCAGTACTGGTTCCCCACATGGCCGGCTTGGATTATCCAGATTGTCTTTTTGATACTGCTGTCATCTATCAACTTGATTGCCGTCAGAGTTTTCGGAGAAACAGAATTCTGGTTTGCCATGATCAAAATCGTTGCTATTTTGGCTTTGATTGCTACCGGAATTTTCATGGTACTGACTGACTTTAAAACCTCTCAGGGGCATGCCAGTCTAGCTAATATCACAGATCATTTCGAATTTTTCCCCAAAGGCTGGCCAAGATTCTTTATGGCCTTTCAAATGGTCTTCTTTGCCTATCAGGCTATCGAATTTGTCGGGATTACAACCTCAGAAACACAGAATCCCAGAAAGGTTTTGCCTAAGGCTATTCAGGAAATTCCGGTTCGGATTATTATCTTCTATATCGGTGCCCTGCTTGCCATCATGGCTATCTTCCCATGGCGGGCTCTGCCGGTTAACGCATCGCCCTTTGTCATGGTCTTTAAACTTGCCGGAATCAAATGGGCTGCTGCCTTAATCAATTTTGTCGTTTTGACTTCAGCAGCTTCGGCGCTTAATTCCACTCTTTATTCGACAGGACGGCATCTCTACCAGCTGGCCAATGAAGTGCCCAACCCCGTCCTAAGTTATTTCAAGGCTAATCGCCTGTCACGGACAGGTGTTCCAAGCAGAGCTATTATCATGTCAGCAGTTGTCATTGCTATCTCAGCCTTCATCACTGTGCTTCCGGGAATATCAGATGCTTTCGCCCTGATTACGGCGTCCTCATCAGGTGTTTATATTGCAATTTATATCCTGACTATGATTGCCCACTACAAATACAGACAATCCAGTGATTTCATGGCGGACGGCTACCTGATGCCGGCTTATAAGCTTTCTAATCCTATCACCACACTCTTTCTTCTCTTTGTTTTTGTTTCCCTCTTTTTGCAGGATTCAACCTACATCGGAGCTATTGGTGCAACGATTTGGATTATCGGCTTTGGCCTTTACAGCAAGCTCAAATTTAAAAATCAGCCATAAACACGTCAAACAAAAAGTGAGCTACCAATCGGCAGCTCACTTTTTTATAATCGGTTTTAATCTGCCCCAGCGCTTAGCAGAGCAGACAAGGCTTAATCTAAACCTTTGTCAGCTGTTTGCTTATAACTTATTCGGCCTTGTCAATATCACCGCGAACTTCTTTGGCATTGAATTTCGCAAAAAGATACTGGCGGTCTTGAACAGGAAAACGCTGATCCAGCTGATCAACTGCCCCTACTTCAACCTGACCTTCTGTTATCACATAATCTATGACATGACCGCCAAAGGTATGGTCATCAGAAATGAAATGAAGGTGGTAACCCGCTACACTGACACCGTGAAAGATTTCCGGCGTCCAGATACCGACAATGGTACCCGTAATATTATCAGCCGTGTATTCGGGCTGATGGGTTGCTACTTCGGCAAATTTTTTGTCTGATGTCGAACGCGGAATCATACGCACGTGCATTTTGGCAAAAGTTCCGTGAATTTTAATCGAGCGGAAAAGATTTTCGCCATCATAATAAGATTCTATGCGCGCCTGCAATTCCTTGTCAGTCATTTCAAAGCGCTGTTTAAAGATAACCTCGGCTTGGTGGTGAATAACCGCTGCATAGGGAACTTTCATATCATCAGGTACTTCAACAACCTCGGGCTTGTCTCCGGATCCTTTGGCCTGATAAGCTTTACCATCCAGAACAATAAGCTCTCCGTCAATAGAATCAAGTGTCCCAAGACCCAAATCACCGTACTCCAGCAGCTCACCTACTGTTAGTGAACCCCCGTAAAGACCTGCCATAAGGGCTCCCAGAGTATTGTATTGAAACAATTTATTGGCTTCCATTTTCAAACTCCTTTTTAGTAAAACTCATCTGGTAAAATCGTTTCACCTAGTTTAATATTATCCTTGTAATCAATCGGAATGTCAATGAGTACAGGGCCGTTTTCGGCTTCTTTGAGAGCTGTTTTCAAAACAGCATCAAACTGCTCCTTGCTGTCAGCCCGGTAGCCCTTGGCACCAAAGCTTTCAGCATATTTGACAAAATCAACGGACCCAAAATCAACGCCCGATGAACGGCCGTACTTCATCTCTTCCTGAAATTCAACCATATTGTATTTGCCGTCATTCCAAATAATATGAACGATAGGCAGCTTAAGACGAACAGCTGTCTCCAGTTCTTGACCGGAAAAGAGAAAGCCGCCATCACCCGAAACAGAAATAACTTTGGTATTGGGCCGCAAAAGACTTGCTGAAATCGCCCAAGGAAGAGCGACCCCTAAGGTCTGCATGCCGTTTGAAAAGAGCAGATGACGCGCTTCGTAACTCTTGAAATAACGAGCCATCCAAATATAGTGGCTGCCCACATCAACGGTAACAGTCATATCATCGGTGGTCTGATTTTGCAGGACATCAATCACATCAAGCGGATGAACAAGGCCTTCTTTTGGTGTCTTATCAAATTTGACATCTTCTACCACATTGTTGCGAAGACCTTTAAGGTATTCCACTGAACCATTCGGAAGCCCGTAGCCGTTGACCGCAGGCAGGAGCAGATCAAGCGTCTCTGCTATATCGCCGATCAGCTCGCGTTCAGGCTGGAAGTAGGTATCAATCTCCGCAGGAGCTACATCAATAACGATAATGCGGGCTGAAATCTCAGCATTCCAGTTCCGGGCTTCGTACTCAATCGGATCATAGCCAATAGCAATAACCAAATCAGAACGTTTAAGCAGCATATCTCCCGGCTGGTTGCGAAACAGACCGACACGTCCAAAGAACGTATCATCTTCTAAGTCACGTGAAACAATACCGGCACCCTGGAAGGTCTCAACAACCGGCAGCTTGACAGCGCCCAGCAGCCGGCGAATAGACGCTGTGACAGGCGCTGCTGATGCACCATTTCCCAAAAGCAAGACAGGCAGGACAGCATTTTTAATGGCCTGTGCCAAGTAATTAATATCGGCAACAGACGCTGATCCGAGCTTAGGATCTGTCAGAGGTTTAATGGCTTTGACAGAAACAGGACTGTCTGTCACGTCTTGAGGAATGGAAAGAAAGCTGGCTCCGGGTTTGCCGGCTTTAGCCAGACGGTAAGCATTGGCAATATTTTCAGACAGTGTTTGCGGATCCTGAACTTCGGCTGAATACTTGGTAATCGGCTCCAGCATGGCAACATTGTTCATGGATTGGTGAGCACGTTTTAAAAGATCTCCCCGCTTAACCTGACCGCCAATAGCCAAAATAGGGTCTCCTTCTGCTGTTGCTGTCACAAGACCAGTCGCTAGGTTCGAGATACCGGGACCGCTGGTGGCAATAACGACACCGGGTTCACCGGTAATCCGTCCAATCCCCTGAGCCATAAAGGCAGCGTTTTGTTCGTGGCGGGCCACAATCAGCTCAGGCCCCTTATCTTCTAAGGTATCAAAGACGCGGTCAATTTTAGCCCCCGGAATACCAAATACATACTTGACATCATGATTAATGAGGCTGTCAACAATCAAGTCAGCCCCATGGTTTTTCTTATTATTTTCTGTCATTTAAAATCCTTTCTTCACAAGTTTCATGTCAATTATACCACAGATTTTTACAGACTTTGTGAATTTTTATTTGTGAATTTTTGAGCGAAATTGTGAAAACTCTTTCAAAAACGGATGTCTTCTTCTGCCTGCTCAGAGCTGAGCCCGCAAATCTGCTATATCGCTGTCATCCGGTACCAGCTGCAAATACTTGTCAGCCAAGGAATTAACCTTTTCTTTATAGCCGAATTCCCGCAGAATATAGATATAGTCCTTGAGAAATTCTGGATTGTCGCCCAGATCGACCGCCAAATCATCGTAAATCCCGAGAGCCTTCTCATCAGCGTCCAAGGCTTGATAGGCTTTAGCGATGTTCCACTTAGTCAGCACATTGTCAATAGATTCATTGTCCAGATTTACCGTTTCCTCAAAGCGCTCTTCTTCCAGATATAAGTTGCTGAGCCGCATGAGGATTTCTTCATCATCCTCAGCAACATCCAAAGCCTTCAGCAGATAATCTTCTGCCGCTTTTTTATCGTGCAGCTCATAAGACAGCTGTGAAGCTAACAGCAGCAGACGGCTGTCAAATTCATTTTTGGACAGACCCTGCTGCAGCACGCGCAAGGCATCTTCTGCTTTGTGTTCAGCATGAAGAGAAAGAGCGTAAACATATTCATAGCCCGCAAAATCAGGATTCATGGTATCTAACTGCTTAAAGTAGAGATTAGCTCTTTGGTATTCTTCTTGATCATAGAGAAGGACAGCCGTTTCAAAAACAGTCTGCTCATCGAATTCAATTTCGACGGCCTTTTCAAAAAACTCAATAGCTGCTTCAAATTTACCTAAACCAGCGTAAGCACGGCCGATTCTTTCATAGGTTGAAACGCCGGTTGCTTCCAGAATTTCCCGATTATCCAGCTGAGCATAATGTTCGACAGCTTCCTGAAAAAGTTCCAAATTCATTTCAATTTCGGCCAGACCAAAAATCACAAGAGGATCTTGGCTGATGCGGCTGGCTTCCAGCATTTTTTCCCTTGCAACATCCGTAAGCCCTTCTGCATCGTATAAGTCAGCTTTAACCAGAAGCGCTGCCAGATAATCGGGGCTCTCAGGAGCAATGGCATCCAGATACATAAACGCCTCGTCAATCTGCCCGTCCTCACTTGCAATCTGAGCCAGATTGATAGCCACTTCAGGGAAATCAGGCTGCAGCTGCAGATAAATTTCTTTAGCCTGCGGGTAAAAACCAATAGACTGCAAATAGTCCGCCAAAGACAGAAGAGCTTCAGCATCATCTTCTCTCAGCGCTCGTTTTAAATATTTTTTAGCATGCGCCAAATCCTGATTGTGAATAGCGGCAATCATTTTTTCACTATTTAACATCTTCTTTACTGACCTCATCTTCTTTTTCATAGAGTCCGCTGACAGGTTTGTACCACTCAAAAATTTCCTTGGCAAGAACTTTCAGGGAAGCATAGACAGGAATGCCTAAGAAAACGCCCCAAACGCCAAACATTGAGCCGGCTGTCAGCAAAATAAACATGATGGTAATGGGATGGATACTGAGTTTGCTGCCCAGAACAAGCGGCGAAACAAAGCGTCCTTCAATTGTTTGTTCAATAACAAAAACCAATATGACCTTCAATACCATAATCGGGCCTTCAACCAGTGCTAAAATTAAAACCGGTATGGTAGCCAAAAAACTGCCCACATAGGGAATCAGATTCAAAAACCCGGCAAAAATCCCAAACGTCACCGCATAACGCAGGCCGATAATGCTGAACATCAGCGAAAACAGAAAGCCAACAATAATGGCTACTGTTACCTGACCTTGAACATAACTTGCCAGCTGACGGCTGACATCACTGAGAACACGGTGGGTCGGCTGACGCATTTTCGTCGGCAGATAAGAGACAAAGGCTTTTTTCATTTTGCTGCTGTCGCGCAAAAGATAAAAAACAATAAAAGGCGAAATCAAAATAGAAACCGTCACACGCGCAATAACCGAAGCAAAATTGCCTGCCCAGGTTACCGCACCCTTAGAAAAGGATTCCGCATAATCGAGAGCCTTTTGGCTGAAATTGGTAACCGTTTCTTCGATCTGCGGGCGAAAACTGGCTAAGATATCATTCTTTAACAGGCCTGAAACTTGCTTATCAACAGACCGAACATAGCTGGGCAGCTGCCTGACAAAAGAAGACAGCTGATCATTGAGCATAGGAAAGATATTAGCAACTCCCCAAACCAGAAGTCCGGCTATTGACACAAAAACAATGCTAATAGCTGTAACCCGGCTGGTACCTCGCTTTTCAATAAAATCAACAATAGGCTTTAAAAGATAATAAAGCAGAGCTGAAATGACCAAGGGAAGCATGATAACAGCCATAAAAGAAAGGACGGGTTTTAAAATAGGACTTATTTTCGTAAAAACAAGAACATTCAAAAAAACCAAAAGCAAAACCAGTAAAACTGTTACGGCTTTATTATTTAAGAACCATTTAAAAAACCAAGTTACATCAAATTTTCTTTGATTATTGTCCATCCGCATCCTCCTAGCAAGTATTCCTTAGCTTATGCCTGCTCTTTGGCTGAGGCTTGTCAAGCTATTTATCATAAAACGTCACTTGTTTGTCAATCAATTTTTTCTGATCATAGGTAAATTTGGCTGAGAAAAAGGGAACATCATCTAAAATCCATTTAAACATTTCGTAATCGCCTTCCCAGGTTGGCTTTTGGAGTACCTGGTCATAAGGAACCCAAGCAAGTGTCCCCTCACGGCTTTCCTCATCCGAAATAAGCTCCCCTTCAAAATCCGTTACCTTAAAAACGTAGGTGTACCAATCGTGGCCCGGTGTAAAGTCGGGAAAGGTAATGACACCTTTGAACTCCATCTTTTTAACCTGCAGATGGGTTTCTTCAAAAATTTCCCGACGCGCACACTCATCGGGACTTTCTCCTTTTTCTATTTTGCCGCCGACACTGATCCACTTGCCCTCATGCACATCATTTTCTTTTTTATTGCGATGCAAGAGCAGCAGTTCACGTCCGTTATCAATATAACAAATCGTTGCTAACTTTGTCATTTCGTAGGTCCTCTCTTTTCTCCTTTATTATTATAACAAAAATTATGCTATAATTTGGACAAGAAACTAAAAGGAAGGCTCAAATGATTGAAAGGGTTTATTTTGGCACTTACACCAAACACACATCAAAGGGTATCTACACTGCTCGTTTCGATACTGAAAAGGGAATCCTATCGGATTTGGAGCTGTTTGCAGCCGCAGAAAATCCGACTTATCTGGCTTTTGATAAGCAAAATCATCTTTTCAGCGTCTCAAAACAAGCTGACAAGGGCGGAGCGGCCAGCTTTACTCAGGACGGTCATCTCATCAGCCGCGTCTTAGAGGCAGGCGCTCCGCTGTGCCACCTCAGTGTTGATGAGCAGCGCCGCTTAGTCTATGGTGCCAATTATCATAAGGGTGAGCTTTTAATCTATAATATCGCTGATGACGGTACACTCAGCCTAGTGAATAAAGTGGTTCATCACGGTTCCGGGATACATCCTAACCAAGCCAGTGCTCACGTCCATTTTGCAGGCCTGACACCTGATAACTGCCTGGTCACGTGTGATTTGGGAACAGATGTTGTAACGGCTTATGCTGTCCGCCCCAACGGTCAGACAGAAAGAATCGGCAATTACCAGGCAGCTCCCGGCGCCGGAGCACGGCACCTTGTCTTCCACCCGCATTTAAAAACTGCCTATCTCATTTGCGAGCTTAACGCCAGCATAGAAGTCCTAACTTACTGCGGTTACGGCCAGTTCACACACCGCCAAACAGTCTCGACACTCCCCAAAGCCTACAGGGGTGAAAATGCCTGTGCTGCTATTCGCATCAGTTCAGATGGCAAATTTGTCTATGCCAGCAACCGCGGACACGACTCCATTGCAGTCTTTAAGGTCACTGATGAGGGTAATTTAGAGAGCCTGCAAATCATCCCAACATCAGGCAGACAGCCGCGTGACTTTAATCTCACACCGGATAACCGTCACCTCATTGTCGGCCATCAAGATTCCGACAATATTACCATTTTTAAACGTGACGGGCAAACAGGACGGCTGACAGAGCTCAGCCATGATTTTAAAGTCCCTGAAGTGGTCTGTGTGGCCTTTAAAAATGAGAAAGAGTGATGATATGGTGCCAAAATTAGGTTTAAAAACCAGCAGTGACCCCGAACAATTAAACAGCCGCCTGATCCATCAGCCAGAGGTGCTGGAATTTTATACTGACCAAGCTGATTTTTCAAAAGACGGACTCAAGCGTCTAGGCGAGGCCATTCAAGAAGTTAAGGAGCGCGCTACAGACAAAATTATTCTCCATCAGCCGATGACTTTCCAAGGTGATTTTCTGGAGATGATTGTACCTAAAGAGCTCTTTCCTAAGACCTTTTATTTCTTGGAAAAATCAACCCATGACCTGCTGCAGCTGGCATTTGACCATCATATTCAGGTTCTGCTTCACGGTTCTTATGAAATGCGAAATCAAGCTTTGATGGCCTATTACGGCAGCTGGGAAGCTGCCAATCAATACCTTTTTGACCAGCTGGACAAGTTTTCAGAGCTGGGCCGAGGTTACATCATGTTTGAAAATTCCATCTCTCCCCTCTTTTACTTTGGCGACCCTGCTTATGACGCTCTGCTATTTGCCAAAAATTACCGGCTGGCCTACGATGTTTCACACGCCTTTATCAAAATGCAGGGCAGCAATCGCAAACTCCTTGCTTCACTGAAAACTTTGAAAGACCATGTTGTCCATTATCATTTAGTGGATTCTATGGGCAAGACACACGACAGCCTGCCTTTGGGGCAAGGAAAAATCAACTGGAAAGCCGTTCTTAAGCTGCTCAATCCAGATGCTACTTCCATCTATGAAATCAATCTTAAAAACATGCTGGATCCTAGCGAGCAGCTGCAAAGCCATGATTTTTTGCTGCAGCTGGCACAAAAATAAGAAAGGGACTTCCAAATTCACGCCTTTTATGGTTTAATAGAGAAAAAGAAATGAGGTAAACCTATGAACCCAACTGAACTGTTTAACCACGTCAAAGAACTGGTTGAAAAACAAGACTTCTCTGCTGCTCAGGATTTCATTGATCAGCACAAAAATGATCTGGGAGATTACTTTGATCAGGCTAAAGCCCTGCTTGACGGCGGCAAGGGTCTTGACGGCCTCGCTGACAAAGTCAAAGGACTTTTCGGCGGAAAATAAAAAGCGAAAACGTGCCAGAATTTGGCACGTTTCAGGTTGTAGACAAATTTCCAAAACTAAATTCTCTCTAAAATTTTATCATAGTATCTCTTTTCATTTTTTATAAGATAATGTAGAAAATGAAAGAAGTCTAACCCGATACTTTCCGATGTAGCAAAAGAGGCAGAAACGTTGAGTTTCTGCCTCTCGGAGATTTTGAGACCTAGGCTCAAAATCTAGGTATGGAATTCCGAAGGAAGTCGCTATCGTCCGTGCTACCTAAGGAAAGTATCATAACAAAATATTACTTTTTGAGAAAATAGACTTTTTCTTCAGTCTGAAACGTGCCAGAATTTGGCACGTTTTTTATGAACTCATACAAAAGCCTTGTTCTGTCTACTAAAAATAGATGCGGCAAGGATTGCTTATGCTGCTTGGCGAAAAACCAAAGCAGCTTTTTTAGTTAATGACTTTCTGAGTTTTAGCGTAGTTAGCTTCAACTGCTTCTTTTTCAGCTTTCCACCAGTCTTCATGCTCAGTGTACCATTTGATGGTATCTTCCAAACCTTCTTCAAAGTTGGTAAATTGCGGCTGCCATCCGAGCTCTTCCCGCAGCTTGGTCGAATCAATAGCGTAACGCAAATCATGGCCCGCACGATCCGTCACATGATCATAAGCATCTTTGGGCTGACCCATTTTTTCAAGGATGAGCTCAAGCACTTCCTTGTTATTCTTTTCACCGTCAGCACCGATGAGGTAGGTCTCACCGATTCGTCCTTTGGTCAAAATAGCCCAGACACCGGTTGAATGGTCGTTGGTGTGAATCCAGTCGCGGACATTCTTCCCATCACCATAGAGTTTCGGTCTAATACCTGACAGGATATTGGTGATTTGGCGCGGGATGAATTTTTCGATGTGCTGATAAGGTCCATAGTTGTTTGAACAGTTGGAAATGGTTGCCTTGACACCAAATGAACGCACCCAAGCCTTGACAATCAGGTCAGAGGCTGCCTTGGTAGATGAGTAAGGTGATGAGGGGTTGTACTTGGTTTCCGGCGTGAATTTTTCACCTTCGCCTTCACCATGACCCGGCAAGTCTTCACGCAGAGGAAGGTCTCCGTAAACTTCGTCAGTAGACACGTGATGGAAACGAATGTCGTACTTACGAGCAGCTTCCAAGAGTGTGTAAGTGCCCACAAAGTTCGTGTAGATAAATGGCGAAGGATCTTTGAGCGAGTTGTCGTTGTGACTTTCTGCCGCGTAGTGAACAATGGCATCCGCTTTAGCAGCTAATTTGTCTACCAATTCGCTATCCGCGATGTCACCGACAACCAGCTCTACACGGTCGCCGAGAATTTCTTCAAGGTTGGCGCGGTTACCGGCGTAAGTGAGTTTGTCAAGGACAGTCACATGAACGTCCGGGTGATTGTTGTAAACGTAGTGAACGAAGTTTGAACCGATGAAACCAGCGCCACCGGTTACGATAATGTTTTTAAATTCAGTCATATTTTCTCCATAAGATACAAAAGGCATGAAGAAACGTAAGAAAGATAGAGCCTCAACAAGATATACCTGTGCACTAGCTTTTCTTCAGCACTTTCAGCCTGTTTTATTTTAAATTTCTTTACATTGGGATCGTTTTGCCAGCTTTTTTACAAATCTTCTGCTTTCAGCGGTTTAACGTCTTTAAGCAGTGGGTGATTTTTATCAGCTTCTGAGACTTCCGCTGCAGCTAAATTCTCCCACTTGATGCCAAGAGCCGGGTCTGCATAGTTGACAAAAGCGTATTTGGGTTTGAGTTCCAAGGCCCAGTAGTCGTTAACCAGATAAGTGTAGGCTACCTTGTCAGATAGGACCTGAAAGCCATTAGCGATGCCGCGGGGAACAAAAATTCCTTTTGAGGCATCAATAACTGTCTGGTAGACATTGCCAAAAGTGTCACCCTCACGCAGGTCAACCCACGACCCAAGAACTCTACCTTCGTCCGCTACTGAGATGTACTTGTCCCAAGGTTCCGCATGGAGGCCGCGCAGAACATTTTTACGGGAGAAAGAGATATTGTTTTGCAGTTTACTCTCAGCAAAGAAAGTCTCTGGAAAACCGAGCGGCAGCATTTTTTCTTTTTGGAAATTTTCTTTGAACCAGCCGCGGCTGTCTCCGTGAACAGGAATGTCAAACTCGATCATCCCGGGAATGGCAGCAATTTTGTGAGCGGCTAATTCTTTTTCAAAAAAGTTTTCAGTCATTAAGCTTCTCCAATCAGACGGAGCAGGTATTGTCCGTATTCGTTTTTCTTAAGGGGCTGAGCCAGTTCGAGCACCTGCTCCTTAGTGATATAACCCATGCGATAGGCGATTTCTTCAAGATTAGCCACCTGCAGATTTTGCATGCGCTGCACGGTTTCGATGTATTGAGCAGCTTCCAGCAGACTTTCATGCGTTCCTGTGTCTAACCAGGCAAACCCGCGCTCCATAACTTCAACAGACAGGTCTCCGCGGTCAAGATAAGCCTTGTTAACATCTGTAATTTCTAATTCGCCGCGAGGACTTGGTTTGATATTTTTAGCAATCTCAATGACATCATTGTCATAGAAATAAAGACCTGTAACAGCATAGTGCGATTTAGGCTTTTCAGGCTTTTCTTCAATAGAAATGGCATTCATCTTGTCGTCGAATTCAACCACCCCAAAGCGCTCCGGATCCTTGACCTGATAGCCAAAGACAGTCGCACCTTTTTCCTTGCTGGCAGCCTTTTGCAGCATGCGGCTGAGACCCGGACCGTAATAAATATTATCTCCTAAAATAAGGGCTACGTTATCATCACCGATAAATTCTTCACCAATGATAAAGGCCTGCGCAAGTCCGTCCGGACTTGGCTGTTCAGCATATGACAGGTTAATGCCAAATTCTGAACCATCCTGAAGCAGTTCCTTAAAACGCGGCAGATCCTGAGGCGTTGAAATGATCAAAATGTCTTTGATTCCCGCCAGCATCAGAGTTGAAAGCGGATAGTAAATCATTGGTTTATCATAAACCGGCATAAGTTGTTTTGAAGCAGCGCGAGTCAGTGGATACAGGCGTGTTCCAGAACCCCCTGCAAGAATAATACCCTTCATTCTAGGTCTCCTCTTTATAATTAGTCATCTTACATTTTATCACTTTTTGTTAGTGGTGTCACTAACTACCCTTAATCACATAGTTGCAGAGACTGTAATCACCGGCCGGCAAGTCTAAAGGCTTACCAGTCAGCATTTTTACCAGCTGATTGGCTATGAGAGGTCCTGCTGTCAGACCGGAAGACCCCAGACCGCTTGCCGCATAGACAGCTGGCAGCTCGGACACTTCTCCAAAAAATGGCGAAAAATCACTGGTGTAAGCACGTATACCTACACGGGCGCTTGCTGAAACCGCATCTTTTAATTTTGGAAAATAAAGCTGCGCTTCTTTTTCTAACCCATCTAAACGCTCATGGTCAATGCTTAAATCAAATCCCTGATCATTTTCATGAGTAGCACCTATACTGACCTTGCCTCCGGCAAAGGGAATAATATCCAGCTCACCTTCCGGCATAATCACCGGATAGTGCCCTGTTTTTAAATCCTTAAAAAAGAAATCTCTCAGCTGCCCCTTTTGCGGCCTGACATCGACTTTATAACCCAGCGGCTCCAGTATTTGAGGCAGCCAGGCGCCGCAGGCAAGCAAAACGGCGTCAAAAGTCCGGCCGGAAACATCGTAACAGCCATCAGTTTTGACTGTTAAGACAGCTTCTTCGCGGACCAGCTCAGCCTGACTGGCAGCAAGAAGCGTCTGTGTCAGTTTCGCACCATCAACACGGGCCGCTCCGGAAGCATAGAGCAGATTGTCAAAGCCGCTCAAATCAGCCAAGTCTCCATCAAGGTCCGTTCGCTTTTGCAGCTGCAGCTGTCCAATCAAGGCAGACTCTTTTTGCCGCTCTTTTCCTATATGATAGAGTTCCTCTAGCTTATCTTCATTTTTCTTTAGCAGGAAGACGCCTGCCTGATCATAAAAATCAGCCTCATAACCGTCTGCTTGCAGATCAGCCACTAAGGTCTGATAAAAATCCGCACCCAGACCCGCCAAACGGTACCAAGCCTTGTTGCGGCGCTTAGAAAACCAAGGACAGATGATGCCTGCAGCAGCCTTGGTAGCTTGGCCGTCACCTTGGTCAAATACAGTCACCGAAAGGTCCTTTTCTTTAGACAGGTAGTAGGCAGCTGTTGAACCTACAATCCCTGCGCCGATAACAGCAACTTTTCTCATCAAAATGTCCTCATTACTTAGCTTTACTCCAGATTTATTGTGAATATCATCTTACAAATGATAGAAAGGATTGGTATTGGCCTGACTTGTCAAAATCTCAATATCCCAGTCATTTTCAGACTTCCACGCTTCAAATTTGGCAGCCAGTTTGTCAGCAAAAAGCACCTCAATATGATGGCCGGGATCCAAGGCTAAAAGGCCGTTTGTCAGCATTTCCTGAGCTGTATGATAATAGATATCTCCAGTGATATAGACCTGAGCCCCCTTAGCCAGCGCGTCAGGATAAAAGCTCTGAGCACTGCCGCCGCAAATGGCTAAGCGCGAAATAACAGGATTGTCCTCAGCGTAAGATACCAGACGAATGCTGTCCAAGTGAAAAATCGTTTTGACTTTCATGGCCAAATCTTCAAACCTAATCGGTGCAATGTCTCCGACACGTCCAATACCATGGCCGTCCTTGCTGGGACTTAAAATATCGCGATTAGTAACTTCCAGCAAATCACAAAACCAGTCATTAAGCCCATCAGGAACAATATCAATATTGGTATGACTGACGTAGACGGCAATGTCATGCTTGATTAAATCAATATAAAGCTGATTTTGCGCAGTCGCTGTCAAATCTTTTAAGGGCCGAAAGATTGGGGCGTGCTTGACAATGAGCAGATCCACTTTATGTTCAATAGCTTCAGCGACCGTTGCTTCACGCACATCAAGAGCCAGCATGATACGGCTGACGTCTTTATCCAAAGTCCCGATTTGAAGACCTGATATATCTCCTTCAAGAGACAGATCCTGCGGACAGTAAGCCTCATAGCGTTCAATAATTTGCCGTGCTTTCATCAAGCACCTCCTTAATCTGAGTTATTTTGGTCTTTAGGACCAGCCGGTCCTCTTCATTTTTCTCCGGAATCTTCATCAAGGCCTGTTCTAATTTAGACAGCTCTTTTTGCCACCTTGCTTTAAAAACTGCTGACAGTTCCTGACGCAAGAAAGGGCCAAAGCGCAAATCTACAGCTGACAGATTCATCTGACCCTGCTCAGCTACTATTATTTCATAGTATTTCTGTTTATCGGTCACTATCTTTTCAGCCGTGATAGCAAAACCATTGGTCATCAGCCAAAGGCGCAGGTCATCTTCGCAATTATTAGGCTGCAGAATGAGCTGCTTTACCAAAGACAGCTTAGCCTTGCCTGCTTCTAAAATATCTGCCATCAGCCGGCCGCCCATGCCGCAAATCGTAATCACATCAATTTTATCTGCTGCCGTAAAAGCCGCTAAGCCATCTGCCAGACGGACATCCAAGTGATCCGATAAACCAGCTTGATCCACATTTTCTAAAGCTGAACTGTAAGGACCTTTGGCCACCTCACCAGCTATGGCATAATCAATATGCCCATTTTCCAGCAGATAAAGCGGCAGATAGGCATGATCGCTCCCAACATCAAGAAGCCTTGCACCTTTAGGTACAAAGCTCGCAATTTCCTGTAAACGCTCAGAAAGGCTGATACCCTTCTTATTATCTCGCATCCGAATCACTCCATAAATTCATGGCAGACAGAAAATCGTCCGAAACTGTCACATTAGCCGGATTAGCTTCTTCACGCTCCTGCCGTCTTTCTTCAACCTGACGCAGGGTCGTAATGCCTTCCCGGCGCCAGTTTCTCAAAATAGCCTGAATGTAATTCCAATTGGTCTTGCCATTGAAAACAGCTTCCCGCAGAGCTGCACGAACAAGATCCGGATCGGTCTTGTCATCAGCAACAGTCTTTTGCAAATCTTCCAGCTCAAAGGGGCTGAGCAGCCGTCCCAGTTCTCTTTCAAAATCTTCGACCAAATCTTTAAGAGCATTGCTGCCATCGGCTTCCGAATCTGATTGACCTTTGCCCTGTTTGGGCTGCTCCAGCAGATCATCCAATTTTTTAAGAGCCAGAGTGGCATCAAAAATTACTTCGCTCTCACCGTCCAGCTCAATGGTCTTCATGGCTAAGAGTTCCTGACTGATCAAATTTGAAACGCAGCGATTGACCTCGGCTACGGTCTTGCCGACTGCCGCAGCAATTTGACTGGTAGCAATCTCTTCCATCTTTGTTGTATTTTGCAGATAGAAAAACTGCCAGACCAAAAAGTCATCAGTACTGCTGAAAATATCTTTGTAATGAAAAAGCAAGGCACTCGGCAAAACCAAGTTCCCTGATTTATACTGTTGCAAAAAGCTCATAGGACCTCCTTACAGATAGCCATAAAATGAAACATCATTTTCTAACTCCTCCAAGCGATAAGGAGTTTCTTGATAGACTGCATAGTTAATCCAATTACTGAAAAAAGTTGCGGCTGCAAGGTTCCAGCGCATTTCAGGATAAGATGCTGGGTCATCATTTCGATAATAGTTTCTTGGAATCTTAGGATTTTTACCGACCTTAAGGTCGCGTTTGTACTCATTGCCCAAGGTTTCCCGGTCATATTCCAGATGGCCGAAACTATAAATCTCCCGCATATCACGGCTTGATAAAATGGAAAGCCCTACCTCATCACCGCTGGCAATTACTTCAAGATTGGTCTTATTGACAACATCTTTTAAGAGAACTTCCGTATGACGCGAATGAGGAGCAAGGAAACAATCATCAAAACCTCTCATCAAGGGACTATATGGCTTTTCTACCTGCTGCCAGTAAATACCTGATAGCTTGTCGCCCATATCAGCCTTATCAATACCATAGCGATAATAAAGTCCGGCCTGGGCTCCCCAGCAAAGATGCAGAGTTGAATAGACATGGGTCTTAGACCATTGAAAAACCTGACAAAGCTCTTCCCAATAGTCAACTTCTTCAAAAGGTATCGTCTCCACAGGTGCCCCCGTAATAATCAAGCCATCGTAAAAATGCCCTCTAATATCTTCTAAGGTCTTGTAAAAAGTCTTCATATGCTCAGCCTGAGTATTTTTCGAATGATGGCTGGCCATATATAAAAAGTCAACATTCATCTGCAAAGGCGTATTGGCCAAAAGACGCAGCAGCTGAGTTTCCGTTGCGACTTTTGTCGGCATCAGATTCAAAATCAGAATGCTCATTGGCCGTATGTCTTGATGAATTGCCCTTTTATTATCCATGACGAAGATATTTTCAGACTTTAGAATATCCACCGCAGGTAATTTTTTATCAAGAGTAATTGGCATGAAAACATCTCCATTTCTACATAATATCTATTTTAATATTATAAAGCAGGGAGATATAGTTTTCAAATATATAATTTCTCTAGTTAGATATAGCAAACAACTATAAGATATCCTTAGTAGTGGATAAGCACTTTATAATCGTAATCGCCGATAGCCTTGCGCCCTTCAAGCTCATCAAGCTCAATCAGAAATGCACAGCCGGCTACGACTCCTCCCAATTTTTCGATCATTTCAATCGTTGCTTTAACAGTTCCGCCGGTTGCCAAAAGATCATCAACGATCAGCACGCGCTGGCCGGGTTTGATGGCATCGGCATGCATGGTCAGCGTATCAATACCATATTCTTTTTCATAATTCGCTTCAATTACCTTGCGCGGAAGTTTCCCGGGCTTACGGACCGGCGCAAAACCTACTCCCAGCTCATAGGCAACCGGACAGCCGACAATAAAGCCGCGTGCTTCAGGTCCTACGATCATATCAATCTTTTTGTCTGTTGCATATTGAACAATTTCACGAACAGCATAGCTATAAGCATTTCCGTTGGCCATCAAGGGGCTGATATCGCGAAAAAGGATCCCTTCTTCCGGGTAATCTTCAATAGTTGCAATGTAATCTTTTAAATCCATTTCCTTACTTTCTAGGGCAATCTGCCAAAAAATCATTTACTCTTTATTATAACACATTAGCTATAAAAATAGAAATAAGCATCTTCCCTCTAAAAAACAGAAAAAACTCTCCTCATGGCTTTTAGTGAATGGTGTTTTTTCACTGTCCGCTGTGAGGAGAGTCTGTCACTTTCGTCTTAGACTTATCCTGAAACTATAAGGTCAGGTTAAAGGCAAGGCTTAGTCTTCCTGCCCCGACGTCAGATAATCATAAATTTCCTGCGGTGTGCCCAGGGCCATCAGCTCCTGAAATTTTACAAGCCGCTTTAAGTCCTGATAGATGCGGCTTTCAGCAATGTCCCGTTTATCGGCTTCTTTATTGACGGTCATAATACCGTCCTTGATAGTGACAAAATCCAGTTCATCAAAAATCTGAATCATCTTGACAAGGAGAATTTCAGGAATATTGAGGTAGCGGCTCAGCTCTTTCAGCTTGTAGCGGACATCAAATTCAGGATACTGGTAGATCGTCTTATAGAGCTTTGAAAACTGCTCTCGCGTTCCATAGCCGGTCAGATAATAGCGGTGCTTAATATTATTTTTGAAGTAAATTGCTTCAAAATGGCGATCGGCAAAAAGTTCCAGCAGCTCTGTTTCATTTTCAGGGACTTCCAGCAGGACCACAGCCTTACTAGCTGTTTTATCATCTAAAATCGGCACAGCTTGAGGCAGGGCGCTGCTGCGCGAGCGAATGTCCACCAGCTGAATACCTTCAATCCGAGCATCTACCAGCATGAGCTGAAGGCTGGTGTTGCCATTCCACTGATTGACCGACAAGGTCACAGCCAATTCCAGATTTTGAGCCTGCTGAAATTCCTGAACCAAGGCTCCCTGGTTAAAAGCAATCAGGTCAAACTCAGCAGCTTCCTGAGCCAGACGAAGCTTAAGATGAGTACCAGCTTGCCCCATTGTTCTGGCCTGCTTCACCTTAAAATCCTTTACCAGAAAAACCGGTTTGGCATTATCCATTCCAAAGGGCGCCAGTTTTTCCAAACCTTTAACTGTTTCAAGACTCAGCTGCGGCAAAGAAAGCTCGGCATCAATCGTCAGCAGGTTCTTTTGTGATAAATCAATGTGGTGCTCTTTAATATAGGACACGAGGACTTGTTCAAGTTGTTCCAGTTTGTCAGCTTCTAGGGTCATCCCCGCCGCACCGCTGTGCCCGCCAAAGGCCATAAACAAATCCCTGTGTTCATTTAAAGCCGCAAAAATATTAACCGCATCGAGACTGCGGGCGCTTCCTTTGGCCAAGCCGTTCTCAATATTAAGAACGATTACCGGCTGGCTGATTTCTTCCATGATACGTCCTGCGACAATACCCAAAACACCGGCATGCCAGCCTTCTTTGGCCAGAACCTGAGCGGGTTTTGTTTTGTCCACCATGGCCATGGCTTCATCAAAAATTGTCTGAACGATAGCCTTGCGTTCCTCATTTTTTTCATTAATCATGACCGCGATTGCTCGGGCTTCATCTTCATCAAAACCAGTCAGCAGCTCTACAGCAGGATTGGGATCGTCCAAGCGGCCTAGAGCATTGAGCTGCGGAGCCACTTTAAAGCCAATGGTCTCCTCGCTGATGCTGTCTGCCTGAACACCTGAGAGATCCAGCAATTCCTGCAGACCGATACGCTCTGTCTGCTTAAGCATTTCCAAGCCGTATTTGACTATGACACGGTTTTCATCCGTCAGAGAAACCATATCAGCAATCGTTCCAATAGCTACCAAATCCAGCATTTCTACAGGAATGGACTCTAAAAGAGCGCAGGCCAGTTTGAAAGCAACGCCGCAGCCTGCCAAATAGTGAAAAGGATAGGCTGCATCCGGATGTTCCGGGTGAATGATGGCATAGGCATCCGGCAGCTCCTCAGGCATGCTGTGGTGATCTGTAACAATGACATCGACTCCCTGCTTTTGCGCATAGGCAATCGCTTCGCTGCCGGCAACGCCATTGTCTACCGTAATAATCAGCGAAATCCCCTGCTGCTCAATAAAATATTTGTAGACACTTTGATTAGGCCCATAGCCATCGGTGAAACGGTTGGGAAGGTACACTTCAGACCGGGCTCCCATCATCTCCAGCGCCTCCTTGACAATAGAACTGGATGTCATACCGTCAGCATCATAATCGCCGTAAATTAAAATAGCTTCATCAGCTTCGATAGCTCGGCGAATTCGCTCAACCGCTTTGTCCATATCATTTAACAGATAAGGGTCGTGAAGCTGTGACAAATCCGGGTGCAAAAACTTCTCAATAGCATCCGCTTCTTTCAAGCCGCGTCCGTAGAGAATTTGAGCAGCTGTCAGATTGAGTTTTTCTTTTTTTATCAGCTCAAAAAAGCCATCATCTGGCTTTTCTTGCTTTATTTTCCAATCAAATTTGGAGGTGATCATTTGTAATTAAATACCTTTCTGGCTAGAAAATCCGATAATCTTGGAAAAAGGGTATAGGCCTTGTGTGCTGCCTTCAAGGTCCAAGGCAGGCTGAGTTCTCGTTTGTTTTGTCCCAACAGGGCAATTATCTTTTTAGCCACATCGCTCGGCTGCAGGGTAAATTCTTCAACACTTTTCAAATAAGTACCGCTGGGATCGGCCTGATCAAAAAATTTCGTCGCAATCGGTCCGGGATTGACAGTGGTCACATAGACGCCCTTGTCTGCCAGCTCCAAGCGCAGGGCATTGGAAAAACCGATAACGGCAAATTTAGTGGCTGAGTAAATCGTTGACTTGCTCGTCGCAATCAGTCCCGCCATGCTGGCGATATTAACAATATGGCCTGAACCTGCCTCAGCCATTTTCTGACCGACAAAGCGTGAAAAATTGATGGTCGCTAACGTATTGACATCAAACATTTCTCGAATGTCACTATTTGAAAATTGATCAAAATCCTTGAACTCACCAAAACCGGCATTGTTGATAAAAATATCAATGCGTCCGAACTCTTGATAAATCGTATCAACCATAGCCTTTACAGCCTCATCATCTGTAATATCGACTGAAAAACAGCTCACTGGTCTGCGATGAGCATACATAGTTTCCAATTTTTCCTTGCTCCGGCCGAGCAATACAAGTCTGTCTGTCTGAGGAAGACGCTTAATCACTTCCTCAGCAATTCCACCTGACGCTCCGGTGATAACAATAATACGTTCTTTCATAGTTTTACTTCTTCTAAGTCCCTGACAACGTGGACATCTTCAAAAATTTCCTGAGCATCGCTTCTCATCTTGCTGATATCCCTCGACAGAAAACGAGCGCTGATGTGATTGAGCAGCAGTTTCTTGGCCGAAGCAGCTTTTGCCACCTTGGCTGCTTCCATATTGGTTGAGTGCCCGTGACGCTTGGCTAATTTTTCATCACCCTTGCCATAGGTCGACTCATGGACCAAGACATCTGCACCCAAACCCAGACGAATACTGGCATCCGTTTTGCGGGTATCTCCCAAAATTGTGATGACTTTCCCCTTTTTGGGAGCTGAAACATAATCTTTGGCAATAATCTTTGTTCCGTCTTCCAGAACAACATCCTGACCGTTTTTGATTTTGCCAAAAAGCGGACCAAAGGGAACACCGGCAGCAGTCAGCTTTTCAGCATCGAGCGTGCCTTCCAAATCTTTTTGCACGACGCGGTAACCCACACAAAAAATCGTGTGGTCTAACTTTTCGGCATAGACTGTAAATTTATCGGTTTCAAGAATCTTACCCAGATGCTTCTCGTTAAACTCATGAAAATGAATGCGATAAGGCAGACGGGCACCCGAAGCCCGCAAGCTGCTCATTATCAGCCCTTTGATCCCGACAGGGCCGTAAATATCAACATCTGTCTGCTCTTCATTGGCCTGAAAGGCACGGCTTGCTAAAAAACCCGGCAGACCAAACACATGGTCGCCATGCAGGTGGGTGATAAAAATCTTTCTAATTTTACGCGGTTTGATTGTTGTTTCCAAAATTTGGCGCTGCGTTCCTTCGCCGCAGTCAAACATCCAAATTTCATTGATTTCATCTAAAAGTTTTAAAACGAGGCTTGATACATTTCTGGCCTTAGCCGGCTGACCGGCGCCAGTTCCTAAAAATTGAATTTCCATACTGACTATACTTTCTGTTTATACTTTTCTATACTGGTTAATCTTCAATAATATAAAGCACAGCCTGATGCTGAGCATAGCTGTAATATCGCTGGCCTTGGTAGGCCTTAGCCACTTCCATGATTTCTTCCTGATTGAAACTTGAAATCTTAACGGAACCATCTTTTAGTTTCCGGATATCAGTCAGAAGGGCTGACTTATTTTCGACTGTCTCACTCTCACTTTCTTCAACTGCTAAGGGTTTCATTTTTATCATCTGACCGTCCACAAAAACCTTATACTGGGGAAAAATCTGAGCCAGCTCAAACAAAAGCCCATCTGTAACCGGCTCGTCCTGCTCGCTGAAAACCTGAGCAACTTCCTCGTCATTTTCATAGGCAAAACCGTAGGATTTCCCGGACAAATTAAGGCGGACAAAAGGTTTTTGCTCGTCAAAGGAAGGCTGATCAGTCAGCAGATGCAGCTGCTGACTTAAATCGAAATAATAGTCTGTTGCTGCTTGAGGCGATTGCTTTTGATAAATTTCAGCAAAATAGGCGTTGATAACACTCGGCGGCGGTGTGATAAAGGCCAGTTTATCTGCATCAGACAGAGACGCCAGTTTGTTTTTTAAATAAACCTTATCTAAGCTGGTAAAACCGCCATATTTAAGAGCTAACTCAAGATAGTTCAACATAAAATGCTTCCAGCCTCCACTTGTTTTTTTCTGCAATGTAACCCTTAATCTCTTTACCATCCTCAACATCATAGGAATCAAGCAGAGCTATGCGGCTCAAATCATAGAGTTTATAGGCATTTTCAGCAGTTATCTTAAGAGTGAAAGGCACAAACATACTCTTTAATTTCTCCACAATAGCCTGACGTAAAATTGAGGCTCCTTCCTGAGATTTAGCCGAAAGACTGACATAAGGATACTGACTGGCCGTAAAATTTTTAACCTTGTCCATCTTATTGTAAACTACTAAACGCGGAATAGCTGACATCCCAAGATCAGACAGGATATTTAGAACAACGCGTTCATGGTTCTCATGATTAGGATCACTGGCATCAACAATATGCAGCAGCAAATCAACCTGACGGCTCTCTTCCAACGTTGATTTAAAAGCGGCGACAAGTTCGGTCGGTAAATCCTGAATAAAGCCGACAGTATCTGTCAGAGTTGCCTGAAAACGATCAAGCAGATAAATTTGCTTGGTCGTTGCATCGAGTGTTGCAAAGAGTTCGTTGGCCTCATACTGGCTCTTCTCAGTTAAAATGTTCATGATTGTTGACTTGCCGGCATTCGTGTAGCCAATCAAGCCAATCTTAAACGTCTCTGAATCCAGCCGCTTCTCACGAACAGTTTCCCGATTTTTAGCCACAGCTTTGAGCTGTTTTTCAACATCGGCAATTTGTTTGCGAATGCTGCGGCGATTAAGCTCCAGCTGACTTTCACCCGGACCGCGGCTGCCGATTCCCCCAGCCTGACGGCTAAGCATAACTCCCTGTCCGACAAGACGCGGCAGCATATATTTGAGCTGGGCCAGGTGAACCTGAAGCTTTCCTTCGTGACTTCTGGCCCGCAGGGCAAAGATATCCAAAATCAGCTGCATCCGGTCAATTACCTTAAGACCCAATTCAGCCTCTAAATAAGTGTTTTGACGAGGTGTCAGCTGATTATTGACAATCACGGTATCAACAGCCTCAGCTTCAATGAACTGCTTGATTTCCCGTAATTTTCCTGATCCGATAAAACTCTTGCTGTCGCAGCGTTCTCTTTTTTGAGAAAAGGAATGGATGACCTCGGCTCCTGCTGTCTGTGCGAGACTGGCTAGTTCTTCCATGGACATTTCAAAATTCTCACTATCCGGCAGGTCCACACCGACAAGAATAACACGCTCTTGTTTTTGACTGGTTTCAATCATTCATTCCTGCCCCTCGCTTTCATCCGTTTTGAAGTCTTTTCTATGCCATTTAGACTAGTAATTTTAAACATTATTATATCACAGCTGCCTGAAAAAGTCAGACAATTTCTCTATTCTTTATAGGCTCTTAACGAATGTAAAACACATTTAAAATAAGAAAAATATACTCAAGAAGAAAGCCATTTCCCCCAAAAATACGCTGTGCTCTTTTACTCTAAAGCGACGGATTTTCTCCTAAAAAATCAGCCACCGCCTGATCAATCTTCTCCTTATAGCCTGCCTCACTGACCATATAAAAATCAACTGCCATGCGGTTTTTAAACCAAGTCAGCTGACGTTTGGCAAAACGCCGAGTATTTTGCTTAATCTGAGCGACTGCTGCCTCCAAGCTTATTTCTCCCGCAAAGTAGGGAAAAAGCTCCTTGTAGCCGATACCGCGGCTGGCCTGCGATTGAGGGGCAGTCTCATAGAGCCATCTCGCCTCATCTAACAAACCCTGTTCCAGCATCTGGTCAACCCGCTCATTAATCCGCTCATACAGTGCTTGACGGTCATCGCTGAGACCAATCACCAAGAAATCATAAGACTTCTCATGGTTGCGGACGCCCTGGCTGAATTTGTCAAGCTCCAGTGCTCGCGTAGCACGGCGGCGGTTTAACTCCGGCAGTTCAATGCCCTCAACCTTCAGCAAATGAAAGAGCTCTTGATCCGACAGCTTCTCTAATTCACGACGATAATTTAAAACGTCATCCTGATTAACCCTACCGCCCAGATGATAGCCTTCCAATAAGCTCTGTAGATACAGGCCGGTTCCCCCTACAACGATCGGGAGCTTGCCGCGGCTGGCAATATCATTAATAGCAGCCTTTGCTTCCTCAACAAAATCAAAAGCCGAGTAACCGTCACTGACATCACGCACATCAATCAGATGATGAGGGACTGCTGCCTGTTCAGCGGCGCTTGCTTTGGCTGTTCCAATATCCAGTTTACGGTAAACTTGCTGACTGTCTCCGCTGATGATTTCTCCGCCATATTTTTGAGCTAACGCTATGCCCAAGGCCGTTTTGCCGACTGCTGTCGGACCTAGGACCACAAGTATTTTTTCTTTCATGTACTTTTTCCTTGAAAAAAACGGTAAATTTTAAGATAATAACTATTATAACATATAAAAGGAGTCTTATTTATGGCTAAAAAACACGCATTTGCTAAAGGTCTTGCGACAGGCGTTATCGGTACTGCTGCAACAGTGGCCGGAGCTGTCTTCGCTGTTAAAAAAACAATTATTGACCCAGAAGAAAAGAAAGCCGCTTTTATTGAAGAAAATCGTAAAAAAGCTGCCCGCCGCCGCGTTACTCACTAAAACACAAAAATCGTCTCTAAGGACGATTTTTTTAGACTGAAGAAAAAGTCTATTTTCTCAAAAAATAATATTTTGTTATGATACTTTCCTTAGGTAGCACGGACGGTAGCGACTTCCTTTGGAATTCCATACCTAGATTTTGAGCCTGGGTCTCAAAATCTCCGAGAGTCAGAAACTCAATGTTTCTGCCTCTTTTGCTACATCGGAAAGTATCGGGTTAGGCTTCGCTCATGTTTGTATCACCTTATAAAAATGAAAAGTGATACTATTCTATGATGAAATTTTAGAGAGAATTTAGTTTTGGAAGTTTGTCTACAACCTGAAAAATCGTCTCTGAGGACGATTTTTTTATTTCCTGTGAAATATTTTTCCCAAACAAGTATTGCTTCTCCTCGCCCAGTATAATCACAAGAGCTCCTCTCGTCTCTTTCATTACTGAGCTTACAGCAAACAAAAGAACAGCTGACAATGAGACTAAGAAAAGCAGATTTGGTTCGCGCAGCACAGTCATATCCCCTTTTGTTTTCAAGTGTCTTTTGATTTTTTCTTGACTATTGCCTGTCAATATGGGAAAATACTTTTATCAAATGAAAGGGGTTACAATATGATTATTGGTGTACCTAAGGAAATTAAAAACAATGAAAATCGAGTTGGTCTGACACCAGCCGGTGTGCTGACGCTCAAACAAGCCGGACACGACGTCTGGGTCGAAAAGGATGCGGGTCTTGGATCGGGTTTTACCGATGCTGAATATCAAGAACAGGGGGCTGTTATCAAAGAAAGCGCTGCTGAAGCTTGGGCAGCTGATATGGTCATCAAAGTTAAAGAGCCTTTAGAAAGTGAATACCAATTCTTCCGCTCCGGTCTTTTGCTGTTCACCTACCTGCACTTGGCACCGGCACCGGAATTGACGCAGGCTCTGATTGACGGAGACGTCATTGCCATCGGTTATGAAACCGTTGTCGACAATGGTACGCTTCCGCTGCTCAATCCTATGAGTGAGGTGGCAGGACGCATGGCAACTCAGCTCGGTGCTCAGTTCCTGACCAAAATCGAAGGCGGATCAGGTATTCTGCTCGGCGGTGTTCCCGGTGTTAAAAAAGGCCATGTGGTCATCATCGGCGGCGGCAATGTCGGTGTCAATGCGGCTCAAATGGCTGTCGGACTAGGCGCCAAAGTCACTGTTATTGATGTTAATCCAAAACGCCTGGCTGAACTGGACGCGCAGTTTGATGGCAAGGTACAGACACTTATGTCTAATCCGCTCAATATCGCCGAAAGCGTTAAAGACGCTGACCTTCTCATCGGAGCAGTTTTGATTCCAGGAGCACGCGCACCAAAACTGGTAACCAAAGACATGGTCGCACAAATGAGAGCTGGTTCTGTCATCATTGATGTTGCTGTTGACCAGGGCGGTATCATTGAAACAGCTGACCGCGTAACAACTCATGATGACCCGACCTATCTGGTTGACGGAGTGGTTCATTATGCCGTTGCCAACATGCCCGGAGCTGTCGCTCGCACATCTACGCTCGCTCTGACAAACGCTACCCTGCCTTACGCCCTAGAATTAGCTGACAAAGGCGCCGATAAAGCTGTGGCTGAAAGCACAGCCCTGCGCACCGGTCTCAATATTTACCGCGGCAAAGTAACTAACAAGGCCGTAGCCGACTCGCTGGGACTGGAATACAGCGATTTATAATAGCAAAAACCACGAACTATTCTCAAGCCTTTAGCTGGTGAGATGTTCGTGGTTTTTTGACAGTTTTTATTTTACATCTTAACATTTGACAAGTAACTTCTATACTATGAATAGTCAATATTGAATAAACAAAGAGGAGGTTTCGATAATCAAACTTTTAATTTGGGCTATATCAATTGTTAAAGCTATGGCTAGTCACAATATAAAATCACTACTAAAAACAATTGATGCTTAAAGGTGAGTGGTGAGGATATTGCTAAGGCCAATGGCAATACCTTACGCAAGTTGAATAAGATTAACTATATTGATAAATTATCAAACAAATAGTTCTTCAAAAAGTTAAGCATTTTTCAGTTGTTACTACAACGAACACTTATTAGCTTAATGTTTGGCCATATTAGTTTTAAGATTAATATAGCATTGGAACGCATGAGAGTTGAAATATTTTATAAAGTAATATACTATTAGCATAAACAATAATAAAAGAGATGATGATAAGTTATGACGGAAAAAACGTGTTTTGTTGTCATGGGGTATGGTACAAAAAAGATTCCTGGAACCTTAGTTAAACTGAATTTAGATGATATTTATTTTAACTTTATAAAGCCTGTATTATCAAGAAATCATTTAAAATCTATATATTCTACAGAAGCTTATCGTGGAGATGAGGTGCCTACTACAATTTCTATTAGTAAAAGCTTTATTCAGTCAATATTTTTATCAGATATTGTAATTGCTGATATTAGTACACTTAATCAAAATGCAATTTATGAATTAGGATTAAGACATGCAATGAGGCCAAAGTCAACAATAATTCTTTGCGAAGAGGATACAATTAATAAACATCCATTCTTTGATATCTCTATGAATCCACAGTTAAGGTATCACAGAAAGAAAATATTATCTAATGAAGTATATAAGCAATCAATTCAAAAAAAATTAGAACAAATATTAAAAACTTGTATCGAAGCTGATGATAAATATGTTGATAGTCCTGTATTTGATTTAAATCTATACAGGATAGAACCCATATTAAAGAAAAAACTTAAATCAATAGATCAAGGTAATTCAATACGAACATTGACTTTAAAAGCTAATGAATTAAAAGAAAATGAAGATTTTAAAAAGGCAGAAGAATATTATTTTAAAGTATTAGGTTTAACTTTTGACGAGGATGTATTTTCTCAATACATATTATGTCGTTATAAAAAGGACTTATCTATAAACAATCTATTGTCAACGTTATCTTACGTTAACAATAAAATTGACTTATCAACCACAACCCATGAAGATTTGTTAGGTATCATTGCTGCTATTAACAAAAACATCTTTAATCAAACTGGCCAAGCTAGATATTTAGATCAAGCAAGAAGATACTATAAGAATGGTTCCAACTTTGAGAGTGGTAATTTATATTGCGCTCGAAATTATTGCTCCCTTCTCTTAAAACAATATATGATAACAAAAGATATTGAATTGATTAAAGAATATTATTATACAGCTGTTCATTTTGCTAAAACATGTATAACTGAAGCTGCAAATATCAGACGAGAAGAAACCAATTTTGATGACACTTGGTATAATGAAAATTTAAAAGATTTAAATTTTATTGCTTTTGGAATTAAAGACTCTTTTATTGAATTTAATCCTGTTACAAAGCGACAAGAAGAAACAATTAACAAAGGTCGCAAAGAACTCATAAATGATTATTATAAAACTCGTAAAATAGTAAAAGGAAAGTGAACTGCGGTTCACTTTCCCAGACTAAAGATAAAGAGACTAGAACACGATGTTCTAACTCCTTTTTCAAAATCTCTTATTGCGAGATAATTTCCAATAATGAAGACCTAAAGGAGTTAATTTACAACTCTTACTATTCATTGCCGCAAAGTACATGTGCTCTTCACCAACGGGTTCTATTAGCCCCACACTTTCATATAATTGTAATTCTTTAAACTTCTCAACATTAATCTGTTTGGCATAAGGTTCTTTATATTCGTGAGTTGTTTCAGGAGTATTAGTAAATTCGAATGATGGGTCTAATTGAAATTCTGAAGTCGGTTCTGCAAAGTATTGGTGAAGTTTCCGTAAAACTTTTTTAGAAACTTTGGCTTCTACAGTCCTAATTGGTAAAAAGCCTGTGATATTCGTTTTAAATAATGGTCTTTGTTCCCAAGAACCAAGTGATTGATCCACAAAAGAATATAAACTAGCAGGTGTGATATTTCCACCAACATCTGCTGCTCCACCTTTTAGCCCTTGTATCAGTAACTCAGTAAATACCCCGTGACCAGATATACCATCTTCTTTGGCAACCTCATCACGATTACTTGATGTTAATATAGTAACTCCTTTTCCGATAATTGCATCAGAAGAATTAATTGTACTAAAATCGCCTAATTTACCAGAGTAACAACAATCTAGAATGATAATCTTATTTCTACTTTTTGAATTATTCGCCATTTGTAAAATATCATTCATTGATATTCCCATATCTCTACCATTAAAATCTGGTGTTACTATTTGGCCAGCTAACTCGTCTGTCCCATGACCCGAAAAATAGAATAGCGCTATATCAGGTTCTCCTTCATCAAAGAGAGTGTGCAAAAGATCAAGCACTTCTGATTTACTAGTTACATCTAACTCAAGTTTAACATCAAAATTTGGAGAACCGTCTCCGTTTTCTTTAAGAAGTTCAGCAATTTCAATTGCATCATTAACGCACCCAGCCAAAGATGCTTGAGGATAATTATCAATACCAATAACTAAAGCTTTATTTCTTAACATTATCTAACTCCTTACAATTTATTAATCCAATTTGAAATGTTTGACCATGTCCAATCCATCAATCTAATATAACCACATTCATCCGGTACACTAATACCTGAGTGACTATCATTTCCATAAATTCCAATTATTGGTATATACTCTTCCTTTGCACATTTCATTTCCCAGATTTGTCCACTAGCATTTTTTGTGTTTTGGGTAATTATTGAAATCATACCATCGCAACCTTTTATTCTAGTTCTACAATTTGTTTTCCAATTTGAATTCCATGGTTCTTTGACTGACATATCTACAAATTCAAATGGGCTATTTACATTTCTTGACTGCCCTTTTAAAAGGTCTCTCAATCTCTCATCTTCAATAGTAAAGCTTATAAATATTCTCTTCACAATAATCTCCTTTAAATATTATATAGTTCTATTATACCACTAGCATAGCAGTTTTTATCAAATGATCTTTCCTTCAATTTTGTTAAAAACTTTTTCTATTTCCTTTTTCCAATAGAGTAATTGTTTTTTTAAAATAGTTTCAAAAAAACAATCTATTTCGTCTTTAGAATCCAAAGAAAAGTTGGATACTGAAATGATATTTTCATCGTCTTTTAAAATACCATCAATTGTTAGATTTTGCTGTTTTATAATTAAAATAGGAATGCTATTTGAAACTGCCATAGCTCCCTCAATCTGACAAAATGAACTGGTAATCCATTTCCCATCTATTTTTTGTTCTTCAGATTCAAAAAAGATATCTTTTTTTATTCCCCCTTTTTTTATGGTTCCAGACTCAATATAAGTATGGCCAAAAGCTAATATAACCATACCATAGCACCTTTTTATCATTTCATTCAATACGCTCAAGGATTCATATGGTGAATAGTCCTCAGCTTGAAGAGTTATAGTCTCTATTCCCTGTTCTTCTAAAGTTGTTTTCAGCTTATCAAGAAAATATTGCTGCTCATTAGTAAAAGGGTTGGGACGACTTAAAAATACACGAATCATCTTGTTTTGCATAATTAACCTCCTAATAATAATTACTTATAATGTAAAAATAGATGATATAAGCATCTGAGACGATTTTATTTTTTGCCTCAACCTTATTGTACTCTAAAAATAAAACTACTCAGATAAGATAGCATGATATTATACTATCTAAGTCTACAAAACTACTTTATATCAATAAAACTTGACACAAAAAGAGAAACGCTATTATGTCAAAAAAGTCTATATTATTTTAGAAATCTTAAAAGTCTTCCCGATTCTCTGCTTTATGTGCTTAATCTACCACGCTGCTTTGGACATCAAAAAGGAGAATACTAACTTAGTCCTCTCCATGTATTAATATAAATTTCCCCATTATAGTTAACAATGATCAAAAACCACGAACTATTCTCAAGCCTTTAGAGCTGGTGAGAATGCTCGTGGTTTTTTAAGTGTTTGCGGATTTCCATTTTTGAGTTTATAACTGTCAATCTTATCTTCGTAAGGCCATTTCGTAAAGAAAATACTGCAAGCACTAGCTTTTTAGGCTAACTCTTGGGGTGCTGGACAAATACAGAACACTTTTTTTCTATTATCAGTATCCTTAAAAAATTTGTGATTTCTGTAGCAAAAACCGTAGGCATCTCAGTGTTTAAGAGATGTCCGCCTTTTTTTATGACAGAAAGTTTGGCCTTGGGAATCAGCTCTGCCATTTCTTTTGCAGGCAAAAGATTAGGCTTGTCCTTTTGCCCGCAGAGAATCAAAGTTGGTAGCTGAATATGTTTGATCCTTTCGCTTAAATCAAGATTGGACATGGACTTTAAAAAGGTAAGGAAAGGCCTTTTAGCTTCTCCCCGTTTTTTAAAAACCGACTGAGGCAAGAGTTGAAAGACTAGCAGCTGCAGCTTGTAGAGAAGATTTCCCTTCAAATGATACTGCGCGCCAGAGATGATAAGACCTTTGAGATGCATAAAGTGATACTGACTCAATGCCAGAGCCAGCACACCGCCCAAGGACAAACCGATTAAAATAAAATCTTCTTCTATCTCTTGGAGTCTGTTAGCCACTTGCTCTGTCAAGGTCGCAAAATTTTCAGGTATTTTCCCGTCTTCAAATAACTCTAAAGCCAAGTAGTCCTGACGAGGCAGGGCTGCTGTCACATCATCCCAAACTGTCTTGTCCTGTCCTAAGCCGTGCAAAAAGATTAGCTTCATGGCTCATACTCCTTCGGTCACGTCTATCCAGTAACGCTTCATCATATCCCCTGTAGACTCATCCAGACGGCTGTCTTCATAGACACCACCATTGGCTATAATCGTACGTTCAGAGCCAATATTTCCGTCTGCACAGGTCAGCAAAACCTTTTCAATGCCCAATTTCTTAGCTTCTGACAGCGCCAAACGCAGCTGCTCTTTAGCATAGCCTTTCTGACGTTCATCGGGCCGAATGGAATAGCCAATGTGTCCTGAAACATTAAGCAAGCCTAAACTATTGAGATAGTGTCTGACATTGCAAATGCCAACCATCCGCTTATCGGACGGGCGAATGCAGAGAAAAGCTGTCGCTGTCCAGCCTTCTGCTGCCGGTTTATCCCTTGACAATTTTTCTAAGTAGACCATCCAGTCAGACATCTCATCAAATCGATCAAGACCGGCTCCGCCGTGCATGTGCTCATCTTTAAAAGTTTCCTTATAAACCAGTAATTCCTCTTCCCAGTCAAGACTGGGGCGGACTAAGATTAGGTTTTCAGTCATTAGTTTGTTCGCTTTCGTTTAAAGTTTTAATGGTTTCTTGAAAAGAAACTTCGTTTGCTTGGATTTGATGGACAAAGTCTGCATAGCTAACAGTGGTTTGGGGAATCAAGAGAGACCATTTTTTCAAAATTCCACCGTAACCTGCAAGCTTTCCAATATAATTAACAACTTCTCTTTCAGTACTTGGAAATAGCAAGCCAGCCACCTTAGCTTCTAAAACATAAGTATAACTAATCAACTGGAATAGATCCTCTCGGACAATCCCCTTCGCAGTCGTTTCCAATTTTTTATATTTAGCATCTAAAATGATACTTAACTCGCGGCTATAAAAGTCTGGATAAACTGTTCTTGTCCTGTCAGAAAAAACAGAAATACCACCCGTACTAGCCTTATTCTGCGGATGCTCAAATTCCTTTCCAAGCAAGGTCGCTAGATATTCTTCCCAAAACCAGGCGACATCAAAGAGAAGGCCGTGGATTTTTTGATTGGATTGATTCAGCCCATGCTTTTCTTGACGCAAAATCATCAGGCAAAGCCGCTGTAAAGTCCGATATTCATGATAGTAAGCATGACGGATAGGTTTATTTTGATTTTCTCTGATGATCTTAACCCTATCTGAAAATCGATAACTGGGTGTTACCCGTACAATTTCAGCTACATTTTCCTTAACTGAAGATGAGCTGGACAAAAGCGCTCTGCCATTGGGAACAGTATGCTGAATAAAGGCAATGGTGTGGCGAACCAGCTGCATGAGGACATTATCAAAGGAAAATTCCCTAGTTGAATAAGCTGTTTTCCCTGTAAAAGGTGTGTTCTGCTTAATATGTCTGGCAACTGCTATTGTCCCCTTGATATGACTGTCATTGTAGAAAAAGCGCTGGTATTCCTTATAAAGCCCCTTACGCAAGGCTGCCTCAAGATATTTGGGAAAGAGATAGACTAATAGCTGGTACCAGCTGTCTTCCTGAGACAGGCCGACATCAAGACTAGTCAGATTGAGCTGCAGTACCTTTTGCAGCATGTAATGCAAGAAATAGTCATCATCTCCAGTAGCAAAACGCGAATGAATGCTCAAGCGCTCCTCCCCACAGCCCAGAAAACCGATAATATTTTGCGTTTTAATCCGATCATTGACTGTCTCCAGCACCTTACCATCTTTTTCCAAATCAAGAGAATCCAGCAAATCATGCGGGAAAATAAAGAGATTTGTCCTCTTGGGAAAGACTTTCCAGCGTTCTATCCAACAATTTTTCTGACAGCCGAGGATAAGAAGCTTCAAATTCAGACCTAGCTACTGAATTATTATCCGTCAGTCTCATCTGACTCTTCCTTTTCTATTAAGTTGTAAGCATTTTCTAGCTCTTTCAGCTTTTCTACCTCATCATAGGAACCGCGTAGGTAATCCTCTAAAAGTGGTTCTACGTAATCTGACCAAAGCTCTGCTGTAGTTACTTCTTCCTTATCTAAATCCATAAAGTAAGATGGACCGATTTGATAATGCCGCCCAAGTTCCTCATTACTTTCAATAGCAGCATTCAATCGTCTTAATCTACCTTTAACCTCTTCATCACTAAGCATCTCATCTGCCCTATCCTCTGCCGTCACCTCGACAAACCTGAAACGTCGGCGCATAGCAAAATCAAAAGTATCAACCGAGCGATCAATATCATTCATGGTACCAATGATATAGACATTTTCAGGAATATAAAATTTCTCATCCGTTTCATGTAAATTAGCATATTGAGTTAAAACGGCTCCCTTCTCTCCGCGGTAACTCGGATCAATGGCGAAGAATAATTCTCCAAAAATCTTGGAAATCTCCCCGCGATTGATTTCATCAATGATGAAGACGAAGTTTTTGTTTAGATCTTCTCTTGCTTTCTTACAGAATTCCTTAAAAATCCCATCCCGCAGTTCAAAACCGATACTCCCATCTCCATTTGAAACAGGACGCAGCCCCTCCACAAAATCCGTATAATCATAAGACGGATGGAATTGGACAAAACCAATTTGGTCATCATTTCCGCCAGTCAGCTCCTCAGCAATCTGCTTAGCAAGGTAAGTTTTCCCAGTACCCGGTGCACCTCGGAGAATGAGGTTGGGTGAGGATGTTAATCTTCGCACATAATCTTGTATTTCAGGATTCGCATGGGATTCTGTTAACATTTCACTTTGAGTCTTTTCTTTATATTCCAATATAAATTGATCCCCTTCATTTCCAAACCTTTTCAAGCATTCTTGAACAAACATCAAAGTCGAAAATATATTCCAACAATAAATAACAAAATAGTTTGTATTACTTTCATACACTAAAAATTCTATTGAATTTCTATACTCTTTAATTTCTTGGATTGAATCAAAAATTCCTTTTATAATTCCACTATCAGGTGTATATTGGCAAGTTGGAAAATTCATTCTTTCTTCCTTTGTTAGCCTCTTAATCTCTCTTTCGTAAATCTGAAAAGCGAGACGAGGTAAAGTTTGGTTACTATTTCTTCTCTCATTCTTATTATATTGACGCTGTATCTTTTCTCCAGTTTTATTTTGAAAATAAACATTTATCGGCTTGAATGAATCACCTATAGAAAGATTGTTTATATCAAATGTAGAATTGGTAGATTTGAATGAATCTTTAGTAATATTTAATTGATAAGTTTTTTCCTCCATCACAAAATCTCCTCTTCCCCAATCCCATTCTCTTCTAATATTTCTTGGATGCGGTCAAATTTGAGGCGGAAGTGTTCGAGTTGGTGGCCGTCTGAGCCGATGGAGTATTTGCGGCAGCCTAAGTTTTTGACTAAGCCAAGAGCGTAGCGGTAAAGGTCTTCGTGTCCGTAAAGGTACATGGATTTGCTGTTGAGCTCGAAAGCAAGGTTGTGGTCTATCATTTTTTGGAAGATGCGGATGAGCTGGGGTTCATAGGGCTTTAATTCATCAACCGTCACATCAAAGAGGCGGAAACCATAGTCAAAATGCGCCAGCACATCAGCTTCCACGCGTCCGACGGCATATTCCAGCTTGTCCAGATACTCCTGAATGATAGCATTTTTATCCATGTCTGCCACTTCGTCATCCAGATAGTCGTTGACACCGTTGTGATGGACAGAAAGGAGCTTGAGGTCATAGTCTTTGTCTTTTAGGAAGCTGATGAGGTCAGCTTCGCGGGGCTGATAGTAGCCGATTTCAATGCCTTTTTTAATGCGGTTGCCATACTTAGCATTCAGCTCTGCTATTTCCTTAGAATAAGCCTTATAGTCGGGCACGTCATCCTGCTTGGTGTAAGGATTTGAGAGGTCATAGTGCTCGGTTGTTACTAGCTCTCCCTTATAGTTTTCAAGATAATCTTCAAAACGGGCCTGAGAGTCATAGGAAAAATGGGTGTGTAAATGATTATCGCGCATGGTTATGCCTCCTTCTTTCTCCTTTATTATACACTAAATTCGCTCCCTTTTTATTATAGTTTACAGCTATACCTTTCTCCGTAAAATACCAAATACTTATTTTCAAAAGGATCTAGGCTAGGATCAATAAGGCCATTAAAAGAAGAGCAATCGCTAAAAAATTCCGGGAGACTAAGCTTTCCCTCATTCAAACAAAACGAAGGCATCACTTTCGGAAAAAGAAAACCGAAACTGATACCTTCGTTTTTTTAGGATCAAAGAATGCTGATATCAAAGTGTTTGCAATCGGTCTGACCGGCTTTGACAAAGCTGACTGAGCGTTTTTCTTCAAAAAGGTCGGATTCTTCAAGCGATGTTGACAGACCGCTCCAAGGTTCCAGCGCTATAAAGGGGCTTTTGTTGGCGGTTGACCAGAGGATCAAGTAAGGAAAATCCGCAAAATCCAGACGAATGCCCTTATTATGATTTTTAGAGCGCAGGGTGACACTTCTTGATCTTAATTCATCCAAAGTAATGGCATCATGCGCAAAAAGGGAGTAATCCAAATCAAGAAATTTTTGATTTTCAAAAAAAGGTGTCCTATCTTGTAAATCCAGAAGCCCTGTATCAGGAAAAGACTTCGGCACTGTACAGGTTTCCTCTTTTTCAAACTCCAGATAGTAGTCCTCATAGCGGTCACCCTCTACAAGCGGACAGTTAAAGCCGGGATGCCCGCCGATAAAGTAGGGCATGGTTTTTTCCTTTTCCTTATTCGTAATGTGATACTCTGTACGAATGGCTGAACCCTTCAAGCTATAGATGATTTTTAATTCAAACTGATAAGGGTACTGTGCCAGCATGTCCTCATCCGGCTCAATAGTAAAGGCAAGACTGTCCTCACTGAGCTGCTCAAAGGTGAAATTCTTCTTTCGTACCAATCCGTGTCTGGGAATAAGACCGGTAAAATGTGCCTGTTTATCCGAATCGTAAATAGCCCAGTCATTTCGCAAACTGCCGCAAATGGGAAAGAGCACCGGCGCCTGAGAGCTCCAGTATTGAGGGTCTCCCTGCCATAAATATTCCAAACCGTCTTTATCTTTGATAGAGGACAGGGCACCGCCAAATTCTTTAAACTGGACTGTAAGCTGTTCATTTTTTAGTTCGATTGTCATATTTATCCTCACTGTTTAGTCTTTAAAATAAAGCAAGAGCGCAGCCAAAGACTGCAGCTCTTGCTTATAAAGTCCTTTTGAAAATAGCAACGCTTTATTTTAGCTGATGATTTAACAGCCTGTGTGTTAATAATTAAATAATGGAGTATTGTTAAGTTCTAGCAAGCAAGAAAGTCTGGTTCAATCATCAGTCAATAGTGTGCGTTTCAGCTAATTTTTTATACCAGTAAGCACTCTTTTTCGGATAGCGCTCCTGCGTATCAAAGTCCACATAGAAGAGACCGTAGCGTTTTTCATAGCCGTTTGACCAGGAGAAAACATCCATCAGGGACCAAATAAAGTAACCCTTAACATTGGCACCGTCAGCAATAGCATCGGAAATGACTTCCAAATGTTTCTTCACATAATCAATGCGGCCATCGTCGTAAACGGTATTATCCACAAACTCATCTTTGTAGCCGAGACCATTTTCGGTGATATAGATTTTCTTATAGTTAGGATAATCCCTTTTCACGCGCATGATTTGGTCGTACAGTCCTTGTGGATAAATAATCCAATCCCAATCTGTTTTTGGAATATTGGTTGGCGCTTCTCTGCGGCCGACACCCTTAATTTGGTATTTAGAACTGCCTTTTTCGCCTTTACCATTATGAATGATTTCCGTTTCGCCGTCAAAGGCGCGCATCCAGTCACTCATATAGTAGTTGATACCCAAGAAGTCATTCAGGTCCTTGGCAGCTTTGAGCGCTGCAAAATCGTCATCGCGCAGATCCAGCTCCCCGCCGTTGACAGCTAAGATATGATTGACCCCTTCCATGGTCTTATCAGAGTATTCGCCCAGATAAGTAGCATCAAGGATAAATTTATTATGGATGATATCCTCCAGCTCTGCGGCACGCACATCATCTGGGTTAGATGGATTGTAAGGATACTTGGTCGGCAGGGCGTGAACCACACCGATTTCACCGGAATAGCCGCCGTCTTTAAAGGCTTTCACCGCACGGGCATGAGAAACCATCATGTTATGGTGGGATTGGAAAACCTTGGCCAAATCATACTTGATGCCCGGCGGGAATTTTCCTACCAGATACTGACCATCGCCAATAGGGCCGATTTCGTTGAAGGTTGTCCAATAGTTAACTTCCGGAAATTCTTTAAAACAGAATTCTGCGTAATCCACAAAGTGGTCTATGTTTTCCCGATTGAGGAAGTCTCCTTTGGAATGGAGCGCTTCCGGCGTGTCAAAATGGTGCAGTGTTACAAATGGCTCAACATGGCGCTTGTGGCATTCGGCAAATAGTCTGTGATAGAAGTCCACTCCTTTAGGATTGACCTGGCCAAAGCCTGTCGGGAAAATCCGCGACCAGGCAATGGAGATGCGAATGCCGTTGACACCAAATTCTTCGGCCAATTTCAAATCAACAGGGTATTTGTGGTAAAAATCGCTGGCAGGCTCTGCTGTGTACCAATAATTATCTTCCAGATACTTGTCCCAGGCAACAGGACCTTTTCCTTCGCCTTTGGTGACGCCTTCTGCCTGATAAGCAGCAGTTGCGCCGCCAAAGATAAAATCGTTCGGTAATGTTTTAGTCATCTTGTGACCTCTCAATCTTTAAATTGCTCTTCAACAAAAGCCAAAGCTCCCTGACCGTCGCGGGTCAGCTGAATGTATTGGGCTCCTTCAGTCTTAGCCAATTTAATACCCAACTTGTCTGTTTCTGCTTTCATATCTTCATAGTTAGATGCCACTTGCGGTGCCAAAATAACCAATTGATACTGCGGCAGAATTTCACGGTGGGCACCGTAACTGCCAGCTGCAGCCTTGACAGGTGCTCCGTATTCGGCTGCTGCCTTATTCAGTGCATTTGCCAAGAGACCGCTGGTACCGCCGCCGGCACACAGAACCAAAACATTAGTCTGTTCAGTGATTGCGCTGTCCGCAGCTTCAGCAGCACCGGCATTTTCAAGAATAGCGTCTGCTTTTTTGGTATCAAAGTTAGCGGCAACTTTTTCTTTGAGAGAATCCGCTGCACTGCTGCCCTCAGCTTCTTCTGCTAAGATTTGTTCATCATAGACCTTGACAAACGGATAGTAAATAGCGACATCAACTACAATCAAGAGAGCGGCAAGGACAAAGGCCAATACGCCAAACCCTGTTCCCATGACAATACCCAGCGGTCCCGGAGTCGTCCAAGGAAGGTTCACGCTGAAACTGTTCATTCCCAAAGTATCTACAAAGAATTTGAAAATCCAAACATTAACGATTGGCGTCAGAATAAACGGAATAAAGAAGACCGGGTTTAAAACAATAGGTGCGCCAAATAAGATCGGTTCATTAACACCAAAGAAGGTTGGAACAACAGATGCACGGCCGATGGCCTTATTGCGCTTCGATTTTGTCAGCCACATGAACATGAAAGGAACAACCAAGGTCGCACCTGTTCCGCCCATGGTAACGATAAACATTTGAGTTCCTGATGTAATAACCTTATCCGCATGCTGACCTGCCTGAAGCAGATGATAGTTGGTTTCAACATTGGCATAGGTAATGGCTGCAATAGCCGGTTCCACGATAGAAGGACCGTGAATACCGACAAACCAAAACAGTGCATAGGCTCCAAAGATAATGGTAATTCCAAGATAACCGTCAGCAGCTGAGAACAATGGTGCCAGCAAGGTACCGATTGATTCTGCCACATTTACGCCAAGAAGCGCCTTGATTCCCAGCTGGATAGCATAAAGAATAATGATTGAAAAGGCAAATGGGAAGATATCCTTGAATACTTGAGAAATATTTGGCGGAACTTCCTCAGGCATGCGAATAGTTACATTATTTTTGACGCAGACCTTGTAGACATTAACTGTAATAAAGGCTGCAATGAAGGCTGTCAAGAGACCCTTAGTTCCCATAAAGGCACTTAAGAAACCGCCCTCTTTAGCAGGGTTGGCTGCCATGATTAAGAACCCGGCCATTGATGCCAGCATGGTTGAGATAAAGTTAATCTGATTGGTATCATCTAACCGACGATTCATCGAATCTGTCAAAGATTTGGCCGTTGTACCGGCAACCAGAAAACCGATAATCCCCATCGTATAGTTGTATGGTGTCATCAAGCCGTTTTCAATATCTTTAGGCCAAGAAAAGCCGAAGATATTAGGCACATAGGCAATCAGAAGAAAGATACTGGAAAACAGGATAACAGGCATCGCTGAAATGAAACCATCACGAATAGCGCGAAGGTAAATATTGCGAGACACCTTTTCAAAGAAAGGCTTTCCTTTCTCAATCTGAGCAATTAATGCGTTCATATTTAGCTACCTCTCTTATATAGTTCAATTAAGTGCTTCATCAAATCTTTCAGCAATATGGTTGTCATCAGATGATCCTGACCGTGCATCAGGGTAACACTCAGTTCAATAGCATCTCCCTGTGCTTCTTTTGTTAAAAGACTGGTCTGAGCTTTATGAGCGTCAGTAATGCAGTCCTCAGCTGCTGAAACAAGCTCTTCAGCCTTAGCAAAATCTCCTGCCTGAGCAGCATTCAAGGCTTCAAGCAATTTTGAACGCGCATCGCCGGCATAGGCTACAATTTCAAACCCTAAAAGAGTCGCTTCTTCTCTGTTCATGGTGATTCTCCTTTATTTTGATAGAATTTAATAGAGTTTTTACAAAAATATTAATATATAAAGCAATGTGGCATGGTTAAATCTGAAAATCAGGTTTAACATCAGCACCCTGCTCTAACCAAAAGTAGTTAGCGCTTACTTTCTTTATAAACCTTATTCCGTTTTTTCATCTGTCCGACATACCAGAAGAACAGCAAGGTATAAGCGGCTAAAGCAAGCAGGGTATATAAAAGAAATGTCATATTACCTTCAGAGGCTTTCCCCACGAAGTAAGCTAAAAACTTCTCTACCGGCCCTTCCATGGTTGTGTGTGAAATCATGGTTGAAGAACTCAATCCTTTTGGAAAGGCACCAACTTTTTTAGCTGTTTCTGTAATAAACGGAGCAATCAAGGTACCGGACCATAAGAACAAAGGCAGCTCAATCGCACCGATAACAATCATACGGATTAATTTACCGCGAGTAACAACCAGCAAAGCCGGTGTAACCCCCATAGCAATAATTCCAGCCAGAGGCAAAAGCTTATTGCCCGGGAGGATCATAGCTTCTAAGAGCATGATAGGCGCAAGAACATTTGCTGCTGCCCAAATTTCTGCACGCCCGGCCAAGAATGGCCAGTCCAAACCGATATTTAAAGTGCGCCCTTTAAGCTTTGATGAAGCAAAATCCGTAATTCCCTGAGACAGGGGCTCAACAGCTGCAATAAACCAAGAGCCAATTAGAGAGAAGAGCTCCAAGCAGACTGCCGCCGTGAAAGCTAAGGTCAGGACATCAACAGGTTTTTGTCCTGCTAAAAGTCCTACAAAAATACCTAAATAGATACCGATGGCAAACTTAGATCCCCAAAATCCGATTTTTGCATTCAATTTTGCGGCATCAAAATCATATTTATCCAGCCAAGGGAAAAGCTTGTCAAACAACTTATCAAACACCATGATGATAGGATTCATCATGTAGTTCATATGAGTTGTTGTCATAGGATTTTCATCCCCTGTATTTAACAAGTCGTTAAATGTCGGCTTCATCACATCTGAGTTAATAATTTTTAGGATGCCAATAAAGATAATTAAAGCTGTCGCAATAATAAGATTAGCACCGCTGTAAATCGCAAATAATCCTACAATAGAGAGATGCCAAATATCAAAAATATCCACATCCAAGGTATTGGTTTTATTTAAAACCAGCATGACGATATTAACAATCAGCATGACCAAGAGAAAATACAGTGTGTAGGGCGACCCCCAGGTAATGGTAGCCAGCGGTGCCCAGCCTACATCAGTAATATTAAGATGGAGACCTGTCCGAGCAACAAAATCTGCCATTGCTCCTGAAAAAGCTGTTGATAAAATATTGATGATGGCACTGATACCTGTCAGGGCTATTCCTAACTTAATGCCCCCTTCCAGTGCTTTAGAAAATTTGACTTTAAAACAAAGCGCAATGACTGTCAGCACAATGGTCATTAGGGGAGCGGCCCCTAAATCAATAATCGGCTGAAACACCTTGTTTGCAAGATCAATAATTACATTCATCTTCTACCCCTCCCATTAAAGGCTATTTGTTTAAGCCTTTAATGACCTCTTCCATTTTTTGATAAACGGGTTCGGCCATGGCTGGGATACGGTATAAAATAGCACCGGCATCAACAACTGGAATTTTAACGTCAAATCCTAAATCCGTTTTAGAAATTTGAGCAAAAATATCGTAATGAGACAGCATTTCCTCATTGATATCTTTAATCATCACAGCATCGCATGATACTTGGTAACCGCGTTTTGTTAATTCAGATTCCAAAGCACTTTTAATTTGGTGACTAGAATTAACACCTGCCCCGCAGGCAGCTAAAATTTTGATCATTCGTTCTCTCCTTAAAATTTTTGTTTCAAAAAGTCATAAATTTTTTGAGGATCATCCAGCTTAAAAAAATCAATTAACTCATCAGAGTCCTGCCGATTGATGAAATCCATGACATTCTGCAGCAATCCTGCTTGCTCTTTCTCATCATTATTTAAAATCATAAAGAGAAAAGAAACCTCAACATCTTCGTCAGGAAGTATCATGTTCTTGAACATAACAGGATGCTTTAATTTGACCGGTACGATACGGGTGTCTTTAACAAATTCACTTTCTGTGTGAGGGATTGCTATATTAGGCAGCAAAGGATTAATCGGAGACAGAGGCAAAGCTGTTGGGTAATGCTGTTCTCTCTTGATTAAATTATCAATATAATCCTCTGTTACCAAATCCTTGTCTAAAAGTTTTGATGCAATCTCCTTGAAAATCTCTTCTTGATCTGCCTTATCAGAAACAAACACAGTATCTTCATGAATCAGTGAAGTCATTATAACTATGCCTCCTTAGCTTAAGAATAAAAAGATTGACTTTTCACCTTTTAAACTTTTTCCTTCCATGAAGTTGCTGTTTTTTGCAGCACTTTATTGAGCTCATCAATGTTTTGGAAGCCTGTTGTCCGCAGCCATTCACGTGCTGCTGTCTGACCTTTTTCAATGTAGTCTTTGACACTGCCTGCCCAAGTAGCGCGTCCGCAAAGAACACCGTTAAAGTTTGCTCCTGATTCATGAGCAAAGACGAGGGTATCTTGGAATAATTTGGCCGATACACCTGCACTCAGGTAAATGTAAGGAAGATTAGTTGTTTCATCCTGCTGTTTGAAGTAGGCTGCTGCTTCTGCTTTGCTGTAAACAGTCTCACCATCGCCAAATCCTTCAACATAATTCATGTTAACAGGAACTTCAACCTTAAGGACATCAATATTGAAGCGCGGATTTGAAAAGACTTTCATGGCTTCAATAACCTTGTGCGGTTTAACCTTAGCATACTCAGGACTTGCTGCATCTGCAATCTTTTCGTCATAAGCCAAAATTTCCAAGAAGAATGGAATATCTTCTGCTACACATTCAGAGCCGATGCGTTCAATATAGGCTTGTTTTTGCTGATTGAGTTCAGCTGAGCTGTCCACATCATAGTAAAGTAAGAATTTAACCGCATCTGCGCCCTGTTCTTTCAGGCGTTTGGCTGACCAAACATCCAGACAGTCCGGCAAACGTTTGGTGCTGGTTGTGTCATAGCCTGTTTTTTCATAGGCCAAGAGCAGTCCGGCATTTTTATCAAGAGCTTTTGTGGCAGGCAGACCGTATTCCGGATCAAGCAGCATTGATGAAGCATAAGGTGTTAATTCCTGTGCGACCAAAACCTTTAATTCTTCCATTTGTTCAACGGTCGGCTCTTGTGTTTGATGCTGTGCCATCAAACGTTTCAAAGCTCCGCGCTGGTCAAAGGCAAGGGCTGAAATAATCCCGTTTTCATCGCTTAATTTTTCCATGTATTTACGTTTTTGTTCTGTCAGTACCATTTTTAAACCTCTTTTACTTGAATTTGTTGATACAAGGTATCATAGTTAGCCATGTTGACATGACCCGTCATTTTTTCCTGAGCATTCAGCATGCCAAGAACATTTGCTTTCTTCAGCAAAGCAGCATCATCTTCGCCATGTGCCAGTGCCGATGCAATTCCGGCTACAGTTGAATCCCCTGATCCAACCGGATTGACAACTGCAATTTTGGGAATATCCACCTTGTAGAATTTATCCCCATGCTTAGCAAAAGCGCCGTCAGCTCCCAGAGAAACAATAATCCACTCAATTCCTTCAAACAAAGGATCAAGCAGGACTTCTTTCAGGCTTCCAATATCTTCTGAAATGTCTTTTCCTAATAACTGTGACAGCTCTTCGCTGTTAGGCTTGATAACAGTTGGTTTTTCTGAAGACCTAAGAACAGCCTCAAGCGCTGTACCTGAACAGTCAAGAACTATCTTTTTACGGTATAAATTAGCCAGTCCGACTAATTTTGCATAGTAGTCCTTTTCAAGACCTTCCGGCAGACTGCCGGAAATGGTTACCACATCAAAAGATTTCAAAATCGTTCTGAAATGGTGCAAAAATCCTTCAGCTTCACTGGCATCAATCAAGGGACCGCTTTCAAGAATTTCCGTTTGCAGTCCTTCATGCAGAATTGCGATGCAGTTTCGTGTTTCACCGTGAATAGGGAAAAACTGATGCCGGATGCCAGCCTGCGTCAGCTTTTCAGTCAGGTAATCACCCAACCTGCCGCCAATCAAGCCTGTCGCAATGACATCATCACCTGCTTCTGACAGCACACGTGTCACATTCAGACCCTTGCCGCCCGGCGTTTTAGTGACCTCAGAGACGCGATTGACAGTGTCCAGCTTTAGTTTATCCAGCGGATAAGAAACATCAATAGAAGGATTCATCGTTACGGTAAGAATCATGAGATAAACCTTTCTTAATCGTGATATTCTCCGCGATCCCATTTATCAAGGAATTCTTTAAAGAAATCAGGATCTGCTTGATCAGCATTTGAGGTTTCAATATGAGCGATTTTAGCAATCAGTTTTTTGTTTTCTTCAGTTTCTTTGTATTCTGCTTTGATGAAAGCTTCAATGATATCATTCATCAGAAGACCGCCGGTAATCTTGCCGCCAAAACCGATAACATTAGCATTGAGTTCTTCTTTGGCATAGAGAGCGGAAGTCATATCACGCACTAAAGCTGAGCGAACACCCGGTACTTTGTTAACAGCATTATTGATACCAACACCCGTACCGCAGATACAAATGCCAAGATCTGCCTGTCCGCTGACAACAGCTTCTCCGACTTTTTTCCCGAAAATAGGGTAGTGAGTGCGGACGTGGTCATAGGTCCCAAAGTCAAGTACTTCATAGCCTTTTGATTTTAAAAATTCTGAGACAGCCATTTTTTCATCTGTCACAATATGGTCACAGCCAATAGCGATTTTCATGTTCTTTTCTCCTTTTTCTCAGCACATCTTATTCAGCATGTCAACACGGACTTGGTGACGGCCGCCGTCATAGTGGCCTTCAACGAATCCCTTGGCAATGTTTTTAGCTAATTCATCACCAACAATTTCAGCTCCCATGGTAATGATGCGCGAATTGTTGTGAGCGCGGGTCATGTAAGCGGAACGTTCGTCAGATACTTCTGCAGCTATCATACCCTTGATTTTGGTAGCAGCCATGAAAGGACCGGCTCCATAGGCATCAATAACAATACCCACATTGTCGTCTGCCTTGTTGACTTCTGCTGCCGTTGCTAAGGTAACGTCAACGAAATCCTGTCCTTCTGCACTGACATCCACAATGTCAAAGCCTCTTGCCAGCAGATAATCCTTGACAACATCTTTAAGTCTTTCTCCTGCCTTATCGGCACCAAGTACAATTGCCATTTTTCTTCTCCTTTGTTTGTTTTTGTTTGTTACAAGATAATAATAAACTAAAACAGTCAGTTTGTCAAGAAAAAATTGAATATTTTTGTTTATTTTAAAAATTACCAATAAACATTGATTTATCACTATTTTTCAGGAATATCCACGAATTTTTGAGAATAATTTTAACCTCAAATTTGTTCTTTTTTGTTTATAAATGTGATATTTTTCTATCTTTGTGCTATAATATCATCAAAAGAAGGCTGTATAGGAGTTTCATATGATAAAAAAAGAAAGATTAAATTGGATCTTAGAACAATTAAAACACCAAACAATTATTACTGTAAGTGATATCATCAAAGAACTCGGGGTTTCTGATATGACCGTTCGCCGTGATTTGGCAGAGCTCGAAAAAGAACACCAGCTAATCCGAGTGCACGGCGGTGCTCAAAGCATCAATTTATTAAACAGACCCGAAAAATCAAACATTGAAAAACAATCCGAACAGGTCAGCGAGAAAAAAGAAATTGCTGCTTTTACTGCTCAGCGTGTTCAGGATGGGGAAACGATCTTCATCGGGCCGGGAACGACACTGGAGTATTTTGCACAGGAACTGCTTCAGCGCAATCTGCGCATTATCACCAACAGCCTGCCGATATTTGAAATTTTACGAGAAAGCCCCAGCATTGATCTTTTGCTGCTCGGCGGTGAATACCGTCCTGTTACCGGGGCCTTTGTCGGGTCTTTAGCCAGCAGCAATATCGCTTCGCTGACCTTCTCCAAAGCTTTTGTCAGTGCCAATGCGGTTTATAAGGATTCAGTTGCCACCTACAGCGAATCTGAGGGCACCATTCAGGAGCTGGCCTTGGACAAAGCATTGGAAAAGTACCTCTTAGTAGATAACACAAAATTTGACTCTTACGATTTCTTCGTTTTTTATAAAACCAGTGATTTTGACTATGTCGTGACAGATTCTAAACTCTCAGATGATAAGCAGGCTCTTTACAGCCAATTTAGCAAAATTCTCAAAGCAGACGCAGATGCTCAGTAGTCCATCTGACAGCAAATAAAAAATGAGAGGCAGCAGCGATTTTGACATTGCCGTTCACCTCTCGTTTTTTATATTCTTAATATTTTTTGGAAGGCTCAGCCTAATCGGACACAAAAGGCATCCCAAGGCTGAAGTTTATGACTAGTGAGAGCTTGATCCTCATCAGTATTGCTGATAATAGTGTCCTTGTAACTATCTGTCAGCTCAACGCTTTGTTCTTCATCAGAAAGATTGACTGCAATGAGATAACTTTCAGCTGCTAAGCTCCGCTTGTAAGCAAAGACTTTATCAGGTGTTTCCAAAAGTTCAAAGTCCGCATCAATCAGCCAATCTTCGCCCTTGCGCAGCTGCACCAGTTTTTGGTAAGTGTAAAAAATAGAATCTGGATCAGCTAAAGCTGCTGCTGCATTGATATCTTTATAGTTGGGATTGACCGGCAGCCACGTGCTTTTAGCAGCTGAAAAACCCGCCTGGTCTGTATCGTTCCACTGCATGGGTGTTCTGGCATTGTCTCGTCCAATCATACGAATACTGTTCATAATCTGCTCTTTAGTCTTGCCTTTTCCCAAGGCTTCCTGCGCATAATTCAGCGATTCAATATCATTTATCTCCTCTAAAGACGCAAAAGGATAATTGGTCATACCAATTTCTTCTCCTTGATAGATGTAAGGGGTTCCCCGCATAAGATGTAAAAGAATAGCCAATGCCTTAGATGATTTTTGACGATAAATACCGGTATTGCCCCATATAGAAAGGACACGAGGTAGATCATGGTTATCCCAAAAGAGCGAATTCCAGCCTTGCGTTAATTCAAGATCCGTCTGCCATTTTTCAAAGATTTTCTTAAGAGCTGGAACATCCAGTTCTTTTTCATAATCCCACTTAGGCGTATCAGGTTTATGCTGCAGACCAATATGTTCAAACTGAAAGACCATAGACAATTCCTGACCCTCAGGATTAGAGTAACGTTTAGCTATTTCAGGAGTCGCACCCCAAGTCTCACCGACTGTCAGTAAATCATGTTGACCGAAAGTTGCTTGATTCATCTCCTTGATATAGTCATGCAGTTTAGGGCCATTGCCGGAAATTTTCTGATCGGGAATTTTACCGATCATATCAATGACATCCATGCGAAAACCACCAATGCCCTTAGCAATCCAGAAGTTCATCATATCATAAATCTTCTGGCGCAGCGCAGCATTTTCCCAGTTCAAATCAGGCTGCTTCTTGCTGAAAAAGTGAAGATAGTATTGACCTGATTTTTCATCATATTGCCAGGCGGAGCCGCCAAAAACGGAAAGCAGATCGTTGGGCTGGTTACGCCAAATATAGTAATCACGCTTCAGACTGTCAGGATGATCTCGTGCTTCAATAAACCAAGCATGCTCATCTGAAGTGTGATTGACAACCAAGTCCATGATAATTTTGATCCCTCTGTTATTCGCCTCCACAAGCAGCTCATCCATATCTTCCATATTGCCAAAAATATCAGCAATAGCCTCATAATCAGAAATATCATAGCCATTGTCATCCATCGGACTTTGGTAGACAGGAGACAGCCAAATGGCTGTAATGCCCAGCTTTTGCAGGTAATCAAGTTTACTAGTGATGCCCTTTAAATCGCCGATACCGTCACCATTAGCATCCATAAATGATTTGGGATAGATTTGGTAAATTGTTGCCTTATGCCACCAATGTTTTTGCATTGAAACCTCCTTTGCATGACTCAATTTAGTACAGACATTTTTAAACAAGTTTGCAATTATTTGCGATTTGACTGCTTTCTCCTAAGAATAGAAATAGTGAGCAGAAAAAACGGAAAATTCTCCGTCTTTTCCTTTGTTTGACTCATCTGATGGCCTGCTTGGTCTTCGTATCAAAGAAATGCCCCTTAGCCACATTAAAGGTCAGCTGAACACTTTCTCCCGGCTGATGAGCATCGCGGGCATCCACTCGTGCCGTAAACTCATTTTCCCCCTGCTTGACATAAAGCATGGTTTCTGATCCTAACAGCTCTGAAACCAGTACTTCTGCTGTCACTGTCGCAGCCGGATAAGTCTCCTGAGCCAGCAGCCGGCTGGAAATATCCTCCGGACGAATCCCAAAGATAACTTCCTTACCCAAATAGCCCTTGCTTTCTAACTGTTTTCGCTGACCCTGAGGCAGGGCGAGCTCCAAACCGCCCTCACCAACTAAGCGTTCCTCTTCGACCGTCACCTTGAAAAAATTCATCGCCGGACTGCCGATAAAACCTGCCACAAACTGATTGGCCGGCTGGTTGTAAAGCTCCTGCGGTGTTCCGATCTGCTCCACACGGCCAATGGTGCCTGAACCATCAGGATTCTTGGTTGAACTCATGATGACAATACGGTCTGCCAGAGTCATAGCTTCAGTTTGGTCATGGGTTACATAGATAGTGGTAGAGCCGATACGGCGATGGATCTTGGCAATCTCTGCCCGCATGGACACCCGAAGTTTGGCATCGAGATTAGAGAGCGGCTCATCCATCAAAAAGACCTTGGCATCACGCACAATCGCCCGGCCCATAGCCACCCGCTGGCGCTGGCCGCCGGAGAGGTCTGCCGGTTTGCGGTTAAGAAATTCGCTCAAGCCTAAAATCTGGGCAGCTTCTTTGACTCGCTGATCAATGGCTTCTTTGGAATATTTACGGAGTTTGAGCCCAAAGGCCATATTATCATAGACACTCATGTGCGGATAGAGGGCATAGTTTTGAAAGACCATGGCAATATCGCGGTCTTTAGGGGCCTTGTCATTGACCACTTCACCATCAATGCTCAGCTCTCCCTTGCTGATATCTTCAAGGCCTGCTACCATGCGCAGTGTGGTGGACTTCCCGCAGCCTGAAGGACCGACAAAGACGATGAATTCCTTATCCTTAATCGTCAGGTCAAAATCCTCCACTGCATAGTGGCTGGTATTAGGGTATTGTTTATAAATGTGATTCAATCGTAATTCTACCATAAGCTTCTCTCTTTCCTTTCTTAGTCAAAATAAATGGGCTGGTTATTTTCAGTAACACGATAGTCCAATGTTTTTAAATTAATCTCTGCTTTTGCCACTGCTGTCTCGGCCGCATTGCTGCGGGTAATAATCACGGTGTTTTCATCCGGATTTGTAACAGTAATGCTTCCATCGAGGTCAAAGGCGGCCGACTGATTGCGGTAGGCAAACAGCTTGATCAGGGATTTCACAATCGGACGCTCAACTTCCTGAGCTATTTCCTCGCTCGTATAATAGTGGCGGTTGATATTACGCCCTTCCTTAGTCTTTTCAAGCAGCTCTAAGTCATTTTTGCCGGCCAGAAAACCAACATAATAAACCTGCGGAATACCCGGAGCAAAAGCCTGAATGAGACGGGCCAGAAAGTATTTGCGGTCGTCATCGCCAAGAGCGGAATAATAGGTCGTATTGATTTGATAAAT
>NZ_AUIN01000018.1 GCF_000423725.1 Streptococcus devriesei DSM 19639
GGACAAAAATCGGTAAATCGTCATGAAATGGCGATTTCGATTTTCCTCGCTCTCCTATTTTAAGGCTCAGGTAGAAATCATCCACTGGATAATTTCTATCCCACCTCCGCACAGTTTATTAGCTCAAAAGGTCTGGGAGACCTTTTGAGAGTGATAATAAAGCTAACTAAGTTAGCTTCAAATATCCGCTATCACTTGCGTAGCAAGGGATAAGGACTTCCAATTAGCAGTGGTTCATTGGTGCTAAAGCATCTAATGAACTGTGCAGGGGTAAGACTAAGTCGGCTAAGCCAACAAGTCTTACTCCCAACCACTGCGTTAAATATGTGATACTTCATAAATTGAAAGAGTTTGGGACTTTTGGCCCAAACTCTTCTTGAAAAAATTAGTCGATATAGGTCAGCTTGCCACGGAAATCTTCTAAGCTGTCATAACCTTTGGCAGCCATGATGTCTTTTAGTTCTTTGGTAATGCGTTCAAAGACTTCCGGGCCTTCCTGATGAAGGGCAGTTCCGATTTGGACCATGCTGGCACCGCAGAGAATATGCTCAAAGGCATCGCGGCCGGTTTTGACACCGCCTGTTCCGATAATTTGAATAGACGGGTTGAGGCGCTTGTAAAAGGCATGGACATTTGCCAAGGCTGTTGGTTTGACATAGTCACCGCCAAGTCCGCCAAACCCGTTTTTAGGCTTGATAACAACTGCTTCATCTTCAATGACTAGGCCATTGCCGATAGAATTGATACAGTTAACAAAGGTTAAAGGATATTTATTGAAAATAGCGGCTGCCTGATCAAAATGCACAATATCAAAATAGGGCGGCAGTTTAATTCCCAAAGGTTTTGTAAAATAAGAGAAAACTTCTGAGAGAATTTGGTCAGTCGTTTCAAAATCATAAGCAATCTGCGGTTTGCCGGGAACATTTGGGCAGGAAAGATTGAGCTCGATCAAGCCTTGATAGTCAGAAGCTTGGACCGCTTTTAAGATGGTATGGGTCTCTTCAGGAGACATACCAACGAGGGAAAGAAAATGATTTTTACTGTCAGGCTCTTGCTGCAGCTCAATGACATAGTCTAGATAATACTGGAAGCCTTTGTTAGGCAGTCCCATGGAATTAATAGAACCCAGAGCTGTGTCTGCATAGCGTGGTTCAGGGTTGCCGGCACGTTCTTTGAGTGTTCCTGTTTTGGTGACAAAAGATCCTGCAGCCGAATCTTCAATCGCTTTTAATTCCTCGCGTGTCATGCAGTAGACACCTGCGGCATTCATAAGACAGTTGTCAAAGGTAAAGGGACCAATTGTTGTATGAGTTGAAACCATAGAGCCTCCAAAAAGATGAATTTTTTCTATTGTAACACTAGATATGGGCAGCGGCAAGCTTATTTGAAAATATTCTTATGGTTTTATGGCTTCCTTATTGATGTCGGCTTTTTTTATTATCCCTATTTTTCGGGGGGAATTGTGTTTTTTTCATAGACTATACAGTTATGTTAAATTCAGTCAAATGGCTCTGATTCAGAAACATTAAATGTTAAAATCATTTTTTAAGTTATGATAAATGCGGACCATTAATTGAATAGGATTGCTTATGTTTTTAGAGAAATATCGACGCTATATATTTTATAAGTTATATACTCTTAGCTTTATTGTGTGTATTGATTCCCAACAATGACATCAAGTTAATTATATTTACTTTGCTCATATTGCGATCTCTTTTTGTTATTGTCATATACTTAAAAAGTAATAGGTGATAATAATTAAGCTCAGACTGAAGAAAAAGTCTATTTTCTCAAAAAGTAATATTTTGTTATGATACCTTCCTTAGGTAGCACGGACGGTAGCGACTTCCTTCGGAATTCCATACCTAGATTTTGAGCCTAGGTCTCAAAATCTCCGAGAGGCAAAAACTCTATGTTTCTGCCTCTTTTGCTACATCGGAAGGTATCAGGGTTAGGGTTCTTTCATTCTCTATATCATCTTATAAAAAATGAAAAGAGATACTATTCTATGATAAAATTTTAGAGAGAATTTAGTTTTGGAAGTTTGTCTACAACCTGAGCTATTAGATCAATATTTAAGCATGGGATTCAATGGCGTTTGATAATTTCGAAGCAGCGGATGTGGATTATCTGTCCATTGTTGATGGCAGGCTAACCTACTTAGCCCATGAATTTTATGATAGGAGATTAATATGGAGTACTTTATCGTTGGAGCAATTACAGCACTTGTTGTTATAACACTCCTAAATCTAATGAATCGTAAAAAATAATAAATTGGATTGGTACTGCACTAATCCAAGCAGGTGCCTATTGAATTCATTAAAAGTATCATTTATCTCTTTGAGATGTTTTTTATTTCTTCAAGAGGCTAATGTCATTTTAAATCTTTGGTCGTTTGCTTCTGAAACAGGAGATTTCAATCTTTTTCGAAAATGTAGTAGATTTTTTCACGATATTTTTGTAAAATAAAACAGTAAACTATTTGACATTGGTCAAAAATAAAGGAGAACATTAATGGTAAAATTAGTATTTGCTCGTCACGGTGAATCAGAGTGGAACAAGGCTAACCTTTTCACTGGCTGGGCTGATGTTGACCTTTCAGATAAAGGAACCCAGCAGGCGATTGATGCCGGTAAATTGATCAAGGAAGCAGGAATTGAATTTGACCTTGCCTTCACATCAGTTTTGACACGTGCCATCAAAACAACTAACCTAGCTCTTGAATATTCTGATCAGCTTTGGGTACCGGTTGAAAAATCATGGCGCTTGAATGAACGTCACTACGGTGGTTTGACTGGTAAAAATAAGGCTGAAGCCGCTGAACAATTCGGTGATGAACAAGTTCACATCTGGCGTCGTTCTTATGATGTTTTGCCGCCGGCTATGGCTAAAGACGACCAATACTCTGCCCATACAGACCGCCGTTATGCAAATCTTGATGATACGATTGTTCCGGACGCTGAAAACCTGAAGGTAACGCTTGAACGTGCTCTTCCATTCTGGGAAGATAAAATCGCTCCGGCACTTAAAGACGGTAAAAATGTTTTCGTTGGTGCACACGGTAATTCGATTCGTGCCCTTGTTAAACATATTAAACAATTGTCAGATGATGAAATTATGGGTGTTGAAATTCCTAATTTCCCACCATTGGTATTTGAATTTGACGAAAATCTGAACGTGACTGCTGAGTACTACCTCGGAGAATAATTTTTGGATTGTTTGTTTAAAGAAAAAGAAATGAGATTGGCTGAGTTCCAATCTCATTTTCTATAGGCAGGATTCGATTTATTTGCCAATCGGCCGTAAACCTAAGACAGCTGTCGTAAACTTGCCTCTGCTCAGTTCCTGTCTTGCTTTTTCTTTGCAGGAATTTTGCTCTGTTTGAAGAAAAGTCATAAGTTTTCAGCTAAATTATGATAAAATAAAAGACGTAGTTTCATAAAAAATAGGAGGAAAAATGGTACGTAAACTCAAGAAACCTAAGAAGAATCAGTCCAGAACCTTTGTTCTTATCTCAAACAGAATCAATCTCCTATTTTTCTTTATTGTAGCTCTGTTTACAATCTTGCTGTTACGATTAGCACAGATGCAGATCTACGACGCTAAATTTTACAAGGCCAAGTTAACAGAATCAACGAATTATACGATTAAGACATCAAGTCCCAGAGGTCAGATTTATGACGCTAAGGGCGTTCCTCTGGTTGAAAATGAGGTCAAAGAAGTTGTTGCTTTCACCAGAAGCAATACGATGACTGCCGAAGACATCAAAAAGAATGCTCAAAAGTTGGCAGGCATGGTTACGCTGACGGAGAGTAAGGTCACTAAGCGTCAGAAAAAAGATTATTATTTAGCGGATCCTAAGATCTATCAAAAAGTGGTTAAGAAGCTGCCGGATAAGAAAAAATATGATAATTTCGGCAATAATCTGAAGGAATCAGATATCTATGCCAATGCGGTCAAGGCTGTTCCGGACAGTGCGATTAATTATTCTGAAGATGAAGAAAAGATTATCTATATTTTCAGTCAGATGAATGCGACATCGGTCTTTAACACGGCCTCCTTGACAACGGGAGATTTGACAGCCGAACAAATTGCTGTGCTGGCTACCAGCAAGTCAGATTTGGAAGGTATTTCTGTGAAGACGGACTGGGAGCGTAAGGCCGATAAAAATTCAATTACCTCTGTTATCGGTAAGGTTTCCAGCCAGAAAACCGGCCTGCCTGCTGAGGAAGCAAGTGACTATGTCAAAAAAGGCTATTCGCTGAATGACCGTGTCGGAACTTCTTACTTAGAGAAGCAGTACGAAGATTATCTGCAGGGCAGCCGAACTATTCAGTCTATTAAAGTCAATAAGGAAGGCAAGATTGTCAGCAATAAAACCACTGCCAAGGGTACCAAAGGAAAAAATTTGAAACTAACCATTGATCTGGAGTTTCAAAAGGGTGTTGAACAAATTCTCAATAAATACTTTAAATCAGAATTAGCTGCCGGAAATACTAAGTATTCTGAAGGTGTCTATGCGGTTGTTTTAAATCCTGATACAGGCGCAGTCTTGTCGATGGCCGGTTTGGAGCATGACCTGAAATCAGGAGAGCTTTCATCCAATGCGCTGGGAACCATTACAGAGGTTTTCACACCCGGTTCTGTGGTTAAGGGAGCTACTTTAACTGCCGGCTGGGAAAATGGTGTCTTATCAGGCAATCAGGTCATCAATGACCAAGCCATCCAGTTTGCAGGTTCTAACCCCATCAAATCCTGGTTTACCAATGGCTCAATTCCTCTGACTGCCAGCCAGTCTTTGGAATATTCGTCCAATACCTACATGGTTCAGCTGGCCTTAAAACTGATGGGACAGGATTACCACAGCGGTATGACCCTGTCATCAGATGGCTATGAGAGTGCCATGGAAAAGCTGCGGACGGCCTACGCTCAGTACGGTCTCGGTGTGGCAACTGAAATTGACCTTCCGGGTGAATCAAAAGGCTATACACCGGATAAGTTTGATGCTGCCAATGTCTTGACAGAGTCATTCGGTCAGTTTGACAACTATACGGCCATGCAGCTGGCTCAGTATGCTGCTACTGTCGCTAACGGCGGCAAGCGGATTGCCCCCCATTTAGTTGAAGGGATCTATGACAACAATAAGACCGGCGGCTTGGGTAAATTGGTTCAGTCTGTTGATACCAAGGTCTTAAATGAAGTACCGATTTCCAGTGATAACATGGCCATCATCAAAGACGGCTTCTATAATGTTGTTAATGGCGGCAGTTATGCGACTGGTAAGACTCTTGCCAACGGTGCCAGTGTTCCGATTTCAGCTAAAACAGGGACAGCCGAAGCTTATGTTACGGGCGAAGACGGCAAATCTGTCTATACATCTAATCTGAACGTTGTAGCCTATGCGCCCAGCAACAATCCGCAGGTCGCGGTAGCCGTTGTTTTGCCGCATGAAACAGACCTGCACGGGACAACCAGTCATGCCATTACGCGGGATATTATCAATCTTTATCAGAAAATGAATCCGATGAAACAGTGAGGAAAAAAGAATGCTTTACCCAACTCCCATAGCCAAATTGATTGAAAGCTTTACCAAGCTGCCCGGAATTGGGATTAAAACGGCGACACGTTTAGCTTTTTATACAATTGGTATGAGTGATGAGGATGTTAATGATTTTGCCAAAAATCTTCTGGCTGCTAAGCGGGAGCTGACCTATTGTTCGGTCTGCGGCAATCTGACCGATGATGATCCTTGCAGTATTTGTACAGACGACAGCAGGGACAGTTCAACTATTCTCGTGGTAGAAGACAGCAAGGATGTGTCAGCCATGGAAAAAATTCAGGAATACCATGGGCTCTATCATGTTTTGCATGGGCTTATCTCTCCGATGAATGGTATTGGTCCGGATGACATTAATCTGAAAAGCCTTTTGACACGCTTGCGGGATAATAGTGACATTACTGAAGTTATTATTGCCACCAATGCAACAGCAGATGGAGAAGCAACTGCTATGTATATTTCCAGAGTGCTAAAGCCGGCAGGCATCAAAGTAACCCGTCTGGCCCGGGGCTTAGCGGTGGGATCGGACATTGAGTATGCTGATGAGGTAACCCTCCTGCGCGCCATTGAAAATAGGACAGAACTATAAATGAACTCTGCCTGACAGATGCTGCACGCGATTTTCTTCGAGCGTATCGCTGCCTATCAGCAGATTTTAAAGATGGGACGACAAATTTGTTGTCCTTTTTCTTTTTGCTGACTGACTGCTAAAAACTCTTTTTCCTTTTCAATATCTTTTGAAAAGGTACCTTATTTATGATATGATAATTGAGAAATGAATGAAAAATAGAAAAGGTAATTTATGTCAAAAGAAACACTGGTTTTATTGTATGGCGGCCGTTCTGCTGAGCGTGACGTTTCAGTGCTCTCGGCTGAGAGTGTGATGCGGGCGGTGAATTATGACAAATTCTTGGTCAAAACCTATTTCATCACTCAAGAAGGTGACTTTATAAAGACTCAGGAGTTTAGCAGCAGGCCCCAAGACTCAGAAAAATTAATGACCAATGAAACAGCTGTACTTTCTCAAAAAATCAAGCCTAGTGATATTTATGAAGAGGGAGCTGTTGTTTTTCCCGTCCTTCACGGACCGATGGGCGAAGACGGCTCTGTTCAGGGCTTTTTGGAAGTTTTGAGGATGCCTTATGTAGGAACAAATGTACTGACTTCAAGTGTAGCCATGGACAAGATTACCACCAAGCAAGTCTTAGAAAGTGCGGCTATTCCTCAGGTTGCCTATGTGAGCTTTATTGAAGGGGAAGATTTGGAGGCCAAGCTGGCTGAGGCTGAGACCAAATTGACTTACCCTGTATTTGTCAAACCGGCTAATATGGGCTCCAGTGTGGGGATTTCTAAGGCTACTCAGCAGGCAGAGCTGAGAGCAGCTATTGAGCTTGCTTTGAAATATGACAGCCGCATTTTAATTGAACAGGGCGTTGATGCGCGTGAGATTGAAGTCGGTATTTTGGGAAACAGCGCTGTGCAGACAACCCTGCCGGGAGAAGTTGTCAAAGATGTGGCTTTCTATGATTATGAAGCTAAATATATTGACAATAAGATTACCATGGCTATTCCGGCAGCTGTTGATGACAGTACCGCTGCAAAAATGCGCTCCTACGCTGCCACGGCTTTCAGAACTTTAGGGGGCTGCGGTTTATCACGCTGTGACTTCTTTTTGACAGCCGAGGGAGATATTTTTCTCAATGAACTCAATACCATGCCTGGCTTCACCCAGTGGTCCATGTACCCGCTGCTTTGGGAGAATATGGGACTTGCTTATCCGGATTTAATTGAAAAGCTGGTTCAATTGGCAAAAGAAATATTTGCCAAGCGGGAGAGCCATTTGATTTAGCATGAAAAAAGCACCAGAATCCGTTATGGGGACAGGGCATCATGCCGGAAGCTACAGGGGAAATGCTCCGCCATGCCTTTGAGGATATCGGCATGACGAAGGTCTGGTGCGGCTACTTATGAAGGCAACACGAAGTCAAAGCGGGTTCAGGAAAAGGTCGGCTTTAAGTATCGGTGGACTACGTGTTGACGCTCCGTTGATGCATGAGAAACGGATGATCCATGTAATGCCATGACGAAGGAAGAGGGGCTTGCAAAAAATGAATCGGGTTTTGCAGGAGGAAAACGAAATATGCGTAGAATGCTATGCTGAAGAAAATAGAATAACACCATTATTAAATCCGGTGGATTGCTTAAGAAATCATACACAATATATTTGTGGTACTTGTGGGCGGTGCATTTGCATAGAGCATGATCCCAAACGTGGATCGCAACGGTGGAACTTCCCTTTTAAGTCATTAGAAATTGCAAAATTATATTTGCGCACCGCTGATTATTGCTGTAAAAAGCCATGTGGTATTTATGAAATCAAAAATCAAGGCGGTAGAAACTCATATAAAATCTTTGCGGATATTGAGGATTTGGAAATATATTTGAAAAAGAACAAGGGGAAGACGTGTGAAAGCATGAGGCCTGTTTTCATTTTCGAAAGATACACAGAATATGGAAACACGCAGGTAAGGAAATTGACTGTTGACGAGGTAGAGAGATATATGTCAGAACGATAGATTCCAGTTTCACAAGGAGAACGCAATATGTACGCACAGGCAGCGATAAAACAGAATACCTTACTCCGCGTAACGGTGCATACGGCATCGTTATGAGGGGTGTGCAAAAATGCGCTCCTACGCTGCCACGGCTTTCAGAACTTTAGGGGGCTGTGGCTTATCACGCTGTGACTTCTTTTTGACAGCCGAGGGAGATATTTTTCTCAATGAGCTCAATACCATGCCCGGCTTCACCCAGTGGTCAATGTATCCGCTGCTTTGGGAGAATATGGGACTTGCTTATCCGGATTTAATTGAAAAGCTGGTTCAATTGGCAAAAGAAATGTTTGCCAAGCGGGAGAGCCATTTGATTTAGCATGAAAAAAGCACCAGAGGTGGGATGCCCCTCCGGTGCTTTTCTTGTTATTTATTTAGAGATGCTTACTAGCTTACGCAGTTCCGGGATGCGCTGCAGCTGTGGAATGATAAGCATCGTCAGCACTATTCGAATCGGAATTTCAAAGATTTTTAACCAACGGCCGGCAATGTACTGGGCGATGATAGGTGTTCCGTAGTAGATTTGAATTAAGAGCGGTGTAAAGATGAACGTTCCAATCAGCATAACCACTGCTGTTGCGATACCGACATGGATCCAGTCTTTTTTATTTTCCCAATCGAGGGATTTACCATAGAAGAAGTAACCGTAGAAAAATCCTTGAACGGCCTCCACCAAGGTCCACCAAATAATAAAGTTTCCAGTTCCGCCGGACAGATTGTCCACAATGTCATACAGTCCAAGTGTGATAAAGGACCAAACAGGACCTGCTACCATCCCAATCATGGTGTTGACAATAAATGTCAGACTAACAACTAATTGTTGGGGGATGATGGAAATTGAAAACTTTCCGACAATAAAACTAAGGGCAATCAGCATGGTTAGTGTCACCAAGCGCTGCACACTTAACTTGGGAAGTGAAAAAATATTTTTCATGAAAAAAGGCTCCTTAAACTAAATTTGGAGCTGTTTAATCAAGATTTCTTGAAAACAGCGGATGCAATGATTCACCGCGCCTGAGGCTTCGTTGTGTGACGACATCCCATTCACACACACTTAACGCGAATCATTTACTCTGTGCAGGAGAAATATTTCCTACCCTGTGATTATACCATAAGTCCTTCTGCAAATATAGTCCAAAAGCAGTGAAATATGCTATAATGATATGGATACTGGTCTGGTATCCGATGATAACAATAAGAGCAGATATGATTTCAAAAATGAGCAATGAAAGCCGGCTAAGAAATTGTACTGTTTCATCATAATAAGGAAAATAAAATGAAAGTTACCCTACATGAAGTTGCCAAGGTGGTTGGCGCTAAAAATAGCATTTCGGATTTTGATGACGTTCCCCTGCGACAGGCTGAATTTGACAGCCGAAAGATAGAAGCAGGAGACCTGTTTGTGCCGCTCAAGGGGGCGCGTGACGGCCACGACTTTATTGAAACAGCTTTTGCAAACGGGGCAGCAGCAGTTCTTTCAGAAAAAAAGTTAGATGACAGCAGACCTTATCTTTGGGTTGATGACTGTTTGACAGCCTTTCAGGTTCTGGCCCAATATTATCTGGAAAAGATGCGTGTTGATGTCATTGCAGTAACGGGATCAAACGGTAAAACAACGACCAAAGATATGATCGCAGATATTCTGGCAAGCACCTACAAAACCTATAAGACCCAAGGCAATTACAATAATGAAATCGGCCTTCCTTATACTGTTTTGCATATGCCTGATGATACCGAAAAAATCGTCCTTGAAATGGGACAGGATCGTCTCGGAGATATTGCGCTTTTATCTAATTTGGCTCATCCGCATATCGCTGTGGTGACCTTGATCGGTGAGGCCCATTTAGAATTTTTTGGCAGCCGTGAAAAGATTGCTGAGGGAAAGATGCAGATTACGCAAGGAATGGACGGTCATGGTATTTTGCTTGCACCGGCAGATAAGATTATCAACCCTTTTCTGCCGGATAATCAAAAAGTTATTCGTTTTGGCCCTGATGCAGATATTTATGTGACAGAATTGGAAGAGCACAAAGATTTTCTGACTTTTGCTACGAATTTTTTGGAAGAGAAGGTTACATTGCCTGTCACCGGTAAGTATAATGCTGCTAATGCCATGATTGCCGCTTATGTCGGAAAGCTACTGAATGTTTCGGAAGAAAAGATTATTGCTGCCTTGTCTGACCTTCAATTAACGCGCAATCGCACAGAATGGAAAAAGGCTGCCAATGGGGCAGATATCCTTTCAGATGTCTACAATGCTAACCCTACGGCTATGAGGTTAATTTTGGAGACTTTTTCTGCTATTGCAGGCAATGAAGGCGGTAAAAAAATAGCTGTTCTGGCAGACATGAAAGAATTGGGACCTGATTCTGTTCAAATGCATACAGATTTGATTACCAGTCTGAATCCCGATGTTTTGGATACCGTTATTTTTTACGGGGATGATATTGCTGATTTAGCTCAGCTGGCCAGTCAGATATTTCCGCTTGGCAAGGTTTACTATTTCAAAAAAACGAAAGATCAGGATCAATTTGAGGAGCTGCTTAAACGGATCAAAGAAATCCTGCAGCCTGAGGATCAGATCCTTCTTAAAGGGTCAAATTCGATGAATTTAGGTCAGGTCGTAGAATTTTTGGAAGCAGATTAATTGCTGCTTCAACTTCATTCGGGCGGCAGTCCAGCTTGATGATAGAAGGCTTTTTTGGAGAAAAAAATGAATTTAATAAAAGAAGAATGGCGCTTTTTCTTAGAAAATAACACTAAAGTTTACCAATGTTTTTATACTATTGCACTTATAGCTGTCGTTTATACATACTCTTTTAAACGTTATATGGTAGACGATATTTATGTAGAGCTTACCTTGTTTTCTTTGCTGCTAAGCCTTGTGACCTTTATCTGGCATCTTTATTTACATAAGTGGTCAAAGGGAAGCTTATTTGCAGTAACTGCAGTAGGTATCTGCTTGGTTTTGCTGCCTTCTGAATTTTATTTGATAGATTTTGCTCCGGACTTCTCCTTGCTGTCTTTCTTTTTGCTGTCCGTTTCAGTGGATCCTAAACAGCCCAATCTGGTGACTATTGTTTTTTATGCTAAAATACTTTTGGCAATAGGAGTTTTGCTGTTTTATATTAACGGCAAAATACCAGATGCCACTCTTTACAGGCCTGCAAAACATCTGCTTCGCCATTCTTACGGTTTTATGCATCCCAATTCTTTGAGTATGTTTGTTATGAGCTTGTTTTATGACTTTTCGCTCATGCGTAAGAAGACAGTGCCGCTGTCTGAAGTGCTCTGGCTGATTATGCTTGGGCTGTTAGTTTACTCAATAACGGATTCAAGGACAGGTCTTCTTATTTTTACAGTTATTCTTGTGACTTCCTTGCTTAAAAAACAATTGCTGAGATATAAGGTATCAGGAAAGCTTGTATTTCAGTCAATCCTCGCTGTCTTTGTGCTTGGTACCTTACTTTCCTATTTCTACCAGCCTGAGTCGTCTGTGTTTCATTCTTTAAATTCAATGTTCTCCGGCCGTTTAAGAAATGCTCACGCTTATATCAAGGCCTACGGTTTTAGACTTTTGCCTAGGCGGGTTCCGGATTTGCACTATGCCAACGGAGCCAGAATTTTTAATGAAAATTACTATGTTGACTCTCTCATGCGTCAAGGAATCTTGGTTTATCTGCTGTTTCCTGTCATGATAGGGCTTCAGACCTTGAAGAAGCGCTTTACGCTTTATCATTTCATCTTTATTTTGTCAGCTTTTTTGACAGCTATGATTGAAGACTATGGTGTTAGCCTTGGTATCTGTACGATCTTACTGTTTAATTACTTTGGTCTTCCCGATGAAAAATCCGGCAGCTCAGAAAACCTTGAAGAGTATAGCAGGCCGGAGATTTAAGACACCGGCGCAAGCGCTTATAGAAGATAAAAAGAAAGTATATGATGAAGGCATTTTTAACCTCCCAGAAAACACAGCCGCCTGAGATTTCTCTTTTGTGGTATCTTGTAATGATGGCTGTATTGCTTGTATTGATTTATATTTCTGTTAAGTCTTATCGAAATCCCATCTATGTCAGGGCTTTTAAACTGCTGCAGGCTGTGCAGCTGACAGCTCTTTATACCTGGTATGTGTTTGCGGACATCCCGCTTTCTAACAGTCTGCCGCTCTATCATTGCAGGCTGGCTATGTTTGCCCTTTTGCTCCTGCCTGATGGGACAAAGCTCAAGCAGTATTTTGCCTTGATGGGGGCAAGCGGAGCTATTTTTGCTTTGGGATACCCTGTCATGGACGCCTATGATTTTCCCCATATCACAGCTTTTTCGTTTATTGCCGGCCATTATGCTCTGTTGGTCAATGGTTTGGTTTATTTGCTTAATCATTATGACAGTCAGCTTCTCAGTCGGTTCAGAATCAGCAGTTATACTTTGGGTCTCAATCTTTTTTTGATCTTTGTCAATAAAGTGACAGGCGGCAACTATGGAATTTTACGCGATACCCCTTTTATCACTCAAAGCGCTTTATGGGTAAGATATTTAGCGGTTTCTCTGGTTTTAATTGCCATGCTGCTGCTGATTGATGAGATTTTCAAAAGGGTTAAGAAAAGGGAATTTGTTCTTTAAAGAGTTTATTCAGCAGAAGAGTTGGCTAAAATGGCTCTTCTGTTTTTTACAGCAGCTGAGACCTAAAGATAATTGAAAAAAAGCTGAAAATTAAGTATACTAATAGGGTTGGTATGCTGGACATAAGAGAGAGTGTCATAAAAACAACTCTGATAAGCATCAAAGAATTGTATACGATTAACTAAAAAGAGGACCTATGAATTTACAAGAAGAAATCAAAAAACGCCGAACCTTTGCTATTATCAGTCACCCGGATGCGGGGAAAACGACCATTACGGAACAGCTTCTTTACTTTGGCGGTGAAATCCGTGAAGCAGGAACTGTCAAGGGTAAAAAAACAGGTACTTTTGCTAAATCGGATTGGATGGACATTGAAAAGCAGCGCGGCATTTCTGTAACGTCATCTGTTATGCAGTTTGACTATGCCGGCAAACGTGTCAATATCCTTGATACACCGGGGCATGAGGATTTCTCAGAGGATACTTACCGGACACTTATGGCCGTAGATGCGGCTGTCATGGTTGTGGATTCGGCTAAGGGGATTGAGGCACAGACCAAAAAACTGTTCGAAGTTGTTAAACATCGCGGCATTCCGGTCTTTACCTTTATAAACAAATTGGACCGTGATGGCCGGGAACCGCTCGATCTCTTAGAAGAATTAGAAGACGTGCTTGGTATCGCCAGCTATCCTATGAATTGGCCGATCGGGATGGGGAAATCTTTTGAAGGCCTTTATGACCTGTATAATAAGCGTTTGGAGCTCTACAAAGGTGATGAACGTTTTGCGGATTTTGACAAAGGAGCAAAGCTTTTTGCTAATAACCCCTTTTATGAGCAGGTCTTAGAAGATGTTGAATTGCTGCAGGAAGCCGGCAATGAATTTTCAGAAGAAGCCATCTTAAAAGGAGAGCTGACACCTGTCTTCTTTGGTTCTGCCCTGACTAATTTCGGTGTTCAGACCTTCTTAGATTCCTTTTTAGAATTTGCCCCGGAACCGCACGGGCATAGAACGACTGAAGGAAAGCTGATTGATCCGCTCGATCAGGACTTTTCTGGCTTTGTCTTCAAAATCCAAGCCAATATGGATCCTAGGCACCGTGACCGGATTGCTTTTGTTCGCATTGTTTCAGGCGAATTTGAACGCGGCATGTCAGTGAACCTTAGCAGGACCGGAAAGAGTGTCAAACTGTCAAATGTTACTCAATTCATGGCTGAAAGCAGGGAAAATGTAACGAATGCTGTTGCCGGTGATATTATCGGGGTTTATGATACAGGTACTTACCAAGTTGGTGATACCCTGACCGTCGGCAAAAATAAATTTGAATTTGAACCGCTGCCGACCTTTACGCCGGAATTGTTCATGAAAGTAGCAGCTAAAAATGTTATGAAGCAAAAGTCCTTCCATAAAGGAATCGAGCAATTGGTTCAGGAAGGAGCTATTCAGCTCTATAAAAATTATCAGACGGGTGAATACATGCTGGGAGCGGTCGGCCAGCTGCAGTTTGAAGTTTTCAAACATCGGATGGAGAACGAATACAATGCAGAAGTTGTCATGACATCAATGGGTAAAAAGACTGTCCGCTGGATTAAGGAAGAAGACCTGGATGAGCGCATGTCTTCCAGCCGCAATATCTTGGCGCGTGATCGCTTTGATCAGCCCGTCTTTCTCTTTGAAAATGACTTTGCCCTGCGCTGGTTTGCTGATAAATATCCGGATGTTGAGCTGGAAGAAAAGATGTAAAAAACTCTTGCAGGGCTAAAATCATTGCTTATTCTGACCGGACAAGCCATAGTTAAGAACTGATATACTCAGTTCTTTTTTGTTAAATGCAAATTTGAGCTGACAAAGTCCCAACGGCTGCCAGTCTTGACTGTTTAAAACTGTTGATTTTTGCTTTTTTAGAGAAGGCAAAAGAGGTTTATTCAGTTTAGGTCATGTAACAATAACGAGGCTGATAAGCAGTCTTACAGTTTATAGATGTATTTTTAATTTATACAACATTTTTGCCTATTATGATATAATGATTCAAGAAAAAATAATTTGAGAAAGGAGCAAAATGAAACAGTCCGTACAATTTAGCGATGCCATTCATATCATGGTTTATGTGTCCTGTATCAATAATCCTGATTTTTTAAAAAGTGAAATGATTGCAGCCAGCGTTCAAACCAATGCTTCCAATGTTCGAAAAATCATGGGCAATCTGAGAAGAGCCGGTTTGATTGTCAGTCAGCGCGGCAAAGCTCAGCCTAGGCTGGCAAAAGACAGTACAGAGATTACCTTATTAGATATTTTTGAAAGCCTGCCGGCCAATAATGCCTTGCTGCAGGTAGACAGAAATACCAATGCCGACTGTATCATTGCCAGCGGTGTTAAAGAGGTCTTGACTATCAAATACCAAGAAATACAAGAAGCAGCTGAAAAGGCAATGGCTGAGATTACCTTATCCGATATTATGGCTGATTTTTCGCAGATTGCTGTGCAAAGGTATCCTCATTTTGCTGAGGAATTAAGCAAATTTTTGCCTGATTGAGCTGCAAAGCTGAACCGATTGCCAGCTTTAGAAGTCTTGGCAAGCAAGCGGTTCACAATCAGCCTAAATAAAAGAGAACCGATATAGTTTCAAGCTATGTCGGTTCTTGCTTTTGTCATTTTATACTGCTGAAACAGGTGAACACAGTAGTGTCTGTTTTTTAAACAATGTCTTAATCAAGGCTCATGAAATGTGATAAAATAATAGGAAGTAAAAAGAAAAAGGGGACTATCTGTTTTGATGTCAAAAGAACGTTTAACTGCTTTTACCGATGCTGTTCTGGCTATCATTATGACCATTTTAATTTTGGAGCTGGAAAAGCCCGCTGCAATATCTTGGTCAGCTTTTTGGGATCTGCGGATGAATTTTTTTGCCTATACGGTTTCTTTTTTCTGGCTGGGTGCGATGTGGGTCAATCTCCACCAATCCTGGCATGAGGTGGAAAAAATAACCAATAAACAGGCTTGGCAGTCGCTTTTCCTGCTGTTTTTCGCATCATTTTTCCCTTATGCCACCAGCATTGTAGCGACTCATTTTGAGAGCAGTGTGGCTCAAGGCTTTTATGGTTTAGTTGTTCTTTTGGTCAGCTTTTCCAACGTTTGGATGTATAATGGTTTGGCTCATATCAGCAGCAGTCCGCAGGCCAAACACTTTGCTATCGGCCATAATCGGGCCATGGTTTATGATATCACTGTCAAGCTTATTGGGTTGGCGCTCAGCCTGACGGTTTATCCGCCGGCGATGATGTATTCAGTTGTAGCTGCGGCCTGTTTTGTCGTTGGACCGCTCTCAGAGCGCTTCAAACGATAATCATCGGTATCTTGGGCTGCTGGCAAACCAAGGCAGAGAGCAAAGCAAACCTTGACTGCCAAATGGCTCAGCTGTATGCTTTTGCCTTGAAAGGATGACGTATTAAACGATTTAGGAGGATTTATGGCTGCACTTATTAAGCACAAAAAAGTTGAACTGACAGAACTCTTTTACGATTTGGTTTTTGTCTATGGAATCAGCAAGGAAACGGCTCTGATTCATCATGTTCATGGGGGAATTGTTCCTTTTGCGTCCTTTTGGGCCTTTGCCATCGGTATGGTGATCATGATTAATTCATGGATGGTTCAGACTGTTTTTACCAACCGTTTCGGTAAAAATTCACTGACCAATATTTTATTTATGTTTGCGCAGATGAGCATGCTGCTGATTTCCTTAACCTCGGTAACAGGTAACTTTACCCATCGGAACTTTCTTTATTTTTACGGACCCTTTGCGGTTATTTCTTTTTTGCTTTTGCTGCAGTACGTTACCGAGTATTTTAAGACTGACAATCCGGCAGATAAAGCCTTGATTGTACGCTTTTTTTATATTTTAAGCAGCCGTTCGCTGGGCTTGCTGCTTGCCTTATTTCTCCCTTACAGGCTGGGTTTAATCGTTGCTGCAGTCAGTGTGATTGCAACATGGATTTTGCCGGGGATTCTGGCAAACAATAAAACGGAAGTCATCAACGAACGGGTTACTCCTGTCAGCTTTCCCCATCTAGCTGAGCGGCTGTCTCTTCTTGTTATCATCACTTTTGGTGAAATGATTATCGGCATTGCAGATTACTTTGCACCCGATCACCTTAGTTTGTCATCTTTCTTGATTTTTATGATTGTTGCCAGTCTTTTTATGGTTTATATCGTGGAGATTGACCACATGCTGGATTTGGAAACACAGGAATATGCTGTTAATAGTTTGATTTACTGGCACTATCCTATCTTTTTTGGATTGAGTTTTGTAACGGTGTCGCTTGGTTTTTTGGAGCATCAGGAAGCTCAAAACCGTTTTGCTGTCTGCTTGATTTATCTGGGCATTTTTCTGCTGCTGCTCGGCATTTACGGCATCCAAAAATTCAATAAAACCAGTCATAGCTTCACCAGGTCTTTAATGATTGCTCTTCTGGGAGTGCTGGCAGCAGGCTTTTTACTCAGCTGGCTGATGACAGCAGACAGTCAGCTGCTTATTGTCATTTTATTTACAGTCAGTTTGGTTTTAGCTGCATTGCTGGTCAGATTCAACCTCTCCAGACAAGCTTAGCAGTAAAGATTTTAAATGAGAAATTTTCAGTTCATTTGCCCGTACTTTTTTTGCTATAATAGAAGCGGTATAAAAACACATTGCAGTTGGTAGTCTGTAAGCATCGTGAGATGTCAGTAACCTTCCCTCCAAGGTCGTCCCATACCATTTACAATATTATTAACTGAAAAGGAATCAACCTTTTTGGTTTCTTAGTTTGGAGGGACTGGCATGAAAATGACAGTTTATTTTGACGGTGCCTTTTGGGCTGCCCTGATAGAATACGCTGATGTTAAAGGGCAGTACAAGGCTTTTCGCTATGTTTTTGGTAAGGAACCCAAAGATGAAGATATCCTTGCTTTTATTTATCGAGATTTGGGAAAATGGCAGAGCAGGTATGATCATATCAATACACATGTGAGTGCAGACAGCTCAGCTCTTTCTCCAAAGAAAAGCAATCCCAAGCGCATGCAGCGAGAAATGAATAAGGCAAAAAGAAAGCCTGTAACTTCAACTAAAGCGCAAATGGCTATGCAGGAGATTCATGACAGCCTGAAAAAGGAGCGCAGATTGCAAAGCAAAGAGGAGCGCGATGCTGCAAAAGCTCTTAAATATCAGCAAAAGCAAGAAAAGCGCCGTCAAAAGAAAAAAGGACACTGATGTGTCTTAAATAAAGGGCCGAGACAGATGTTTCGGCTTTTTATTTATTGACAAGTGGATAAAAAGGTTCTTCTACTGATGAGTATGCTGAAAAAGAGTGCGGCAAAAGCGTACAGAGGTTTTAGTCTTGCTTGTTATTGGTGAGATTAGGTCAAACAATATTTCAATTATATTACATTTATATTGCGTTATATTTCTTTTGTGTTACAATAAAGATGTAAAAAGTAATCTTAAGACGTGCTTACTTTTAAAAATCAGCTAGGCAGCTCCGTTAAACGGCAGGGATCCTTGCTGAAACTCAAGTGGATAGAAGGAGAAAATCATGAAAAGAAATTATTTAGATCATCAGGCACAGCGTTTTTCAATCCGTAAATATTCGTTTGGAGCGGTTTCTGTTCTTATTGGCTGTCTCTTGTTTCTGGGTGCTCAAAATATTTCTGCAGATGAAGTGACAAGTCCGCTTTCAACAGCTGAAACCACGGTGACTCAGCCAGCTGTTTCTGAAACTGAAGCTAATCAAGACAGTCAGGCAGCATCAGTTGCTGCTGTTCAGCCTGAAAATGAACCTGTCAGGACAGCTGAAGCAGAAACCAGCAGGCAAACAGCAGAGGTTCCTGCAGCTAACACGAGCACTGCTGTCAGCCCCGCTCCTGAAAATCCTTCTGCTGTCTCCTCAAAACCAGTCAGCGAAGCCAAAGCTTCTGCTGTGACAAGCGAGGTTAAACCTGCTGCTCAGACAGTAGAAAAGCCTGCTCCTGTAAGCAGCAAGTCTGCGGTCAGCACTCCAGCTCGCACTAGCAGTAAGGTCAGTGTCAAAGCAGTTCAGCAGCCTGTGAAAAAAACGACAGTCGCTTCAGCAGTTTCTCTTGCGCTCCAAGGCAACTATACCTTTAAAAAACAAACGCCCGTCAAAAATCAACCTAAAATGTCCAGTACAACCCAGTTCTTCTTTAATGCGGGAGATAAGGTCTATTATGACAAAGTTCTGAATACTGACGGACATCAATGGTTAAGTTATATTTCCTACAGCGGCACTCGCCGCTACGCTCCAATCGGGGTAACGTCTTCTGTACCTGCAGTGCCAAAACCTGCAGATACGAAACCATCTCTTCCGGCTTCCGGAACTTATCATTTTACCAAGCAGGCAGATGTGAAAAATCAGCCTAAAATGTCCAGTCCGACCCAATTCTCCTTTTATAAGGGTGACCAAGTTTATTATGATAAAGTTCTGACTGCGGATAATCACCAATGGATTAGCTACATTTCTTACAGCGGTATCCGCCGCTATGTGGTTATTGCTTCACTGACCTCACCAGCCAAACCGCAGCCAAAACCGGCAGCTCCGCAAGCAGCCGGCAGCATTAACATTCAAAATAAGACCGCTCAGCAGTTTGATGTTCTGATTTCTAAGGTTTCAAGCAATCAAACCATTAAAGAAGTCAGAGTTCCTGTCTGGTCAGACCAAAGCGGTCAGGATGATATTGTTTGGTATAAGGCAGCCAAAGCAGCAGATGGCAATTATAAGGTTACTGTAAAAATCAGCGAACATAAAAATAACACTGGTAAATATCATGTTCACCTCTACTACCTGCTGGACAGCGGTCAGCAGATTGGCGTCGGAACTGCTGCAACGACTATTGAAACAGCTAAGCCATCTCCATCAGCACCGGCTAAGTCAACTCTTCCGGCTTCCGGAACATATACTTTCACAGCCAAGACAGATGTTAAAAATGAAGCCAGAATGTCCAGCCCAACCCAGTTCTTCTTTAATAAGGGAGATAAGGTCTTTTATGACAAGGTCCTAGAAACTGACGGCCATCAATGGCTCAGCTACGTATCCTACAGCGGTATTCGCCGCTATGCTCCAATAGCTGTACTTTCATCAAAGAATAGCGGCCAATCCAGTCAGCCGGCACCAGCAAAACCAAATCTTCCTGCTCAAGGTACCTATACCTTTACCAAGGAAGTCAGTGTGAAAAATGCAGCTAAAATGTCCAGCCCAACCCAATTCACATTTAGAGCAGGTGAAAGCATTAATTACGATAAGGTTCTGACCGCAGATGGTCATCAATGGCTCAGCTATGTATCTTACAGTGGTATTCGCCGCTATGTTCTCTTTGCTTAATAACAGGCCTCCGGAAAGCAGCGCAGTAAAGACGGCGTCACTTTCCGGAGGTTTTTGTTTTGAAAACGTGTTATTGCTCCATTCTAAAATAAAAAACTATCAATTTATGCTATTTATGTTATAATAATTAGGTTGCACATACTAATAAGTTTAATGAGGCAGCTTCGCACTGCCTTTTAGAAAGAGAAACCATTGAAATTTACAGAATTAAACCTAACAGAAGACATTCTTTCGGCTGTTGAAAAAGCCGGCTTTACTGAGCCCTCACCTATCCAAGAATTGACTATTCCTCTGGCTTTGGAAGGAAAAGATGTTATTGGTCAGGCTCAGACAGGAACCGGGAAAACAGCGGCTTTTGGCCTGCCGACTTTAAATAAGATTGATATTGCCAGCAACTTGGTGCAGGCGCTTGTAATTGCTCCGACACGTGAGCTGGCTGTTCAAAGTCAGGAAGAGCTGTTTCGTTTTGGCCGTGAAAAAGGTGTTAAGGTGCGTTCGGTTTACGGCGGCTCCAGCATTGAAAAGCAGATTAAGGCTCTGAAATCAGGTGCCCATATTGTTGTCGGTACGCCGGGACGCCTGCTCGACTTAATTAAACGCAAAGCACTTAAACTGAATCATGTTGAAACCTTAATCCTTGATGAAGCCGATGAAATGCTTAATATGGGCTTTTTAGAGGATATTGAGGCAATTATCTCCCGGGTTCCGGAAACACGTCAGACCCTCTTGTTTTCAGCAACCATGCCGGAGGCTATTAAGCGCATCGGCGTGCAGTTTATGAAAAATCCAGAGCATGTCAGAATTGCCGCTAAGGAACTGACAACCGATCTTGTTGACCAATATTATGTCCGTGTCAAGGAACAGGAAAAGTTTGATACCATGACGCGTCTCATAGATGTGGAGCAGCCTGACCTTGCGATTGTATTTGGCCGGACCAAGCGCCGAGTGGATGAGCTGACCCGCGGTTTGAAATTGCGCGGCTACCGTGCAGAAGGTATTCACGGTGATTTGGACCAGGGGAAACGCCTGCGTGTTCTTCGTGATTTTAAAAATGATACGCTTGATATTTTGGTGGCGACAGACGTTGCTGCACGCGGACTTGATATCTCGGGCGTCACTCATGTCTATAATTATGATATTCCTCAGGATCCGGAAAGCTATGTTCACCGTATCGGCCGTACGGGCCGTGCCGGCAGACACGGGCAGTCCATTACCTTTGTTTCGCCAAATGAAATGGGCTACCTGCAAATCATTGAAAATCTGACCAAAAAACGCATGAAAGGGATGAAACCAGCTACTGCAGAGGAAGCCTTTCATGCTACTAAGAAAGTTGCTCTTAAGAAAATTGAACGTGATTTTGAAGATGATAATATTCGTTCTAATTTTGAAAAATTCACAGATGATGCTCAGAAATTAGCTGCTGAATTTTCATCGGAAGAGCTGGCGCAGTATATCCTGACTCTGACCGTTCAAGATCCGGAAATGATGCCTAAGGTCGAAATTGCCAGAGAAAAACCGCTGCCCTTTAAATTTGGCGGCGGCAAGGGCGGAAGCGGACGCCGTCGTGATGACCGCCGCGGCAGCCGTCGTGATTACGGTGACAGCCGCAATCGTGACAGAAGCCGCCGTGAATTCAAGCGGGTATCCAACAAGAACCGCAAGGATTTTGAAAACAAGGGCAACAAACGTCCGCATCGTACTTCCAGCGAAAAACAAAGCGGCTTCACTATCCGCAACAAAGGTGACAGATAACCCTTCAAACTCTCCTGAAACATGTGTTTCAGGAGAGTTTTTTTTGAAAAATTTAAATAAAGGTAGTGGTTTAAGAAAAATTGTCAGAAAATTTTCTCTCTTTTTGTGCTTCAGTATCAATTTGATTAAATAGGCCAAATTACTATTGAATCAGAAATAATTAAGGATTAGAATGTACGTATAGTTTTTACAAGGAAATATTTCCTTGTAAAATTAAAAAAACTTGTAAGTTGATAAGCTTACTGTGAAATTTTAGGAGGATTTTATGAATACAACATTAGACTCAATGGCCTTTGATAATTTTGAGGCAGTAGGTCAAACTGAGCTTTCAGAAGTTGATGGTGGGGGATATGTCATAGCTGCACTTGCTGGGATTGCAGTTGGAGTTGCTGCGGTAGCAGCTGCACCAGAAACAGCTGGCTCTTCTATTGGAGTTGGAGTTAAAGCTGGTGTTCCCGTAGCTCTTGCAGGATTGGCAATTCATTGTCCGGGACTTCCAGCTTGGGTCTAATGTGGTAAGGAGTTGTTTTTATGAACTCATTAGCGTTTGAACGATTTGAAAATTTAAAATCAGACCAACTTTCTGAAATTGATGGAGAAGGATATATCTTGGCTGCACTTGCTGGGATTGGGGTTGGAGTTGGAGCGGCATTAGCCGCACCGGAAACAGGTGGTACTTCTATTGCAGTTGGGGTAAAGTACGGTGTTCCTGCAGCCCTCGCAGGTCTGGCAACTCACCTTCCAGGACTTCCAGCTTGGATCTAAAAGATAAGGAGTGATTTTATGTCTTTAAAAAAATTACAGCATCTATTATTAGACAGTTTACCTTTTATGCTGTTAATTCCTATAATCTTTCCTTTTAAATATATGAATCTTATTATTTTTATTGTGATGTTGATTCAGAGTTTCGCTGGTATCATGATTATGGCAAAAATAAAGCATTCTGAGAATTAGGAAGAACAATGTCATGGAAAGATTTTCTGGACTTCTATTGATGCTGGTTCTCTGTGCTTTAGCAGTTATTTCTTACCGCAGTAAACATATTATTGTTTCATTTATTTGCCTGTTTCTTTTTCTCGGCCTTTGTATCTACAGTATTTTACACTAAAAAACAGAAGCAGCAGGTATTATTAACGGTGCCGTTGCAAGCGGAAGTTGGTATTTAATAACGGGAGGCGATTGAGATTAATTATGAAGTATATTGCACTTATAATCATCGGTGCTATATCAGCAATTGTCGGGCAAATTATTTTGAAGAAAAGAAATAAAAACATGGTAACAAAGTGATGAAGTCTTCTCCTATCGGAGGTTTTGTCGCTACTTTCTTGATGATTTTGTGGCAGTGGATATCGCTTATCTTTCTGAATCAGACGGAGGCGGTTTGATACTTGGTATTACGAGTGCTACCGTAGGTGGTGTAATTCGTGCTGTGCTTCTGGCAGATTTGCAGGACTTGCAATCACAGCCCCTATCTCTTGGCTATAATTTCCTATCAAGAATACTGGAATTAAATGGGATGCTTAAACAATTAATAGTATTTCATACTTTGCCTAAGAATCCGTTATCCCCGCCTGCATCATGGTGTTGGGGGATTTTTTAGGATCTCAGTTATTTTGCAAAATAAGAGCAATAAGTGTGACAGATAAAAAATCAACTCTCCTGAAACAAAATGGTTTCAGGAGAGTTTTTTATGTTTGGACTATCTTGCTAAGCGCTGCAGTCTGGATTTTTGATGGTTTGAAAATTTAGGCTGGCGAAACTCGTTCACGTTTAGCCCTCTGCTTTTGTGAGTGCATTTTTTCTAAAATTTTTCTGGAAAAGATGTACCCAATTAAGAAAGAAAACGCTTTATTTAGTGATATGATAGATTTAGAAAATATCTCGGGATAAATGATAAAAGGAGGGATTAAACTGTTAAGTAAACAATTAAAAACAGCCTTTATTCAGTTGGATATTGAGGTAAATAATTTTGAAGAAGCTATTCGGGAATCCATGCTGCCTCTAAAAGAAGATGCTGCCATTTCGCAGCAATATATTGATGAAGTGATTAAAATTTATCATGAAACAGGTCCTTATATTGTACTCACAAGACATGTTGCTCTGCCTCATGCTCCGGGACATTTGGGGGCCAAAAAGGTGGCAATTGGCTTTACAAGGCTTAAGCATCCTGTCATGTCAGGTAACAAGGACAATGATCCGGTGAAATTTTTATTTCCGCTCAGTGCTCCTGATAGCCACTCCCATATTGCATTGCTGTCAGAACTGGCAGATCTGCTTGGGGACCCTGATTTTCTGGAAGAGATGGCTGTTGTAGAAAATTCTGAGGAGTTTATTACATTTTTAGAAGAATACGAAGGAGGCCAAAATGTATAAAGCTTTAGTAGCGTGCCGTGCTGGTGTTGGTTCCAGCTTGATGCTGAAAATAAAAGTAACAGAAGTTATCAATGAAAATAATCTTCCTGTTGAAGTAGAGCATTCGTCTTTGGATGGTGTTCCAGGATTTGACGGTGATTTTATAATCACTCTAGTGGATGTGGCAGAAGAATTGCGTGAACAAGGCGTTAAGCAGACTGTTATCGGCATGACGAGTGTTGTTGATAAAAATGAAATAAAAGAAAAATTAGAAGCCGCCCTAAAAGAAAAAAATTAAGACGTAAAGGAGAAAGTGATTATGAAATTCATCATTAGTTTTTTAAGTACGCCTGCTGTTTTATTGGGGCTGGTTGCTATGATTGGTCTGTTGGCACAGAAAAAACCAATGACAGATGTCTTGTGCGGGACTTTTAAAACGATTATTGGTTTTTTGGTGTTCAGTGCGGGCGGAACTTTAATGACAACAGTTCTGCAAAATTTTAATACGCTCTTTCAAACAGGCTTTAAAATTACGGGTGTTATTGCCTCTCCGGAAGCAGCAACAGCTTTAGCTCAGACTTCATTTGCTTTAGCTACTAGCTGTACTCTTATTTTAGGTTTTGTTATGAACCTGATTATTGCCCGTTTGACACCTTTTAAAAATATTTTCTTTACGACAGGTCACAGCCTTTTCTTTGCCTGCGTTCTAACACTGATCTTTAAGGCTCATCATTTCTCTGATTTAGCCACTATTTTGCTCGGCGGTACACTGTTGGGATTCTTTTCAGCCTTTCTGCCGCAACTTTGCCAGCCGTTTATGAGAAAGATTACTGGCAGTGACGCTGCTGCTATCGGCCACTTTAACATGATCGGTTACGCTCTTTCAGGTTATATTGGAAAACTGTTTAAAAAACATGAAAAAAATTCGACAGAGAATATCAACTTTCCTAAGTGGCTGTCCTTCTTTCGTGATTTTCTGATGGGCGTTGCCGTTATCATGCTGGTATTGTTCTATGTATCCGTTATCGCTGCCGGTAAAGGAGCAACTGACAAATTAGCCGGAGGAGCTCATTGGCTGGTATTTCCTTTTGTTCAAGCTTTTACCTTCACTGCAGGAATGTCCATTTTGATGACAGGAGTTAGAATGTTCTTGGCTGAGATAACTGCTGCCTTTGTGTCTATTTCTGAAAAATTCATTCCAAATTCTCGTCCAGCTCTAGATGTGCCAACAGTCTTTCCTTATGCCCCTACGGCTGTCATTGTAGGCTTCTTATCTTCTTATACAGCAGGTTTATTAGCTGTTTTAGTCATGGCCGCCTTGAAATTTCCGGTTATTATTATTCCGGCAGCTCACATCTGTTTCTTTTCTGGCGGAACAGCAGGTGTGTTTGGAAATTCCACCGGAGGGTGGCGAGGAGCTATTCTCGGCTCCTTTGTTGTTGGTTTATTGCTGGCTTTCTTGCCGGTTGTCCTTTACCCGCTATATGGTTCTTTAGGCATTGAAGGTTCGACTTTCCCAAATGTAGACTATAATGTGACAGGAATTTTGCTTCATAAATTACTGAGTCTGTTTGGAATGTAATGATTTAACTTGACAAGATTTCTTGTTAAGTTTTTTTAGAAGAAAGAAGGGATTGAGTGTGAATACAAAAACAGTGACAGATTATATTAGCGCAATAGAAGAAAACTATCAGTATTTTCTCAAAAATGTGGTTCTTGAGGACTTAGAAAAGGCTGCCAATTTAATTTTGCTTAGTAAAAAAGCAGGAGGGCGGGTCCATGTTACCGGCATAGGAAAACCCAGCCACATTGCTCAATATATTTCGGCCCTGCTTTCATCAACAGGGACGAAAGCTTATTTTTTAGATGCTACTGAGACTGTCCATGGTTCAGCCGGTCAGGTTGAAGAGGGAGATGTTGTTATTGCTATTTCAAACAGCGGGGAAACTTTGGAATTAAAAGCCGCTATTTCAGCTCTGAAAAATATTGGTGCCAAATTAATTGGCGTCAGCGGTGGGAGAGATTCGTGGCTGGAAAAACAATCAGATGTTTTTTTATATGCTGGTGTTATGAGCGAAGGAGATTCAACTAATAAACCGCCAAGATTATCTATTTTAGCAGAAGTAACAGTTTTGCAATGCCTATCAATCTTGCTTCAAGAAGCATCAGACTTAACAATGGAAAAATACTACAAGTGGCACCCAGGAGGACAGCTAGGCGATTCAGTCAGAAAACAATTAAAAACGGAGGATCAGTCATGAAGATTAAGGGGCTTATTACAGCAATGGTCACTCCTTTAGATGAAAATGGCATTAATGAAGCTGCGACTTGCCGCTTGGTTAACCGTCTCATCGAAAAGGGGGTAGACGGACTCTTTATCCTAGGAACGAACGGGGAGTTCTATGCTCTAAGTAAGGAAGAAAAGGAGAAACTGGTTGCTCTTGTTGTTAAGGAAGCAAGAGGACGTGTCCCAGTTTTTGCAGGTTCGGGTGGTATTTCCACTGCTGAGGTTATTGCCAATTCAAATCGATTTGCAGAACTGGGAATAGATGCGGTGTCAATAATCACTCCTTTTTTGGTAGCATTGAGCGACAGAGAATTGATAAATCACTATGAACAAATCGCCCATGCTCTTTCGCTGCCGATTATTCTCTATAATATTCCCGCAAATACGGGCAATAATATTTCAGAAAATGTTTATCAAAAATTGCTGGAAATTCCGTCTATTATTGCCATTAAGGATAGCAGCGGAGATTTACAGCAGCTAAAAGCTTATATAGAAAATAATTATCGGGATGATTTTGCTGTTTTAGTTGGGTCTGATTCTAAAATTTTAGCAGGTCTGCAACTGGGGGCTGATGGAGCTGTGGCAGCGACATCAAATGTTCTGACAAGAACGGATGTTGGCATTTATAATTCTTTTATGAACAATGAGCTGGAAAAAGCTTTAAAACTGCAAAACAGTATTGAAGATTTTCGACGTCTTCTAAAATTATCAACTGTGCCTAGTGTCCTGAAATATTCCATGAATTTAATAGGCTATCAGGTTGGTTCTCCGAAGCTGCCGGTTTTACCGCCTCCAGCAGAATTTCACGATGAGATAAAAAAGATTTTGAATACCTATAAGGCTGTTGAAAAACTTGAATTTACAAAGGAGTAAGTGATGAAAAAATTAGCAGTATTAAATCGAATTCATGAAGAAAAGGTTATGGCAATTGTCCGTGTTGATACACTGGAGCGGGCTAAGGAGATAGCTGAGGGCTGCTTAGAAGGCGGAGTTTCTATTTTGGAAATCAGCTATACGAACAACAATGCCGGAGAAATAATAGAAAAGCTGCACGCTATTTACGGTGATGATTTGCTGCTTGGAGCGGGAACTGTTTTAGACAGTGAAACGGCTAGAGAGGCCATGATAAAAGGTGCACAGTTTATTATTGCACCTAACTTTAACAGCAGTGTTGCCAGCATTTGTAACAGATATCATATTCCGTATATGCCGGGATGTTTTTCCCTTTCTGAGGTAGTTGATGCCCTGACAGCAGGAGCTGATATGATTAAGGCTTTCCCGTCTTCTGCTTTTTTTGGACCTCAAATTGTCTCAGCTATTAAGGTGCCTTTGCCTTATGTTCCAATATTATCATCAGGCGGCGCTAACACAGACAATATCGTAGATTGGCTGGAGCAAGGGGTTGATTGTCTTGGCATTGGAACCCTGTTAACCAAAGGAAGCAAGGCAGAAATCGCTGAAAATGCTGGAAAAATAAGAGCAATTGTCTCTAACTTTAAAAATAAATCTTAATGAGGAAAGAGTTTTGATAGATCAAAGAACTAGAAGAGTGATTGAAAAACTTATCGAAAAAAACTGTATCTCTAAAAATACACTTTTAAGCAAACTCTCATTAACAAGCAACCAATTAAACTATGCCATCGAAAAACTGAATGCTATTTTTATTGAAAATCACAAACCGGTCATTCAAATAAAAAATGATCTCATCTTTTTATCCTCCCAAAGCTCTCAGTTTTCCATTGATTTTCTGCAAAATGATAAGATATTTAAAAACTATGACTTAAACACAGCAGAACGAAAAAGATATATTCTGTTCATGCTTTATTATTATGTTAATGATTTCTTATCTGTTAATCATTTTTTAAGTTCAATGTCAATCAGCAAGTCTACCTTCATGAATGATTTAAAAAAATTAGAAGATGATCTAAAGCAGAAGAGTATAAAAATTGAGTATTCTAGAAAAATTGGTTATCATCTTGTTGGGCTTGAGTCGGAAATAAGGTATTATGTCTTAGAATGTATTTTGAAGGACTTGAACACTCAAGAGCTTGATTTCTTCTATCGGTATTTTGTAGTTAATGAGAAAATACTCTGCAAAGATAATTTAAGGCTGAAGATCACTAAGCTTTTAAAAAAATATGGATTGCAGCTACCTGAAAGCAGATCAAATGAACTTTACTATTCAATTTTACTCAATATTCCAAGGATGACAGCTAAGGGGCTATTTCAGTATGATGAAGCGGATTTGGCCCTAATAAAAGAGCTCAAAGAGTATCAATTGTCCGGCGAATTATTGAAAGAGCTGAATATTGAAAATCAATATGCCCAGATGTTTGTGGCCAGTCTAATATTAAGTTCAGGAAATGGGGATCCCCATGCACATTTTTCAGATCAAGGACTGATACATTTTGTAGCAGATCAGTGTTTAATGCGTTTTGAATCTATCATGGGGATTGAAATTGATAATAAAAAGTTTGTTTATGAGCAGCTCTACACCCACATAAGACCTGCTTTTTACCGAGTGCTGTTTGACTTGCCGACAGTCAATGTTCTTCATGAAAAAATTGTTCAGGAATATTACCATATTTACCAAATTACTAAAGAAGTGATGCAGTTTTTTAAACCGATATTCGGCAAAGAGATTCCTGAGCAGGAGGTATCTTTCATTACACTTTACTTTGCCATTATTCTTCAAGATTATTCGCTGAAGGCAACTCATTATAAGGCGGTAATTGTCTGCCAAAGCGGGATAGGAAGCTCAGTTATATTAGAAAAAGAGTTGAAAACACTGTTTCCGGCAATCATTTTTTTAGGTCCTTATTCGGTAAGTGATTTAATGCAGTTACAAGAAGAGTTTCAACTTATTTTTACGACTGTTTCCAACTTGCAATTTGCAAAATTTCACAAGCCTGTCTATAAGGTTAATCCTGTTATGACGGATGAAGAAAGAGCTCAGCTTGTCAGAGATGTTAATGGTAATGAAAGTTTGCGAACCAGAGATTTGCAATCCTTAATGACGATTATTAGAAGCCATACGAAGATAACGGATGAACAATCTCTGGAAAAGGAGCTGACAAGATTTATGTCCCAGCAATCATCAGCGGAGCTTCCTTTTGAGGTGAAAAAAGTTTCTAAAACTCTGGGGTTAATGGAATTATTAAGGGCTGAGAATATTTTGGTCCAGAAAAATAAGGTTTCTTGGCAAAAGTCAGTTAAGCACTTAGGCGATATTTTGTATCAAACAGACTGTATTGAGCACAGCTATACCAACACAATTATGGATCATTTACATCAATATGGGCCTTTCATGGTTATTTCTGAAGGAGTTGCTTTATTGCATGCTAAACCTGAAGACGGCGTAAAAAAATTGGGTGTAGCCCTATCTGTTTTTCAAAATGATCTTGATTTTCTTGGAAGGTCAGTTTCTTTACTATTTATGCTGGCTGCGGTTGATACTTATCAGCACATTGGAGTTATTGAAAATATTATAAAAATTTGTGAGAGCGAATCACTCCTGCGTGATCTAAAGAAGTGTCGCACCAACTTAGAGGTTTATCACACCCTGCAGGAATTTTTGTCAGTAAATGACAAGGGAATCTTCAAAACTGCGGACATTTAGGCAGTAAGACTTTAAATATCAATAGTCTGATTTACCATAAAATAAAGGACTTGAAACAATTATCAAGTCCTTGTTCTGTTCCTTATTTAGTATGTTTTGCGATATAATCCAGCTTTTCCTGCCGTGTTTTGCGTTTGAACTTGGCTTCAGCGCTCATGGCTGCATTTTTATGATTGAAAGTCTCATGATAGAGGAGTTTGACGGGAAGTCTGGATTTAGTGTACTTGGCGCCTTTGCTGGCATTGTGCGTGGCTAAGCGTTTGTCCAAATCGGTTGTATAGCCGGTGTAGAGGCTGCCGTCAGCACACTCAAGGACATACATATAAGCTCTGTGATTCTTGCCAAAGTAAATATGATGAATCTCGTCGGTATAATCGCCATTATCCTTATGGACAATCAAAGGCGGCAAAAATTTCATACCATCGGGGGAGCCGTCTTTAATCGCTTCAATCAGCAGCATATTGGCATCTTTATTAGCCTTAGGATAGACAAACTGGATGCGCTTTGGCGCCAGCTTGTATTTTTTCAAAGTATCAATGATTTCAAGAAAGCGATCAGGACGATGCACAATCGCCAGCCGCCCCTTGGTTTTAAGCGCCTGCTGGCTGATGCGGCAAATCTCGTCAAGATTAGTTGTGATTTCATGGCGAGCTAAAAGGTAGTGCCTGCTGGCATTCTTTTTAGATGTCTCGCTTGCTTTAAAATAAGGCGGATTGCAAAGGATGAGATCGACTTTGGAGCGGGGAACATGGGTCATGAGATTTTTTAAGTCGTCGTTAATCATGCTGACTTGATTTTGCAGCTGGTTGAGTTCGATTGAGCGCTGGCCCATATCAGCCAGACGTTTTTGAATTTCAATTTCAACAATTTTAGCCTTGGTTTTAGTTGAAGCAAATAGTCCGACGGCTCCGTTGCCTGAGCAAAGGTCCACAATCAGACCTTTGGATGGAAATTTTGGAAAACGAGAGAGCAGAACACTGTCAATAGAATAAGAAAAGACGTCTTTATTTTGAATAATTTTGACATCGGTAGAAAAGAGCTGATCAATCCGCTCTTTTTTCTTTAAAAGAGGAGTTTTCATAGGACTTATTATAGCAAAAAAATAATGCCTTGTCTGTCGCTTCAATCTGTCACGGGTGTCGAAATTCTTGTCATACGCAATAGTTTTTCAGAAGTCTGACAAATAGTTTAACGATAAATCAAATGGCAGCTCTGGAATAATTCTTCTGTCAAAAATGTTAAATTTTGATATAATGAAATCATTACTGTGTTATCAAAATTGAACACGGGCTAAAAGCGTCGAGAAAAAGACAGCCTGCCTTATGCGCAAGCGCATGGCGTCAGCCTCCTATTTTCTTCTCGCTTTCTTCACGCCCTTTGTATCTTATGTAATTGAACACGGGCTAAAATCCTAGTAAAAAAGATAAACGTCCTTGTGTCTTAGCGGCACAGCGTCCGTTTCCTATTTTTATACGGATTTGAAACGCCCTTTGTATCTTAATTAAAGGAGAATTTTCAGTGCTTTACACGTATCTGCGCTCTTTGCTGGTCTTTTTAATTTGGGCAGCTAATGGCAACATTCATTATCATCATCGCAATAAGCTCCTGCCTCAAGATGAAAATTATGTTTTAGTGGCGCCTCACCGCACACTGTGGGATCCGATTTTTATAGCTTTTGCAGCTCGTCCCAAGCAATTTATTTTCATGGCTAAAAAGGAACTCTTTGGCAATCGTGCTTTTGGCTGGTGGATTCGAATGTGCGGAGCCTTTCCTATTGATCGGGAAAATCCGGGAACGGAAGCTATTCGCTATCCTGTGAAAATGCTTAGAAAGAGTGATCGTTCTCTTATTATGTTTCCAAGCGGCAGCCGCCATTCTTCTGATGTTAAGGGCGGCGCTGCAGTCATTGCTAAAACCAGTAAGGTTAAAATCATGCCGGCAGCTTATGCCGGGCCCACTTCAATTAAAGGGCTGCTTAAGCACGACAGGATTGATGTAGCTTTTGGCAACCCTATTGATATTTCGGATATTAAGCGGATGAATGACGAAGGAATTGAGACGGTTTCACGTCGCATTGAGAAGGAATTTGCTCAGATAGATGCAGAAACGGCAACCTTTAAGGATGACAGCCGTCCGAGCTGGTGGAGCCTGATTTACCGCATACCTGCTATGCTTTTGGTGATTGTGATATTGGGCTTAACCTACCTGTTTTCTTGGTTTGCCAGCTTTGTCTGGAATCCGGAAAAACATCGGGAAAAAAATCTGAAATAAAGTAAAAAAACTTACCCTAAGCAGGTAAGTTTTTTCTGTATTCTGCGAATAAAGAAGTAAGGAGGGTGACATGGTAGAGGAAATTCTGGATAAATGTAGAGAAAACAAGTGGCTCCTTACAGCAGTCGCTGTTTTTGCTGCCTTGGGACTGAGTTTTTATTTTCTTTCTTCAAATGGAAAAGCAGATAAAAATAATTGGTCACATTCACAGGAACAGACCTTCTCGGCAACGACTTTGTCAGTCCGTTCGCAAAATAAGAAGAAATCTCAAGCATCTTCAACAATGATGGTCGATGTCAAAGGTGCCGTAAAGAACCAAGGGGTGTACAGTTTGCCGGCCGGCAGCCGTGTTAATGACCTTATTGAGAAGGCCGGCGGTTTTTCTGAAAAAGCAGACCGTAAGTCAGTCAATCTTGCGCAAAAGCTGCAGGATGAGGCTGTTATTTACGTTGCATCAATCGGGGAAAACATCAGTGTTGTTGGCAATCCTCAGAAAGAAGCAGCTAATCAGGGTGCTAGTTCTCAGTCAGCTGCACACGATAAGATTAATCTAAACACGGCCAGCCTTGCTGATTTGCAAACGATATCCGGTATCGGTGAGAAACGGGCACAGGACATCATTGATTATCGTGAGACCAATGGCGGCTTTCAGTCCATAGAAGACTTAAAAAATATTTCCGGTATTGGAGATAAAACCTTTGAAAAGCTGAAGGATTTGGTGAGTGTTGATTAAAATGTTACCGCTAAAGCCTATTTATCTGGCTTTTTTGACTGTTCTTATTTATTTTTTAATCTATCGTTTTTCGTTCATAACAGCTCTTTTGACCTGTTTAAGCGGTATTTTCCTCATTAGCCAGTATGACCGAAAAACCTGCTTAAGAACTTTCTTCTTCCTATTGTTTTTTGGATTTTATTTTTACTTGTCTTGTCAAAAAATAGAATCTGACTATCAAAATGCTCCTAAACGGGTTGAGGAGCTCAGAATTATTCCGGATACTATCAGTATTAATGGCGACAGCCTTAGTTTTCAAGGCAAATCAGGACATCGCATCTATCAAGCCTTTTACACCTTAAAATCTCAAAAAGAGAAGCGTTACTTTGAGAATCTCAGACAGACAAGCGTTATCAAGGTTGCTTCCGATGTGACTGAAGCTGACAGTCAACGGAATTTTGACGGTTTTGATTATCGCAGCTACTTAAAAACACAAAAAATCTACCGCCTAGTCAATATTAAAAAAATAGAAAGTGTGATACCTGAGCAAGGCTTGTCTTTGGTTGAGAGGCTGCATGAATGGCGGCGCCGGGCTTTGGTGTTTATCCAGCAAAAATTTCCAGCTCCAATGCGCCATTATATGACCGGCCTGCTTTTTGGCTATTTGGACAAGTCTTTTGATGAAATGAGTGATATTTATTCCAGCTTAGGCATTATCCATCTCTTTGCCCTATCAGGTATGCAAGTTGGCTTTTTTATCGGTAATTTTCGCTACCTGGGTCTGCGTTTAGGCGTGAGACGGGATTATATGAACTGGCTGCAGCTGCCTTTTTCTGTCATCTATGCCGGGTTAACAGGTTTTTCAGTATCTGTTGTCCGCAGTCTGCTGCAGAGTAACCTGTCTAACTTTGGTTTTACAAAGATGGACACTTTTGCAGTGACCGTATTTACCATGTTTGTTATCATGCCGCACTTTCTCTTAACAGCAGGCGGAGTGCTCAGTTTTGCTTATGCTTTTATTTTAAGCATGATCGATTTTCAGCATTTGTCTCAGCCCAAGCGATGGGGTGCTCAGATGCTGACAGTGTCTTTGGGTGTTTTGCCGCTTCTGATGTGGTATTTCAGCAGTTTTCAGCCTCTGTCAGTCTTTTTAACAGCGCTTTTTTCCCTTGTGTTTGATGGTCTTATCCTGCCGGTTTTAACCATCGTTTTCTTTTTATCACCTTTTATATTATTGACAAATGTTAATTTATTTTTCATCGTTTTAGAGCGGCTCATTCTTTATATTAACCAGATCTTCAGCCGTCCGTTTGTTCTGGGAAAACCGTCTTTATTACTGTTAGTGCTTATTTTGCTGACTCTGGCACTGCTGCATGATTATCGAAAGAAAAAGCCGCTAGCTGCTGTATTGACTGCTTTTCTTGCTTTATTATTTTTGACTGCAAAAAATCCCTTGACTAATGAGGTTACCATGGTTGATGTCGGACAGGGAGACAGTATTTTTTTACGAGATATAAAAGGGAAGACAATTCTAATTGATGTAGGAGGCCGAGTGTCTTTTGCTAAGCCGGCTGAGTGGCAGCAGCGTGTGAGCGATGCTAATGCTGAGCGAACCCTGATTCCTTATTTGAAAAGCCGCGGTGTCAGTAAAATTGATCAGCTGGTTCTCACACATACTGATGCTGACCATATAGGCGATATGGAAACTGTCGCAAAAACATTTAAAATCGGGCAAGTTTTGGTTAGCTCCGGCAGTCTGACCAAGGCTGATTTTGCAGCTAAACTAAAAAAGATGCAGCTTAAAGTAGCTGTTCTTAAGGCTGGAGACCGGCTTCCTATTATGGGCAGTCAGCTGCAGGTACTTTATCCTTTTAAAACGGGAAATGGCGGTAATAATGATTCGCTAGTCCTCTATGGCAGGCTCTTAAATTTGAGTTTTCTTTTTACAGGTGACTTGGAAAAAGAAGGGGAAGAACGATTGCTTGGAGCCTATCCCAATCTGACGGCTGATGTTTTAAAGGCAGGGCATCATGGATCCAAAGGCTCTTCTTCTGTTAAGTTTTTAAAGCAGATCAGGCCTAGAGTAACCCTTATTTCTGCAGGAAAAAACAATCGCTACAAGCACCCGCATCAGGAGACTTTGAGGCGTTTGATTAAAATTAAAAGTCAGATTTATCGGACAGACCAGCAGGGTGCTCTTCGTTTTAAAGGAATCCGATACTGGACGCTTGAAACGGTGAAATAAAGATAAAACTGCTGCCGGTGCTCTAATGGTGTCTTTGTTGATTGAAGCCGATTTTACTGGTAAATGTGCTGCCGGATTTTTAATCATAACTGATCTTGTAGGAAGAAGTGGCTTTTGAATATTCTGTGACAGGCTTGCTGCGTCCCGAGTAGGGAAATGGAGGTGTTCTTGTTTTCCTGCTGAAATTGTGGTATTCTGATAGAGTAAAAAATAGTAAGGGAGTTTACCTATGTTTACAGCTTATAAAAAATTCTGGACGAACTATGTCAATTTTACAGGCCGAACCAGCCGAACTGATTATTGGTGGGCAGTCCTGTGCAATGTCTTGCTTGTAATGCCTTTCGCTTCTGCGATTACATCTATCTATTATTTAAATTATTATGAATATATGGGAAGGCTTTACAATGGAGACATTGATTCCTTAGCGATTGATACGACACCAAATCTTTTTACTGTTGATATTATTATTCTTACAGTTATTGTTCTTCTCTTTTATTTGGCCATTTTAGTACCGAATTTAGCTATTTCTGTTCGCCGCTTGCGTGATGCTGGTTTTCACTGGTCACTTATTTTTATTCCAGTAGGAGCAGCAGTATTCTCATTGCTCATGCTTGTGCCTTTCTTGCGTGCTATTGTATTTGTTCTTGTTGGGTTCGCAAATATTTTCTATACTATTTTGCTGTGTCAACCGACAAAACCTTATCAGGCACCTGCACAGCCTGTGCAGCCAGTACAACAAGCGCCTCAGCAAGGACAACAAGTACAGCGGCCAGTAGCACAGCCGACTGCACCTGTTCAGCCGCAGGCACCAACCAATCAGCAATAATAAGTATAAGAATTTTAATGAGACTTGGAGCAGTTTGCCCAAGTCTTTTTACTTTTTGTCTGAAAAGTTTGAGCAGCAGGCAGTTTTGTCTGCTGAACGTTCATAAACTGTCAATAAAGCAGGCTTTGAACAAATAAGGCTGAACTAGCAGTCTGAATAGGGAGCCCCAAATCTTTGTCTCAGTACGTTTTGGAGTTTTTTCTTCTGTCTTTAGCTGAAGGTCATACTCCTCGCAATTTTCTGCTATAATAAGAATATGATTGCTATGGAAATGATTGAAAGCTTAAAAAAGGAAAAGCTTGCTCCGATTACTGTTTTAACCGGTGAAGATTTTGGGCAGTACAGCCAGATGAAAGAACTCTTTTTAAATCAGATTGGTTTTGAACCCAGTGATTTGAATTATTCTTATTTTGATATGGCTGAAACGGCTTATCAGGATGCTGAAATGGATTTGGAGAGTCTGCCTTTTTTCGCTGATGAGAAAATAGTCATTTTTGATAATGTTGCCGATATTACAACGGCTAAAAAGTCTTATCTTGATGATAAAGAATTGAAGCGCCTGGAAGCTTATTTAGCCAATCCTCTTGCGAGTACAAAGCTGATTCTTTGTGCGTCCGGGAAGCTGGATGGCAAGAGACGTTTAGTGAAATTGCTCAAGCGAGATGCTCAGATTTTTGAAGCCAATCCTTTAAAGGAAGCGGAACTTCGAACCTATTTTCAAAAGCGGGCCCATAAGGAAGGTCTGGTTTTTGAGTCTGGTGTTTTTGAAGAGCTGCTTGCCAAGTCAGGTTTTGATTTTAGTGAGGTAAACAAGAATCTGACCTTCCTGAAGTCCTATAAAGCAGGCGGCCGGATAACCAGCCAAGACATCCGTCAGGCCATTCCTAAAACGCTGCAGGATAATATTTTTGATCTGACCCAGCTGGTTTTGTTGGGGAAGGTAGATGAGGCGCGTGATTTAATTCGTGATTTGCGGCTGCAGGGAGAAGATGAAATCAAATTGATTGCTGTTATGCTGGGACAGTTTCGTATGTTTACTCAGGTTAAATTACTGGGCAGTCAGGGGAAAACAGAACAGCAGATGGTAGCGGAATTATCTGACATTATAGGCAGAAGGGTCAATCCTTATCAGGTTAAATTTGCTGTCAGAGACAGCCGCAGCCTGCCGCTGTCTTTTCTTAAAAAGGCCATGGTCTATCTTATTGATGCGGATTATCAAATTAAAAGAGGTGTCTATGATAAGGACTATTTGTTTGATATGGCAATTCTGAAGATGGCGCATGAAAAGCAGTGAGCAGAATAGTTGTAAGCTCTATCATTTTACGATATGATGATGGTGTATTAAAAAAGAAAAGAGGTAATTGATATGGCAATTATTTTACCAGATCTTCCTTACGCTTACGATGCTTTGGAACCTTATATTGACGCGGAAACAATGACTCTTCATCATGATAAACACCACGCGACCTATGTGGCAAATGCTAATGCAGCTCTTGAAAAACATCCAGAAATTGGTGAAAATTTAGAAGTGCTTTTGGCTGATGTTGAACAAATTCCAGAAGATATCCGTCAGGCTCTGATTAACAACGGCGGCGGTCACCTTAACCACGCGCTTTTCTGGGAACTTCTTTCACCGGAAAAAACAGAAATTACTGCAGAAGTAGCAGCAGCAATTGATGAAGCTTTCGGCTCGTTTGAAGCCTTTAAGACAGCTTTCACTCAGGCAGCAGCAACACGCTTTGGTTCAGGCTGGGCGTGGCTCGTTGTGAATGCAGAAGGCAAGCTTGAAGTAATGTCAACAGCCAACCAAGATACCCCGATTTCACAGGGATTGAAGCCAATTTTAGCTCTTGACGTTTGGGAACATGCTTATTATCTCAAGTATCGCAATGTCCGCCCGGATTACATCAAAGCTTTCTTTGACATTATTAATTGGAACAAGGTTGCTGAACTTTATGCAGCAGCTATCGCAAAATAATTTTTAATAGATTAATTGGCGACACGACCAAAGGAGAACGATAATTTCTCCTTTGGCCGTTAGTCAGTCCTCTAGAGTGTGGGACAAAAATCGGTAAATCGTAATGACATTACGATTTCGATTTTGTCGTCCCACCTCCGCACAGTTGATTAGGATGGCCGCTATCACTTGCTTAGCAAGGGATAAGGACCTCCAATCAACCACTGCGTCAAACTGCTATATCTTAAATAGTAAAAGAGGAAGGACTTTTGTCCCAGCCTCGTGTGACATCGAGCGTTTAGCCGATGGAACTGAGGAGTGGAAGAAGGTTGCTGAACTTTATGCAGCAGCAAAATAGTTTTTCGCCATTATTTAGCAGGGACTGAGGCATTTTACCTCAGCCCCTTTTTATTATTCATAATAGGTGCCGAAGTCAGCAGTAACAGATGTTGATTTAATGTTTTTCTGAGCACAGTTGCATGGAGTGAAACTTTTGCCTGATTAAAAGCAGCTGAAATACTAAAGAAATTTTTTTAATAGTCTTGTCATTTCACTGTCAGTCCTTTATAATGGTAGGGTCAGGAGAAAATTGTGAATCGAAAAAAATTAATTGTATCAGTACTTGTTCTTGCTTTAGCAGTATTATTGGGTAGTTTTTTCTTTCAATCTAAAAATATCATGAAGCAAAACCGGTCTTCCTCAACAAAAACCTCATCCAGTCTCAGTGAAACCAGTGAAATAAAAAATGGCAATGAGGAACAGAAAACTTCCCCCAAGGTCGTTGAAAAAACAGCAGAAGAAAAACAAGCGGTCATGGATGCTGATGCAGCAACGATGGACGCTATCGGACTGCGCTATGACTACGCTAATTTGACCCTTCCTCAAGTCGTTCAGACATACTTGAACGAAAGGGGAATTGACCATTCCTGTGTTGCTTTTTCCTATAAAAATACAGCCAGCGGTGAAGTGATTGCCATGAATGAAGCGCAGCCAATGACTGCGGGTTCAACTTATAAGCTGCCTTTGAATATGCTGGCAGTGGATGCTGTGAAAAAAGGAGAACTTTCTTTAGAGCAGCCTTATGATATTACGGACCTTGAGTATGAATATATCGGCGAATACCAGGCTTACCGCAACCAGTTTGGTGATGATATGACCATTCCTGAAATGCAGGAGTACTCACTGATTTATTCCGAAAACACCCCTGCCTATGCCATGGCTAAGGCACTTGGAGGCTTTGATAAAGTTTATCCGATGTTTAAACGCTATGGCAAGTCTAAAGGCGACGTCAAAACGATTGATCAAGAGGGCAATAAAACGACAACAGACTATTATATTCAGGTTTTAAGCCACCTTTGGCAGCACCAGGATAAATACGCTGACATCCTTGGCTATTTGGGACAGTCTTTCCCAGGACTTTACTATGAAACCTATCTTCCCGATATAGATATTCGCCAAAAACCGGGTTATGTCCGTGAAGCCCTCAATATTGATGCTGTTGTTTATGAAAAAACACCTTATCTGATTGCGCTTTACACCGCCGGTCTGGGAGGAACTACTCCTGAAAACGATGAAATCAACGATGTCGGCTATTCTCAGCTCTGCCAATTGACCTATATTATCAATGAATGGCATCGTGTCAATCGCAATTAACAGACAAAGCCTCAGCTGCTCGCAAGCAGCCGAGGTTTTTTATAACAGCTTAATCATCGTTACCAAAAGATTGAAACCGGCAAAGTTATGGCAGATATCAATGATTCTTGGCGAAGGACGGTTGCGTTTTTCAAAAAATATTTAGAAGAACAGCTGTGATATTAAATGTTTCAGCATTTTATGAGTTTCACTCCATTATTAATTGAGTATTCAATGAGAAAATGGTAAACTGATTTTGAAAACGGGTACATCATTTAAAAGGGAGGACGGTTAATGGTTTAATATATTAATGAAAAACGCTCTTGCTAATTGCATGTTACTGTTGCTTTGTTTGTTAATAAGGTTATGTCACATGGAAAGGAACAAAAATCATGGTCTCATTAAAATCAGGAACCTATAAGGTGGTTGCAGAAGGCTATGAAGGCAATACAACACCTTATGAGGTTGTTATTAAAGATGGCAAACTTTCAGAGATTAATCCTCAAAAAGAAGTTATCCCGGATAGTTTAGAGGATACTGTTATTAAGCGTTTAACACAGCAGATGATTGGAGAGCAGACCCTTGAGGTTGATGCGATTTCCGGTGCGACTTCAACGTCCAAAGGTTTGGTTAAAGCTGTTGGTGAGGTGATTGCTCAGGCCGGCGGTAACCCTGATGAGTATCATCAGTCAGTCTCTGGCTCTGTCAGCAATTCCGAAGAAGCTGCAGCAGTTTCAAAGGCCGGCACTGCAGATGATTACAGCGAGTGGCGAACAGCGCCTGAAAAGATTGATAAGGAAATAAACACCGATTTTCTGATTATCGGGGCAGGGATTTCAGGATTGGCAGCTGCAGTTCAGGCAGGTGAGCTGGGACTGAAGACAACTGTTCTTGAAAAAATGCCCTTTGTTGCCGGCAATGGCGGCGGTGTCGAAGGGATTTTCGGCATCAACACTAAAATGCAAAAGGCAGCAGGCATTCACGCCAATAAAGAAGAAATCATTGCGCGTGAAGCTGAGCTGGGGCAATACCGTGTAGACGGCTCTTTCTGGGTTGATCTTGTCAATAATTCGGCCGACAATATTGACTGGCTGGTGGATCATGGTGTTCAGCTGACGTCTGTGGATGACTACCACGGAACTTGCCAGTTTCCGACCTTCCATTGGTACAAGGGCGGTTTTGCCTCTGTCGGCTATGTTCCTTATATGAAAGAACATGCTGACAAACTGGGTGTCGAATTTCTGCTGGAAACCAGTGCACAGGGACTGATTTATGAAGATGGTGCAGTCCGCGGTGCTTATGCTAAAAATAAAGACGGCATTTTGAAAATCAATGCTAAGGCGACCTTGGTTGCTACAGGCGGTGTGGGTCACAGTGAAGAGCTGATTGCAAAGCAAGGCTGGCAGACAGAAAACCTGCATTACTGCTCCATGCCAAGTAATACTGGTGACGGTTATAAGATGGCCATGTCTCTGGGTGCCAAGGACATGCTTTTGGAATCACCGGAGTTTATGATGAACTATATCATGGCGCTGCCGCACGAAGGTGTACACCTTTATATTGATCCTATCAATGGCTTTATGGCTCTGCCATCCGGCGGTCCTGTTGTATGGGTAAACCAAGAGGGCGTACGGCTGGTCAATGAAAATGTTAAGAAATATAATCTGCTCTATCAAAGAATGGCTATCCACTCAACCAAAAATACCTATCAGATTTTCAATCAGGCTATTTATGATAAGATTACCGAAGGGGTTGAAAATGCTCAGGAAATTTTGGCAGAAGCTGTTCGGACCAATGACGGCAATTCTTTGTATAAAGAAGACCGCATTGAAGATTTAGCACAGCATTTTAACCTGCCCAAAGATACAGTGGCTGATACGATGAAACGCTACAATCACTATTGTCACCAAGGCAAGGATGAAGAGTTCAACAAGGATGCGGACATGCTGATTCCGATTGAAGAAGGACCGTTTTATATCGCTCGGCTGGATCCGTCAAATCTGATTGGTATTGGCGGTGTCGGTTCTAACCGTAAATTTGAAGTTATTGATGAGAAGTTTGAAAAAATTCCCGGCCTTTACATTTCAGGAATGGACAGCACCATGCAGTACCGCAGTGTTTATACCATTACCTTGGGCGGTTCCGCCTGCGCTCACAATGTTAATTCAGGGCGCCACGCTGCCATGAATGCAAAAGACTACATTGTTAATGAATTCTAGATGCCAAAAAGAAAGGAAAGGGGTCAGGGTAAAATTTTGCCGCTTTTTCCGTATATTAGGCAGAGCAGCTTGCTGAATTTTTAAGGGATTGCTTGTCCTGCCAGTGATTATCAATCGTGCTAAGGCAGGAGACAAAATCAAACATCTGTCAAGTTAGCGATTTTTATAGCAATCTTGTTGATTGCAGCGGTTTATGGGTGACGGCGGAGCCAAACAGGTGTGTCTGCTCCGCTCTCATTGTTAGATTTAGGGGTTATGATGAAAAAACGTCACAAGGTTCACACCGGTCTAAGACTGAGCCTTTTAATAATTGGCTTACAGTTATTAAGTGTGGTTATCAGCATCAATTTTGGACGAACTGTGAACGAGCAAAGAATACTGTTTATTGTTCTTTTTATCTTAGTATGGATTCTTGTAATATTCCTTTTAAGGAAGTATTCGAAATTCATTGCAGCCAAAAGATTTGTTGCGGCCATTGCAGTCGTTTATGTCTTGCTTTATGGTGCTTTGTTTATGACTATGATGACAGATTCATCACCCAAGCCGATTCAGGGCAATAATCTGGCGACCATGAATTATACTAAGGATCTTTTTGCCAAGGGTTATCCTCATATGGAAGATGTTCTCAAAAAGGCGAAAGTTTCTTCTAATCGCTATAAGGAAATCTACCGGTTTGAAAACAAAGATTCGGCCTGTGTCATCTATTATGCACCTGCTCCAAAATCAGTTAAAAAAGGCCCTTCCCAAGCAAAAAATCCATTCTATCTATGCCCAAAACTGGAAAGTACTGAAATGTATAAAAAGAATGGGAAATACTATTACATTGGCAAAAGAAATCTGAACTGTTCATTTCATAAGAAATACTCCGATGAAAAGACGCTGCGATCAGATCTGCAGGGATCTCTGAAAAAGAAAGGGACATTTCCGGAATTTCAATCGGTTTATGCCTGGGGATGTTCTGCCTATCCGAATATGGAAAATGTTTCGATAGCAGGAAAAAAATGCAGGAAGGTCATTCCGCTGGCTGGGAAAGATGGAAGCACACTTTATTTTTGGCTGATTGATGGCATCTGTGTTAAGACCAATCCGGCTTCCGTAACTATCCGGGGCATGAATTGAGCTGTTTGGGTAAAATATCATAACTCCCTAATAACTGCTGCATAAACACTGCCTATTAAGGTAAAACCAGTTAAAGGGCTGCTGATTGACTGTTCACAAAAACAGGTACTCCAAAGATGAAGTACCTGTTTTTTTATCTAATGCTGAAATTGAAAGAGTTTGAGACTTTTGTCCCAAACTCTGGATTCATTTTTTATCATCCACTGCACTTGACAGAGTGCCCAAATAACTGATGTTACAGCACTGACAATAATATCAAATGCTATTAACTGTTTAAGCAATAGCATTTGAATTAATCTCAGTTATTCTTCACAGAAATTATAACCATGAGATAGGGGTGTGAATAGAATATCCGGCAAATCCGGCTAAAAGTCCGCCGATTATGGCACCGCCGATTGTCATCATCCAGCTGCCTGAAAAACTATAGCATAGCAGACCAAGTCCCAATGCTCCAAAAACGAGCCCAACTAATCCTAAAATTACAGATTGCATTCTGATCATCTCCGATTCATTTAAATTGGTGAAATAGGGGTTGTGATTGCCAATCCTCCTAAGCCGCCAGCGACCGCACCACTGATAGCGCCGCCCCAAATACCTGTAGCGTCGGCACCAGAGCCTGCGGCTAGCAAACCGCCGCCAAGGCCGCCAAGAACTGCACCGGCAGCTCCAAGAGCCCAGCCTCCGCCTTCAACATTCTCAAGGTAATCATTTCCTGCTGTTTCAAAGTTATCAAAAGCTACTGTGTCTAATGTTACTGTGTTCATAAAAATTCTCCTTTAATTTTTATTTTTATATTTGCCGCTTTATTTCAGCTGACGGTACTTACTTTAGCGGAATTATTTTCAGTTGGCAATGAATTTAAGATTTTTTAATAAAATAAAAATAGTAATGAGATAATGAGATATTGTGAAAATTATTCTGACAATTCACAGCAAAACTCAATTATAATCAACTCTGCTTCCAAAATATAGTCTTTAGAGACTATTCTTAGGTGACAATAGGCAGTGACTTTTTTGTACTCAAAAAGCTCTATAACTTCTGTACCTACAGCAATTATAGAGCCGATTTTTTTATGTTTAGCCTTTACTTAACAAACATGGCATCGCCGAAACTAAAGAAACGGTAGTGTTCGTCAATGGCATGCTGGTAAGCGTCCAAGACAAACTGACGTCCGGCGAAGGCAGATACGAGCATGACCAGTGTTGATTTTGGCAGGTGGAAGTTTGTAGAAAAGGCATCAACAATCTTAAATTGGTAGCCCGGTTTGATAAAAATATCGGTCCAACCGGAGTCAGCTTGGATGTGGCCGTCAAATTTGTTGCCGATGGTTTCAAGAGTGCGAATCGACGTTGTACCAACAGCCACAATGCGGCCGCCCTTTGCTTTGACATCTTTTAACGTCTGGGCGGCTTCTGCGGACAGACTGTAAAATTCTGAATGCATCTGATGCTCTTCCACATTGTCAACTGAAACAGGGCGGAAGGTTCCAAGTCCCACATGCAGGGTCAGGTAAACGAGTTTTACCCCTTTGGCTTTGATTTTAGCCAGCAGCTCTTCTGTAAAATGCAGTCCTGCTGTCGGTGCTGCTGCAGAACCGTTTTCTTTGGCATAAACGGTTTGATAGCGGTCACGATCGGTCAATTTTTCATGGATATAAGGCGGCAGGGGCATCTCCCCTAAGCTTTCTAAAACTTCCAGAAAAATGCCATCGTAAGAAAATTCAACGATGCGGCCGCCGTGTTCTAATTCTTTTATGATAGTTGCTTTTAAACGGCCATCGCCAAAAGAAATTCGGCTGCCGACTTTCAAGCGCTTGGCCGGCTTAGCAAGGACATCCCATTGGTCACCCTGCGTATTTTTCAACAGCAGCAGCTCAACATGTCCGTGTGTTTCAGCTTTTTCTCCGTGCAGCCGGGCAGGAAGCACGCGCGTATCATTCATAACCAAGGCATCTCCCGGATTCAATTCATCAATAATGTGATCAAAATGAGTGTCTTTCATCGTTTTGCTTTTATGGTCGATAACTAAAAGTTTGGAGCTGTCGCGCTGTTTGAGCGGTGTTTGGGCAATTAAATGTTCGGGTAAGTCAAAATCAAAATCAGTCGTATTCATAGTATTCCTCTAATAATCACTTTTTCAGCCTTACCATTATAACACGAGATAGCTTTTCAGTCATCATTGTAAATTGTATTGTAATGATTTTAGATGAAAGGTATAATAATATTATCTATAAAAAACATGTCATAAAAACCTGCGGTCAACAAAGTTTAACAGATTGCCGGTTTATTTCAAATTGCAGTCAAGAAAAACGGTTGGGAGTTATCTATGGAAAAGGAACAAAACTTTTCAAAGCGCTTGAATATTCTGCGCGCAGGGGTTCTGGGAGCAAATGACGGCATCATTTCTATTGCCGGTGTGGTTATCGGGGTTGCCAGTGCCACAGCTGATTTATGGATTATTTTTTTATCAGGTCTCTCAGCTATTTTGGCGGGGGCTTTCTCCATGGCAGGGGGAGAATATGTCAGTGTCAGCACTCAAAAGGATACGGAGCAGGCAGCTGTCGCGCGTGAGCAAAATTTACTGAAGAGCAACCCAGCTGCTGCCAGAAAATCTCTCTACAATGTTTATCTGGCTAAGGGTGAGTGCGAAACATCAGCAGAACTTTTAGTTAACAAGGCTTTTCTCAACAATCCCATCAAAACGCTGGTTGAGGAAAAATATGGCATTGAGTTTGGTGAATTTACCAATCCCTGGCATGCTGCCATGTCGAGTTTCATCTCTTTTATCATTGGCTCTTTATTTCCTACTGCAGCGATCATGCTTTTTCCGGAGCACATTCGGATTATTGCTACGGTTGCCGTTGTAGTCGTGGCCCTGCTGATTACCGGCTATGTCAGTTCCCGTCTGGGAGATGCTCCGGTCGGACCTGCCATGCGCCGCAATGTTTCCATCGGTCTTTTGACCATGCTTGCAACCTATCTCATTGGCCAGCTCTTTTCGCTTTGATGAGGTATGCTGACTGTTTTTCTAATCTGTGACCAAAGGCTGCTGTCTTGGTTTCAGACTGAAGAAAAAGTCTATTTTCTCAAAAAGTAATATTTTATTATGATACTTTCCTTAAGTAGCACGGACGGTAGCGACTTCCTTCGGAATTCCATACCTAAGTTCAAGATACAAAGGGCGTCTGCGGATAAAGGCAAAATAGGGAGTTCGACGCGGAATCGTTAAGATTCTAGGCGGACTTATCTTTTTGCCACAATCCGCAGCCCGTGTTCAATTAAGATTTTGAGTCTAGGTCTCAAAATCTCCGAGAGGCAGAAACAGTGAGTTTCTGCCTCTTTTGCTACATCGGAAAGTATCAGGTTAGTTTTTGATAGATTCTATATCATTTTACAAAAATGAAAAGTGATACTATTCTATGATAAAATTTGAGAGAAAATTTAGTTTTGGGAGTTTGTCTACAAACTGAGACCAAGACAGCAGTCTTGGTCTTTTTTGCTAGTAAAAGCAATCAAATCGGAATACTTTAATTGTTAATGTCTATAAGACTTGACACTAATTGGTCTATACCATATAATAATTGTATAGACCAATTGTGGAGGAGAACACCATGAAACTAATCATCGTTAAAGATCAAACACAAGGGGGCAAACAGGCCTTTGAGATTCTGCAAAGAGAGATAGAAGCCGGAGCTAAAACCTTGGGCTTGGCAACAGGCAGCACACCTCTGGAACTTTACCGTGAGATGCGGGATTCTCACATCGATTTTTCGGCTTTAGTATCTGTCAATCTTGATGAATATGTAGGACTGTCGCCTGATGATGAGCAGTCTTATGCCAGATTTATGAAAGAGCATCTGTTTGAGGCTAAACCTTTTCACAAGACCTATCTGCCCAATGGAAAAGCAGATGATTTAGTCCAAGAAACGGAGCGCTATGAGCAGATCATTGCTGACAATCCTATTGATCTTCAAATTCTGGGAATCGGCCGCAATGGCCATATCGGTTTTAATGAGCCGGGCACCGCTTTTGACAGCACAACCCATGTTGTCAATTTAAGTCCAAGTACCATTGAAGCCAACAGCCGCTTTTTTGAAAAGCCGGAGGATGTCCCGACACAGGCTATTTCCATGGGTATTGCCTCTATTATGAAGTCTAAAAAAATTATCCTCATGGCTTACGGCAGTCAAAAGGCTGATGCTGTTGCTCAGATGGTTAAAGGGCCGGTTACGGAAGCTCTGCCGGCCAGCATCCTGCAGAATCACCCTGATGTAACGCTGATTTTGGATGAGGCAGCAGCCGGCAAGTTATAATAAAAATAAGGAGCTGACAAGCTCCTTTTAGACTGAAGAAAAAGTCTATTTTTTCAAAAAGTAATATTTTGTTATGATACTTTCCTTAGGTAGCACGGACGGCAAAACCAAACGCCAAGGCTATAGCTCTTGACTAGGTTTTGCATTAGATTGCCGTTAGAAATAGTATCGATTTCTAACGGCAATCGTCATAGCGACTTCCTTCGGAATTCCATACCTAGATTTTGAGCCTAGGTCTCAAAATCTCCGAGAGGCAGAAACTCAATGTTTCTGCCTCTTTTGCTACATCAGGAAGTATCAGATTAGGCTTCGCTCATTTCTATATCATCTTACAAAAACGAAAAGTGATACTATTCTATGATGAAACTTTAGAGAGAATTTAGTTTTGGGAGTTTGTCTACAACCTGTAAGGAGCTGACAAGCTCCTTTTATGCTGTAATGAATCTATGTGCTCGATAGATGACTGTTTCAGACCTATTATAGTTATCCTTTTTCCAGGACGCCGTCGTTAAGATGATAAATGTCATCTGCGAAATCTTGCAGGCGGCTGTCATGGGTTACAATGACAATAGCTTTATTACCTTGGTGGGCCAGATCAGCTAGAAGTTTACCGACTTCTTTAACCCGCTCACTATCCAGTGCAGCAGTCGGTTCATCGGCGAGAACTACCTCGGGCTGAGTGTAAAGTGCACGAGCGATGGCTAAGCGCTGACGCTGACCGCCAGAGAGCTGGTCAGGGTATTTGTTTTTTAACTCGTAGATATCAAGCTGTTGGAGGAGCTGTGTCAGGGCATCTGAGCTGATATTTCCCTCTTTTTTGATACGATCAACCAGCTGAAACTGCTCCATAGCCGTCAAATAAGGAACCAGACTGTAGTTTTGCAGAACAAAACCAATCTTATTGAGGCGCAGATTATCCCGCTGCTTAGGCGTCAGCTTGAGCATATCCTGACCATTGATTGAAATGCTGCCCTTATCCGGTGTCTGCAAGCCGCCTGCAATAGTCAAGAAGGTACTCTTACCAGACCCGGACGGTCCCAGTACCAGAACAAGTTTGCCCTTATCAACGCTGAAATCTAGGTCTTTAAGGACGTGAACACGGGCACTGTCTTTCCCAAAGTATTTATTGATCTGTTTTAGTGTTAATACTGCCATGCTAACCTCCGATGATGCTTGTAGGATCGATTTTAGCGGTGATGCGAATCGGGATGAGTGATCCCAGAAGAGCCATAACGATCATACCGACTGATACCAGAGACAAGAGATCGATCTGGAAGGACATAGGAACACTGTTAGGGATAACCATGGCAGTTACAACTGTCAGACCAATCCCGATGACAAGTCCAACCAAAGTTAATAAGAAGGACTGAGCCAGTGTAGCACCCATCAAACGCCCGGCGGGAATCCCTTGAGCTCTAAGAACAGAGTAGTTGTTAATCTTCTGGATGGTAATAATATATAGGAAGACCGAAATGATAACTAAGGAGATAATCATCAAGAAAGCAATCATAAAGATGAATGTCTTATTTTGCGCCGAATATCCTGGCAGTTTTTGAATCATGGCATCGATTGTGTAGGATTTGACACCGTTCCTGTCAATCTTTAGGTTGGCACCCTTAGAGATGATGGCACTGGCCGCAAAATCTTTCGTTCCTTTGAGGGTTTGCCAGTCTGAGAGCTGTCCGTAAACAACGGGAGAAATATTGAGCTTGGCTCCCTTGGTAAATCCAACAATCGTGAACGTTTTATTATAGCCGTTGAGTTTGATGCTGTCACCAACATCATAACCGTCCTCAGCCAGAGAATCATCGACAACAACCTCGTAATTCTTTTTAAAGAGGCGTCCTTTGGAAATAGCCATGTCTTGGGCAATGAACTGATCTTCCTCAATCCCGACAAAATTTGCAGCCTTTTTATCAGCGCCGTTAGCTGTCAAAATGACAGTCGTTTCACCAATTTGCGCTTTATCCTCATCTTGACTGTAAGGACTTACCTGATCCTTAGTCAAGAGTGACTGACGCAAGGTTGTGTTGGCATTATCGTTGAGCAGGATGCTTTTGACCTTCCAAGACTCAATAGCTGCAGTGTTTTCATGAGCCAGCCCCAAAGCGAGACTAGTCATGATAAAGATGAGATAGGTAACGAGGGTAATCATGGCAATAACCATCCCATAACGAACTTTCTCATGTTTCATTTCTTTTAAGGCGAGAAACATAAATAACCTCCTATTTGTGTCAATAGAGTAACTATACTACTATGACAAGGGCTTGTCAAAAAGTTTGCAGACAAATTAAAAATAAACGATTTCTGTGTTTAAAGGAGCTAGGCAGTGGCTGTTTTATACAGCATTTAAGAGGCTGAAATATCGGACTTACAGCCCATTCTAAAAGGTTTAGCAAGATCATCATAAATGGCATCTGCACTGTTTTAGCTATCCAGTTACAAAAAGCCTGTAATTCAGTTGCCCTATCCTGTATCTTAGTAGCTGCGGGATTTTTTTGCTGCTGCGGCTGTGCTATAATGAATGGCAGGTGATACTATGAAATTAACAATCAAGCAAGACCCGTCTGTTAAAGATACAGCTGTTCATCTGACTTACGGGCAAAAAGATGAATTGGTCAGACGTATTCTTCGTTTTTTAGAGTCTGTTGATAAGCAGCTCAGCTGTTATCTGGATGGTGAAGAATATCTGGTTAACGTGTCTGATATCTACTATATTGAAAGTGTTGATAAAAAGACCTTTATCTATCTGAACCAAGCGGTTTACCAGACCGACTTGCGTCTTTATCAGCTGAATAGCGACCTAGAGTCGTATGGTTTTGTACAGATCAGCAAATCCTGTCTGCTCAACATTGATCGGCTGGCAAGTATGCGTCCGCTCTTTAACAGCCGCATGGAAGCAACTTTGAATAATGGCGAAAAATTGATTGTCAACCGCAGTTACTTGCAGGCTGTCAAGGAAACGTTAAGAGGAGGAGAGGACAGATGAAAAAATGGTTTATCAATGTTTTTGCAACCACAGGACTGTCCCTGCTTTTGGTCGCCTTAGTAGCGCTCTGTCTGGGAGCACATTGGCTGTATCTGGTCTCTATTTTTCAGGTACTCCTCTTAAATATCCTCATTCATCTCACGATATTAGCAACACGTCAGCTAGCTTTGACTTCTTTTCTTTGGCAAGCCTTGCTGGATATAGCAGTGATAGAGGGCTTGACCGGCCTTTTGGGACTTGTTTTCAATTGGAATCAGTGGCTGATGCTGGTTCTGATTGGGTTGATCATGTATGCCGTGTCTCAGATTTTGGATCTTTTTGATCTCAATCAGGAAGCAAAGGAAATCAATGACCTGATTCAAAAACGTCAGCACCGTTAAAAGAGCGGAGGGTTTATGGTTACTAACTCTAAATTAAAACTGTGGTCTTTTATCCTGATGATTTATGGTCTTTGCTTTGCCTGCCGTATTTTGGAATACCTTGTTTTGCGGACCGATCAGACAGTCTGGGGTGAGGCTTTTGTTCATAAATTAGCTGGGATCGCAATTCTCTTTTGGGCAGCTAAAAGCCGTGGTTTCAGTCTGCGGCAGCTGGGATTTTCTAAACGAGGTATTGGGAAGGATCTCTTAAGAGGATTGATTTTTAGCCTTGCTGTTTTTGCTTTGGCTTATGGTGCAGAAATTGCTGCTCTGACTGGCCGAGGGAAATTCCAAGGGTTAGAGGTCTATGTCAGTATTTTTAATATAGATAAAAATATTGAAAAAGAGGCAGCTCCCATTTTCTTTTTGCTTTGCATAGCTGGCAATATCATTAATGTCATTATGGAAGAAGGTATCTTTCGCGGACTTTTTCAAAGACTGCTGGAAGAAAAGTATCGTTTTATCATGGCTGCTGTTTTGTCCTCAATCCTCTTTGGCCTTTGGCATGTGATGGCTCCTATCAGAAGTTTGATTGATGGTGAGACAACGCTGGTGCAAACAGTTGTTCAGACGATAGTGTATATCACAGCCTCTGCTTTAGTAGGATTTACTTTTGCACTTATGACTAAACTGACCGGCAGTCTCTATATGGCGATGATGGCGCATTTTATCAATAACAGCAGCGTCAATCTGCTGCATGTGTTGTCAGAATCCGGCAGTGATGAACTGATGGCAGTGAGAGTGGCTGTTGCTCAAAGCTTAAGTTTATTGCTGGTTCTAGTCTGGTATAGCCATATTCAAAAACGTCACAGAAAGGAAGTAAAAAGCACATGAAGATTTTAGTTGTCGGTTTAGGCGTTATCGGGGCAACTTACGGTTATTTATTTGAAAAGGCAGGTCATCAGGTTGAGCACTATATTCGTGACAGCAGCAGTCGAACAAAGCTTGCTGTTCTGGACGTAGACCTCTTAGACGGCAGAAAAAGTAAGACAGGCTTACATGTGCAGGATCTTTACCATGTCCAAAAACAAAGTCAAAGAGCCTATGATTTTATTTTTGTCAGTCTCCCTGAAGGAAAGATTAGGGAAGCTATCGATTACCTGCAGGAAAATCAGATTTCCGGTAAGATTTTGCTGGCGTGTGGGATTTGGCAGGATAGGCATTCCTTAGATGAGCTGATGAAAGGACGTGACTATATTCTGGGCTATCCCGTAGCTGGGGGACGAATTTCTGACAAGCAGCTGACTGCCTGTGTCTTTGATCATTTTATGCTGGAAGAAAAGGGCAAAGCGAGGATTTCCAACTATACGGATTTAGAAAAACTCTTTTCCAGCTGTCAGATCCAGCTGGAAAAGCCTTACGATATGCTGGAGTGGATTTGGCTGCACATGGCCATTAATGCCGGTGTTATCTCCACCATAGCTGCTCATGCCGATCTTAAGAATCCCAGTCAAGCAGCTGAAAATATGATTAGCTCAACTCAGTCGCTTTCTCAAGCTGTCAGAGCTATTCGTGAAACTGCTAAAATTGTAAAGAGCAGAGGGGTAAATTTGAAGTACTATCGGAACGAATTGCTGCCCTACCGACTGCCAGTCTGGCTTTCTGCACCGCTTATGAAACGCATGTTTGCTAAAAATATTCTGAGCCGCACGATTATAACCCTGCATAACAATCTGCCCGACTTGTTTTTTGTATGTCAATGCCTCTATGATCTCGGCAAAAAGAAGCAGGTAGCGGCACCGACCTTTTATAAAACTTATAAAGAAGCTTTGCAAAAGGTGAGCGGCAATAAAATCGAATTTTGAGAGCTGGTTAATACGTTAATCAGCTTTTTTATTGATGCTGACAGCTGTCGGGCAGCAAGGTTTATAAAATGGAAAAAGGAGCTGGGTTCAGCTCCTTTTCGTATAACTAAGTAGGAGGTCATTTATGTTAGCAGCATTTGATGAAGAAGGAAAGCTTGTGAATCTGGCTGAAGCCGTTCCTCGCAAACAGCATTTTACCTGCCCGGCTTGTGGGGAGGCAGTGCGCCTTAGGCACGGCTCCGTTATGCGGCCGCACTTTGCTCACATTAGTCTTCAAAACTGCCGATTCTACAGTGAGAATGAATCAGCAGAACACTTGGGTTTAAAAGCGGAGCTTTATAAAAGTTTTTCGGCATTTTCTTTAGTTGAAGTAGAAAAGCTGCTGCCTGAATTAGGGCAGATAGCAGATCTTATGGTCAATGAAAAGTTAGCGTTGGAAGTTCAATGCAGCCGCTTGTCTAAGGAACGCTTGCATGAGCGAACACAAGCCTACCTAGAACATGGCTGTCAGGTCCGCTGGCTGCTGGGGGAAAAGCTTTGGCTGGACAGAACGCTGACCAGCCTTCAGCGAGATTTACTCTATTTTTCAGCCAATATGGGCTTTCACCTCTGGGAGTTAGATTTGGACAGGCGCTGCCTGCGTCTGAAATATCTCATTTATGAAGATTGGCACGGACATGTTCATTATCTGGTAAAAGAGTGCCCTTTTGACGATAATCTTTTGACTTTTCTGCGCCTGCCTTTTATTAAACAGAAGATGGCTTCCTATTATGTCAAAATGGATCAGCAGCTCCTGACTTATATTCAAAGGCAGCTGGCAGGACGCAATCCTCATTGGCTCAAAAGACAAGAAGCTGCTTATTTAAAAGGAACTAACCTGCTCAGCCTAGATGTGGCGGCTTTTTATCCGCAGGTCAGACCGCTTGAAAGCGAAACTGGTTTTTGCCAAATTACTCAAGATTTATCAAACTTCTATACAGCCTTTTTCCAATATTATCGCAGCCAAGAAAATAAAAGCATTCAAAGACTCTATCCGCCGGCTTTTTATGAAAAATAAACAATCTTTTAACAGATTATTGTGGAAGAAATTTAACTGTTAAGAACGTCATTTTTCTTTTAAAATAAAGACAGAGGTGGTCTGTATGAAACGATGGCAAACTATTTTACAATTATTATCCAAAGATGAGTTTACGACAGCAGAAAGTTTAGCTGCCAAGTTAGAAGTCAGCAGCAGAACTGTTCGAAACGATATTGCCTGGCTGAATAAGGATTTAAAAAAATATGGAGCAGTCATTCTTGCTAAGTCAAGAAAGGGATTTCTTTTGCAAATTACGGATGAAGAAGCCTATTCTTATTTCTTTAACAGATTAAAAAATCAAGATTTAGTCAGTGAAGATAACCGAGTACAGCAGTTGTTGGAATATTTGTTAATGGCAGCTGATGCGGTAAAAATAGAAGATTTGTGTGATATTTTTTTCGTCAGCCGCTCCACTGTTAAAAATGATTTAAAAAAAGTCCGAAAAAGATTGCAGAAATATGGTATTTACCTTGACTATCGGGCTAATCAAGGATTGAAAGTCATCGGCAATGAGCAACAGCTGCGCCTTTGTCTGGCACGTTCAAAAATGGAGGATTCTGTTCAATTTGGCAAACAAAATGATAGTTTGGAAATAATTAAAAGGATTATTCAAAGACAAGCCGATAAATATAGATTTGGAATCTCTGATTTTTCGATTAATAATTTAGCTATTCATATTTATATTGCCCTGAAGAGACTTCAGTCTGGAAGGGTGATTGAGCTGATAGACAGTGCCAAAAAAGAGGTTGCACAAAGTGCAGATCTTGACATGGCTTTAGCCATTGTTGATGATTTGGAGACTGTATATAATGTCCAGTTTCCACAAAGTGAGATTTATTATCTGCTTTTACATCTGTCCAGTAAAAAAATTATTAGTCTTGATTCGCTGACTGCCAATACCGTTGTTAGTGATGATATTTATAAAATGGTATTAACAATGCTTGAGCAGGTTAACCTTGTCTTTAAAATTGACTTTAGATATGATTTAGAATTAATTACTTTGCTGTCACTTCATCTAATTTCTTTTCAAGTCAGAATCCTTCATGATTTATCATCATATAACCCTATGATGGATGAGATTAGGCATCATTATACTTTGGCTTATAACATGGCAACAATCGCCTGTGAGAAACTAGAGGAAAAATATCATAAAAAAATAACATTAGATGAAATTGCCTATATTGCTCTTCATTTTAATGTCGCTCTGGAGAAAAAACGGACTAAGAAAAAGGAGAAGGTTCTAATTGTTTGTGGGGAAGGCCGGGCCAATTCAGAATTACTAGTCTATCAGGTTCAAAAACATTTTGGGAACCAGTTGACTATTGCCGGTACCATCAATTTGTTTCAGCTGGAGAAGGTCAATTTTAAGCAGATTGATTATGTTCTAAGTACCGAGGTGATTACACAAAAAATTCCGATTCCTATTATTGAGATTAACAGTTTATTGGCAGAAGAAGAAGTTGAGCAAGTCAGTCAAAAGTTAAAAAATGTTCATGGACATCAGTTTATTAATTATTTTAAGCCAAACTTATTTTTTAAAATTCCGGCACATCAGCAAAAAACGGCTGCTTTAAGTTATTTATGTGAGGCTATAGGCCGGCAAATTTCCTTGCCGAATGGTTTTTATCAGTCAGTATTGGACAGAGAAAACATCGGACATACTGCCTTTGGCAACGGCGTGGCTATACCGCACCCCATAAAGCCCATAGGTCAGCAAAGTTTTATTGCTGTTGGCATTTTAGATAAAAAAATCCTTTGGGACGAAGAAGATGTTCAGCTCATATTTTTATTGTCAATGAAGGAAAATGGTGATGAAAATATGCAGGATCTATATAAGATTCTCAGTAGAATTATTAGCAGCAAAGCTTATGTCAATCAAATTATTAAAGCTGGGACGTTTATTGAGTTTAAAGAACTTATTATCAAAATTGTAGAGAGCATGAGTTAGTATTTTCCGCTTTTTTCTTGAAAAAGACTGTCTTTTCATTTTTTCTTGGACATGTTTTAATGAATTTACTAGTAAGGAGGCGGATATTATGTTTGAAAGGCATTTAGTAAATTTTTCTCAAGAAACTTATCAAAATAAGTATCAGGTAATTGAGTCAACGGGGCATCTTCCTAATAAACATATTGATAATGCAGATCTCTATATTCAAGATGTCAAAGAAAGGGAAGACGCTGTACCTACTTATATTGGTTTTGGTATTGCTATTCCTCATGCTGTATCAGAAGGTGTCAAGGAACCTTTTGTTATTTATCGCAAATTAAAAGAGCCTTTGATTTGGAGTGAGGATAGTGAAAAGGTTTCCCATATCTTCATGATTGGTGTTCCAAAAGACAAGGGGTCCAAGCAGCATTTGAAAATCATTTCAGAACTAAGTAAGAGCTTGATGAGAGAAGATTATCGCAATCAGCTTCTTCATGCAGAAAATGAAGATAGCGTCTACCGCTTATTACAGCAAATAGAAGAGAGGTTATCCTGATGAAATTAGTAGCAGTATGCGCCTGTACAGCAGGAATTGCCCATACCTATATGGCTCAAGAAGCTATTGAGCAAGAATGTCGTAAACGAGGCATTGACTGTAAAGTTGAAACGCAAGGAGGAATGGGCATTGATAATGAATTAACTGAAAAAGAGATTAATGAAGCAGATGCGGTTGTTTTAGCTATCGCTATTGGCATTAAAGGAGAGGAGCGCTTTGATAAGCAAAAAGCTGCGGGGAAATGTATTGAGGTTGATCCTTCAAAAGCCATTAAAAATATTACAGGTGTTATTGACGACGCAGAAAAACTGACGACCGGCAAACAAAGTAAGGGGATGAAAGATCTAGGCAATACTTTGTTTAAAGCGTTTAATACTGGGATTTCTTATTTTCTTCCGGTTATCATAGTTGGCGGTATGCTTTTCTCTTTTACCCTGATGACCGGAAAAATTGAACATGGGGAAATCACACCGTCCAATCAGTTTTTTAAAACACTCTATGATATGGGGCAAGCAGGCTTTGCTATGATGGTCCCAGTCTTGTGTGCCTATATTGCCTATGCTATTGCTGGGAAACCAGCTTTGGCACCAGGTTTTATTCTAGGATATGTGGCTAATAATCCTATAGGAGCTGATAAATTGTCAACTGGATTTTTAGGAGCTATGCTGCTTGGGGTAATTATTGGATATCTTGTTAAATGGATTAAGACTTGGAAAGTACCTCAAGTGATTCAAGCTGTTATGCCAACGATGATTGTACCACTGATAGCAACCCTGATTGTCGGAATAGGATATGCTTATATCTTGATTTATCCACTAGATGCTTTTGTCAAGCTTATGGTTAGTGTACTTAGTAGTTTAAATGGCTTTGGTGCAGCAGCTCTTGGAATCGGAATCGGTGTTTTAGCTGCTTTGGATATGGGCGGCCCCTGCAGTAAAGCAGCTACAGCCTTTACGTTGGCTCTAATGGCAGAAGGAATCAACGGACCCAATGGAGCATTTAGGCTATGCTGTGCTGTTCCGCCATTAGGTCTGGCTCTCTCGTCTTTAATTATTTCAAGACAAAAGTACACAGAAGCTGAAAAGCAATTTGGCATTTCTGCCCTGTTTCTCTCAAGTGCGGGTATTACAGAAGGCGCCATTCCTTTTGCTGCCAAAGATTTTAAACGTGTTATCGTCTCTATTGTTATTGGAACAGCTGTAGCAGGAGTGCTTGGCATGCTTCATGGTGTTGAATCCATTGTTGCTTTCGGTGGTATTGTTGCCATTGGCGGTGTAACAAAAGGTGCTCTTTGGTATGTTGTAGATATGCTGATTGGAGCTTTGGTTATTGCAGGTATTTTGCATGTTTGGAAACCTGATCTAGATGCTGATGGAAATCCAATTATCAAAACTTAATTTTGAAGTATGAGAAAGTACAGGGCGAGCTTATCGCCCTTACTTTTTTATGATCAGATTAATATATATGAAACATGAATTTGCTTTCTTAATACCCGCTTTTTATGTTAAAATGGTTGATAATGACAGCGAAAGAGGGGAAGCAAATGTCTGATAATCGTAAGCATATTGAGAAAAGATACCAGTGGGATTTAACAACCGTCTTTTCAAAAGATAAGGATTGGGAAAACGAGCATCAAGCACTCGACAGAGAGTTTGAAAAAGCTAAGGCTAAGGCAGGGCATCTTCTTGATTCCGGCCAGAGCCTGCTGGAGATTACTGAACTTTACCTGGCTTTGAGCCGCCGCTTGGAAAAAGTTTATGTGTATGCTTCTATGAAAAATGATCAGGATACAACAGTAGCTAAATATCAGGAATTTCAGGCCAAGGCAACTGCTCTGGTGGCAAAATTCAGCCAGACCTTTGCTTTTTATGAACCTGAATTCATGCTGCTGTCTGAAGAAAAGTATCAGGATTTTTTGGCAGACTGTCCCCAGCTGACTGACTACAGCCATTTCTTTGAAAAATTATTTAAGCAAAAAGAGCATGTCCTGTCGCACAAGGAAGAAGAATTGTTGGCTGCGGCTGGTGAAATTTTCGGTTCGGCCGGTGAAACCTTTGAGATTCTGGATAATGCCGATATTGTCTTTCCGGTGATTCTGGATGAGAATGGTCAAGAAGTGGAATTGTCACATGGCAATTTCATTACGCTGATGGAATCCAAGGACCGTCAGGTCCGAAAGGCTGCCTATGAGGCTTATTACAGCGTCTATGAGCAATTTCAGCATACCTACGCCAAAACCTTGGAGACCAATGTCAAGGTTCATAATTTTAAGGCTGAGACAAGAAAATATAAAAATGCGCGTGAGGCCGCTCTGGCTGAGAATTTTATCCCGGAAAGTGTCTATGATACCTTACTAAAGGCTGTTAACAGGCACCTGCCCTTGCTTAGACGCTATGTTAAACTTCGCCAGAAAATTTTAGGACTTGATGATCTTAAAATGTATGATATTTACACGCCTTTATCAGAGATGGATATGAGTGTCACCTATGATGAAGCCTTGAAAAAAGCCGAGGAAGTACTGGCAGTTTTTGGCAAAGATTATTCAGAACGCGTGCACCGTGCTTTTACAGAGCGCTGGATTGACGTTCAGGTCAATAAGGGCAAGCGCTCAGGTGCTTATTCCGGTGGGTCTTACGATACCAATGCTTTTATCCTGCTCAACTGGCAGGATACGCTGGACAATCTATTTACGCTGGTTCATGAGACGGGACACTCTATCCACTCAGTCTTTACCCGTGAGAATCAGCCCTATGTTTATGGAGATTATTCCATTTTCCTGGCTGAGATTGCCTCAACAACCAATGAAAACATTTTAACCGAGATGCTTTTAAAAGAAGTGACAGATGACAAGCAGCGCTTTGCCATTCTCAACCATTATCTTGATGGCTTCAAGGGGACTGTTTTCCGGCAAAGTCAGTTTGCCGAGTTTGAGCAGCGCATCCATCAGGCCGCTCAAGCAGGTGAGGTATTAACCAGTGACTATTTGAATAATCTTTATGCCGAGCTGAATGAGAAATACTATGGCTTAGCCAAAGAAGAAAATCCTCAAATTCAATTTGAATGGGCAAGGATTCCGCATTTCTACTATAATTTCTATGTTTATCAGTACGCAACAGGCTTTGCAGCGGCCAGCTATCTGGCTCAGAAGATTGTTTACGGAAAGCAGGAGGACAAGGATAAGTACCTGAACTACCTGAAAATGGGCAACTCAGATTACCCTCTTGCAGTTATTGCTCAAGCAGGAGTTGATATGACTAAGGGTGATTATCTTGATGCTGCCTTTAAGGTCTTTGAAGAACGGCTGACAGAATTGGAAGAATTGGTTGAAAAAGGTATACATCGTAAGGAAGGAATATGACACAAACAACATTTATCTGGGATTTTGATGGGACTCTGGTGGAGTCCTATGAAGCCATTCGCGAGGTTTTGATCTTGCTTTATAAGTCCTATGACCTGCCCTTTGATGAGGACTGGGTTATGGATTATATTATTAAAGAATCGGTCGGCAGTTTGTTAAGAAAGCTGGCAGCCAAATACCATCTGTCTTTTGACGAAATGCTGGATTTTTTTAATCGTGAGCAAGAAGTGCGTGACTATATGATCAGCCTCATGCCCTATGCCAAAGAGGTTCTGCAGGAGACCAAGGAAAAGGGTGTCCGGCATTTCATTTATACCCACAAGGGAGCGACAACGCAATCAGTACTTGAGCGCTTGGGGATTGACCGATTTTTCACGGAGGTCATTACCTCTGCCAATGGTTTTGCCAGAAAACCTCATCCTCAAGGAATCCGCTATCTGGTGGATAAGTATGATTTGGATAAATCGCAAGTCTATTATATCGGTGACCGCAGGCTGGATGCAGAAGCGGCGGCAAATGCCGGTGTCCAATCTATCAACCTTCATCAGCCCAACTCAGCTGTCAATCGTAAGATTGAGACTTTGAAAGATTTGCTTCTGCTGGAAGAGCTTTAAGAAAGAATTCTCTGGGCAGTGCCAGAGAATTTTTGTTATAATAAAGACATTATGGTTAAAACGTACAGTAAAAATGCCAACCGCAATATGCGCCGGCCTGTAGTAAAAGAAGAAGTTGTTCGCTTTATGCGTGAACATCAGGCTCAGAATACAGGTTTTCTAAAAAAATTGGAAGATTTTGCACAGTCTGAAAATATTCCGATCATCCCGCCGGAAACATCAGCCTATTTTCGGCTGCTGATGCAGGTTCTGCAGCCCAAAAAAATTCTGGAAATCGGGACAGCGATTGGCTTTTCAGCACTTTTAATGGCAGAGAATGCACCTTCGGCTGGGATTACAACGATTGACCGCAATCCTGAAATGATAGCTTTGGCTAAGGACAACTTTGCCAACTATGACAGCCGCAGGCAGATTCGCCTTATTGAAGGTGAGGCTTCAGATATTTTAGCTGAGCTTGACGAGACTTATGATTTTGTCTTTATGGACTCGGCAAAATCAAAGTATATTGTCTTTTTACCTGCTGTTTTAGAACATTTGGCTGTCGGCGGTCTTGTTGTGCTGGATGATGTTTTTCAAGGGGGCGATGTGACCAAGCCGATCGAAGACATTCATCGCAGCCAAAGGGCGATCTATCGAGGTCTGCAGAAATTATTTGACGCAACCCTAACCAATCCCGATCTGACAGCCAGTCTCCTGCCGATTGGCGATGGTTTGCTCATGATTCGCAAGAACACTAAAGAGGCCAGACTGCCTGATTAAGTCATCTTTAAGAAATTATGATATAATGAAAGGGTTAATGACAAAAAGGAGTTTATTAAGAATGAAAAAACGGACGATTGTTACAGGACTTGTTACCTTACTTTCTGTTGTCACATTGGCAGCCTGTTCCAAGACAACACAAAACAGTAAAATCATTACCATGAAAGGTGACACCATCACTGTCTCAGACTTTTATAATGAAGTTAAAGAGTCAACCGCTTCTAAACAAGCTGTGCTGTCTCTTGTTGTTTCAAAAGTCTTTGAAAAACAATACGGAGACAAGGTTTCTGACAAAGAAGTGACCAAGGCTTATAACCAAGCAGTCAAATACTACGGTGATTCTTTCTCAAGTATTCTGGCTTCTCGCGGCTACACCAAGGAATCCTATAAAAAGCAGATTCGTTCTGAAAAATTATTGGAATATGCTGTGAAAGAAGAAGCGAAAAAAGATTTGACAGATGCTAACTATAAGGCTGCTTATGAGGATTACAAACCGGAAGTAACGGCTCAGGTTATCCAGCTGGATGATGAAAATAAGGCCAAATCTGTTTTAGAAGATGCCAAAGCAGACGGTGCAGACTTTGCTAAAATCGCCAAAGATAATACTAAGGGCGACAAGACCGAGTATACGTTTGATTCAGGCTCAACAGACCTTCCAAGTCAGGTGATGACGGCTGCTTTAGCGCTTGATAAAGACGGCGTGTCTGATGTCATCACAACAGCAGATTCTTCTACTTACAAGCCTGTCTATTACATTGTCAAGGTTACTAAGAAAGAAAATAAAAATGCTGACTGGAAAGCTTATAAAAAGCGCCTGAAAGAAATTATCATCAACCAAAAACTGGCCGATACTAATTTCCGCAATGCTGTTATCGGCAAGGCCTTCAAAAAAGCTAATGTCAAAGTTAAAGACAAGGCGTTCAGTGAGATTCTCTCACAATATGCCACAGCAGGCGAAGGTGACTCTTCTGCTTCAACAACGACAACAGCAGCTTCAAGCGATGATGCAACAACAGCTGCCGATGACCAAACGACAAATGCTGAAACAACAGCGGCAGAGTAATCTGTAAGGATTGACGAATGCTGCAAAAGACAGTATAATTGACCTATCAAGAATTGATTTTTATGCCCTTGCCTCAGAAAAATAGCGGTTGATGCGAGCTATGCAAAGCGAAAAATCTTGCTGCTTGATTGAAGTTAAATAAAATAAGAAAATAAGAATGACAAGTTCATTGAATGAAGGTGGTACCGCGGTTTTTTCGCCCTTCTTGCAGTGGACTTGTTTTTTTGGAGAAAAGGTTATGAAGAATTTTCAGATTAAACAAAAAATGTGGTCGCTTGGCGGTAAATTTACTATTACAGATGAGGCTGGTCTGCCCTCTTATGAAGTGGTTGGGAGCTTTTTGCAAATTCCTAAAACCTTTACAATTTACGATATGCAGGGCAATCAGGTCAGTCATATTCAAAAGAAAACCTTGTCTTTTCTTCCTAAATTTTATGTGAACCTAAGCGATGGCTCTTCATTTTCCTTGAAAAAGGATCTGTCGTTTTTCAAACCTCATTACACCATCGAAAATCTGGGTATGGAAATTCAAGGCGATTTTTGGGACATGAATTTTCGTCTCCTAAAAAATGGTCAGGAAGTTGCCAGTATTTCTCAGGAGTGGCTGCGCCTGACCTCGACATACAATATTAAGGTTTATGATGACCAGTATGCGGATATGGTGATATCACTTGTCATTGCCATTGACTATGTCAAAGAAATGGAACACAGCGCAGCAAATTCTGCCAGTAATTAAATGTCACTCTAAGACTCTCATCATTAATTTAAGAAAGGAATGAAGACAGAGCTAACCTCTGTGAAAACAAGGTAAAGCTCTTGCTATTTTATTATGAAACAATTAACAAGTGCTCAAGTACGCCAAATGTGGCTGGACTTTTGGAAATCTAAGGACCACGCAATCGAACCGTCTGCTAATCTGGTTCCCGTCAACGATCCGACCCTGCTCTGGATTAATTCAGGAGTCGCAACGCTGAAGAAATACTTTGATGGGTCAGTAACCCCTGAAAATCCTCGTATTACCAATGCGCAAAAGGCGATTCGGACCAATGATATTGAAAATGTCGGCAAAACAGCTCGCCATCATACCATGTTTGAAATGCTGGGCAATTTCTCAGTGGGCGATTATTTCCGCGATGATGCCATCAAATGGGGCTTTGAACTTTTGACCAGCCCTGAGTGGTTCGATTTTCCCAAAGACAAGCTCTACATGACTTACTATCCCGATGATAAGGAGTCATACAACCGCTGGATTGAGGTCGGAGTAGATCCCAGCCACTTGATTCCGATTGAGGATAATTTCTGGGAAATTGGTGCCGGGCCTTCAGGACCGGATACTGAAATTTTCTTTGACCGCGGAGAGGACTTTGATCCGGATCATATGGGTGTTCGTCTCTTGGCTGAAGATATCGAAAATGACCGTTATATTGAAATTTGGAACATCGTGCTGTCACAATTTAATGCAGATCCTGCTGTTCCGCGCTCTGAGTATAAGGAACTGCCGCATAAAAACATTGATACGGGAGCAGGTTTAGAACGTCTAGTGGCAGTCATGCAAGGAGCTAAGACCAATTTTGAAACTGATCTCTTCCTGCCAATCATCCGTGAGATTGAAAAATTATCCGGTAAAACTTACGATCCGGACGGTGACAATATGAGCTTCAAGGTCATCGCTGACCACATTCGCTCACTTTCATTTGCTATCGGTGATGGGGCTCTTCCCGGCAATGAAGGACGCGGCTATGTTCTGCGCCGTTTGCTGCGCCGTGCTGTCATGCACGGACGCCGCCTTGGTATCAACGAGCCCTTCTTGTATAAACTGGTTCCGACTGTCGGACAAATTATGGAGTCTTACTATCCGGAAATTTTGGAAAAACAAGATTTTATTCAAAAAATTGTTAAACGCGAAGAAGAAACTTTTGCCCGTACGATTGATGCCGGTTCAGGCCACTTGGATCAATTGCTGGCTGAGCTTAAAAAAGCAGGCAAGGATATGCTTGCCGGTCAGGATATCTTCAAGCTCTATGATACCTATGGATTCCCTGTAGAATTGACCGAAGAATTGGCTGAAGATCAAGGTTTTAAGATCGACCATGATGGTTTTAAAGCTGCCATGAAAGAGCAGCAGGAACGGGCTCGTGCCAGTGTCGTTAGAGGCGGCTCAATGGGTATGCAGAACGAAACCCTGTCAAGTATCACTGAAAAGTCAGTCTTTAATTATGAAAAAGAAGCTCTCGACAGTAGGCTGTCTGTTATCATTGCAGACAATGAGCGCAGCGAAGCTGTTTCAGAAGGAGAAGCTCTTCTTGTCTTTGCAGAAACACCTTTCTACGCTGAGATGGGCGGTCAGGTCGCTGACCACGGTCTTATCAAAAATGATAAGGGAGACATCGTTGCGCGGGTGACAGATGTTCAAAAAGCACCAAACGGTCAGCCTTTGCACACGGTAGAGGTTTTAGCAAGCTTGTCAGTCGGAACAGCTTACAGGCTGGAAATTGACCATGACCGCCGCAATCGTGTCATGAAAAACCACACGGCTACTCACTTGCTCCACGCTGCGCTTCACAATGTCATCGGCAATCATGCTACTCAGGCCGGTTCTCTCAACGAAGAAGGCTTCCTGCGCTTTGACTTTACACATTTTGAAGCTGTTACAGCTGAAGAGCTCCGCCGCATTGAAGCAGAAGTCAATGAACAAATCTGGAAGGCTGTTCCCGTGACAACTATTGAGACAGATATTGATACGGCTAAGAAGATGGGTGCTATGGCTCTCTTTGGTGAGAAGTACGGGAAAAATGTCCGTGTCGTCTCCATCGGAGATTATTCGATAGAGCTGTGCGGCGGTACTCACCTGAAGAACACTTCTGAAATCGGCATCTTCAAGATTGTCAAAGAAGAAGGTATTGGTTCAGGAACGCGCCGCATCCTGGCAGTAACCAGCAAAGAAGCCTTTGAAGCTTACCGCGAGGAAGAAGACAGCCTCAAAGAAATTGCTGCAACCCTTAAAGTGCCGCAAATGAATCAAGTTGTAAGCAAGGTCGCTGCTCTTCAGGAACAGCTTCATCAGCTGCAAAAAGAAAATGCCGAATTGAAAGAAAAAGCAGCTGCGGCTGCAGCCGGCGATATTTTCAAAGAAGTCAAAGAAGCAAACGGTCTTCGCTACATTGCCAGTCAAGTTGAGGTTTCAGATGCAGGTGCTCTGCGTACCTTTGCTGATAACTGGAAACAAAAAGACTATTCAGACGTTCTTGTTTTAGCAGCAAGTATCGGTGAAAAGGTTAACGTTCTTGTTGCCAGCAAGAACAAGGCTGTTCACGCCGGCAATTTGATTAAGGAACTTGCACCAATTGTTTCCGGCCGCGGCGGCGGAAAACCTGACATGGCTATGGCTGGCGGATCAGACGCCGGAGCTATTCAAGAGCTTTTGGCCGCTGTCGCTGATCATCTCTGATAAGGAGAATTAGCATTGGGCACTTTAATGAATGTTGCTTTGATTATAGTTGGCGGCGGTTTGGGGCTGGGATTTAAAAACCATCTCAAACCCCAGCTGCAGAAAACCCTGATGCAGGCAACGGGTGTAGCGGTCATCTTTTTAGCCATTGCCGGTGTTTTGGGGAAAATGATGGCGGTTGATAACAATCATCTTCAAAGCGGTCATAGTTTTCTGCTGATTATCAGTATGGCTCTTGGTGCTGTTCTCGGTGAGCTCTGCCAGATTGAAGCGCGCATCGAGCAGTTCGGTGATTTTCTCAAACGCAAAACAGGCAGTCAAGGAGACAGTCAGTTTGTTGACGGCTTTGTCACAGCAACCTGCACCGTCTGTGTCGGAGCGATGGCTGTTGTTGGCTCTATTCAAGATGGTATTTACGGCGATGCTTCTATTTTGCTGGCTAAGGGTGTGCTGGATTTGATTATCATTGCTATTTTGTCAGCCTCCTTAGGCCGAGGCGCCATCTTTTCAGCCATTCCGGTAGCTGTTTTTCAGGGGGGTGTCACGCTTTTAGCAGCTTTAGCAGGAAATTTTCTGTCAAGTCAGGCCGTTGACGGTATAGCCCTTGTGGGCAACGCAATTATCTTTTGTGTCGGCACTAATCTGGCCTTCGATACAAAGGTCAAAGTCGCCAATCTCCTGCCGGCCCTCCTTATCGCTGTTATTTGGAACAGCTTTGCAGGTTAACATTTCTAAGAATAAGAAAACCTAAGTTCATGTGGACTTGGGTTTTTCTATTGTTCAATTTTTATTAGTTTATCGATTTTTGCTTTTCCTTATAAAATCCTTAAATTTGTTTTTTATACTAGGAATAATAAAAAATAAAAGGAGAAATATAATGATAAAATTTAAAAGACTAACGGGATTTCAGCTTAAATACATCGCTTTAGGAACTATGCTGTTGGATCATATTCATTATTTTTTTGACTATACAGGCAAGATTCCGCTATGGTTCAGTCAGATAGGGAGAATCGCAGCACCTTTATTTCTATTTGCCATTATTGAAGGCTTTGTTCATACGCATGATCGTAGGAAATATTTCCTCAAAATCTATGGCTTAGCTGTTATGATGGGTCTTATTCAGTTTGGCTTTTATAATGTGCTTCATCCGCTAGTACGAGAAGATGGTTTTTTCCCGCAAAATATGATGCTGTCTTCGTTTGCGATTTTATTGGTTGCTCTTCAAGGCATTGCTTGGATTGAGGAGAAAAAGTATCTTCGAGGTATTCCAACTCTTCTTTTTCCGATTCTTCTGCCTTTCCTTTTCATGCCTTTTTACCGAACCTTTATGGATTCTGGTAATCAGCTGGGTATGTTCTTTATTAACTTGCTCAATTTTACCATCCTGCCCTTGCATTTTTCAATTATAGATGGAGGAACTGCTACTCTGATGGTAGGGATAGCTATGTATCTCTGCCGGAAGAATTTGAAAAAAGAAGTTTTAATCTTTGTAATTGCTTCTTTGATAATTGATTTAGGGCGTGTATTGTTGGTAGGTGCTCCACTGACAGTTCACAGTCTCTTCTTTTCCTATTTCGAATGGTTAGAAATCTTTGCAGCACCGCTCATGCTCTTGTACAATGGTCAGCGTGGTCAAGGTAGTAAATACCTTTTTTACATTTTCTATCCGCTGCATATTTACTTGCTTTACACCTTGTCAGTGTTGCTCTATAGGTGATATGATATTAAGGATTCAAATAACAGAAGAAAAGGTAGAAGTATGACACGCATTTTGGCAATTGATGATGATGCAGATATTTTGGCTCTGATAAAAAATACCTTGCAGCTGCAGAATTATTTAGCAGACACTTTCACGAGTGCTAAACAGGTTGACCGTTCGAAATTAATGCGCTATGATTTGATTTTACTGGACATTATGATGCCGGATGTGGATGGGCTGAGCTTCTGCCGAGAGATTCGCCCCTTGGTGGATTGTCCCATTCTTTTTCTGACGGCTAAGACACAGGAAGCTGATATTGTCACGGGGCTTAGTTACGGAGCGGATGATTATCTGGTTAAGCCCTTTGGTGTACAAGAGCTGCTTGCGCGAGTCAATGCTCACTTGCGCCGTGAAAAGCGTGAGCGCCATGCAACCTTGCTTTTGGGTGATGTCTATTTTGATTTATCCAGCAAGCAGGTGTGGGCAGGTGAGCAAGTCTTGGACTTGACTAAGTCAGAATATGAGATTTGCGAACATTTGGCTAAACACCGCGGTCAGGTTTTTTCAAAAGAACAGCTCTATGATTATTTGTATGGGTACGAAGAAAGAGGAACACCGGCTGCTATTGCTGAGCATATTAAAAATATTCGCGCTAAGTTTAGAGCTGCCGGGGTGGAACCCATTGAAACGGTCTGGGGGATAGGTTATAAATGGCAATGAAAAAATCAAGTCGTTCTTTAAAAATGATTTTTACCTTGTATTTTGCGACAGTCAGTTTGGCTTTTATTGCCTTATTGTGCTTAATTTGGCTTGCCTTTATCCTAAGTCTCAATACTAACCTTGTCATTCCTGCCAATCAAACAGAGCAAAAACTCCAGCGCTTAGACAAGGAAATTAAGCAAACTGGTAGGTTTAAAGCAAATCGTTTGCCTAAAGATACAACTTACCTTTTGCTGACTAAAGATGGCAAAATCAAAGAAAGTACGATGACTAAGAAGCTGCAGCAGCAAGCTTTAGCCAGTTATTCTGGGAAAGCGGTCAGCCCTGGCGATTACGGCTACTTTATGATTTTGAAGCCTAAAAATGAGATTGTTGTTGTCAGCTATCAGCTAAAAGCCCATTACTCCATTGCCTGGATGAATAGGTATCTGCCTAATGTGAGCTTGTTATTCCTTATTCTGACGGGACTGGGAACCTTGCTAGTGTTTAGCTTAGTGACGATCCTCTTTGCCCGCAGACTTCAGCGGCAGCTGTCTCCGATTATTGCTGCTACTGAGAAAATCGCCAAGCAAGATTTGGACTTTACCATACAATCGTCTAATGTTAAGGAATTTAATCAAGTTTTACAGAGTTTAGACACCATGCGGCAAGCTCTGAGAGAATCGTTGCTGCGCAGCTGGCAATTGGAGCAGGAAAAGCAAGATCAAATAGCTGCTTTAACGCATGACATTAAGACCCCCTTGACTGTGATTCGCGGCAATACCGAATTGTTAAACAGCACAAGCCTGTCTGATCAGCAGCAGGAATTCATCCGCTACAGTTTGAAAAATATTGAGCAAGTAGAGACTTATCTTCAGCAATTGTCTTACCTGACTAAGAATAGAGAATTACAAGATTTCCATCCGGAAAACATAAATCTTGCAGCGTTTTTAGAAGAATTTTCCCAGAACACTCAGGCCCTTGCTGAAGCAAAAGCAATCAAAGTACAATTTCTCAATACTTTGTCTGATGTTCAGCTTACTGCTTTTTGGGATAAAGAGTTATTGAAACGCGCCTTAATGAACATCGTCGCTAACGCTGTGGAGCACAGCCCGCAAGGAGGCCGTTTACAGCTGAGCTATGGTTTGCAGGGTGAGGTGGTAAGCATTTCCTGTTTGGACAGCGGAGCGGGTTTTTCTAAGGAAGCCTTGGAAAAAGGGACTCTGCAATTTTTCAAAGATGATAAGAGCAGGTCACAGGTCAATCATCAAGGCTTGGGCCTGACTATTGCGGATAATATTGTGCGCTTGCATGGTGGCAGTCTTGAGCTGTCAAATGCTGAACAAGGCGGCGGTCAGGTTGATATTGTTCTGCCGCTTCATAAATCAGATTGAGACCAACTAATGGTTCTCAATTTTTTTGACAAAAATCCTATCTTTTTTGACAATAATCATTGTCAAAATGAAAAGGAAGTGTTACAATGTAACTGTCAAATATCTTATGATTGCTTTGAGCAGCAAGAAGAAAAAATGACCGTTTACAAACTGTAACTAAGGAGGTTTAGGATGACAAAAGTTATTGAAGTCAAAGATTTGGTCAAACGCTTTGACAATCAGACGGCGCTGGATGGTATTTCTTTTGAAATAGCAGAAGGTGAGATTTTCGGGTTTTTAGGTCCGTCAGGCTCGGGGAAAACGACAACGATCAATATTTTGACAGGACAGCTGCTGATAGATGCCGGTCAAGCGATGGTTTTTGGCAAAGAAGCGCTTGATTTGAACAGCGAAGACTTGGCACAGATTGGGATTGTCAGTGATACCAGCGGTTTTTATGAAAAAATGACACTGTATAAAAATATCCAAGTCTACAGCAAGTGGCATGGGGTTTCTAACAGCCGTGTTGATGAGCTGCTGCAGCGTATAGGCTTATACGAAAGCCGCAATAAGCCTGCCGAAAAGCTCTCAACGGGAATGAAGCAGCGCATGCTTTTGGTGCGGGCTCTCATTAACCGTCCTAAGTTTCTTTTCTTAGATGAACCGACCAGCGGGCTTGATCCGGCAACATCGCGTATGATCCACGATTGGCTTTTGGAGCTGAAGGCACAGGGGACAACGATCTTTTTGACAACGCATGACATGCAGGAAGCGACTCTTCTTTGTGACCGTGTTTCCCTGCTCTATCAAGGAAAGTTGGTTGAAACAGGACGTCCCAAAGACTTGATTCAAAAATATTATCAGGATAAGCGTGTCCGTATTCACTATGCCGATGGGAATGAAGCAGAGCTGTCCTACAGTGAGCTGTCTCAGTTAGAACATGTAGGGGATATTGAAACCATTCATTCTTGTGAACCTACTTTAGAAGACATCTTCATCTCACTGACAGGAGGTAAATTAAATGTTTAAGCGGTTAAGGGCTCTTTTTTGGAGCCGCAAAGAGATGGTACTTGCCAATAAACCGATCATGGTCAATATTTTCACACCGTTTTTGCTGGTTTTGCTTTATCAATTTATGTATAAAGACTTAAAAATGCAAGATACGAATGAACTTATTTTGTATCTGGTTTTGCCGATAATTCCGGCTTTCATTGGTTATATCATACCGACTTTAGTCGCAGAAGAAGCTGAAAAAAACAATCAGCGCAGCCTGCGTTTGGCAGGTGTCAAAAGCTGGGAGTATGTGCTGGCAAGCTTGTTTTTACCTTTTATTCTGAACGTGCTTTATATGATCCTCTTACCCGTCTACCTAAGGGTTGATTTTGCTGATTTAGGCCTGTCTTACTTACTTGTCATGCTCTTAACCTCTCTTGTTATCTTCCTCTTATTTTTGATGGTGGGCCTTTTGGCAGACACTCAGTCTCGGGCAACTATTTTGGCCATGCCGATTATGATGCTGACATTTCTCTTGCCCTTATTTTCGATGATGGACAAGGGAATTGAAAAGTTTATTGCCTATACCTACATAGGAGCTTATACGAAAGCCGGTACCGATTGGACGGCTTACCACTTAACAGATAAGAGTTTTTGGATTCTTCTGATATGGCTGCTGCTGTCTTTAGCCGGTGTTATTTGGGCGACAAAACGAAAGCAGATCATTAGATAATGTAAATTGTCTAAAGGAGGAAACCATGGCTTTCATATTGAAAAACAGACTCAAAGAACTGCGAGCCAGAGAAGGGCTTAATCAAACAGAGTTAGCCAAATTAGCCGGAATTTCCCGCCAGACTGTCAGTCTGATTGAGCGCAATGAGTACACGCCTTCGGTTGTGATTGCACTAAAGATTGCTGAGATTTTCCGCGAACCGGTAGAAGAAGTCTTTCGTTTAGAGGAGGATAAAGAGAATGGTTAAGAAACAAAAAGGAACTTTTAAACGAGCCGGGAAGAGGCTCCTCATAGGTGCTTCAATCGGCGGTCTGGGAGGAGCTTTGATTGGCTACTTTCATGCTTCCGGCCAAAAACTGCCAGTTTCTCAGAAGGAATTGACAGAACTTCTTCTTGTCAGCCTGCGAATTTTATTTGTCATTTCCTTTGTTCTCAGCATTTTTTACATCGTTCAAGTGCTGCAGGCTTATAAACAGTACCAAAACAGTAGGGATGATGAGTCGGAAGAACTCTATCGGACAATGAATAAAAGGCATTCCTATGCAGTGATTTATGCAGGCGTAAGCGGTGTCTTGGCTGTCCTTAGCTTGATTTTAGCCTATAAGCTGATATTTGCGGACAGCTATGCTGAGATGTCTTTTCCTTTTCTGGATTTTCTGGCAGCGATTGCTTCAGGCGCTTTGCAGGGTTATGTGCTCAAAGTTTACAATCGTATCCGCAATCTTAACATGCCCTTAGTTCCGACGCTTAAAGAATTAAAGAACAATATTATGCAGATGGATGAAGCAGAGCTGGAAGCCAATTACAAAATATCTTTTGAAATTGTTATGAATCTGGGCGGTGCTATCCTGCCGGGAATCTATCTTGCTTTGTTTTTTCTCTCTCTTTACCTGCAGAAAGTTGAGCTGTCCGGTCTTATAGTAGCAGCTGTCATCCATCTTTACATCATGGTTATGCAGTTTAAAATGACAAAGGAGTATTATAAATAAAAGGAGAATTTTTATGAAATTAGTTATTAATATCGTTAAAGTAATCGGTCTTATTTTTCTGTCCCTGCTTTGCAATATCACTCCCATGATTCTGCTGCAAAGGCAGTTCACATTTTCTCTGCCGCTTAAATGGGGATTGGGAATTGCTTATATTGTATTTATCGCTGCTGTTATTTATTTCTTATGGAAGGCGCATAAAAAGCATGAAGATGCAGCTGTTGCCCAGCAAAAATTCACTTGGAAGGATTTCGGTTTTGCCTTTTTATTCTTTTTGCTGGCGCGTGTTGTAGCAATTGGAGGAACCTTATTGAACCAGCAGCTGAGCGGTCAGAGCACAACAGCTAATGATGCCGGCCTGCAAGGTTTAGCCAATTTCTTTGCCGGAGGTTTCTTTTTATACACCCTCTTATATGTTATTTTAGTGGGGATTGTCGGTCCGATCATCGAAGAATTGGCCTACCGTGCCTTTCCTAATCATCTCTTGTTTAAGCATGGTCATAAAGTTTTAGCCGGTATTGTGACCACTGCTGTCTTTGCTCTTCCTCATGCAACAACGGTCTTTGAGTTTCTGATTTATGCCTGTCTTGGTGCCATACTTTATCTGGCTTATCAGCGCCGCGGCAATGTTAAGGACTCGATGGCGGTTCATATATTGAATAATCTTCCATCTGCTATCTATCTCCTGCTTATGGCCTTTAAATAAGTATAGTAGTTTATTACAGCCGATTTTCTCATCTGTCTGCATACTATTGCGGACAGATTTTTTTGTATTTTATTTATTTTTATTCTTGACTTATGTATAAATATACGATAAAATAATCAACATATTCAGTAAAGGAGAGATTAAGCATGAAAGTTTCAATCGTTGGTATTACAGGATATAGCGGATTAGAATTGGTTCGTCTTTTGAATCATCACAAGAAAGCAAAACTTGTATCAGTGTATGCAACCAAAGAGATTGGAACACGATTGTCTGATCGTTATCCTTATTTGCAGGGGATCTGTGATTTAACCATTCAAGCTTTTGACAGCCAAGCCATTATGAAGGAAGCTGATGCGGTTATATTTGCCACTCCAAGCGGTGTTGCTAAGGAGCTGGCCGGAGATTTTCTGGCGGCGGATTTTCCTGTTATTGATATTTCCGGAGACCACCGTCTGCCTGCCAAGACTTATGAAAAATGGTATCAAAAGCCTGCTGCAAAACAAACAGATCTGGATAAATTTACTTACGGACTGGCTGAATTTACCGATGTTAAAGGGAAGAAATTTATTGCCAATCCCGGCTGCTATGCTACGGCAACAGAACTGGCCTTGCTGCCCTTGATCAAGGCTGGGACAGCTGATTTGAACAGTATTATCGTAGATGCCAAGTCAGGCCTGACAGGAGCCGGCAAGGGTTTGTCAGAGTCCAGCCATTTTGTCAATGTGCATGACAATTATGTGACCTATAAACTCAACCGCCACCAGCATATTCCTGAAATTGTTCAGGAGCTGCAGCTGTTTGACAAGGATTTTCAGCACCTTCAGTTTTCAACCTCGCTCTTGCCTGTCAACCGCGGCATTATAGCAACCTGCTATGTTAAGCTGAAAAAAGCTTTGTCTGAAGCTGAAATTGACAACATTTATGCTGACTGTTATGCGGACAAGGCATTTGTCCGTATGCAAAAGAGTCTGCCAGAGCTTCACAATGTCATCGGCTCCAATTTTACAGATATTGGTTTTGCTTATAACGAAGTCACCAATGTCCTGACGGTTGTATCTGTTATTGACAATTTGGTCAAGGGAGCCGCCGGTCAGGCTCTTCAAAATCTCAATCTCATGATGGGATTTGACGAAACAGAAGGGCTGCTGACGTCTCCCAGTTATTTGTAGGGATGAATGTGGATGAGTTTAGAAAGGAATGGAACTTCAAAGATACAAGCACAGCATCATTATGACAGCTGATGGGAGGTTAGATCCTCGGATAGCTGTTCAGCATTTTAATGGGCTTTTAGATGTTTTTAGGTTCCTAGTAGTTGAGTTATGAAAGTTATTGATGGAAATATTGCCAGTCCGCTGGGCTTTTCGGCAGATGGTTTACATGCCGGTTTTAAAAAACGCAAAAAAGATTTCGGCTGGATTGTCTCAGAAGTACCGGCCAGCGTTGCCGGGGTTTATACGACTAACAAGGTGATTGCAGCGCCTTTGATTGTCACTCGAAATGCGGTCAAAAAAGCGCAAAAAATGCAGGCTCTGGTTGTGAATTCAGGCGTTGCTAATTCCTGCACAGGCGTGCAAGGGCTGGAAGATGCTCAGACCATGCAGCAGTGGACAGCTGAAAAATTGGGTATCGATAGTGACCTTGTCGGTGTTGCCTCAACAGGTGTTATTGGAGACCTTCTGCCTATGGAAACGCTAAAAAAGGGATTATCAAAACTTGTTATAAATGGCAATTCACATGACTTTGCTGAGGCGATTCTGACAACTGATACAGTGACAAAAACAGTGACTGTCACTGAACAGTTTGGCCGTGACGAAGTCACTATGGCAGGTGTTGCCAAGGGGTCTGGTATGATTCACCCCAATATGGCTACCATGCTGGCCTTTATTACTTGTGATGCTGTTATTTCAAGCGAGACGCTGCAGCTGGCTCTCAGCCAAAATGTGGAAACAACCTTCAATCAGATTACAGTTGACGGTGATACCTCAACCAATGATATGGTTCTTGTTATGGCTAATGGCTGCACTTTAAATGAGGAAATCTTGCCTGATACTCCGGAATTTGATAAATTTGCAGCCATGCTTCATTTTGTCATGCAGGAATTGGCTAAAAAAATAGCCAAAGACGGCGAAGGAGCAACCAAGCTTATAGAGGTTGAAGTACTTAATGCTCCCAATGAATCAGATGCCCGCATGATGGCTAAAAGTGTGGTTGGCTCAAGTCTGGTTAAAACAGCTGTTTTTGGTGAAGACCCCAACTGGGGGCGGATTTTAGCAGCAGTGGGCTACGCTGGAGCAGATATCGCTGTGGACAATATTGACATTTATCTGGAGACGATTCCTGTCATGCTTGCTTCAAGTCCTGTGGATTTTGATGACGAAGAGATGCAGGATATCATGCAGGCTGACGAAATCAAGGTCAGCATTGACCTGCATGCCGGTGAAAAAAAGGGCACCGCTTGGGGGTGTGATCTGTCCTACGATTATGTGAAAATCAACGCCCTTTACAGAACCTAAACTAAAAAAATCTTTATGAGAGAGTAAAAGCTATGACCGGAAGCAGAGAAGCTGAAAGATTCCCAGTCTTATCTGTTTATTCTCGTTTGAATTTTGTGAGTTTAAGCTGTATTTGAAAGGAAAATCCATGTCAGAAATCATAGTCATTAAAATTGGCGGTGTCGCCAGTCAGCAATTAGATTCGAGCTTTATTGAGCAGCTAAAAGCTTGGAAGGCTGCCGGCAAAGCTCTTGTTATTGTGCACGGCGGCGGCTTTGCCATCAACAGGCTGATGGAGGAAAAGCAGGTTCCCATCAAAAAGGTTAAAGGCTTACGGGTGACCAGCCGTGAGGATATGACTTTGGTTAGCCATGCCCTGTTAGATATTGTCGGAAAGGATCTAAGTGATCGGCTGACGCAGGCAGGCCTTGAGAATCTGCAGCTGAAATCGCAGCTCAGGCAGCTGGTAAGAGCCGATTTTTTGGATAAGGCTACTTACGGTTATGTAGGAGAAGTCACCGGCATTTGTACAGCTCCGCTTTTAGAGCTGCTGCAAGAAAACAAGATTCCGTTCTTGGCTTCTTTGGGCTATTCTCAAAAGGGCGATCTGCTCAATATCAATGCGGACTATCTGGCGACAGCGGCAGCAGCGGCGCTTGCTGCTGAAAAGCTGATTCTTCTGACAGATGTCAAAGGGGTCTTAGAAAATGGGCGTGTGCTGCCAGAATTAACGATTGGTCAGATTCCTGAAAAGATTGCAAAGGGCGTAATCACAGGCGGCATGATTCCTAAAATTGAAAGTGCTGCAAAGACGGTGCAGGCAGGGGTTGCCCAGGTTTTGATCGGTGATGATTTGACAAAGGGAACACTGATTCATAAGGGCTAACAAATGAAGGCAAGAAGGCCACAAAGTTAATCAAGCTTTGAGCCGTGATAGGAGAGATACAGGAATGAGCAAATTATTTCAAAATTATAAAAGAGCGGCTATTGAATTTGTCAAGGCAGAAGGCAGCTATTTGTTTGATGCAGACGGTAAAAAGTACCTTGATTTTTCATCAGGTATCGGTGTGACGAATCTAGGCTTTCATCCGCAGGTCAAGGCCGCTCTGCAGGCACAGGCTGACCGCATTTGGCATACACCCAATCTTTACCAGAACTCTCTGCAGGAAGAGGTAGCAGAAAAACTGATTGGTGATCGCGATTATCTGGCCTTCTTTTGCAACAGCGGAGCCGAAGCCAATGAAGCGGCCATCAAGATTGCCCGCAAGGCGACCGGCAAACAGGAAATCATCACGTTTAAAGATTCCTTTCATGGCCGGACTTTCGGTTCGATGTCTGCAACCGGTCAGGACAAGATAAAAGAGGGGTTTGGTGACGGGGTTCCCCATTTTCTTTATGCAGATTATAATGATCTGTCCAGCGTCAAAAGTTTGGCTTCTGAGCGCACTGCTGCGGTGATGCTGGAATTGGTTCAGGGAGAATCCGGTATTCACCCGGCCGAGGCAGACTTCGTGACAGGCCTGGCTGCCTTTTGTCAGGACAAGAATATTTTATTGATTGTTGATGAGGTTCAAACAGGCATGGGCCGGACGGGCAAGCTGTATTCTTTTGAGCATTACGGCATTGAACCGGATATTTTTACATTGGCTAAGGGTTTGGCAAACGGAGTTCCTGTCGGAGCCATGCTTGGAAAAACTAAGCTGTCGGCAGCTTTTGGTTACGGCAGCCACGGTTCGACCTTTGGCGGCAATAAATTAGCTATGGCAGCAGCCAGTGCCGGTTTAACGATTTTAAAAGAAGATGGCTTTTTAGAAACTGCACTGGCAAAGGGAAACTACCTGCAAGATCAGCTGAAAACGATGCTGGCTGATAATCCCAAAGTCACTCAGGTTCGCGGACTGGGCTGCATGATTGGTATTGAAACAAGCGCAGATTTGGGTCAGCTGGTTGCCTCAGCGCGTGCCAAGGGCTTGATCGTCCTTACCGCAGGCAGCAATGTCATCAGGCTGTTGCCGCCTCTGACCCTGACCAAAGATGAGCTGGATCAGGGTCTGGCTATTTTACAAGAAGTTTTTGCCTGAGCATAGGTAAGTGTTGACAAATTGCGGCCAGCGTGTTATCCTTTAGGCAATTGAATAGATTTATTTCTTCGGGGCAGGGTGAGATTCCCGACCGACGGTGACAAGCTGTGCTTGAAGTCCGTGAACTGCGAGAGCGGTTGATCCGGTGAAAATCCGGAACCGACAGTATAGTCTGGATGGGAGAAGAAAATAAAAGAAAGGGCTGGGCCTTCAAAAAGAATTGACTGCCTAAGCCTGTCAAGTGATGCCTTGACTGTTACAGCATCAGGTATCCTTGTATACAAGAAGTTTTGCAGCTATGCATGAGTTTTTAGCTAATGTTTCTTTTTCAAAAGCTGTTGTTTGCTCTGCTGAAGTGAACAGTAGGGCAGCCTGTCACGCTGCTTGTACAGGCAGGGTTGCTGCAAGAGCATTTTTGAGACATTTGCTTAATTCTCTTTAAGTCAAGAACAGCTCCGGACTTCTTGTTAAAGACAGAAACAGTTTGAAACTTAGTATTGAATCATTTTTCTGTCTGTCTTTTATGACTGTAGACCTTATCTGCCCCGTAATGATGTTACGGGGTTTTTTGTGCTGGAAAGGAGGCAGTATGGAGGAACAATTTATGGCCTTAGCTATTGCTAAAGCCAAAGAGGGAAGACGCCAGACTTATACCAACCCTTTGGTTGGAGCCGTTATCGTTAAAGATAATCAAGTCATTGCCGAGGGCGCTCACTTAAAATACGGCGGTTATCACGCAGAACGGCAGGCGATAATAGCCTGTCAGAATACTGAACAATTAAAGGGAGCTACTCTTTATGTGACGCTTGAACCCTGCCATCATCAGGGTAAGCAGCCTCCCTGCACTGAAAGTATTGTTCAGGCAGGCATCACACGGGTGGTTATTGCCCAGCTGGATCCTAATCCGCTGGTAGCTGGAAAGGGCAGGCGGTTTTTAGAAAAGCAGGGGATAAAGGTTGATGTCGGTCTGCTGAAAGAGAAAGCAGAAGCTCTCAATCCCTACTATAATCATTTTTACCGGCATGGGCGGCCCTATATTGTTTTAAAGAGTGCCATGAGTTTAGATGGCAAAATTGCTTTCAAGGGTAAGCGAACGGCTTTGACCGGGCAGAAAGCTAGGGAGCTGGTTCATCAGGAACGCGATGACTATCAGGCTATTTTGATTGGCAGTGAAACGGCTCTTCTGGATAATCCCAGCCTTTTAGGAACAAAGAGCAGTCTTCTTCCGCCGATTCGTGTGGTTTTAGACAGACGAGGGCGGCTGTTCAGCCAAAGACAGCTGCAGCTTTTTACCAATGATGAGGCTCCGGTTTATTTGTTCAGCCAGAGGTCAGAGGAAGATCTGCCTGCTCATGTCAGCGTTTTTTGTGACCCTGACTGGACGGTTGATAAAGTGGTCAAAAAGCTGGCTGAAGAGGGTATTCAATCGCTTTATGTCGAAGGTGGCAGCCGCATTCATGATGCTTTTTATGAAGCCGGGCTCTGGGACGAATATCTGCTTTATTTAGCACCCGTTCTTTTAGGAGGGAATGCTCTAGGCAGTATGAGCAGCTCCAGAAGGTCACAAAGACTCACTTATCTGTCCGATGTATCTTTGGAGCAGGTTGGTGAGGATTGGCGGATTTCTGCCAAAAGAAAGGAGGATCCATGTTTACAGGATTAATTCAAGAAAAAGGGAAAATCAGTCATTTCAGCAAGAACAGCCAAGGGGTTCGCCTGACCTGTCAGGTGTCTGCCCGTTTTCTTGACCAAATAGCTATTGGTGACAGTATCGCGGTTGACGGTGCCTGCTTGACCTGTGTTGCCAAAAGAGGGCGGGAATTTGTTGTCGATATTATGCCGGAAACGTTTAAGAGAACCAATCTACGCTATCAGCATATTGGAAATGCTGTTAATATTGAACCTGCTTTATCAGCTGCCGGACGCTTTGAAGGACATTTTGTGACCGGGCATATTGATGCCACAAGTCAGCTCCTTGATAAGAAAAGTTTGGGGAATGCTGAGATTTTAACCTTTTCCTGCCCTCAAGGGCATGACGGTGAAATCATTGCGCAAGGCTCCGTTGCTATTAACGGGGTCAGTCTGACAGTTGTGTCCTGCGATGAGGAGCGCTTTACAGTGTCCTTAATCCCGCACAGCCGCGATAAAACGAATCTGGGGCAGCTAAAGACGGGCGACTGGGTTAATATTGAAACGGATATTTTGGGGAAATACATCAAGGCACAGGCAAATGCTGAAAGGAGACGCCATGTTTGAAAAAATTGAAGCAGCCATACAAAGGCTCAAAGACGGAGAACTGATTATTCTGACGGACGATGCTGATCGAGAAGCTGAAGGTGATTTGGTTGGCTTGGCCAGTCTTGTGAGTGCTGACAAGGTCAATTTTATGACGCAGAAAGCACGCGGTCTTATCTGTGCTCCCATCTCAAGGGAAATAGCTGAGCAGCTGGATCTGTCTGACATGATTGCCGACAATACAGATGTCTTCGGAACGGCTTTTACGGTCAGTGTCGACCATCATACAACGTCAACGGGCATATCAGCCTTTGACAGGTCGAAGACTATTCAGGCACTTTCCTCGGAAGAAAGCAGAGCTCTTGACTTCAAGCGGCCCGGCCACATGTTTCCCTTGATTGGAAAAGACGGGGGTGTTTTGGAACGGCGCGGTCATACCGAAGGCGCCCTTGATCTGGCCAGTCTGGCCGGCAGCAGACCTGCTGCTTATATCTGTGAAATCCTTAAAGCGGACGGTCACATGGCAAGACGAAAAGATTTGGAACAGCTGGCCCAAGAATGGCAGATGCCCTTAATTTCGATTGAAGAGCTGGCAGTCTATCTGCGTTTTAAAGGGGCGGTTAAAACCTCTCTGCCCACCCGCTATGGCTATTTTGACCTGACCCTTCTGGAAGACGGAGAGGGCAAAGAAAATCTGCTGTTAACCAAGGGCGATCTCACAAAAGAATCTGCTCCGCTGTTTCGGATTCATTCAGAATGTGCCACGGGAGATATTTTTTCTTCCGTGCGCTGCGACTGCGGTGAGCAGTTAGAAGCGGCCATGAAAGCAATTGAAAAAGAAGGAAGCGGTGCGATTTTGTATCTGAGGCAGGAAGGCCGCGGCATCGGGCTGAAAAACAAGCTGAGAGCTTATCAGCTGCAGGATGCAGGCCTTGATACCTACGATGCTAATCTGGAACTTGGCTTTGCAGCTGATGAGCGGCACTATGATTTTGCCAAGATTGTTTTAGACTATCTGGGATTAAACAAAGTCAGACTTCTGACCAATAACCCCGATAAAGTCCAGCAGCTCAAGGCTGCCGGTATAGAAGTAGCTGAGAGAATTCCTCTGCAGGTTCCGGCCCGCAGGGAAAATCTCTCTTATCTGAAAACTAAAAGAGAAAAATTTCATCACGACATTCAAGTCTGAAAAAGGAGAGAAAACATGACAGTATTCGAAGGACAGTTTCATTTTACCGAGGAAAAGAAAGTTGCCATCGTTGTTGCCCGCTTTAATGAATTTATTACCTCAAAATTGCTGGCGGGAGCCAAGGACAATTTAGAGCGCCACGGGCTATCTAAAGCAGCTATTGATGTTTACTGGGTGCCCGGAGCTTTTGAGATTCCCTATCTGGCTAAAAAACTTTTAAGCAACAAGCAGTATGATGGCATTTTGACCTTGGGCTGCGTTATCCGAGGAGGAACCAGTCATTATGATCTGGTCTGCAACGAAGTTGCTAAGGGTGTTGGCCAGCTTAATCTCGAAGGCGATATTCCTGTAATTTTCGGGGTACTGACAACAGAGGACATTGAACAGGCGATTGAGCGCTCAGGCACCAAAGCAGGCAACAAGGGCTATGACACGGCTCAAAGCCTGCTTGAGATGATGTCTCTGACAGATCAGATCGAAAAAGCCTAGCTCACCTATTTACAAGAAAAAAACAGAGTCAAAATCGTTATTCAAAAGAAACGATTCTGACTCTGTTTTCGTATGTTTGATTCTTACATATCCAGCGAGGTGTAATAACTGATTGGCCTTTGGTCATTCAGCAAGAAGGATTCGGGGTCTAAGCGGTGCAGCTGCTTTTGTCCGGAATGCCAGAAGAGTGCTGTCAAAACGGCTGTAATCAGTGCTCCTAAAAGATAGGTCAGGCTTGACAGTCCCATATGAAAACCAAGAGGTTCACTGAGAATATAGACCACCACTGCATAAAGCATGAAGATGCCCGGTATCAAGGTAACCCAGAAGTTCCGGCGTTTCAAGACCAGATAGCGCGTCGCAACCAGCAATCCGATAACGGCAGTTACTTGGTTGGCCCAGTTAAAGTAGCGCCAGAGTAAGTTGAAATCTACTTTTGTTAGGATAAAGGAAATCACATAGAGCGGAATGGTAACGGCGAAAATCTTAGGAAGCGTGTCTTGTTTGATATGGAGATAATCTGCCACGATAGTTCGTAAGCTTCTGAAAGCAGACAGCCCTGAAGAAACCGGCAGGACAATAACACCAATGATAGCGATGGTTCCGACCATATTGCCTAAAAGCATAATCATAACCTTGTTAACAACGGCAGAAGCAGTACCGGCAGCGATTAATTGAGCCAGTGTTTTACCATCAAACAGGCTCATGGAAGCCGCAGCCCAAATCATGGCAATGACACCTTCAGCCAACATCATGCCGTAGAACGTAAAGCGGCCTTCGCGTTCATTGATAGTGGTACGAGAAACCATCGGTGCCTGTGTGGCATGGAAGCCGGAAATCGCTCCGCAGGAAATCGTAAAGAAGAGGGCAGGGAAGATAGCCAGTCCTGTTGGGTGCATGTTTCTAAAAGTAGCCACCGTCAGATTAGGCATGTCAAAGCCGCCAGTCAGCAGACGAAAGGCAATGGCAGCCGTACTTGCCATCAAAACGACACAAAAGACAGGATAAACTTTACCGAGCGCCTGGTCAATGGGCAGTACGGTTGAAATCAAGTAATAGACAAAGATAAGTCCCACAATCCATGGCAGTGCAATAAGGCCTTTTGGCAGAATGCTGAAAATCAGATTGGCCGGTGTGATAACAAATACCGTTGCAACCAGGATCAGCAGCAGCATGGAAAAGAGATTGATGACCAGCTTCATGGATTTGCCCAGATAACGGCTGGCCAGTTCAGGCAGAAAAGCGCCTTTGTTTCTCAAAGAAATCATCCCGATCATATAATCATGGACGGCTCCTGCAAAGATACAGCCCAGAATAATCCATAGATAAGCGACAGGCCCGTACAAGGCTCCCATAATAGGCCCAAAGATAGGACCGGTTCCTGCAATATTGAGCAGTTCAATCATGGCGTTTTTCCATTTGGGCATGGGAACAAAGTCATATCCGTCCCTCAAAGCCTCGGCTGGGGTTTTTCTTTCCGTGTCAATTTGGAAATTCTTTTCAATATAAGCACCGTAGGTAAAATACCCGACAATCAGCAGTGCTATACCTCCCAAAAATGTTATCATGGCTAATCCTCCTTTAGCGATGTAGGATTTTTATTTTTAAAAATTTAAACGCTTACATGGCTTTATTATAACAATGAAAAGAGAATTTGAGCCGTTTTCAAAATGAATGACCTGATTTAGGATATGAATGGTTAGATAAGGGAGATAAGCAGCATGTTCCTGCAAAAAAGAACACTTAGGAGATACCCAAGCGTTCTTTTAAGGATTTAACATTAGCCCGGCTGACAGGCACTTTTAGGCGGTCAGCCAAGGTGAGCCGCAGGGTTTGATTGAACCAAGGCTCAACGACCGTAATCATTTGCAGATTGACAAGGTAGGAGCGATGAACACGGACAAATTGCTCATCTGGGAGTTTTCCCTGCCAATAGGCCAGAGAATCATGAGATTCGTATTGCTTTTGGCTAGTATGGATAATGGTCTTGCCCTGCAGGGCTTCGATCATGATAATATCATCGGCCTGAACCATATAAATGCGGTCTTCTTCGCTGATAGGATAGGCTTGCGGCTGCGCGTGTTCACTTGCTGCGTCAGTCCTTGTCCTAAGGCTCTGTCTGACCTTGTCCATAGCCGCTTTCAAGCGTTCAGGTTCATAGGGTTTTAGCAGATAGTCGCGGGCATTATTTTCAAAAGCTGTAATGGCGTACTGATCATAAGCAGTCGCAAAAATAATAATCGGCGGATCCGGCATTTTATTGATACTCTCAGCCAAACTCATACCCGAAGCTTCCCTGAGCTGAATGTCCAAAAAGGCAACATCGTAGTGCTCTTGCAGCAGCAAAGCCAAAGCAGAAGGAATATCGTCAGCTTCCTCGATGGATAGGTGTTCATCGTATTTATGGAGCAGATAGATGAGCTCGTTGCGCGCCAAAGGCTCATCGTCAACAACCAATACTTTCATGAGTTAGGTCCTTTCTTTTTGAATAAGACATAATATAATCTTACAGATAACTGTTTTATTATAACATAGAAAAAGGGAGAGAAGCAGAGTTCTGAAATGTCCATAAAAAAAAGATCTTAAAGTATAATGGATAACCTTTAGGATGATTGTTGAAAACGCTGTCATTAAGTGGTACAATATTAGTAAATAAAACGTAACAAAAAAGAAATTATTGTAACAATAAGTTTTGGAGAAATATTTTCATTTTTAATACCAGATGAACTAATTGTTTATGCTTAAAAGATGGTAACAAAGAAAGTGGGTGATTAATAATGAAAAAAGAAATGTTTGCTGTTAAAAGACAGCGGTTTTCTATTCGGAAATATGCTATTGGAGTTGCCTCCGTTTTGATTGGTTCTCTTCTTTTTCTTAGTGGTGTGACTTTTGCGGATGAGCAGACAGAAACAGCTGTCAATTCACCAACAGTTGAAACTGTAGAAGACCACACTGCTGCATCGGCCACCTCTCAAAGTACAGCACCCGCAACAGTCTCATCAGAACAGGTAACAGAAGCAAGCCACACTGATATCAGCAGTAACGCTGCTGAGATTTCAGATGCTGCCCCTGCTAATAATGAACAGCCTCAAGAGCCAGTGGTACCTAATCAAGCGTCCACAGCTCGTGCTGCTGATCCAATTAATGCTAATCAAGTTAATCAAGCAGTTAAGCAAATCAAACAAGCAGTAGTCTCTCCTCAAGTTGACATTAAGAGACAAGAACAAGCGGCAAAAACTGTTAGAGCTGTTAATATTAATAAAGCTTCTGCAGCTGCTCCTACAAAACAGCTTCCTAGTCAGGGAAACTATGTTTATACGAAACGCACACCAGTCAAAAATGAAGCTAAGGTTTCAGCTCCAATTCAATTTTATGCCAATGCAGGTGACAAGATTTTTTATGATCGCGTTTTAAATCAAGATGGTTATCAATGGCTGAGCTATGTTTCTTACAGTGGAACTCGGCGTTATGCTGCGATTAATCAGCTGACTCAAAAAGCTCCCAGTACACCAGCGAAACCTCAGCCATCACCAGTGAAAAAAATTCCGGCTCAAGGCCGCTATACTTTCACAGTGCGGACCAATGTTAAAAATGAGGCAAGAACAGCCGCTCCAACTCAATTCTATTTTAATAAAGGAGATCAGGTCAATTATGACAGACTTTTAGAAAACGATGGTTATCAATGGCTGAGCTATGTCTCTTATAGCGGTATCCGCCGCTATGCTGCTATTAATAAGTTGGAACAAGCTCAGCCGCAAAAGCCGACAGCTTCTAAAGTTTCAGGAAAAATTAATATTCAAAACAAGACAAGTCAGGGATTTGATGTTCTCATCACTGATGTTTCCGACAGCAATGGTATAACGGCTGTAAAGGTTCCTGTATGGACTGATAAAAGCGGACAAGATGATATTGTCTGGTATAATAGCGTTAAACAGGCCAATGGAAATTATAAACTAGCTGTTAATATCAGGAACCATAAGAATGAACGCGGAATTTACCACATTCATCTTTATTATCTTGAACCGAGCGGCAGGGTGCAAGGAGTGGCTGCAGCTCAGACGAAGATAGCAGCTCCAAATGCAATGGCTATTCCTTCTCAAGGTTCTTACACTTTTACACACCAAGTTAATGTCAAAAATCAGGCTAAACTATCTGCTAGAACTGAATTTACTTTTGAAAAAGGTGAAAAAATTAATTATGATAAGGTGTTAGAGGCAGAAAAATACCAATGGTTGAGCTATATCTCGTATAGTGGTATTCGCCGCTATGTTCAACTGGATCCTATTTCGCCGACGAAAACAACAGCAGATAAAGTTACTGGTAAATTAACTATTGAGAACCGATCATCCCAAGGATTCAATGTTGTGGTGAGTAATGTGTCATCAACCAAGGGAGTGATGGCAGTAAAAGTTCCTGTTTGGACCACGCAAAATGGGCAAGATGATATTGTTTGGTATGATGCTTCCCATCAGTCTAATAATACCTACAAGGTAAGTGTTAATATTGGCAAGCATAAAAATAATCGAGGTGAGTACAATATCCATCTTTATTATGTTCAAAAAGATGGGACTATGGCAGGAGTTGCGGCTACTAAAACGACTGTTGAATCTCCAACATCAAAATCTGTAACCTATAATGGCTCTTATTACAGCATTAAAGGCAAATATGATGAAATTGTTATTGTTAATAAAAAGTATCCATTATCAGCTAGTTATAACCCTGGTGAAAACCCAACGGCCAAAGCCGCTTTTATCCGTCTCAGAGATGATATGATTGCCCAAGGTTACAATGTTGGAAAATCTTATAGTGGTTTTAGGACATATGATTATCAAAAAAATTTATATCAAAGTTATGTTAACCGTGATGGCAAGGCCGCTGCAGATCGCTATTCAGCAAGACCGGGCTACAGTGAACATCAAACAGGCTTAACCTTTGATTTGACTGATAAATCGGGTAACCTTTTGGAAGATAAATCAGCAAGCAATTGGCTTAAAAATAATGCTCACAATTACGGCTTTGTTGTTCGTTACCAACCAGGAAAGGAATCCGTTACAGGCTATATGCCTGAAGCTTGGCATATCCGTTATATAGGGGAAGAAGCCAAGGAAATTTATCAGTCTGGTTTGAGTTTAGAGGAATATTATGGCTTTGAAGGAGGCGGTTATAAAGCAGAATCTGCAGCAGTAGAACCGACTATCCCGTCTCAAGGAAGCTATCGTTTTACAAAGCGTTCTTCTGTCAAGGCAGAGCCAAAGCAGTCCAGTCCAGAAATTGCCTATTATAATGCAGGACAAACTGTTAATTATGATAAAGTCGTAAATTCCGATGGTCTTACTTGGATTTCTTATGTTGCGTTTAGCGGTAATCGACGTTACATTGCTATTAATTGATAAGGTAGCTGTAAAAGAATTTGGCTGAAGTCTCCAATCAAATTTCGCAAGGGAAGCTAGTAACGAGTTAAGAGCAATGAGGTTTGAACAAAGTGTAAGCCAGCGTCTTTAGGCGCTGGCTTATTTTATGGGCTTATGATTCTTATTCAAAACGGGTGGCTATTATTATGTGACTTTCTCTTCTGTTAAGGGAACAGCAACATAAACGCTTGTTCCGTCGGGTGATGACTGAAAACTAAGGCTGGCTTCGTGTCCGTAGATGAGGGTCAGACGGCGGGAGAGGTTTTCCAAGGCTGAGCCTGAACCTTCGGCTGATTCCTGCTGAACCTTGCCCAGCGTTTTTAACTTGTCGGCTGGAATACCCTGCCCATTGTCCTCAACGGTAATGTGAAGCATTTGTTCCTTGCGTTCAATCAAGACACGCAGATGATTGTCGGTCTTAGATTGTTTAAAAGCGTGCTTGTAGGCATTTTCAACCAATACTTGCAAGGTAAAAGGCGGAATCAAGACTTTGCCGTCTCGATTTTCATCAACTATTATGTGATAGTGGACCTTGTCTGGGAATCGAGCTTCTTCCAAAGCAAGGTAGGCATTGACCTGTATGATTTCCTGACTTAAAGGAATGACATTTTGGCGGGCTCCCTGCAGGTTGCCCCGCAGAAATTTGCTGAGCTCTTTAAGGAGGTGACGGGCTTTTTCACCGTCCATGCGGATGAGGGCCAAAATAGTGTTTAAGGCATTAAAGAGGAAATGCGGATTGACCTGAGCCTGAAGGGATTTCATTTCTGCATCCTGCAGCAGATGGGCGGCCGCTTCGGCCTGCCCCAGAGCCAGCTGTGTTGAAAAGATATTGCCCAACCCTTCAGCGACTTCCTGTTCCACATAGCTCATTTTGTGGTTTCCTGAAAAATAGAGCTTTAGCGTTCCGACCGTTTCATTTTGAATTTTCAAAGGAATGACAATAGCTGAGGTGAGGGTGCAGCCTTCGTGATCGCACTCGATTTCGCTGCGGTCTTTGGCAATGCAGATGCTGCCTGTTTCAATAGCTCGCTTGGCTAGTTTTGTCAAAATTTTAATATTGGGAACATGGTGATCGGCACCCGCTCCGACATAGGCTAAAATAGTGTCTCTGTTAGTCAGACTGACAGCCGCAACCCGCATGTATTGATGGATAATTTCGGCAACCGGCTGACAGGACTGAAAACTGAGCCCCTGCCGCAAATAAGGCAGGGTTTCATTGGCCAGTTTTAGGACATCATGCGTCTGGACTGCTCTGGCCTGTTCTTCCAGCTGCTGAGTTGAGGTGATGATTGAGATGAAAATACCTACCCCCAGCGTATTGGCAAAAATCATGGGCAGCCCGATGAAGCGGACCAATTCCCAAGACTGATGAAAGTCGGAGCTGAAAATCAAGATGCAGATCATCTGCAAAACTTCCATGGACATGCCGACAAACATGGCCTGTCTGATTGTAACCATGGGCCGCTGCCTGCGGAAATATTTTCCCAGCAAGCCCGAGCACAGCCCGATTAAGAGTGATGAAATGATATAAATGTAAGGAGCCAGTCCGCCCTGCCAGTAGCGAAATAAAACCGAGATGGCACCGACGAAAACGCCGACTACAGGTCCTCCGATCAAGCCGGCCACACCGATTGTCAGCACCCGGGTATTGGCAACAGAAGAGTGCTCGGCAATCTTGCCCAGAGTTTGGTTGACGATGGCTAAATTCGATTGGATTTCCACACCGGTAAAATTTGAAATAATGGCGAAAAAGCTAAACAAGAGCAGTAAAATCAGCTGATGCTTTTTAACCTCAGGATGGTTGAGCGTTTGCTTGATAAAGGGAACATGAACAAACGCATAGGCCAGCAAAATAATCAGGCCTGCCCGCTCCATCATAATCAAGAATAAAATCATACCGTGCCTCCGCTGAAAGATTCTTTTTCATTATAACACAAAAACTAAAAATGAATGTCCCTTGTCAAAAACAAGCGTCTTGGCTGAGCAGAAAAACAAAAAGCCAGAACAGAAATTCTGGCTTTTCTTATGTTTGAACAGCAGCTAAGCTGGGCTTAATAGAGGTGTCTCAGATATTACAGCTAAACTTATTTCTCCTGTGGCTTTTTACAAACCGTAGTTGTAATCATCGTCCTGCATGGACTCAACAGTGCCGAGGAGATAGCCGTTTCCGACCTGACTGAAGAAGTCGTGGTTGGAGGTTCCGGTTGAAATACCGTTCATGACGATCGGATTAACATCATCGGCTGTATCAGGGAACAGCGGATCCTGCCCCAGATTCATCAGAGCCTTGTTGGCATTGTAGCGCAGGAAAGTTTTCACTTCCTCACTCCAGCCGACACCGTCATAAAGTGTTTCGGTGTAGCCTTCTTCGTTTTCATAGAGTTTGTAGAGAAGGTCATACATCCAGTCACGGAATGTATCCTGTTCTTCTTCAGACAGTTCGTTAAAACCAAGCTGGAATTTATAACCGATATAGGTACCGTGAACGGATTCGTCACGGATAATCAGCTTGATGATTTCAGCCACGTTAGCCAGCTTGTTGTTGCCCAGATAGTAGAGCGGTGTGAAGAAACCTGAATAAAAAAGGAAGGTTTCAAGGAAGACGCTGGCAACTTTCTTTTCCAGAGGATTGCCTTTAAGATAGATTTCGTTGATGATTTCAGCTTTTCTTTGCAGGTATTCGTTGTTGTTGGTCCACTCGAAAATAGCATCAATTTCTGATTTTGTGTTCAGGGTTGAAAAGATGGATGAGTAGGATTTGGCGTGGACAGACTCCATGAATTGAATGTTATTAAAAACAGCCTCTTCATGAGCGGTACGCACGTCGTGGCGCAGAGCTTCAACACCTGATTCGGACTGCAGGGTATCAAGCAGGGTCAGGCCGCCAAAAACTTTGCCAACCAAATCTTTTTCAGGAGCTGAAAGCTTGCGCCAGTCATCCAAGTCGTTGGAAAGCGGAATCCGCGTATCCAGCCAAAATTGTTCGGTCAGTTTTTCCCAAGTTGATTTATCAATAACATCTTCAATAGCATTCCAGTTTATTGCTTTGTAATAAGTAGTCATGATGTAATAATTCTCCTAAAACTTATTGTAAATGTGTTTTTATAATATTTGCATAATCATGTAAATTGCGCTTTTCAAGCTCTTTGATAAAGATATCTAAAGGAGGAATATTACTCATGTACGGAGAACTATCAGGTCCGGTGTAGAGACCACCACCAGGTCCGGTGTAGAGACCACCACCAGGTCCGGTATATAGGCCACCACCAGGTCCAGTATATAGGCCACCACCAGGTCCAGTATATAGGCCACCACCAGGTCCGGTATATAGGCCACCACCAGGTCCAGTATAGAGACCACCACCAGGTCCTGTGTAAGCACCGCCACCAGGTCCGGTGTAGAGACCACCACCAGGTCCGGTGTAGAGACCACCGCCAGGTCCAGTATATCTATTTCTTATCCACATAAGTACACTTCCTTTCATTGTTCAATTAAATCACACAGCTTTCACATTGGTTTGAACCAATCTCATCACCGTCATCGGTGAAAGTGCGGATATAGTAAATGGACTTGATTCCTTTATTAAAGGCATAGTTGCGAAGGATGGACAGATCGCGTGTTGTTTGCTTGCTCTCTGTTTTCCATTCATAGAGGCCTTGAGGGATATCGCTGCGCATAAAGAGCGTAAGCGATAAGCCTTGATCGACATGTTCAGTCGCAGCAGCATAGACATCAATAACTTTTCGCATATCCATATCGTAGGCTGATGTGTAATAAGGAATGGTATCCGTTGATAAACCGGCTGCCGGATAGTAAATCTTACCGATTTTCTTTTCCTGACGCTCTTCGATACGCTGCGTGATAGGGTGAATAGAAGCAGAAACATCATTGATATAGGAAATTGATCCGTTTGGAGCAACCGCTAAACGATTTTGATGGTAAAGTCCATCTGTCATAACAGCCTGACGCAGAGCCTGCCAGTCAGCAGCCTGAGGGATGAAGTGATCTTTAAACAGTTCCTTAACAAGGTCGGATTTCGGAACGAATTGGCCAGTGACATACTTATCAAAATAAGAGCCGTCAGCGTATTTTGACTTTTCAAAACCGACAAAAGTTTCCTTACGTTCGCGGGCAATGTTATTGGATTCCACCAAGGTCCAGTAATTCATGAGCATGAAATAGATATTGGTAAATTCAATAGATTCCGGACTGCCGTACTCAATGTGGTGCTGTGCCAAGTAGGAGTGCAGTCCCATGGCACCGAGCCCGAACGTATGAGCTTGGGCATTGCCGTGCTTGATAGTTGGAACAGCTTCAATGCTTGATGAGTCTGTCACAAAAGTAAGCGCACGTGTCATAGCTTTGATGGAGCGGCCGAAGTCGGGGGAAGTCATCATATTGACAATGTTTGTTGAACCGAGGTTACATGAAATGTCGGTTCCCATTTTGACAAATTCCTGAGCATCGTTGATTTCACTTGGTGTCTGAACCTGCAGGATTTCCGAACAGAGATTGGACATGACAATTTTGCCGTCAATCGGATTGGCACGGTTGGCAGTATCAACATTGACAACATAAGGGTAGCCTGATTCCTGCTGCAGTTTGGAGATTTCCGTTTCCAAATCGCGGGCACGAATCTTGGTTTTGATAATATTAGGATTGGCCGCCAATTCGTCATATTTTTCCGTAATATCTATATAATTGAAAGGAATACCGTACTCACGTTCGACAGAATAGGGGCTAAAGAGATACATGTCTTGATTCTTGCGGGCCAATTCATAAAACTTATCCGGAATGACAACACCGAGGGACAGAGTTTTGACGCGGACCTTCTCATCGGCATTTTCTTTTTTAGTAGAAAGAAAGGCGATGATATCCGGATGAAAGACATTGAGGTAAACAACCCCCGCACCTTGGCGCTGACCTAATTGGTTGGAGTAAGAAAAGCTGTCTTCAAAAAGTTTCATGACAGGAACGACCCCGGATGCTGCACCGTCAAAGCCCTTGATAGGAGCTCCGGCTTCGCGCAGATTGCTGAGAGAAATCCCCACACCGCCGCCGATACGGGATAACTGCAGAGCAGAGTTGATAGAGCGGCCGATAGAATTCATGTCATCGGTTACCTGAATAAGGAAACAAGAAACCAGTTCACCCCGGCGGCTGCGGCCGGCATTAAGAAAACTTGGTGTCGCCGGCTGATAGCGCTGAGCAATCATTTCCATAGCCAGATCTTTTGCCAATTCTTCATTGCCGTCAGCAAAATAGAGAGCATTAAAGAGAACACGGTCTTCAATACTTTCAAGATAAGCTTCGCCATCATTGGTTTTAAGCGCATACTGCTGATAGAATTTATAGGCTGCCATAAATGATTTAAAGTGAAAATCATAGTCATAAAGAGCTCGAGACAGCTCCTCAATAAATTCGGGTCTGTATTTAGCGATAAAACCTGCTTCGATATAATCATTTTCAATCAGAAAACGAATCTTATCAGTAATACTGTCAAAAGCTTTAGTATTCGGACGCACATTTTCGGCAAAGAAAGCATTTAGGGCTTCCTTGTCTTTATGAAGCGGAATCTGTCCGTCGACAGGGCGGTTAATTTCATTGTTGAGGCGGAAGTAAGAGACATCGCCGAGATTTTTGAGACTCATCTATAAGTTCCTATTCCTTACTAATTTCATCATATTGCTGGAAGAAAACAGGTAAACATCCTGACCTTCCTATTTTTGTACATAGAGCAGCTGAGTGATCAAGGATAAATTCCCTGTCAGAAAATTGTGAAATCTTAGCTTTTTTGTACCTAAAGACTTGATCGGATTTGATTAAGGCATGAGCCTGAAAATTTCGAAAGGCCCATCCTTCAATCAGCTGCTGCGCTCTTAGTGAGCGGCAAGTCGTTTTGCAAAACTTTTTTGTCTTATTTTTTGCTTATCTGCTTTAGATATTGACAGCAGACAGCTCTGATAGCTTGAAATCCTTAGATAAGAGCTTTTAATTTAGCAGGCTGGAAGCCTGAAAAGACAATATCGCCCGCTTCGATAACAGGAGCAGCGGTAAATCCTAAGCTTTTCACATAGTCGATTTTGTCCGGCTGTTCATCAATATTAATTTCTTGGAAGTCAATATTATTTTGTTCCAGAAATTTCTTAGTCATCTTGCATTGCATGCAGTTATTTTTTGAAAAAACAGTTATTTTAGCCATTTTCTCCTCCTAAAATTTTTACTTTTTTTATAAGTTGCTTTACTAGCATATCTAAATTTAAGAAAAAAAGCAAGAAAATTTGCTTGAAAAAACACAAAATATAGTAGGGATATGTTCAAAAATACACAAGATATAGTGTTTTTGCTGGATAAAAAACTTCGCTAAGTTCATGTTATATTTTATGACATAAAATGCAAGTTTAGGTTTGATTGCGGATTTATAAAATTGTATAATTTTTATTAAATAAGCAGAAAAGGAGTTAAAATATGGTTAATTATGCATCAACTTTTTCTTTGAATCAGCAAGACTACCATTATATTGATTTAGACAAAGCCTCTAAAGATTATAATGCAGAGCTTGAGCGCCTTCCCTACACGATTAGAATTTTAATTGAAAGTTTATTAAGGAAAAACGATAATATTGATGTTATAAAAGATAACATATATTCTCTTTTTCATTATAATCCGCAAAATCCTAAAGGGGAGGTTCCTTTTAAACCCAGCCGTGTCATCCTTCAGGATTTTACGGGTGTTCCGGTTGTTGTCGATCTGGCTTCTATGCGTGATGCTGTTGTCAAAAATGGCGGCGATCCTGATTTGATTAATCCCGAAATACCAGTGGACCTCGTTATCGATCACAGCGTTCAGGTTGATTTTTTCGGTAATGATAAAGCTTTTGACAAGAATATTGAGCTGGAATTTCAGCGGAATAATGAGCGCTATGAATTTCTCAAATGGGCTGAAAAATCTTTTAAAAATTATCGGGCGGTACCGCCGGCAACCGGAATTATTCATCAGGTTAATATCGAATTTCTAAGTGATGTTATCATTGAAAAAGATGGCTTTGTGTATCCGGATTCTATGTTTGGCACCGACAGCCACACAACGATGATAAACGGCATCGGGGTTCTTGGCTGGGGTGTTGGCGGTATTGAAGCTGAAGCTGCTATGCTGGGGGAAGCATCTTATTTTCCTATTCCTGAGGTGATCGGCGTACGTCTGCACGGAGAACTGTCTAAATTAGCGACAGCGACAGATTTGGCACTTAAGGTTACACAGGTTTTGCGTTTAGAAAATGTGGTTGGAAAGTTTGTAGAATTTTTTGGCCCCGGACTGGCTAATCTTTCTTTGGCAGATCGGGCAACTGTTGCCAATATGGCACCTGAATACGGTGCTACCTGCGGTTATTTTCCTATAGATGACGAAACGCTGAACTATATGGCGTTAACAAACCGCTCAAAAGAACACATTGCTTTGACAGAAGCTTATACTAAGCGCAATCAGCTTTTTTACAATCCCGATTCTGAACCTGGCTACAGCAAGGTTATTGACCTTGACTTATCAACTGTTGTCCCTTCGATTGCCGGTCCGAAACGTCCTCAGGATTTGATAGAATTGAACCGAGCAAAAGAAGAATTTGAAGCCAGCCTTGTGCGGGAAGCCGGTGTCCGCGGTTTTGGCTTGGATGAAAGTGAGTTAGATAAAAAAGCAGTGGCGCATTTTGAAGATGACGACATTGAAATAAAGACCGGCCATGTTGCTATTGCGGCTATTACTTCCTGCACCAACACTTCTAATCCCTATGTCCTTTTGGCTGCCGGCCTCTTGGCTAAAAAGGCTGTGGAACGCGGACTTAGTGTTTCTAAGGCAGTTAAAACTTCCTTAGCACCGGGTTCTAAGGTTGTCACAGCCTATTTGAAAAAGAGCGGCCTTCAGCCCTATCTTGATCAGCTTGGTTTTCATCTGGTCGGCTATGGCTGTACAACCTGCATTGGCAATTCAGGCAGCCTGCCGGCAGCCGTTGCTAAGGCTGTTCAGGAAAAGGATTTGCTTGTCAGTGCTGTTCTTTCGGGAAACAGAAATTTCGAAGGTCGGGTCAATCCTTTGGTAAAGGCTAACTTTTTAGCCAGTCCGCCCTTGGTTGTGGCCTATGCGCTGGCCGGCAGCACAGCGATTGATTTGACGACTGAACCGCTGGGCTATGATAAGGATAATCAGGCGGTTTACTTGGAGGATCTCATGCCGGCTAAAGAAGAAGTGATGGCCTATGTTGACAAGTATGTCACTGCTGAACTCTTTGCCCAGGAATATGCGCAGGTTTTTTCTGACAGTGATAAGTGGAACCACATTCAAACCGAGCCTTCCGCTAACTATCAATGGAATCAGGCGTCTACCTATATCCAAAATCCACCCTATTTTGAACACTTAAATAATTCAGCTGCAGCAGATTTGACGGATTTGAAAGTACTGGCTAAATTCGGTGATTCAGTTACGACGGACCACATTTCACCTGCCGGTAATATTGCTCGGAATAGTCCGGCTGCTCGCTATCTGGAAGAAAAAGGTCTTGCTTATGCAGATTTCAATTCCTACGGCAGCCGGCGCGGCAATCATGAGGTCATGATGAGAGGAACCTTTGCCAATATTCGGATTAAAAATGAATTAGCCGATGGCAAGCTTGGCGGCTACACAAAATACAAGGGGGAACTTCTTCCTATTTATGAAGCTGCCATGAATTACCAAAAAGAAGGTCAGGCGACAATCGTCATTGCAGGCAAGGACTATGGCATGGGTTCAAGCCGTGACTGGGCAGCTAAGGGAGCCAGTCTTTTAGGTGTGAAAGTTGTTTTGGCAGAAAGTTTCGAGCGCATTCACCGCTCTAATCTGGTTATGATGGGGATTTTGCCCTTGCAGTTTCTTGAAGGTCAGACCGCAGCCAGTCTCCAATTAACAGGATACGAGACTTACACGGTTATCCTTCCAGACAAACCACAGGTGCATGATCTTGTGACTATCAGGGCTGTTTCAGACCAAGGAGTCAAAGAATTTCAAGCCCTTCTTCGCTTTGATGCAGATGCTGATATTCAGTATTATGAAAATGGCGGAATTCTTCCCATGGTTGTTCGTAAGAAGTTAAAGGGGGGTTAAACTATGGCAGAAGCAAACGGTTTAAAAAACACTGTTGCCTGTGAGAGCAGTATCAGTGCCATTGAGGGAGACAGGCTCTTTTATGCAGGCTATGATATTGCTGAACTGATGGATAATAAGGTTGCTTTCGAGGAAGTTATTTACCTGCTCTGGAACCTTCGTCTGCCTAAGCAGGCTGAACTCAGGCAATTTGAAGAAAGATTGCGCAGCAATTATGCCATCAGTGATGCTATCGAGCAGTGCATTTTGATTCAGTCGCGCCAGCACCTGCATCCTATGAGTGTCTTGCGCTCGACGGTCAGCTTGCTGGGGGTCTACAACATCCGCGCTGAAGAAAGAACACCTGAGGCAGCTTACGATCAAAGTATTCAGCTGATGGCTAAAATACCGACCATTATTGCTGCCTTTTCAAGGCTGCGTCAGGGCCTGTCACCCATCGCTCCAAGAAAAGACTTAGGTTTTGCTGAAAACTTTCTGTACATGTTAAAGGGGCACAAGCCCAGTGAGCTTGAAACATTAGCGATGAACCGTGCCCTTATCTTACATGCTGAACATGAACTCAATGCCTCGACTTTTGCAGCCAGGGTCTGTGCGTCAACCCTGTCTGATATTTATTCCTGTGTGACAGCAGCTATCGGAACTTTAAAGGGACCGCTCCATGGCGGTGCCAACGAACGGGTTTTTGAGATGCTGCAGGAGATTCGGGAACGTGGTGATGTGGGAGCCTATTTGCAGGAAAAACTAAGTTCCAAGGAAAAAATCATGGGATTTGGCCACCGTGTTTATCAGCGGCAGGATCCTCGCGAGAAATATCTGCGGGAAATGGCCAGAGAACTGACACGGGGAAGGCAGAACGACGTTTGGTATCGGCTGTCTAATGAAATTGAGAACTACATGAAAGAAGTCAAAAATCTGATTCCCAATGTTGATTTTTATTCGGCAACCGTTTATCATGTTTTAGGAATTGACAGTTCCATCTTTACCCTCATTTTTGCAATGAGCCGGGTTTCAGGGTGGATTGCCCATATTCAGGAACAGCAGAAAAATAATAAACTGCTGCGTCCGCGCTCTCGCTATATCGGCAGAAGAAATCTGAAATATATTCCTCTGGAAAGGAGATAAAATGGCAGAAAAAGTAACATTTAAAAACGGGAAATTACACGTTCCTGCTGATCCTATTATTCCTTATATTGAAGGAGACGGTGTAGGACAGGATATCTGGCAGAATGCCCAGCTTGTTTTTGACCGAGCTGTTGAAAAGGCCTACAAAGGAAGCAGGAAAATCGAATGGCTGGAAGTCTTAGCCGGGAAAAAAGCTTTCAGCCAAAGCGGCGTCTGGCTGCCGGATGCCAGCTTGGAAGTTATCAAAAGTCACCTGCTTGCTATAAAAGGTCCCTTAGAAACGCCGGTCGGCGGCGGTATCAGGTCGCTAAATGTTGCTCTGCGTCAAGAGCTGGATCTTTTTGCCTGTGTCCGCCCTGTCCGCTATTTCCAAGGTGTTCCCAGTCCTTTGAAGCATCCGGAAAAAACAGACATCACCATCTTTCGTGAAAATACGGAGGATATCTACGCAGGAATTGAATGGGAGGCCGGCAGCAGTCAGGTTCAAAAGGTCATTGAGTTTTTGCAGACACAGATGCAGGTTCAAAAAATCCGTTTTCCTGAGAGCAGCAGTATCGGTATCAAGCCGATTTCTATTGAAGGCAGCAAGCGACTGATTCGATCAGCTATTGACTATGCTCTGGCTAAGGGGCTTAGGAAGGTCACATTAGTACACAAGGGAAACATTCAAAAATTTACAGAAGGAGGTTTTAGAAAGTGGGGATATGAACTGGCTCAAGAGGAGTATGCTGCTGAACTTGAAAAAGGCCGACTGGTGGTTGATGACATCATTGCCGATAATTTTCTGCAGCAGATTCTTCTCAATCCTGAACGTTTTGACGTAGTTGCTCTGACCAATCTCAATGGTGACTATGCCAGCGATGCTTTGGCAGCACAGGTCGGCGGCATCGGTATTTCACCCGGAGCCAATATTAATTATCAAACGGGGCATGCGATTTTTGAGGCAACTCACGGCACTGCTCCTGACATTACCGGACAGGATAAGGCCAATCCTTGTTCACTGCTCCTGTCGGGCTGCATGCTGTTTGAGTACATAGGCTGGAAAGAAGCGGCTGATCTGATTACCGCAGCTATTGAAAAAAGTTTTGCTGCAGGCTGTTTTACAGCTGATTTGGCAGGAGAGGCACCGTCTTATTCAACCAGTGAATTTGCCCAGGTGCTGATTGAAAATTTATAAGAAAAGAAAGACTGGACATGCGTTCCGGTTTCAGACTGAAGAAAAAGTCTATTTTCTTAAAAAGTAATATTTTGTTATGATACTTTCCTTAGGTAGCACGGACGGCAAAACCAAACGTCAAGGCTATAGCTCTTGACTAGGTTTTGCATTAGATTGCCGTTAGAAATAATATCGATTTCTAACAGCAATCGTCGTAGCGACTTCCTTCGGAATTCCATATCTAAGTTCAAGATACAAAGGGCGTCTGCGGATAAAGGCAAAATAGGAAGTTCGACGCGGAATCGTTAAGATTCTAGGCGGACTCATCTTTTTGCCACAATCCGCAGCCCGTGTTCAGTTAAGATTTTGAGCCTAGGTCTCAAAATCTCCGAGAGGCAGAAACAGTGAGTTTCTGCCTCTTTTGCTACATTGGAAAGTATCGGGTTAGGTTTTGATAGTTTCTATATTATTTTACAAAAATGGGAAGTGATACTATTCTATGATGAAATTTTAGAGAGAATTTAGTTTTGGGAGTCTATCTATAACCTGAGACTGGACATGCGTTCCAGTTTTCTTTGTATCGCTGCCAAATTTAAGCGCTGTCCAAAGAAACAGACTTGTATTTTGGAAACTTGTTTGGCATCGACGGGTGAAAAGAGGTATAATAGGGGCATATTGTCAAGAAAGGCGGCTGGCTATGCCCTACTCACTTTCGGATCTTATCTATCTTTTTTTTGTTTATTCTTTTATAGGCTGGCTGTGGGAGACGGTTTATTGCTCTATTCAGGACAGGCGGTTTGATTACCGCGGTTTTTTGTTCGGGCCCTATTGTCCGGTCTATGGTTTTGCAGTAACCACTGTTTTGGTTTTTACCGAACCTTTTCAGGACAATCTTCTTGGGCTGTTTTTGAGCGGCATAGTGATTGCAACAGCTTTTGAATACTTTGCCGGCTGGCTTTTAGAAAGCTTCTTTCATATGAAATTATGGGATTACAGTCGGGAGTTCGGCAATATAAAAGGGAGAATTGCTCCGCTTATTTCACTTTTTTGGGGAATCGGCATCGTCATTCTTGTCTGCTTGATTCAGCCGATTGTCATGGCGGTTATCCTAAAAATGAATGACTGGTGGGCGGGTTTAATTGTTCTTGTGATGCTGTCTGATCTTGTCTGGACCGTCACGGATACTGTCCAATTTCACGAAGCTGCGCTTGCCTTAGAGGAACATATTCGAGCAGAGCAGGAAAACATAAGAGAGTCTGTCAGGCAGGAAGTCGATGACTTGGCAGAGCAGGCGGAGCTTATCAGTCAGCGTCTGGCAGAATTTCGCCTCCATCTGGATGACTTTTTACACGCTAAAAGTATCCGGCCTTTCCGGCTCAATCAGCGCCGTCTCTTAAAAAATTACAGTAAATTTAAGGAAATTGATGCTCCATTTGTCACAGAAGTCCGTAAGCAGGCAGCTTCATTTAAAGATAAAGCCAAAAAGAAATAGCCGGGCTGCTGTTTCTTTTTTATTCGGCTGGGGAAAGGACGGCTTTCGTGACATTTGTCATGACTTCACTGCTTTTTATCTGACTAAGGCTGTCCGGTGTTTTTCAAAGTGGAAATGCCGGGCATTTGTCAGGTGGCTTTGACAGCGGCGATAGTTCTTATAAAAAGCACTGTAAATTATTGAAAATGATTTGCATTATTCTTCCAATTTGGACTTTAGTTCTTGAAAATCGAATTTCAATATGCTATAATCTAGAATTGTAAGGGTTATCATCAGGATAATTCAAAAAAACACATATTAAAAGGAGAACCATACTATGGCTTCAAAAGATTTTCACATTGTTGCAGAAACAGGAATTCACGCACGCCCAGCTACTTTGCTTGTACAGACAGCAAGTAAATTTGCTTCAGATATTACACTTGACTACAAGGGAAAAGCTGTAAACCTTAAATCAATCATGGGTGTTATGAGCCTTGGTGTTGGTCAAGGTGCAGACGTTACAATCACTGCTGAAGGTGCAGATGCTGACGATGCAATTGCAGCTATTGATGAAACAATGACTAAAGAAGGATTGGCATAAAAATATGACAGAAATGCTTAAAGGAATTGCAGCATCTGACGGTGTTGCCGTTGCTAAGGCATATCTGCTTGTCCAGCCGGATTTGTCCTTTGAGACAGTTACTGTCGAAGATACAAAGGCCGAAGAAGCTCGTTTGGATGCAGCTCTAGAAGCATCTCAGGACGAGCTTTCTCTTATCCGTGCAAAAGCAGTAGATACCCTTGGCGAAGAAGCCGCAGCTGTATTTGATGCTCATTTGATGGTTCTTGCAGACCCGGAAATGATCGGTCAAATCAAAGAAACAATCCGTGCAAAACAAGTTAACGCTGAAAGTGCTCTTAAAGAAGTAACAGACATGTTTGTGACCTTGTTTGAAAACATGGAAGACAATCCCTACATGCAGGAACGTGCGGCAGATATTCGTGACGTTGCTAAACGGGTTTTGGCTCACCTCTTAGGTGTAGAATTGCCAAATCCGGCAACCATCAGCGAAGAATCAATTGTAATCGCACATGACTTGACTCCGTCTGACACTGCTCAGCTGGATGCTAATTTTGTTAAGGCTTTCGTCACTAATATCGGCGGCCGTACCAGCCACTCAGCTATCATGGCGCGTACCCTTGAAATTGCTGCGGTGCTTGGAACAAATGACATCACTGAACGTGTTAAAAACGGAGACATTGTTGCTGTCAACGGTATCACCGGTCAGGTTATTATTAATCCGACTGATGAGCAAGTGGCAGAATTTAAAGCAGCCGGCGAAGCTTATGCGAAACAAAAAGCTGAATGGGCTCTCCTTAAAGATGCTGAAACAATCACTGCTGACGGCAAACATTTTGAATTGGCTGCTAATATTGGTACGCCTAAAGATGTTGAAGGGGTTAACAATAACGGTGCTGAAGCCATAGGCCTCTACCGTACAGAGTTCCTTTACATGGATTCACAGGACTTCCCGACAGAAGATGAGCAATACGAAGCTTATAAAGCTGTTCTTGAAGGCATGAATGGTAAACCGGTCGTAGTGCGTACAATGGACATCGGCGGAGACAAAGAACTTCCTTACTTTGATTTGCCAAAAGAAATGAACCCATTCCTTGGTTTCCGTGCGCTTCGTATTTCGATTTCAGAAACGGGCAACCAAATGTTCCGGACACAATTGCGTGCTCTTCTGCGTGCATCTGTGCATGGTCAATTGCGCATCATGTTCCCGATGGTGGCTCTTGTTACTGAATTCCGCAAGGCTAAAGGAATCCTTGAAGAAGAAAAAGCAAAACTTAAAGCAGAAGGTGTTGCTGTCTCTGATGATATTCAAGTAGGTATCATGATTGAAATTCCAGCAGCAGCGATGCTGGCGGATCAATTTGCCAAAGAAGTTGATTTCTTCTCTATCGGTACAAATGACCTCATCCAATACACGATGGCAGCTGACCGTATGAATGAACAAGTGTCATATCTTTACCAACCATATAACCCATCAATTCTTCGCTTGGTTGACCGTGTTGTTAAGGCGGCACATGCTGAAGGTAAATGGGCTGGTATGTGCGGTGAAATGGCTGGCGATCAAACGGCTGTTCCACTCTTGATCGGTATCGGACTTGATGAATTCTCCATGAGTGCCACTTCAGTTCTGCGTACTCGCAGTCTCATGAAGAAACTTGACACCAAGAAAATGGAAGAACTTGCACAGCGCGCTCTTACAGAATGTGCTACAATGGAAGAAGTCCTTGAACTTGAAAAAGAATATATTGATTTTGATTAATCAGAAAAAAGATTGGAAATACAATTTCCGGTCTTTTTTTGTAAAGCAGCTTCTATTTTTGGCTCTTAACTGAATTTAAGGAGCTTAAAAATCTGCTGAATGACTAAATTGCCAGAAGAATAAAAGGAAATGAAGCGTTTTTGTCTTAATTTTCTGAATTTTATCGTAACAAAAGATTGAAAAAAAATAAAAAAATGATAAAATAAGGGTATTACAGTAAAAAGGAGATATACTTTGACAAAACAGTATAAAAATTATGTCAACGGTGAGTGGAAACTCTCTCAAGATGAGATTAAAATTTACGCTCCTGCTTCAGGTGAAGAGCTTGGCTCTGTCCCTGCTATGAGCACCGATGAAGTAGATTATGTCTATGCTTCGGCTAAAGCTGCATTTCCGGCTTGGCGTGCGCTTTCTTATGTGGAGCGTGCTAACTATATCCGCAAAGCAGCTGATATTTTGCAAAGTAAGGCAGAAGCGATCGGTTCTGTCCTTTCCAAAGAAATTGCTAAAGGGCTAAAATCATCTGTAGGTGAAGTTACACGTACAGTAGAAATCATGGAATTTGCGGCTGCTGAAGGTGTTCGTACACAAGGTGAAGTCCTTGAAGGCGGAAGCTTTGAAGCTGCCAGCAAGAAAAAAATTGCTGTGGTTCGCCGTGAGCCAGTAGGTCTTGTGTTAGCAATTTCGCCATTTAATTATCCGGTGAATCTTGCCGGTTCGAAAATTGCTCCGGCGCTTATCACAGGAAATGTTGTTGCCTTTAAGCCACCAACGCAAGGTTCAATCTCAGGTCTTCTGTTAGCGGAAGCCTTTGCAGAAGCTGGACTGCCGGCTGGTGTTTTCAATACCATTACCGGACGTGGTTCTGTTATCGGTGATTATATTGTTGAGCATAAGGCTGTTGACTTTATCAACTTTACCGGCTCGACACCGGTTGGTGAAAACATCGGCCGTTTGGCTGGTATGCGTCCAATCATGCTTGAACTTGGCGGTAAAGATGCAGCTATCGTGCTTGAGGATGCTGATCTTGAACTGACAGCTAAAAATATCGTTGACGGTGCCTTTGGCTACTCAGGTCAGCGTTGTACAGCTGTTAAACGCGTTCTTGTTATGGACAGCGTTGCTGATGAATTGTCTAAGCTTATCGTTGATCGGGTCAAGAACTTGACTGTTGGCTTACCGGAAGATAACACTGATATCACACCATTGATCGATACAAAAGCAGCTGATTATGTGGAAGGCCTTATCAATGATGCCAAGGAACAAGGAGCAACAGCTCTGACTGACATCAAACGCGAAGGTAACACCATCTATCCGACAGTCTTTGATAATGTTACAACAGATATGCGCTTGGCTTGGGAAGAACCATTTGGTCCCGTACTGCCGATCATCCGTGTCAATTCGACTGAAGAAGCTATTCACATTGCTAACCAATCCGAATTTGGCTTGCAAAGTGCTGTATTCACCAATGATTATCCATTGGCTTTCAAAATTGCAGAGCAGCTTGAAGTCGGTACTGTTCATATCAACAATAAGACGCAGCGCGGCACAGATAACTTCCCATTCTTGGGTGCTAAAAAATCAGGTGTCAATACACAGGGAGTTAAATACTCTATCGAAGCTATGACTCGAATTAAATCAGTTGTATTTGATATCAAATAGACCTCTATGAAACTCGGCTTTTGCTGAGTTTCATTTAGTTTTCAAAAAAATGATAACGTTTACATAAAAATGTGGTATAATAGTAAAAGATAATATTTTGAGGAGGAATATAATGGTCACACGACAACATTTTTCAGAAGAGTCTATGCGCAAAAATAACCCTTATTTTTCAGCATTAAAGACAACCATCGAAACTGCTTTTTACGAAAATCACGTAGTTTCGCTAAAGGGGCTGGCAGAAGCTTACCGCTTAGCCGCTAAAGCTCCCAATACCATCGTTTTAGATTCACCAGTTGCTCACGCCGATGATTTGGGTCTTCCGCGGGATGCTAAAATCCTCTTGGAAAATTCAGGCGGCATTGTCGGGCGGACTGCCAAAGCCCGTCGGATTTTCGGACGTGACAGTGCAGAAGATGCTAAAATTTTGCAAATTGTGCGTGAAGCGATTTTCCAAGCAAGACACCGCACCTTTTACCGTGCAGATGCCATTGTAGGTCTTGATGAAGCCTTCATGCTCCGCGCTCATTTGATGGTTCCGCAGGATGATATCAATAATCTGTATTCATGGCTTAATAATTTCCAGATGTTAAACGATACCTATCGTGCACGTTTGAAAAATTCCAAACGCTATGAAGAAACGGATATTTATATCTTCTCAGATCCGGAATGGAGCCACCCAGATTATCCGGATGGATTGGTTTACTTTGACACTAATCATAACTGTGCGGCTATCTTGGGTCTTCACTATTTTGGAGAATTGAAGAAAGCGACGCTGACCTTAGCTTGGGGCACTGCCAATCGGAACAAGTTTGTTGCCTGCCACGGCGGTCTGAAAATTTTTGAAAAAGACAATCAAGAATCACACGTAGCTTCTTTCTTCGGACTTTCCGGTTCCGGTAAATCAACATTAACCCATGCAAAACATGACGGTAAATATCATATCAATGTTTTGCACGACGATGCCTTTGTTATTTCTGAGGAAGACGGCTCAACAATCGCTCTGGAACCTGCTTATTTTGATAAGACCAGTGATTATCCGGCAGGGCACAGAGAACAAAAATATTTTGTAACCGTTCAAAACTGCGGTGCTGCCTTGGACAAGGAAGGGCATCTTCGTTTGGTGACAGAAGATGTTCGAAACGGTAACGGACGTACCATAAAATCACGTTTCTCAACACCAAACCGTGTTGATCGCATTGATGATCCGATTCAATCCATCTTTTGGATCATGAAGGATGACTCTCTGCCACCGCTCATTAGAATTACAGACCCTGTCATGGCTTCAACAATGGGCTGTACCCTAATCACCACACGTTCGACTGCTGAAAATACATCAGACAGTCTGGATACCTTGATTATTGAACCTTATGCAAATCCATTCCGTGTCTATCCGCTGGTCGAAGATTATCTGAAATTCCAGCATCTGTTTGAATCAGGCGTTAAATGCTATATTATCAACACAGGTTCCTATCTTGGTCAAAAGATTCCTAAAGAAACATCTTTAAGTGTTATCGAACAAGTTGTGGACGGTACGGCAGAATTCAAGCCTTTTGGCTCTGTCAAAGGTTTTGAATACTTGGCTTCGTCTGACTACAAAGTTCCTAATTTTGATCAGGCTTACGTTAAAATTATCCGTCAGCGGATGAAAATCCGCCTGCAGTATCTGGAATCTTTCAACCAAAAGAATCCAAAATCAGCTCTGCCTGCAGAAGCCATTTCTCATTTGCAGGATGTCATTGATAATTTGGGCTGAGACTTTTCAGTAAACTAAGGCATTCGCTGCTATAAAAATAATGAGAGTGGGGACAATCGCTTTGAACGATTGTTCCCACTCTCATTTTGTATGTGGAAATATTTAATTGATGCAGCGGCTATCTATTTGATTTTGGCTGCAGGATTTGATTTTTTAAGGTGATTTCAGATACATTGGCAAATTTTTTCAGTTTTTTCAGTTCTTCCTTATGGCTGACAAAGGTAATAACTGCTCCTGTTTTTCCCATGCGTCCTGTGCGTCCGGCACGGTGCGTATAGGCCTCTTTGTCGCGGGCAAGATCGAAATTAATAACGTACTCTAAATCATCAATATCAATACCGCGTGCTACTAAATCAGTCGCTAAAAGCAAAGCCAGCTCGTACTCTTTAAATTTTTCAAGAATAACCTTGCGGAATTTCACATTGATATCGCTGGCCAGCGAAACGGCAGATGCATGGCTGTACTGCAGGCGCTCTTCGCTGGCTCCCAAATCAGACAGGCTGTTGAAAAAAACCAGTGCACGAAAATCGGGAATATTGGAAAACTTGCGCAGGAGTTCCACGCGCTCCCGCTTATCCACGGTGATGTAATAGTGCGAAATGCTGTCTAATGTTTGATCGGATAAATCAACCGTAAGGGTGTCTGCTGCCAGATCTGCTGTGCTGAGCTTGTTTGTAGCGCTCATGTAAATCATTTGGTGGTCACGAGGCACACGTTTGACAATGCCTTCAACGAACTGGTACTGGGAATCATTTAAGAGTTCATCAAATTCATCAAGAACGATAGTATTGACAGCCATCATCTTGATTTTCTTGAGTCTGACCAGCTCAAAAACCCGGCCGGGTGTCCCGATGAGAATCTCAGGGCCCTTTTTCAAGCGCTCAATTTGCCGCTTTTGACTGGAGCCCGACAGGAAAAGCTGAGCTGTCAGACCAAGCGGCTCGGCCCAGGTTTTAGTAACGTCAAACAGCTGGCCGGCTAATTCGCTGTTGGGGGCTAAAATCAGTAACTGCTGTGCTTTTTTAGCCTGAAGTGTTAACAAACTAGGCCAGAGATAAGCCAGCGTTTTTCCGGTTCCCGTGGGACTGATGCCCAGAAAATTTTTGCCGCTGTTGATGGGCTCAAAGGCCTCCTCTTGAATTTGGGTAAAGTCTGTAAAATGGAGCTGCTGAAGTTTATCCTGCCAGCTTGTTGGAAAGTGTGTTTTCATTGTTTGTCCGCCTCAAATACAATACCTGCGCTCTGGCGCATTTGGTAGAGAATCTGGCTGGCCGATTTTGCATCCTCCAGCCAAATTTGGTAAAGTGTTTCATCTGGATTTTCCATCATTTGTGCAAAATGCTTGGCTTCCTCCAGCATTAAGTGCTCAATTTCAGGGAGAGCCAGTTTTTCACGACTGCCGTCAAGTTTTTGGAAAACAGCAGAGCTGATAGCTTGAATATGATTGAGCAGCAAGGTCCCGTCGGTCGTGTAAATTTCGGCATATTCCAGAGTGTTGTAATTTTTTCCGGCTCTGATAGACACGTGAAAATGCGGATAAATCAGATTGCCGTTGCCGTTTAAGTCAACCGTGTTTTCCAGCTGTGTGGCAGTGTAATTAACACTTTTTGGTTTGCCGAACAGCTTCAAAGCCGCATAAATGGGGTAAATTCCCAGATCAACGAGAGCTCCGCCTGAAAACCTGTCTGAAAAGACATTTGGCATTTTCCCATCAAGCAGATCCTTCATTTTTGAAGAATATTTAGCGTAGGAAAAATCAGCGCCGATGATGGTTTTGTGAGCCAGAAAGTCTTTGATAACAGCCATCGATGCTTCATGGTAATTTCTAGCCGCCTCAAAGAAAAAACACTTTTTCTCAGCTGCCAGCTGAATAATCTCGGCCAGCTCTTCCGGTTTTGAAAAGGCCGGCTTTTCAACGATGACATGTTTGCCGGCTGTTAAGGCCGATTTTGCATGCTCAAAGTGGAGAGCGTTTGGGCTGGCAATATAAAGGACATCAAAATCAGCTGTCAAAAAATCAGCCAAATTTTCATAGCAAGTGACATCGTGATAGCGGGCAGAAAAGTTTTGAGCTGTTTCCAGCTTGCGGGAATAAACAGCGGTCAGCTGATACTTTTGCGAGAGTTCAGCGGCTTCAATAAACTGATGTGAAATAGATCCAGTTCCGATAATAGCGAGTTTAAGCATAGGATGCCTCCGGCTCTTTAAATTTTTATTTCATTATAACATGATTTAGTGTAAAATAGATAGGAAGATATTTCAGTGAAGTAAAAGAAAGGAATGAAAAAGGACAAAAGCTTAATTTTTGAAGACTGATGCAGCAAATAAACAGTCCGACGCTGTTTTTTCGGGCTGTTTCAGACTGGTAGTCAGAATTTAGCTATTTAGTGTCCTTCTTGTTTATTATGCGAAAAAAACCGATTATTATTGGTGTTACAGGCGGTTCCGGCGGAGGAAAAACCAGCGTTTCGCGGGAAATTTTATCCCACTTTCCCAGTGCCAAGATCGCTATGATTGAACACGATTCTTATTATAAGGATCAGAGCCATCTGACCTTTGAAGAGCGTGTTACGACCAATTACGACCATCCTCTGGCTTTTGATACGGATTTGATGATTGAACACATAAAAGAGCTGCAGGCAGGGCGTCCGGTGGATATTCCTATTTACGATTATACTCAGCACACGCGCAGTGATAAAACTTATCGGCAGGAGCCGCAGGATGTTTTCATTGTTGAGGGGATTTTGGTTCTGGAAGATGAGCGCCTGCGCGATCTGATGGATATCAAACTTTTTGTGGACACTGATGATGATATTCGCATTATCCGGCGTATCAAACGCGATATGGAAGAGCGCGGCAGAAGTCTTGACAGTATTATTGAGCAGTATATAGAGGTCGTAAAACCCATGTACCATCAGTTCATCGAGCCGACCAAGCGCTACGCTGATATTGTTATTCCGGAAGGCGTATCCAATGTCGTAGCTATTGATCTGATCAATACCAAAATTGCCAGTATTCTGGGGGATTCTTATTAAAGCACAGGTTAATCTGTGTTCAGGCTGTAGACAAACCTCCATTTGCTTACCTTGATAAGCAAAAAGAATCTGCAGACTGCCCTATAAATTTAAATTTTCACGAGCGCAAGCGAGCTAACTAAAGGATACGATACTTCCGCCGTGATGAAAGTGTCAGAATTGGGGCATGTAAGCCGATTCTGACACTCGGAAACTTTGAGACTAATTGAGCACGGGCTGTGGACTGTGCAAAATAGATGAGTATCTCCTAAAGTCTTCTGAGACTCGTCGTCGAACTCCCTAATTTTGCTGTGTCCACTAACGCCCTTTGTATCTTACATTAGGCTCAAAGTTTAGGCATGGAATTCCGGAGGAAGTCGCTGTGACGATTGCCGTTAGAAATCGATACTATTTCTAACGGCAATCTAATGCAAAACCTAGTCAAGAGCTATAGCGTTGGCGTTTGGTTTTGCCGTCCGACATCACCTAAGGAAATATCAAAGAAAAGAGACTGTTTCTTCAAACTGAGCACAGGTTAATCTGTGTTTTTTGCTTTGCCGCAAAGCAGGTCAAATGGAAATGATGATGAAAAAAGAATAAAAAGCTGGGAAACGCTTTCTGATAGTGTTACAATAGAGATATTAAAATGAAGTGGAGTAATCTATGAAAGTAACGATGAAAGAAGTTGCCGCATTGGCAGGAGTCGGTGTCGGAACTGTTTCACGTGTCATTAATGGCGTCAAGGTCAAAGATAGCACTTATCAGAAAGTACAGGCCGCTATCAAAGAGCTTAATTATCAGCCGGACGAATATGCCAGAGGGTTAAAAACCAATAGAAGCAATACGATAGCACTGCTCATTCCGACGATCTGGCATCCTTTTTTTTCGGAATTTGCTTATTATACTGAAAAGAATTTAAGTAAATTTGACTACAGGCTTTATATTTGCAATGTTGAAGAAAATACTCTAAATGAAATTAAGTATCTTGAAATGCTGAAGAGTAACAAGGTTGACGGGATTATCGGCATTACCTATTCAGATATTGACCAATACGTTTCAACCAATCTGCCCTTTGTCAGCATTGACCGGCATTTCTCTGAAAAGATTCCTTATGTCACGTCGGACAATTTTTTAGGCGGACAGCTGGCTGCTCAAAATTTGATTGAGAGAGGTGCTAAGCATCTGGCTTATATCGGCGGTAAAAATAAGTTTGAAAATGAAACGACCAACCGCAAAAAAGGATTTTATGCCTACAGTGAAAACGAAGGCTTCACAGTTGAAAAATGCGATTTGCTGGAACCTATTGAAGATTTGGAAGGTAAATTAGAAAAATTTTTCTTGGATCATCCGCAAATTGATGGCATTTTTGCTGTTAATGATTTTATGGCTCTGACAGTTATGAAAGTGCTGAAAAAGCTGGGCAAAGAAGCACCGAAAGACTATCAAATCATTGGTTTTGATGGCTTGAAATCAGCTATTGATCAAGATTATTTTCTGTCTACTATCAGCCAGTCAACAGATCTTTTAGCCAAGTCAGCTGTAGAGCTGCTGCTGAATTTGATCAATGGTATTTCAGAAGAAAAAAGAGTGATTGTTCCCGTTCAGTTTAAAGAAGGAGGAACAACCAAAAAATAAAAGCAATTTAGGCAAAAAGGGGCTTGACAAAACGAATGAAAGCGCTTATAATTTATTTGTATTTGAAACGTTTCCATTTTTTAGAAAGAGCTTCTTTTATTTTTAATTAAAAATTGAAACGTTTCCAAAAAAAGAAGAAGTCAGGAGGAACGCCATGCGTAAAGGATTGGTCGGATTGGCAGTAGTTTCTGCCATTGTGCTGGGATCTCTTGCAGGATGCGGCAGGGGGTCGAAGAGTCAAAAAACGGATTCAGATCCAAACACTATTAAAATCTGGGTTCAGTTTTCAGATGAAACTGCAGAAGGGAAGGCTTGGAAGGAAATTGTCAGTGGTTTTAACAAGGAACATAAGGGTGAGTATAAAGCCGTTACAGAATATATCCCTCGAAGCGGCAGCGGCGGCGGATATGAAGATAAGGTCAATGCAGCCATAACAGCTGACAATTTGCCTGATGTCATTACCTTAGATGGTCCAAATACAGCTGCTTATGCCCATGCAAAAGTGATTATTCCTCTTGATAAGTATGTCAAAGATGCCAATATGGACGATGTTTTAGACAGTATTAAGCAGCAGGGAACTTATAAGGGTAAGTTCTATGCTTTTGGTTATTCAGAGTCCAGTGTCGGTGTTTATTACAATAAAAAAATGTTTAAAGAAGCAGGCATTGATTTATCAAAACTGCCAACCATTGATGATCCGTGGACATGGTCGGAATTTAATGCCATCAGCAAACAGCTGAAAAAACATTTCAAAAGACCTGCCATTGATTTCAAACTGAATTCTATTGATGAAATGCTGCCGTATGCCTACATGCCGCTGATTTGGTCAAATGGAGGTACCGTTGTCAACAGCAAGGGAACAAAGGCAGAAGGTTATTTTAACAGCAAGAAAACAGTAGAAGCAGTTGAATTTATCCAAAATCTGGTTAAGAAAGGCTATACAACCATCAGCCCGGTGGAAAAAGGGTTTGAAACAGGTGTTTATCCTATGCTTCTAAGCGGTTCATGGACGATTAATGACATGGCGGCTAACTATAAGGATGTTGATTATGGCATTTTGCCATATCCGGTATCAGATAAAACGAAAAAGCTGGTTTCACCGACAGGGAGTTGGCAGATCGCAGTGACTTCTAAATCAGACAAGCCAAAAATTGCGGCAGAATTTGTTAAGTATGCGACCAATACAAAATCAAGTAAAATTATCAGTCTAGCTAACAGTGTTCTTCCAATTCGCAAATCAACAATTAAAGATATGCAAGATGAAGTTCCTAAAGAAATGGCCTTTTTGATGGAGCAAAATCAAAAGTCCGGCCATGCTCGTCCGGTTGTCGTGGCTTATCCGCAAGTATCGCGTGCCTTTCAGCAGGCTATGCAGGATATCAGTTACTATAAAGAAAATCCTGATGTCAAAAAAGCCCTTGATATAAAGGCTAAAGAAATGCAGCAGGCGATTGACGATGCTCTGGACTGATGACACCGATAGCAGATTGAGCTGCAGCATTTAAAAAGCTGTTCTATCTGCCATTTAGAAAGGGTAAATGAATGTATAAAAATAATAAGTTAAAAAACAATTTGCTGGGTTATGCATTTTTGTCGCCTGCCTTGATATTGCTTTTGATTTTTCTGGTGATTCCGGTTTGCATGGTTTTCTACTATGCTTTTACCAACTATTATTTGCTGACACCAGATGCCAAGCAGTTTGTCGGCTTAAATAATTTTATCAAACTTGCACAAGATCCGATTTTTCTTAAGAGTATTTTAAATACATCCAAATTTGTTGTCTGGATTATTCCTGTTCAGCTGGGATTGGCTCTTGGCATGGCCTTGATTATTAACAAACCGCGCAAGGGAAATATGTTTTTCAAAGTTGCTTTCTTTGCACCGGTAGTCATGTCGCTGGTTGTCATTTCGATTCTTTGGCTGTATTTGTTAAATCCTAACAATGGTTTGCTCAATGCTTTGCTAAACCGCATCGGAATTGCTTCACAGCCTTTCCTGAAAAGTCCTAAACAAGCCATGTATGCGATTATTTTGGTTTCTGCCTGGCAAGGAGCTGGCTACCAAATGCTCTTATTCCTTGGCGGTCTGCAAAATATTCCCCACGATGTTTACGAAGCAGCAGAGCTCGATGGTTTTTCAAAATTTCAGCAATTTCGCTACATCACTTTGCCACTGTTAAAACCAACAGCCTTGTTTGTTTTGCTGACAACCTTGATTTCAGCCTTCAAACTCCTGGTACAGCCAATGGTTATGACCCAAGGAGGACCAATGAACTCAACAATGACCATGGTTTATTATATCTATCAAAAAGGTTTCACCGATCGTTTAGTCGGCTACTCAAGCTCAATCGCCTTGGTGTTTACAACCGTTATTGGCCTTATTACACTTGTGCAAAGACGCGTGCTAAAGGAGGATGACTAATCATGAAAATCAAACCTATTAAAATTTTAGAATATGTCCTGCTGACTCTTTTAGCATTCTTATTCCTGTTTCCAATGGTTTGGATGATTGTTTCTTCCATGAAACTGGAAGCTGATGTTTATAATAACTTGACATCATGGAAAGCCTTTTTGCCAAGCCTGAACCCGGCAAACTGGTTCAAACCCTATCAGGAAATCTTAAGCCGTTTCAGTATCTTTACCTATTTGGGCAACAGTATCTTTTATTCAGTGACCTTTGCTGTTGGTTCGATTATTATTAATGCTTTAGCTGGCTTTGCTTTTGCCAGAATTGATTTTAGCGGGAAAAAGATTCTTTTTGGTCTCTTGTTAGGACTTTTGATTATCCCGATGGAAACCATACTGATTCCGCAGTTTACCATTATTAATACTCTGGGTCTGGTTAATAACCGTTTGGCGGTTATTATTCCGGGAATGGCCAGTGTTTTCAATATTTATTTGTTTAGAAATTTCTTTATTGCTATTCCGGAAGAAATCGTTGAATCTGCGCGTATGGATGGAGCGGGAATCGTACAGACCTTCTTTAGAATTATGCTGCCCATGTCAAAACCAGCGGTAGCCACTGTCGGCGTCCTGTCTTTTATCAGCAGCTGGAATGATTATATTTGGCCTTTGATGGTTCTGACTGATTCGTCAAAATTCTCAATGCAGGTAGCGATCACAACCATTAATACAACACAGCCTGTTTATATTAACCAAGTCATGGCCGTTTTGACGATCTCCACTATCCCATTGATCGTTGTCTATATTGTTGCTCAAAAATATATTGTTCAAGGTTTGGGGAGCTCTGGAACAGGTATCAAATAGGAGACTTAAATGGGAAAAATTATTGACAAAGCTAATCAGTATATCCAAGAGCATAAAAGTGAGGTGGACAGCCGCTACAGAGAAAAGTTTCATGCCATGGGGCCGATTGGATGGATAAATGATCCTAATGGATTTGTTTATTATAAAGGTGATTATCATCTTTTTTATCAATTTTATCCCTATGGCAGTGTTTGGGGCCCCATGCACTGGGGCCATTCCAAGTCAAAAGATTTAATCCACTGGGAAGACTTGCCTGTAGCCCTTGCGCCGGATGAGCCTTATGACAAAGACGGCTGCTTTTCAGGAAGTGCAGTTGTTGCTGACGATCAATTAGTTCTCATGTACACCGGTTTCGTCAATCAAGACGGTAAGATCAAGCAGACTCAGTGTATGGCCTATTCTACGGATGGTATTACTTTTGAAAAATCTCCCTTAAATCCTGTCATTGCGGATTCTCATATAAAAGGTATCGCGGATATCGCAGACTTTAGAGATCCAAAGATATTCGTCAAAGACGGCCGATATTATGCGGTTGTTGCTGCAAAAACGCGTGACAGCAGAGGTCAGATTTTATTGTTTCAATCGGACAATACTCAAGACTGGACCTTTAAGTCGGTTCTCTTAGAAGGCACGGCAGAACAAGGAATTATGTGGGAGTGTCCCGATTTATTCCAGTTGGATGGTAAATGGGTGCTTCTGGTATCGCCGATTGAAATGAAAGCACAAGGCCATGCCTATAAAAATTTGAATTCGACCGTGGCTTTTATTGGAGAACTTGACTGGGAAAGCGGCAAATTAAGTGTTGAGAATTATCATGAGATTGACGGCGGTTTGGATTTTTATGCGCCGCAGACCTGCTTAGATGCTGCTGGCAGCCGTATTATGATTGCCTGGATGCAGATGTGGCAGCGCAATATTCCGACACATGACCTAGGCCACAGATGGGCCGGCATGATGAGTCTGCCAAGAAAGCTGAGTGTGAAAAATCTCAGACTCTGTCAAGAACCGGCTCCGCAGCTCTATGATTACTGTGAGACAGTTAAAGAATGGCAGGGACAAATAACACCGGATCATCCTTTGGAGTTTAACGCTATTACAGGCTCTCAGCAATTCATTGAGCTCAATATTTCCAAAAGTTACTCATGGGAGCTGCGCTATCCTTTACAAGCAGACGGCAGGGCTTCAATCAGTTTGACTTACAATGCTGATGAGCAGCTGCTGAGTTTAAGCCGAGACAGTTTTGGCTATGCGATTAAGGGACTGGAAAATCCGGTTTTGAATAGCCGCAGCCTTGATGTCAGTGATTTAGCGGATGCGGATTTGGAAATTGAGATTGTCAGAGACACATCGTCTGTTGAAGTCTTTATTAATCATGAAAAAACAATGTCTATGACCTTTTATGAAAAAACTGATGCCAATCGCCTATCCCTTCGTTCTCAAGGAAAGGCAAGGGTTCAGAAACTATCCGTTTCAACGATTAGAGTTAATTGAGATTAGGAGTTCACTATGTCCATAAAAAATCAAACCATGCTCATTACTTACTCAGACAGTCTGGGTAAGAACTTAAAAGAACTAGAAGACAATCTGGAGCGCTACTTTGGTGCCGCAGTCGGCGGTGTGCACCTGCTGCCTTTCTTTCCCTCAACCGGTGACCGCGGCTTTGCTCCCATTGCCTACGATGAGGTGGATCCCGCCTTTGGCGACTGGACTGACGTTAAGCGCTTAGGAGAGAAGTACTACCTCATGTTTGACTTTATGATCAATCATATCTCGCGTCAGTCTAAGTACTATAAAGATTTTCAAGCGAAAAAAGAAGCTTCGGCCTATGCGGATTTGTTTTTGCGCTGGGAAAAATTCTGGCCGCAAGGCCGGCCCACTCAGGCCGATGTGGATCTGATTTATAAGCGCAAAGACCGTGCGCCCATGCAGGAAATTGTCTTTGCGGACGGCAGCAAGGAACATCTCTGGAATA
>NZ_AUIN01000019.1 GCF_000423725.1 Streptococcus devriesei DSM 19639
ACCGTATTGTCATCATGAGTTCAACCAAGAATCCTGATGGTTCAGGCACCATTGGCCGTGTGGAGCAGATCGGAACACCGCAGGAGCTTTACAACCAGCCGGCCAATCAGTTTGTGGCAGGTTTTATCGGCAGTCCGGCGATGAATTTTTTCAAGGTGACGGTCGAAGAGGAACGCTTAGTTGGTGAGGGCGGTTTGGAGCTCGCCCTGCCTCAGGGTCAGCGAAAACAGTTAGAAAGCAAGGGCTATTTGGGTAAGGAAGTTATCTTTGGGATTCGTCCAGAGGATATTTCCAGCCGGCTGCTGGCTCAGGAGACCTATCCGGCTGCGACAGTGACAGCAGAAGTACTGGTTTCAGAGCTGTTAGGATCAGAAACCATGCTTTATGTCAAGCAGGGGGAAAATGAGTTTACGGCACGAGTGGATGCCCGCGATGCTCATCAGCCGGGAGAAAGTGTTCAGCTGACCTTTAATGTGGCTAAGGGGCATTTCTTTGATACGAAGACCAAGCAAGCCATCAGATGAGTCAAACAAAGGAAAAGACGGAGAATTTTCCGTTTTTTCTGCTTATACCGCAGAATGCTGCAGCCATGGCTTTATTTATTTTTGAAAAAGCAGTTGGCATTCATTATTTGATTTTTCAGAAAATTGCTCCAATTTTCTTGACAGGTCTGTGAAAATAGGGTATTATAATAGCAATAAACATCGAAAGGAAAAGTCAAATGTTTACACGAAATGACGCTTTGTTGTTGAGGTGTGAGGGCTAGTGCAAAAGCATTAGTCCTGTTTGGCTTACCAAGCGGGAAAAGAAAACATCTCGCTTGGGCTTCCAAGTGAGATGTTTTTTTACTTATGTAATGGCTTAAAGGAGTTTAATGGCAGCGAGTTGCTGTTTTGAATGCCGGATTCAGGTTTATAGACTGGTTTGGAATGCATTTGAAGACATCTTAAAGCCATTTAAGTCCATTATGATTTTTCAATTAGAAGGTGGTATTTTATGCACAAGGTTGAATTTCTTGACACGACACTTCGTGATGGTGAGCAAACGCCCGGCGTCAATTTTTCGGTAAAAGAAAAAGTTGCCATCGCTAAGCAGCTGGAAAAATGGGGCATTTCCTCTATTGAAGCAGGTTTTCCGGCCGCCAGCCCCGACTCATTTGAAGCAGTAAAACAGATTGCCCAAGCAATGACAACGACAGCAGTTTCCGGTTTGGCTCGTTCGGTTAAATCTGATATTGATGCCTGTTATGAGGCCATTAAAGATGCAAAATTTCCTCAATGCCACGTCTTTATTGCGACCAGCCCCATTCACCGTGAATTTAAGCTCAAAAAATCCAAGGAAGAAATTTTAGAAGCGATTAAAGAGCATGTAGCCTATGCCCGCTCAAAATTTGATGTGGTTGAATTTTCACCGGAAGACGCAACGCGGACAGAGCTTGATTTCTTGCTGGAAGTTGTTCAGACGGCTGTCGATGCCGGAGCAACTTACATCAACATTCCAGATACGGTTGGCTTCACGACACCGGCAGAATTTGGGCATATTTTTGAATATTTAATTGAAAATGTAAAATCTGACCGTAAAATCATCTTCAGTCCTCACTGCCACGATGATCTTGGCATGGCAACAGCCAATACCTTGGCAGCCATTAAGGCCGGTGCAGGCCGTGTTGAAGGAACAGTCAATGGTATTGGTGAGCGTGCCGGGAATGTTGCTCTTGAAGAAGTCGCCGTAGCGCTCAATATCCGTGAAGATTATTTCCAAGCAAGTTCTGACATTGTGCTTAACGAAACGGTTAATACTTCTGAATTGGTGTCGCGTTTTTCAGGCATTGCTGTTCCTAAAAATAAAGCAGTTGTCGGCGGAAATGCTTTCTCACACGAGTCCGGTATTCATCAGGATGGTGTTCTTAAGAACCCTCTTACTTATGAAATTATCACGCCTGAATTGGTGGGTGTTAAAAAGAACTCACTGCCGCTTGGCAAATTATCAGGCCGCCATGCCTTTGTTGAAAAACTCAAAGAATTGGCTCTGGACTTTGAAGAGTCTGAAATTGCAGCTCTCTTTGCCAAATTTAAATCTCTGGCTGACAAAAAGCATGATATCACCGATGCTGATATCAGAGCCTTGGTGGCAGGAAGCAGCGTTGAAAATCCGGAAGGCTTCCATTTCAAAGATCTGCGGCTGACATCAAATGAGGATGGTACGATCACAGCGCAGGTTATCATGGGCAATGAAGATGGTGAGGAAGTCGACATTATTGCCAATGGCAAGGGTTCTGTAGAGGCCATCTTTAATGCTATTGATAAATTCTTTAATCAAACCGTTAAGCTGGACAGCTACAATATTGAGGCTGTTACAGACGGTATCGATGCTCAGGCGCGGGTGCTGGTATCGGTTGAAAATGTTGATACTGACACGATTTTCAATGCTTCCGGTCTTGACTTTGATGTCTTGAAGGCCAGTGCCATTGCTTACGTTAATGCCAATACCTTTGTTCAAAAAGAAAACGCCGGCGAAATCGGGCACAAAGTTTCAGAACGCGATTACCCAAGCAACGACTAGGAGAGAAGAATGAAAAAAATTGTAACTCTGGCGGGAGACGGAATCGGTCCGGAAATTATGGCTGCCGGTCTGGAAGTCTTAGAAGCAGTTGCTGCTAAGACAGGCTTTGCTTATGAAACTCAGGCCAAGGCCTTTGGCGGTGCAGGAATTGATGCGGCCGGCCACCCGCTGCCTGAGGATACACTGGCTGCGGCAAAGTCGGCGGATGCTATCCTTTTGGCCGCAATCGGCAGTCCGCAATACGATCAGGCAGCTGTCCGTCCTGAGCAGGGACTTTTAGCGATTCGTAAGGAACTTAATCTTTTTGCCAACATTCGTCCGGTTAAAATTTTCGATGCTCTGAGGCATCTGTCTCCTTTAAAGCCAGAACGTATTGCAGGAGTGGATTTTGTAGTGGTTCGTGAGCTGACAGGCGGCATTTATTTTGGTGAGCATACGTTAAACGCTGATTCAGCGCGTGATGTCAATGATTATTCAGCAGCTGAAATCCGCCGAATTATCCAGCAAGCTTTTGAAATAGCGCGAGGGCGCAGTAAAAAAGTAACCAGTATTGACAAGCAAAATGTTCTGGCAACATCTAAACTCTGGCGTCAGGTAGCAGATGAAGTGGCAAACGAATATCCGGATGTAAGCTTAGAGCATCAATTAGTGGACAGCGCAGCCATGCTTATGATTACAGATCCTGCTCGTTTTGATGTGGTCGTCACAGAAAATCTTTTTGGCGATATTTTATCAGACGAATCCAGTGTTTTACCGGGAACGCTGGGAGTGATGCCGTCAGCCAGCCATTCAGAAAACGGACCGAGCCTTTATGAACCCATTCACGGCTCAGCTCCTGATATTGCCGGGCAGGGCATTGCCAATCCGATTAGTATGATTTTGTCGGTTGCCATGATGCTGCGAGATTCCTTTAAGGAGACAGAGGCTGCTGCTTTAATTGAAGCCGCAGTGGATAAGACCCTGTCTCAGGGAATACTAACCCGTGATCTGGGCGGATCAGCTGACACAGCACAGATGACCGCAGCTGTCATTGCTAATTTATGAGTATCAAAACGATAGCCTTCCTGGGCTTAGCAGTTTGGAATTTAGCAGTCTTTATCACTTATGGCATAGACAAAAGTAGGGCAAGACGCGGAGTTTGGCGAATTTCGGAAAAAACATTATTGCTGGAAAGTCTTTGTTTAGGTGGAATCGGCTCCTTATTTGCCGGTCAGTTCTTTCGCCATAAGATAAGAAAACCTTACTTTTGGCTAGCTTGGTTAGTGGGATTGTTGACAGATATAATCGTCATTTACATTTTTTGGAGAATCTAGTATGAGTGGAAAATCAATTTTTGATAAGCTATGGGATCGCCATGTGATAACAGGAAAAGAAGGCGAGCCCCAGCTGATGTATGTGGATCAGCACTATATCCACGAGGTCACCAGTCCTCAGGCTTTTCAGGGGCTTAGGGATGCAGGAAGAAAAGTGCGCCGTCCCGATCTGACCTTTGGCACCTTTGACCATAATGTGCCGACAGTCAATATCTATGACATTCGTGATGTCATCTCTAAAGCACAGATGGATGCTCTTGCTGCCAATGTTGCTGAATTTGAGATTCCTCATGCTGATCATGGTTCTGAAAATCAGGGAATTGTGCATATGGTTGGTCCTGAAACGGGCCGCACCCAGCCGGGGAAATTTATTGTCTGCGGCGACAGTCATACAGCTACTCACGGCGCTTTTGGCGCAATCGGATTTGGCATCGGCACAACGGAAGTAGAGCACGTCTTTGCCACTCAGACCATCTGGCAGGTAAAACCTAAAAAATTATTAGTCAAATTTACAGGTAATCCGCAAAAGGGTGTTTATTCCAAAGACTACATTTTGGCCTTAATTGCCCAGTACGGTGTTGCTGTCGGGGTGGGCCATGTTGTCGAATATGTGGGCGAAGCGGTTGACGCCCTCAGCATGGAAGAACGCATGACCATTTGCAATATGTCTATTGAATTTGGCTCTAAAATGGGAATTATGAATCCTGATCAAAAGACTTTCGACTATCTTAAAGGCAGGGAGTGTGCTCCTCGGGATTTTGAGACGGCAGTTGCTGATTGGAAAACGCTGGTCTCAGATGATGATGCCCAGTATGACAAGGTCATTGAAATAGATGTCTCAGAGCTGGCTCCTATGGTTACCTGGGGAACTAATCCATCAATGGGCGTTGAATTTGGTCAGGCCTTTCCGGAAATCAAGGATATGAATGATGAGCGAGCTTACCATTATATGGATATGCAGCCGGGACAGACAGCGGAGGATATTGAGCTGGGTTATGTCTTTTTGGGTTCTTGTACCAATGCCAGACTCAGTGATCTCAAAGAAGCAGCTAAGTTTGTGGCCGGCAAGCATATTTCGCCTAATCTGACCGCCATTGTGGTGCCGGGCAGCCGGCCTGTCAAAAGAGCTGCTGAAAAGATTGGCTTAGATAAAATCTTTATGGAAGCCGGTTTTGAATGGCGGGATCCGGGCTGCTCCATGTGTTTGGGCATGAATCCGGACAAGGTTCCTGAAGGCATGCATTGTGCCTCGACCAGCAACCGCAATTTTGAAGACAGACAGGGAGTCGGTGCCAAAACTCACCTTTGCAGTCCGGCTATGGCAGCCGCAGCCGCAATCGCCGGCCGCTTTGTAGATGTTCGTCAGTTACCGGAGGCACAGGTTTAATATGGAAAAATTTACAATTTATACAGGAACGACAGTTCCGCTCATGAACGACAATATTGATACGGATCAGATTTTGCCTAAGCAATTTTTAAAATTAATTGATAAAAAAGGTTTCGGCAAGTATCTCATGTATGAGTGGCGGTATTTGGACAAGCATTATACTGAAAATCCAGACTTTATTTTTAACAAGCCGGAATACCGCAAGGCCAGTATCTTAATTACAGGTGATAATTTTGGAGCAGGATCTTCGCGGGAGCATGCTGCCTGGGCTTTAGCGGACTATGGTTTTAAGGTTATTGTGGCCGGCTCTTTTGGCGATATTCACTACAATAATGATTTAAACAATGGCATTCTGCCCATTGTTCAGCCGCGGGAAGTCCGCGATAAATTGGCTGAGCTGGCACCGACAGATGAGGTAACAGTTGATCTCTATGAACAAAAAATCTTCTCCCCAGTGGGAGAATTCAGCTTTGACATTGACGGTGACTGGAAGCATAAGCTGTTAAACGGTTTGGATGATATCGGCATCACGCTTCAATACGAAGACCTGATTAGCGAATATGAAAAAAACCGCCCCAGCTATTGGCAGTAGGCTGTTTTATAAAGTTTAGAAAGTTCTGAAAAATCAATAAATAACATTGCTTTTAGGGATTAAGCATGATAAAATAAAAAAGTATTATTAATTTAGATGGAGAAAAATCATGACAAAACATATCCATTGGGATGGAAATCTTTCACAAGAAGGTCTTGAAATTATTAAGGGCAAAGGCGGCGTTATCGTTTGTCCGACCAAGGTTGGCTACATCATCATGACTGCTGACAAGGAAGGACTTGAACGCAAATTTGATGCCAAAGAGCGTAAGCGCAACAAACCGGGTGTAGTGCTGTGCGGCAGCATGGATGAATTGCGGGCGCTTGCTCAGCTGACTCCTGAAATTGAAGCTTTTTACCAAAAACATTGGGATGAAGATATTCTTTTGGGCTGCATTTTACCATGGCGCAAAGATGCTTATGCCGATTTGAAGGCCATTGGTGACGGCCGTGAAGAGCTGATGACTGATGCTCGCGGAACATCATGCTTTGTGATCAAGTTTGGTGTTGCCGGAGAACAGCTGGCCAAGGAAATGTGGGAAAAAGAAGGCCGTATGGTTTATGCCTCATCAGCAAATCCATCAGGCAAGGGCAACCGCGGCAAGGTTGAAGGCATTGGTGAACGCATCGAATCAAAGGTTGACCTTGTTATTGAAGCCGATGATTATGTTGCCTCTATCCAGCCGGATAAAACAGTTGAAACCCGCTATGAACAAGGGGTTATGGTCTCAATGGTGGATGCAGACGGAAAGCTCATTCCTGAACAAGGCAAAGACAGCCGCTCAATTGAGCCATGTCCGGTCGTTATCCGCAAGGGTCTTGACATCGATAAAATCATGATGCACTTGTCAGATACCTTTAATTCATGGAATTACCGCCAAGGGGAATACTATTAAGCAGGAAAAGTCACTCGCAAGAGTGATTTTTTAGTGCAGGAGCAACTGCATTCAGTGCTGATGGATTGAATGGCCTGCGCAGATAATTAGGGAAAAGATTTGTGTCAACTATGGTAAATCAACTACTGATTTATTGAAAAACATTTTATTTTCAAGTCATATCCATTGAATTTTCAAAGAAGAGAGTCTATAATAGGTTTGTGTTAAAACATATCATTTAGGAAAGGACATGAAAATGAAAAAATTTTTTGCCGAATTAATTGGAACTTTTATCCTTGTTTTCGTCGGTACCGGAACAGTTGTTTTTGGTAATGGCGTAGGAGCTGGAGGGGTTGGTCATCTAGGCATTGCCCTTGCTTTTGGGCTGTCTATCGTAGCAGCAGCCTACTCAATCGGAGCCGTTTCAGGTGCTCATCTCAACCCGGCAGTTTCCATCGCGATGTTTGTCAACAAGCGTATGGATGCTAAGGAACTTGTCAACTATATCGCAGCACAAGTCGTCGGAGCTATTCTTGCCTCAGCAACTGTCTTCTTTTTGATGACAAATTCAGGTATGTCTCTGGATAAAATCGGACTTGGACAAAACGCCTTGGCAAACGGTGTCACACCTCTGGGAGGTTTTCTCTTTGAAACAATCGCAACATTCATCTTTGTTTTAGTGATTGTAACGGTGACATCTGAAAGCAAAGGAAACGGAAAAATTGCAGGTATTGTCATTGGTTTGACTTTGGCTCTGATGATTCTTGTTGGTCTTAACATTACCGGGCTTTCAGTTAACCCTGCCCGCAGCTTAGCACCTGCTCTCTTTGTTGGCGGTCAAGCACTCAGCCAGCTTTGGATTTTCATCTGTGCACCAATTGTTGGCGGTGTTCTTGCGGCCATCGTCGGAGACAAGCTTATTGGTACAGAAGAATAAGACTTTGTTCCACAGTTAAAAAGCTTAAGGGTAACATCACCACAGCTCTTTGAGCTGCACAAAAATGTTTACCTTTAAAAATTCGCCCTTGAGGGCGTTTTTTTGTTATAATGAAAGTGCAAATTAAAAAAATGCAGGCAGAAAAATATGGCAAAACCCTTATCACAAATGACTTTGGAAGAACTCTGGCAATTGTTTCCTATTTTTCTTGTGCCACACAAAAAAGAGTGGGATGATTGGTATCAGGAGGAAGAAAAGCAGCTCTTGCAACTATTTCCAAGTAAAAGCATCAAAAGGATTTCTCATATAGGCAGCACAGCCATTCCTAATATCTGGGCTAAAAATATTGTGGATATTTTATTAGAAGTTCCTAGAGATTCAAATTTACAGTATTTTAAGCAGCAACTGTTAAATGCTGGCTATCTCTTCATGTCTGAAAGTGAGAAACGTTTATCCTTTAACAAGGGCTATACAGAAAAAGGCTTTGCTGAGAAAGTGTTTCATCTTCATTTACGTTATCAAGGTGATCATGATGAACTTTATTTTAGGGATTATTTAAAAGAGCATCCAGCCATCGCTAAAGAATATGAAAGCTTAAAGTTATCCTTATGGAAGGCCTATGAGCATAATCGTGATGCCTATACTGATGCTAAGACTGACTTCATTAGAAAATACACGCAGCAAGCTAAGAAAGACCACAAGGGGAGATACTGATGGTAAAAATGATTCTTTTTTTGTTTTAGCAGTATTAATTTATATTCTGCTCAAGTATCTCATTAACCAGTCCAAACAGCCATCAGGTTTTGTTGGCAGGAGCATGATGAGGATTTGGAATAAGGCATACTTACCTATGGCGCAGTGGGCTTTGTCTGTGCTTTCTAAAAAATCTTATGAGTATATCTTGGATATTAGGGGTTGGCAATGGAGCATCGACTGCCTATCTTGGCCAACTTTTTCCAAATAGCCAAGTCAAGGGGATGGACATTTCTACGGAAGCTATTTCTCAAGCCCAGCAGCTTTATCAGCTAGAAGGAGTGAGTTTTGATATCATGGATATCAGTCAGCTGTCTTATCCTGATGGCCGTTTTGATCTTGTCTGCGCCTTTCAGACGCATTTTCATTGGCCGGATTTACAGCAGGCTCTGTCTGAAATCAAGCGCGTGCTGGCAGATGATGGGCTCTTCATCATTGCTTGCGAGCAAAGTAAAGCGACTTATTATTTACCTGATTTGAAAGACAATAAAGAGTTTGCTGACTATTTGGATAAAATGGGCTTGTGTTTGCTAGATTGCCAAAAACAGGCAGCTTGGCTTTGTTATCTGATTGCAAAACAGTAGGTGCTAACTTAAACATTTTCTGTTAGAAGATGAAGATCTGTTCTTTGTTTTTAACCTTTTAAATTACTTGTTCATTTTTCGGAAGTCATTCACTTTGGTTTAGGGTATAATAATAAAAATTGATGAATGAGGAGACTGTAATGATAGAAAATGAACAGCTAAAAGAGCGTTATTACCAAGCTTTGCTGGAACGAGATGCGCAGTTTGACGGGATTTTCTTTGCGGCCATTAAGTCGACGGGGATTTTTTGTCACGCGACCTGCCGGGCCAGAAAGCCTAAGTTTGAAAACTGTGATTTTTACGAAAAGGCAGAAGAAGCGCTTTTGGCTGGTTATCGGCCATGCAAAATCTGTCAGCCCTTGTCATATCCGCATCAGCTTCCTGAAGAAGTCAGAATGCTCATAACAGCTGTAGAAGCTAATCCTGAGAAGCGGTGGGGGGAAGAAGATTTCAAGAGGTTAGGTCTTCATTCGGCAACTGCTAGGCGACAATTCAAAGAAGTCTACGATATGACCTTTGTTCAGTACGCGCGTGCCCGTCGGATGGGTCTGGCTTTTAAGAATATCAAGGACGGACAGACAGTCATTGATCAGCAGCTGGCTATGGGTTATCAATCCTCTAGCGGTTTCAATGACGCCTTCAGCCGTATTATGGGAAATCCAGTCAAAAAAACGACTATTAAAGTGCTGACGGCTGCTTTTATCGCGACACCAATTGGACGAATGCTGGCTCTGGCGGATGAGGAGTATCTCTATCTTTTGGAATTTGAAAATCGACGAGGACTGGAAAGAGAAATAGAGCGGCTGCGCAGCAGACTGAATGCAAGAATTATCCATGGAACCAATACTCTTTTACAGCAATTGGAGAAAGAGCTAGCTGCCTATTTCTCTGGAACCTTTGCAGGTTTTACCATTACTCTGTATTTGAGTGGATCAGCCTTTCAGCAAGCAGTTTGGAAACTGCTTCAGAAAATTCCACTTGGAAAAACGGTCACCTATAAAGATTTGGCTCTAAAGCTAGGTGATAGCAACAAGGTCAGAGCTGTCGGCAATGCTAACGGAGCTAATCAGATTGCTATTTTGATACCTTGCCACCGTGTTATTGCCAGTGACGGCAGTTTGGGCGGTTATGGCGGCGGAAAAGAGCGCAAAAAATATCTGTTGGAGCTAGAGAAAAAAATTAAAAAAACATGACTGGGAGACAATTCATGAAAACATTATTTTTATGTTCTTATTTTGCAGAAGTGCGGCCTTTATTTGAGAAATTCGCAGAACAATATGAGTTGGAAAAGAAAGTCCTTTTCATTCCCACAGCTGGAGATGTCGAAGAGTACAGGGACTATATTGATGAAGGCAGGGCTATTTTTGCAGATTTGCAATTTGATGTTGTTCCTCTGGATATAGCAGCAGCGACAGAGACGGTGGTGCGGGAAAAACTAGCACAAGCGTCTTGTCTCTACATTTCAGGCGGCAATACTTTTTATCTTTTACAGGAATTAAAGCGAAAAAATTTACTGCCTTTGATCCGCGAACGCATCAATCAAGGAATGGTTTATGTCGGTGAATCAGCTGGTGCCATCATTGCTTCCAATGATATTTCTTACAGCCAAATCATGGATGATAAGAGTCTAACATCAGATCTGACAGATTATGCTGCCTTAGGTCTAGTTGATTTTTCTGTTTTGCCGCATTGGGGTGAATCTCCTTTTGAAGAAATAACCGAGCAGACAGCAGCCGTCTATGAAGGACAGCTCCAGCTGCTTAAATTAACTAACCAACAGGCTGTTTTGGTGAACGATAATAAGTATACAGTAGAAAACAATTAATAGCGGACTGGGGTATTTTTACCGCGCTTTTTAACAGAAGCAGATTTGTTTAGTAAACTTTCCTTGCTTGAAAAGCAGGGATTTTCTTTTATCGTACATTTTGAGAGCTTTTTTGTTATAATGGAAACTATGAACGAGCAAGAAAAAATCGCAAATTACAAACTTATGCTGGCTCAAGTAAAAGCGCTTTTTACTGATGAGCGTAATGCAATGGCTAATCTAGCCAATGCCAGTGCTCTTTTGAAGATGGCTCTGCCTCGCTCTGTTTTTACAGGTTTTTATCTGTTTGATGGCCGTGAATTGATCTTGGGTCCTTTTCAGGGGGCGGTGTCTTGTGTGCATATTGCTCTTGGCAAAGGGGTCTGCGGTGAATCCGCTCAGAAGCATCAAACGCTAATTGTGGAGGATGTGACCAAGCATGCCAACTACATTTCCTGCGATTCTGCGGCTAAATCAGAAATCGTGGTGCCTATGGTTGTAGACGGCCAGCTAGTGGGAGTTCTGGATTTGGACTCTTCGGAGCTTGCAGATTACGATGCCATTGATCAAACTTATTTGGAACGATTTGTAGCACTTTTGCTTGAAAAAACGGATTGGAATTTTGACATGTTTGGAGTAAAAAACTGATGTATCAAGCCCTTTATCGAAAATACAGAAGCCAGACTTTTGATGAAATGGTTGGGCAGGAAGTTGTGGCAACGACCTTAAAGCAGGCGGTTGCTTTAGGCAAAATCAGCCATGCTTATTTGTTTTCAGGTCCGCGCGGAACAGGAAAGACCAGTGCTGCCAAGATTTTTGCCAAAGCCATGAACTGTCCTCATCAAAAAGACGGCGAACCCTGCAACCAGTGTGATATCTGCCATGATATTACCAACGGCAGTCTTGAAGACGTCATCGAAATTGATGCGGCGTCAAACAATGGGGTTGATGAAATCCGGGAAATTCGTGACAAATCAACCTATGCACCTAGCCGAGCCACTTACAAGGTTTACATCATTGATGAAGTTCATATGCTGTCTGCCGGTGCCTTTAATGCTCTGTTAAAAACGCTTGAAGAGCCGACAGAGAACGTCGTCTTTATCCTAGCGACAACCGAACTGCACAAGATTCCTGCGACTATCTTGTCACGGGTGCAGCGTTTTGAATTTAAGACCATTAAAACCAAGGCTATTCAGGAGCATCTGGCAGAAATCCTTCAAAAAGAAGGGGTTGCCTTTGACGAAGAAGCTCTCAGCTTGATTGCCAAACGAGCCGAGGGCGGCATGCGGGATGCCCTTTCTATCTTGGATCAGGCTCTCAGCTTGACTGCCGATAAGCATGTTTCGCTGGAAATAGCCGAAGAAATTACCGGCAGTATCAGCCTGAGTGCTCTGGATAATTATGTGTCAGATCTTTTAAACCATGATGCCAGTCAGGCGTTGAGCGATCTGGAAATTATTTTTGACAGCGGCAAAAGCATGAGCCGTTTTGCGACAGACTTGCTCAACTATTTTAGAGATATTTTGATAGTTCAGGCAGGCGGTGACAATACACATCAAGGGCAGGCCTTTCAGGACAATTTATCCCTGTCTCAGGATGCTGTTTTCAGAATGATTGATGTCGTGACTAAGAGTCTGCCGGAAATAAAAAACGGAACACATCCTAAAATCTATGCGGAAATGATGACCATACGGCTGAGTGAAGAAGACAAAAAAGCTCAGACGCAGGAACTTCCGGCCAATATTGCTCAGGAAATTGACGGATTAAAAGCAGAAGTCAAAGAATTAAAACAGGCACTGCAGTCTGTCAAAAAAACAGAGCCAATCAAAGAACCGCAGAAGCAAAAAACCAAGACTTTCCGCTACAAGGTGGATAAGGACAAGGTCATGACTATCATGCAGGAAACAGTGGCAGACAGCCAAAAGTCCCGCCAGTATCTGGATGCTCTCAAAAGTTCCTGGAATGAGATTTTAGACAATATTTCAATGCAGGACCGGGCTTTGCTGATGGGGTCTGAACCCGTCCTTGCCAACAGTGAAAATGCGATTTTAGCTTTTGATGCCGCTTTTAATGCCGAGCAGGTCATGAAACGATCGAACCTCAATGACATTTTTGGCAATATCATGAGTCAGGCGTCCGGCTTTTCACCTAAGATCATGGCTGTGCCGCGGGCAGACTTCAACGCTATCCGCAGCGAATTTGCCCAGAGTATCAAAGCAACTAAGACTGACCAAGATGAAAAACCTGACAAAGAAGCCGATTTTATTCCGGAAGGCTTTGACTTTTTGGCAGATAAGATCAGTCTGGAAGAAGAATGAGGCGCCTTGCGCAGCTGTTTTTGAAAACGTATTGATGTGTCAGAAGTGCTGAAGTTACATAGAAAAAAGCCGGTGAATTCACCGGCTTTTTAAGTATATTGATTTTTGATTTTATGAAAAAGATAGAGGCAGATGTGCTTTCTGTATGTAAAAACGAAATAAGGCTATACGTACAAATCTTTTTGTATCAGCCTTTTTTTCTGGTACAATAAGGGTATGTTAAAACAAGACTTTGCTGTCATGGTGCTGATAACCGTGACTGAAACGATTTTTTTCAATGATGCTGTTTTAGACGGTCAGTATTTTTGGGCCGGCTTTTGGGGGCTTTTGCTGTTTCGCAGTCTGCGCAAGGCCTATCTCATCACTAAGTTTACCAAGGCAGTACTGGCGGCTACCAGGAAGAAAGACTGATTTCCCCGCTGTTAAGCACCTTTTCTTCCCCGTTTTCCAGCTGAACAATGAGCTGTCCTGCATCAGTGATATCTACGGCTGTTCCTCTGTAAGTAACATCATTTTCCACAAAGGTCACTTGTCTGTCTAGGACGAGTGATTTTTCTTTGTAGACCTTGATGAGATCGGCTTTAGGGATGTTAAAAAAGATGTTCCAGATTTCAGCAATGAGTTCATTGCGCGTGACAGTGGGCTTTTCTGAAAAAAGACTGGCTGCCTTGTCCTTTAAATCCTCAGGAAAATCGGTCACATGAAAATTAATCCCCATACCGATAATGACATCGGTAATGAGCCCAGTTTCAATGGAGGAGACAGCTTCGGTTAAAATGCCGGCAATCTTTTTGCCGTCTAGGTAAATGTCATTGACCCACTTAATTTCAGGTTCAATTCCAGTCAGCCTTGAAATAGCCTTAATCAGACTGGAGGCAACCATCAAGGTATAAGCAGGGAGTTCTTTAAAGGGAAGTTCAGGGTGCAGATGCAAGGACATATAAATCCCGCCGGACTCCGGAGCAAAAAACTGCCGGCTAAAGCGCCCCTTGGCAGCTTTTTGGCTGGGAGCCAGATAAAGAGCCGGCACAGGGTCTTTTTTGTCAATTCCGGCCTTAGCATCCAGCTGGGTAGACGTGCTTTTTTCATTGAAAAAGACTTTGATTCCAGTCGCTTTTTCAATTTCTTCAGGCAGAAAAAGGTCTCCTGCAATCAGGCGATAGCCCCGGTTTTTAACGGACTCAATCACAAGTCCTTTGGTTTCCAAGGTCTGAATGGCTTTCCAGACAGCTGTCCGAGAAATATCAAGTTCTTTTCCCAAAACCTCTCCGGTTACAAAATCATCTGCCTGAGCCAATACCTGATAAATTTTTTCATATGTTTTCATGCTTTTACCCCTATCAGCAACCTATTTTATTATATTGTAGCATAAATAGACAGTTGTGGGGAAAGGGCATTATTTTTTACTCTAATAAGATATAAAAAAGCAGTTATTTTCACTGTATTACCTCCTTAGACCAGCATCTTTAACAGGCCGAAATAATTTGGCTGTGCGCTTGTTTTTCCCCGTCTTTTTCCTTCTTTAGTGCTATAATGAAAGTGATAAAACGTTTTCACAATAAGGAGATGGAAAAAATGGTTCATCAACTGACAGATGAGGTTGTTTTTCGTCATGGTGCAAAAGTGCACAATCGCATCGTCCTGCCGCCTATGCTGACCTTCTCAGGCAAGGAAGGCGGTTTTGCGTCTGAGGATACACTGGACTATTATGGCGCCCGTTCGCAGGCCGGAGGACTCTTGATTGCTGAGTATCACTATGTCAGTGAAACCGGCGGACCATGTACGCCGGCCGGCTTTCCCGAGCAGCTGGGGATCTATGATGATGCGCACTTTGAGTCTATCAAATCCATTGCGCAGGCCTTGAAGAAAGATGGCAATAAGGCTATTTTGCAGATTCATCACGGCGGCCGTGAAGCTATGGGACGCGCTGCTAAGGGCAAAGAAGTTCTGGCGCCGTCAGCCATAGACTTTTCATTCTTGTCCTATCCTGTTCGTGAAATGACAGGGGACGAAATTGAAGAAATTATCAAAGATTTTGGCCGTGCTGCCAAGCGGGCTATTGACGCTGGTTTTGACGGTGTCGAAATCCACGGGGCTAACCACTATGGTATCCAGCAGTTCTTCTCAGCCTTTTCCAATCACCGAACGGATAAGTGGGGCGGTTCTTTGGAAAAACGGATGGCTTTTCCGCTGGCGGTTGTTCACGAAGTTAAGCGCGTGGTGGCCCAGTATGCACCCGATGATTTCATCGTCGGCTATCGCATCAGTCCGGAAGAGATTCACGGGGACACCATCGGCTATACCTACAAGGATGCGCTGGCCTTAATCAAGGAAGTCATCAAAAACGACCTTGACTACATTCATCTTTCCCTGTGGAATGGCTACGCTTCTAAGCCGCAAGGCGCTGAACGTTCTTTTGCGGAATACTTCAAGGAAATCCTGGATGATCAGACCAAGCTGATTGTTGTCGGCGGTGTTTTCTCAGAAGAAGCTGCTAAGGATGCTGTTGAGAATTACACAGATTTGATTGCGGTTGGGCGCGGTACGATTGTAGATCCTCTCTTTGGCAAAAAGATTGATGATGGTCAAGGTGACACCATTGCTCACGAGATATCTCCTGAGCAGCTGGAAAAAGCACATTGGACACCCGGTTTATTGCAGGCCTTTACCACAGAAGGATCCTTTGGTTTGCCGCCTATTCCGGGCAGTGATTCTATCAAGCACCTTAACAAAGGAATGCCGGAAGGTTTCAAAGGCTTCTCAAATGCGAATTAGGCGTTTGAAAGAAGCAAAAACAACAGCAGACAATTATGTCTGATTAGAAAGCAGATGTGCTGAGCTTTTTGGTTCAGGCTCTGCTTTTTTTATTTCTACAGTAAGGAGAAAAGTGACTGATACCATTAGCAAAACTTATATCTTGGCATTTTTAAAAAATATAGTTCGTATTTGCTAAAAACATGGTACAATAGAAACGTTATGAGTCCCGATAAGACATCCCTTGCGGCTGACTTTTCTCTGCCGGCTTGTTTTGAGAGGTTTAAAACCGTAAAATAGCCAATCCGGATAAAAGAAATCAGCTGACAAATTAAAATTGCAGCGTCTTGCTAGGGCTTTGGTTTAGCCTGACAGTTTCTGACAGGCTTTGTCAAGCTCATCGGCTGTGATTTGGTTGTGCAGGATGGTACTTTGTAACTCACTGGAAATGTCTGCTGCTGAAATGATGATGATTTTCTGTAATGGATGTTTCAAGGAAATTTATTTCCGACATATTTTGGCGCACAGAGTGCTGAAATGAAAATTTAATGATATGGGGGGACATTTTTATGTCAGAACGTAAATTGTTTACGTCTGAATCTGTATCTGAGGGACATCCCGATAAGATTGCAGATCAGATTTCAGATGCTATTTTAGATGCTGTTTTAGCACAGGATCCCGATGCCCATGTGGCCGCTGAAACGGTCGTTTATACAGGGTCGGTCCATGTTTTTGGTGAGATATCGACGACGGCTTATGTGGATATTAACCGTATAGTACGTGATACCATTGCTGAAATTGGTTATACAAAAACTGAATACGGCTTTTCAGCCGAAACAGTCGGGGTGCACCCATCCTTAGTTGAACAGTCGCCGGACATTGCCCAAGGGGTCAACGAAGCCCTTGAAGTACGCGGTCAGGATGAGCAAGATTCGCTAGATTTGATTGGGGCCGGAGATCAGGGGCTCATGTTCGGTTTTGCGGTTGATGAAACGCCAGAGCTCATGCCCTTGCCGATTTCTCTGGCGCACCGCTTGGTTAGAAAATTAGCAGAGCTGAGAAAGTCAGGCGAGATTGCTTACCTGCGGCCGGATGCTAAAAGTCAGGTGACAGTTGAATACGATGAGAATGACAAGCCGGCTCGCGTAGATACGGTTGTTATCTCGACGCAGCATGATCCGGAAGCAGCCAACGAAGAGATTCACAAAGATGTCATTGAAAAGGTCATCAAAGCCGTTATTCCGGCTGAGTATCTTGATGACAAAACTAAGTATCTCATCAATCCGACAGGCCGTTTTGTCATCGGCGGACCTCAGGGGGACTCCGGTTTGACCGGCCGTAAGATTATCGTGGATACTTATGGCGGCTATGCCCGCCACGGGGGCGGTGCTTTTTCCGGCAAGGATGCCACAAAGGTTGACCGTTCGGCGTCCTATGCGGCGCGTTATATCGCTAAAAATATTGTTGCAGCCGGTTTGGCTAAGAAGGCAGAAGTTCAGCTGGCCTATGCGATTGGAGTAGCCCAGCCTGTTTCTGTTCGTGTGGATACTTTCGGTACCGGGACAGTTGCGGAAAGTCAATTGGAAGCAGCTGTGCGGCAGATTTTTGATTTACGTCCGGCTGGCATTATCAAAATGCTGGACTTAAAGCATCCTATTTACCGTCAGACTGCGGCTTACGGGCATGTTGGCCGTACTGATATTGATCTGCCTTGGGAAAAATTGGACAAGGTTGAAGCGCTTAAAAAAGCTCTTGAGAATTAAGTGAAAAGGCAGGGAAACCTGCTTTTTTGCTGCATGAAAAAGTTTTCATTATTTTTTAATTATTCAGTTAGTTTGAAATGTGACTTAAGATGTGATAAAATAGGTTAGTTGAATTCTAGTTAAAGAGTAAAGAAAGTTTTGATTGTATGCAGAAAATTGTTATTAACGGCGGTCGCCCTTTAAAAGGCGAAGTGGCTGTTTCGGGAGCAAAAAACAGTGTTGTTGCCCTGATTCCAGCCATTATTTTAGCGGATGATATTGTGACTTTGGACGGCGTTCCGGCGATCAGTGATGTGGATAGTTTGATTGACATCATGACCTTGATGGGAGCCAGCATTGAGCGCGAGGGAGACAGTCTTAGGATTGATCCGCGCGGCGTAAAGGATATTCCTATGCCTTATGGGAAGATTAACAGTCTCAGGGCGTCCTATTATTTTTATGGCGGCCTGCTGGGGCGTTTCGGTCAAGCTGTCGTTGGTCTGCCGGGGGGCTGTGATTTGGGACCGCGTCCTATTGATTTGCATTTAAAGGCTTTTGAAGCTATGGGAGCTGTTGTTTCCTATGAAGGCGAAGCTATGCGTCTTTCTACCGAAGGCCGAGAGCTCAAGGGCGCTCATATTTACATGGATACAGTCAGCGTCGGTGCAACCATCAATACCATGATTGCAGCCAGTAAGGCAAAAGGACGCACAGTCATTGAAAATGCTGCGCGGGAACCGGAAATCATCGATATTGCAACCTTATTAAACAATATGGGCGCTCATATCCGCGGTGCAGGAACTGACATTATCACCATTGAAGGTGTTGACAGGCTCCATGGTACCCGCCATCAGGTGATCCCTGATCGGATTGAGGCCGGAACTTACATCGCCATGGCCGCTGCTATTGGCGAAGGGGTTAGAATTACCAATGTTTTGTACGAGCATTTGGAGAGCTTTATTTCAAAGCTGGAAGAAATGGGCGTACGTATGACCATCGAAGAAGACAGTATTTTTGTGGAAAAGCAAGGGAATTTAAAGGCTGTTTCGCTTAAAACGTCTCCTTATCCTGGTTTTGCAACCGATCTGCAGCAGCCCATTACGCCTCTCTTATTAAAGGCTCACGGCCGCGGCAAAATTCGTGATACCATCTATGAAAAACGGATCAATCATGTGGCGGAACTGGCGCGAATGGGAGCTCATATTTCTGTTCTGGGCGGCCAGATTGTTTATGAGGGACCAAATGAACTGACCGGTGCTCCGGTTAAAGCAACGGACCTGCGTGCCGGTGCTGCTCTTGTGACAGCCGGCCTCATTGCCAAGGGCCAAACGGTCATCTCCAATATCGAATTTATTTTGAGAGGCTATTCTGATATTATTGAAAAATTAACCCACTTGGGAGCCGATATCAAAATTGTAGAAGAGTAAAGGCAGTACTGGTTAATACAAACAGGACCCGCAGTGCTGATAGGACAGGTCTTGAGAAGGGGCTTTACCCCCTCTTTTAACAGGATGAGAAGTCAGCCTGTGTATTAAAAATATGATAGGCAAAAAGCAGGATAAAGTTTGGAATTATCTCCCAAGTTTTATCCTGCTTTTATAACTGTTAAGCTATTTTTGAATTGTTTAAGTATGGATTCGTTCTGAAGTTTCCGTATCAAAGAAGTGGCCTTTAGCGACATTAAAGGTCAATGTCACCTTGTCACCTGGATTGTAGCTGTCTCTGGCATCAACACGGGAAGTGAATTCAGTATTGCCGAATTTCACATAAAGCATGGTTTCACTGCCCAAAAGTTCTGATACCAGAACATCAGCTGTAACATTAGCATTTGGAAAGGTGTCATGAACAATCTGCTGACTGGAAATATCTTCCGGGCGAATGCCAAAGATAACTGTTTTACCAAGATAGCCTTGACTTTCAAGGATTTTTTTCTGCCCCTGAGGAAGGGCAAGGCTGAGGTCGTCTTGACCGATCAGTCGGTCTTTTTCAACTTTTACTTCGAAGAAATTCATGGCCGGGCTGCCGATGAAGCCGGCTACGAATTTGTTGGCCGGTTCATTGTAGAGCTCCTGTGGTGTTCCGATTTGTTCAATTCTGCCGATAGAACCGCTTTTATCGGGGTTAGGAGTGGCACTCATGATAACGATACGGTCGGCCAGAGTCATGGCTTCGGTTTGGTCATGGGTAACGTAAATCGTTGTGGCACCGATTCGACGGTGAATTTTAGCGATTTCTGCTCTCATGGAGACCCGCAGTTTAGCGTCAAGGTTGCTGAGCGGTTCATCCATCAAAAAGACCTTGGCATCGCGGACAATAGCACGTCCCATAGCCACCCGCTGGCGCTGTCCTCCTGAGAGGTCAGCAGGTTTTCGGTTGAGAAATTCTGTCAGACCAAGGATTTGAGCAGCATCGCGCACACGTTTGTCAATGTCATCTTTTTTATATTTGCGCAGCTTAAGCCCAAAGGCCATATTTTCATAAACACTCATATGGGGATAGAGAGCATAATTTTGGAAAACCATGGCAATGTCACGATCTTTAGGAGCCTCATCATTCATAAGCTTGTCATCAATATAGAGGTTTCCTTCTGTAATGTCTTCAAGACCTGCAATCATTCGAAGTGTGGTTGATTTGCCGCAGCCGGAAGGACCGACAAAGACGATGAATTCCTTGTCTTTGATGTCAAGGCTAAAATCCTCGACTGAATAATGATTGCTGTTTGGATATTTTTTATAAATCTTATCAAGTTTCAACGTTGTCATAACAATATTTCCTTATTAATTCTATTTGACGGATCCGCCAGTGATACCTTCAACATAATATTTTTGCATGAAGATAAAGAGCAGAGTAATTGGAATAGCAATCAAGACAGAACCGGCTGCAAAGGTCATAAACCAGTTGTTGATGGTGTCAGGCTGCAGCATAGAGAAGAGTCCGATAGCTACGGTGTACTTGCTTGTCGCATCTCCCAGAATGACCTGTGCAAAGATAAAGTCAATCCAAGGTCCAATGAAAGCTAGAAGTGCTGTATAGACAATGATTGGTTTAGAGAGTGGCAGGGTAATTTTAAAGAAAATATCCATGCGTGTTGCTCCGTCAATCATGGCAGATTCATCAAGTGAATAGGGAATGGTGTCAAAGAAACCTTTAGCAATATAAAAGGTCAAGGCAGCCCCCGCCGAATAAACAAGTACGAGAGATGTCAGGGTCTGTGTCAAATTGAGCGCTTTTAAGATATAATAAACAGCAATCATGCTCATAAAACCCGGAAACATATTAAGCACCAAGGCTAATTTTAATAAGCCGTTGCGATGTTTGAATTTGATACGGCTGAGTGAATAGGCCATGGCAACCGTAATGAAAGTTGATAAAATACAAGAAGCAGTTGCTACGACAAATGTGTTTAAAAACCAACGTCCATAAGGGAAGGAAGAATTGGTAAAGAGTTTAACATAATTATCAATTGTCCATGTTTTAGGGATAAAATAGGTTACATAAGCTGTTCCTTCACCGCGAAAACTGGTCAGAACTACCCAAGCAATGGGAAGAAGCCAGATGAAAGATAGTAGGATTAATAAAGCATAGGTGAGCCCCAGCTGAAATCGTTTTTTCCTTTTCATTATTTGATTGCTCCTTCCTTATAAGATGCTGAACGTGTATAGGCTAAAAGGCTGAAAATAGCAGAAATAACAAAGATAATGATACCGATAACAGAAGCTAGATTATAATCCGCCGCCGTTACTGTCAGCTTATAGAGCCAGGTAACCAGCAAATCGGTACTGCCAGCCTGATAGAATTGAGAATTTGTCGGTCCGCCGCCAGTGAGTAGGTAGATAACATTAAAGTTGTTAATATTACCGATAAACTGCTGAATCAAAGATGGCATCATGATGAGCAGAATCTGCGGAAAAGTAATAGATTTGAAAATCTGGAATTTGCTTGCTCCGTCAATTTCAGCAGCTTCAATCTGCTCTCTGGGAAGGTTCATGATAATACCGGTTGCAACTAGCATGGTAAATGGGATACCGACCCACATATTGACAAAGATGATGGAGACTTTTGCCCAGAGAGGGTCTGATAAAAAGGGAAGCGGGTGAGAAATCAGACCGATTTTTTCTAAAAGAGCATTGAAAGGTCCCTGATCATTAAGAAAATTCCGCATTAAAAGCAGTGAAATAAACTGTGGTACTGCAATAGTAATAACAAAAACAGTCCGCCACAGTTTCTTTAATTTAAGTCCTCTGGCATTGATAACCAGCGCTAAAATAACACCGAAAATAAAGTTTGTAACGGTTGCAAAAACAGCCCAGATAAGTGTCCACGACAAAACAGGAAAGAAGGTTCCTGCCATTCGGCCGTTTAAGACATTGCCAAAATTAACCAGGCCTACCCAGTCAAAAAGAGATTTTGGCGGCAGGTGATTGTGATCATAATTAGTAAAGGCTAAACAGATCATATAAACCAAAGGCAAAATAGTAAAGAGCAGAACTCCGATTAAAGGAACAGCCATCAGTGTCATATGGAAACGTCCGTTTGCTAAAGTCAAAAAGTCTTCTTTGAACGACGGAATTTTAGCACCTGTTTTTTTAATGACATAAAGGTTTCGGGCACTTTTTAAGCTGCACCAGTAAATGTAAGCAAAGACCATGCAAAAAATTAGTGATGCCAAGCCGAAAATCAGCATAAGCATAGAATTGTCCCCTTCAACAGCGACTTGCAGTTTAACTCCGTCAACAACCTTTTCCTGCATGCCCTGTGTTTGACTGCCGAGTGTTATTAAGCCCTGAAATGCTGGAATTACTTGAGTCACAAAAGCAATTAAAAAGGCAATTTCGCTCATGAGAAAGAGAAAACCCTTGATAAACTGCTTGTTGACTAGGTTGGCAAAGCCCATAATAAGAAATGACAGTTTGATATCTGCCCCGCCTTGTTTGAAGGCTTCAGATACAGATACCTGATCATATAAAGATGAATTAGCCATGTAAATCTCCTTTTTTAATTAACAAATAAGTGAGAAGATTGATCCCCTCACTTATGATGTTTCCTATTTAGCAGCTGCCAAATCTTTATCAAATTGTTTTAATTTAGCAAGGTAATCACTTTCTTTTATCTTACCATTGTAAGTATCGCTAAGAATAGCAGCACTTTCGGTCCAGAAGGTTGTCATTTGGCTCAGTTTAGGCATGACTACGGTATAGTCAGAAGATGAGCCCATTTTAATGACAGCCTGTGCTAATTCATTATTTTGAACAGCTTCAGAATTTTGGACTGTCTTATTAGCTGGGATAATATTACGTCCTTTGTCCTTGAATTGATTTTCCTGACTTTCGGCGCTTGTGAGGTAGGAGGCTAATTTATAGCTGGCAGCGATACGTTTTGTATTGCCTTTAGACGGTGCTTGATTGACAGCATAGAGCTTAACACCTAAGAAAGCTTTTTGCTGAACTTCTTTGCCGCCGATATTGATCATTGGATAAACCGCAACAGCGAGATTTTCTTTGCCGACAGCTTTTTGTGCAGCTTCATAGTCCCAAGGTCCTGATTCAAAGGCAGCTACAGCGCCGTCGCCGAATTTCGACATAACATTGTTGTCATCAAGGTTGACAAAGCCTTTATTTGTTTTTTGAGCAGCAATCCATTTAAGAACAGAGACACCGGCTTCATTACCCCAATTTGTACCAGAAACGTCTTCACCGTTTTCTCCGAAAATTTTGTCACCAACTGATAAAAACAGGGGTGCAGTAGCATAGGCATTGACTTGTTTTAATTTTGCCCCGAAAGCTGCCTTGCTGGTAATTGTTTCATAGGATGTGACATCCTCAGCTGACAATTTGGTTTTATTATAGTAAAGTACTTGTGATTCAATACCAAATGGAAAGGCGTAGGTTTTACCCTTGTATTTAGCACCGGCTACAGCCTGCTCGGTATCATTTTGAGCGACTTCTTTAGAGTATTTTTCTGGAATTTCTTGGATAACACCTGATTCCACTAGCTGTCCCAGCTGATCATGGGGCAGAGAGAAGACATCCGCAGCAGTGCTAGGGTCTTTCTTGATCTTTTCTTGGGCTTTTGGATCTTCAGATTCGATGACTTTTACTTTATAGCTGGAGTCTTTTTCAAATTTTTGAACAATGTCTTCATAAGATTTTTTAGCCCCTGTTGGTACCCATAGTTTTATGGTTTTGGAATCAGCTGAGCTTGATTTGGATTCCTTTGATCCGCAGGCAACAAGGATACTGCTTGCAAGAGCAAGGCTTGCGCCGCCGATGACTAATTTTTGCCATGTTTTCATAGCATATTCCTCCTGAAATGTTTTAATAAAAATTACATCTTTTATTATGCAACCGTTTGCAAGAAAAGTCAAGGCCTTTTTTAAAATATTTAAGAAAATGAGGTTTTACTTAGCGTTGATAAAAGGATAAAACCTATGCAATCGCTTGTTTTAACAGGCTTTCAAATAGAAAGAAAAACTTAAAAAATTAATTTGTTTTTCATCTAAAAAGTTAATCCTCTCATAATCTTGTAAGTCTAAACAAACTGTTGTAAAATAGAGTTCAGCAAAAGCAAAGGAAAATGATATGGTTACCATTAAGGATGTTGCAAAAAGGGCAGGTGTTAATCCCTCCACTGTCAGCCGGGCTCTGAAAAACAGCTCATCAATTTCGCAAAAAACCAAGGATCGTGTTAAAAGGGCCATGGATGATTTGGGCTATGTGCCTAATCTGGCAGCACAGATGCTGGCTAGCGGTCTGACTTACTGTGTAGGTGTGGTTTTACCGCCTTTATCAGGCCCGGACCGGCTGAGCGAGCCTTTTTTCATGGAAATTCTGACAGCTATTAACGATGAAGCAACAAACAATAATTTTACTGTTTCAATCGCGACCAGCAATACCCTGTCAGATCTGAAAAGTCAGGTTCAGCTGATGTACCGTCAAAAGCGGGTAGATGGCTTTATCGTTCTCTATTCGGAAGAAGATGATCCTGTCCGCCGATATCTTATGAAATACAAGATTCCTTTTGTCATTATCGGTGCACCGGTAGACTACGAAAATGAAACCACATATGTTGATAATGATAACCAGCTGATGGCCAAAACAGCAGTTAACTATCTCAACCAAAGAGGGCATCAAAAGATTTTGTTTGTCACCAATGATCAAAAGAGTGAAATCTATCTTGAACGCTACATTGGTTACCAAAAAGGAATGATGAAATTAGGATTAAAGTCTTATAACAGTGCTTTGTTTGATTCCAAACGGCCGGAGCTGCTAGAAGCTTTTATTGAGACAATTCAAAGGGAAAAAATAAGTGCTTTGATGATTATTGGGGATGTTTTGTCAATTAAAATCATACAGTTTTTGTCTTATTATGGTTTTACTGTGCCGGATGATATATCAATTGTTTCTTTTAACAATTCCAGTTATGCAACTATTTTGCATCCTTATTTGACTACCTTTGATATTAATGTCAGCAGTCTAGGAAGACTGAGTCTGCATAGACTGATAGAAAAAATTAAAGACAGTCAAACTCAAAATGAAAAAGTGATTGTTCCTTTTACCTTAAAGGAACGCGAGAGTGTTCGCAATCTCAAAAAGGGAAACTAAATTTTTTACTGAAAAAGATCGGAAGAAGTGTGCTTTGATATGATTTCATGGCATTCTTGCTGTTCTTTTTTATTTTTTTCTAAAAATTCTTGACTTACGCAAACGCTTGCGTTATAATTCTCTTAGCTTAGCAAATAATAGAACATGGGCTAAAATCCTAGTAAAAAAGATAAACTTCCTTGTGTTTTGGAGACACAGCGGCAGTTTCCTATTTTATACGGATTTCTTCACGCCCTTTGTATCTTAAATAAAGGAGAAAAGTATGGAAACACGTGCAAGTGGTGTTTTGCTGCATATCAGCTCTCTTCCTGGAAAGTTTGGTATTGGCACCTTTGGTCAGGAAGCCTACCGTTTTGTTGATTTTCTTAAAGAAACCAATCAAACCTACTGGCAGCTATTGCCTTTGACATCAACAAGTTATGGAGACTCTCCTTATCAATCTTTTTCTGCAGTTGCCGGCAATGTTAATTTTATTGACTTTGATTTACTGCGGGAAAAAGGGCTGCTTCCTGAAGCAGATTATGCGACGGTCTCCTTTGGAGATGATGAAGAAGCTGTTGATTATGCCCTTTTGTTTAAAGTTCGCAGGCCAATTTTAGAAAAGGCTGTTGCTAACTTTTTGACAGCTGAAAAAAATCGTGAAAAATTAAAGATTTTTGAAGAGCAAAATGAGACTTGGCTTGATGATTATGCTGAGTTTATGGCAATAAAAGAACATTTTGGGCACAAGGCCCTGCAGGAATGGGGAGATAAAAAGGCTATCCAGCGTGATGAAGAGCGACTGGTTCATTACCGGCGTCTTTTGGCTGATGAGATTAATTATTACAAGGTTACTCAGTATTTCTTTTTTGAACAATGGCTGGCGCTTAAAGCATATGCCAATAAGAAGCATATCAAAATTATTGGCGATATGCCTATCTATGTTGCCAAGGACAGCGTTGAAGTCTGGACCATGCCTGAGCTCTTTAAAATGGATGAAAATTTGGAGCCTTTATCGGTTGCTGGCTGTCCACCAGATGAATTCAGTGACGAAGGACAGCTCTGGGGAAATCCTATCTATGACTGGAAAAAGCATAGGGAAACAGGTTTTGCCTGGTGGATTTACCGTATTCAAGAAAGCTTCAAAATTTATGATATTCTGCGGATCGATCATTTTAAAGGTTTTTCAGACTACTGGGAAATTGAAGGAGACTCAAAAACAGCTAGGAAAGGCTGCTGGCAGCCGGGCCCTGGCATAGCACTTTTTAGAGCTGTTCAAAATGTTTTGGGGGATCTACCGATTGTTGCTGAGGATCTGGGTTATGTTGATGACAGAGCAAGGCAGCTTTTAAAAGATACTGGCTTTCCTGGCATGAAAATTTTAGAATTTGGTTTTTATGATTTAACTGGACACAGTATTGATATTCCGCATCATTACACCCCCAATAGTGTTGCTTATATCGGAACTCATGATAATGAAGTTGTCAACGGTTGGTATGACAGCCTTAGTGTAGAACAAGAAGAATTTGTTGATGCCTATACCCACCGAAAACCGATTGAACCGGTTAATCAGGCCATGCTGCGGCTGCTTTTCTCAACCGTCAGCAATACAGTGATTTTGACCATGCAGGATCTGCTCAATAAACCTGCCAGCTCACGCATGAACACACCATCTACCATTGGTGGTAACTGGCAGTGGCGCATGCGGGCCAAGGATCTGACTCAAGACAAAAAAGACTTTTTAATTGCATTAACTAAACTATATCAAAGAGGAAATGAAGAAAATGACATCAAAGACTAAACAGTTTGCTAACTATGCTGAGAACAAAACAGGGCAAGCCCTCTCACAATTGAGCAATCGGGACATCTACATTCAGCTCTTGCATTTTGTCAAGGAAGCTGCTGAAGGTATGCCTAAAAACAGCTCTAAACGCAAGGTCTACTACATTTCAGCTGAATTTTTAATTGGTAAATTACTGTCCAACAACCTGATCAACCTAGGCCTTTATGAAGCTGTCAAAGACGATTTGGCTGCGGCCGGTAAATCTATCAGCCAGGTAGAAGATATCGAGCTGGAACCATCGCTCGGCAATGGCGGTTTGGGACGCCTAGCTTCTTGTTTTGTTGATTCCATGTCAACACTTGGTATTAACGGTGAAGGTGTCGGTCTCAATTATCACTGCGGTCTCTTTAAGCAGGTCTTTCGTGATAATCAGCAAGAAGCTGAACCAAACTATTGGATTGAAGATGATTCTTGGCTGGTGCCGACTGATATTTCCTATGATATTCCTTTCCGTGATTTCACTTTGAAATCAAGACTGGATCGTATCGATATTTTGGGTTATCACAAGGATAAGAAGAATTATCTCAATTTATTCGATATTGACGGGCTTGACTACGGTTTAATCAAGGATGGTATTACCTTTGATAAGACAGAAATCAAAAAGAATCTGACCCTTTTCCTCTATCCGGATGATTCCGATAAAAACGGGGAACTGTTGCGCATTTACCAACAGTATTTCATGGTATCCAATGCGGCTCAGCTCTTGATTGATGAAGCTTTGGAACGCGGCTCTAACCTGCATGACTTGGCGGATTACGCCTATGTACAGATCAACGATACCCATCCGTCCATGGTTATTCCCGAGCTGATTCGTCTGCTGACGGAAAAACATGGTCTGGATTTTGCAGAAGCGGTTGATATTGTCAGACATATGGTCGGATATACTAACCATACCATTTTAGCGGAAGCTTTGGAAAAATGGCCGCTGGATTATTTAGAAGAAGTAGTGCCGCATTTGGTTCGCATTATTAAAAAATTAGATGAGCTGATTCGTGCTGAGTATGATGATGAAGCCGTGCAGATTATTGATACCTCCAACCGTGTCCACATGGCTCATATGGATATCCATTTTTCAACCAGTGTCAACGGCGTGGCTGCCCTGCATACGGAAATCCTTAAAAACAGTGAGCTCAAGCCTTTCTACGATATTTATCCTGAAAAATTTAATAATAAAACCAACGGGATTACCTTCCGCCGCTGGCTGGAATTTGCCAACCAAGATTTAGCGGCTTACATCAAAGAATTAATCGGAAACGACTATCTGAAAGATGCCAGCCAGCTGGAAAAACTGCTTGCTTTTGCTGATGACAGAGCGGTTCATGACCGTTTGAGCAAAATTAAATTTGATAACAAGGTCGCACTCAAACGTTATTTGAAAGAAAATAAGGGAATTGACTTGGATGCCAATTCCATCATTGATACCCAGGTCAAACGTTTTCATGAGTATAAGCGCCAGCAGATGAACGCCCTGTATGTGATTCATAAGTATCTGGAAATTAAGAAGTATCATCGTCTGCCAAAGCGCAAGATTACGGTTATTTTCGGCGGTAAGGCGGCACCGGCTTATACCATTGCACAGGACATCATCCACTTGATTCTTTGTCTGTCAGAGTTGATCAATAACGATCCGGCTGTCAGTCCTTATCTCAATGTTTTCCTTGTCGAAAACTATAATGTCACGGTCGCTGAAAAACTGATTCCGGCAACAGATATTTCTGAGCAGATTTCTCTGGCTTCTAAGGAAGCATCAGGCACCGGCAATATGAAGTTCATGCTCAACGGTGCCTTGACTTTGGGAACCATGGATGGGGCTAATGTTGAAATTGCTGAGCTGGCCGGTGAAGATAATATTTACACCTTTGGTAAGGATTCTGACACCATTATTGATCTCTATGCGAAAAACGCTTATGCTGCAAAAGACTACTATGATCATGATGCTGCCATCAAAGAGGCTGTTGATTTTATTGTCAGTCCTGATATTCTGGCACTGGGTAAAAAGGAACGCCTGGAGCGCCTCTATCATGAATTAATCAACAAAGATTGGTTCATGACCCTCATTGATTTGAAAGACTATATTGCTAAGAAAGAACAAATGCTGGCAGATTACGAAAATCAAGCGCTTTGGAACAAAAAAGTGCTTCACAACATCGCCAAAGCAGGCTTCTTCTCTTCAGACAGAACAATTGAACAATATGATAAGGATATTTGGCACAGTCTGTAAGATAAAGCGAAGCAAAAGGTCCGGGATTAAAAACAATCCCGGACTTTTTTGCTTCTTTTTTGGGCAAAGTCTGTCTCAGAATTTGAACAGTCGGTATTTTCCCAGCTTGTAAAGTTATTATTTTTAAAATGAAACTGCCTGTTTTTACTTGACTTAAAGTCAACTTCAAGGTTTATAATGAAAGTAGCTTAAGTAAAGGAGGGAAAAGCTATGGCAAAAACGCTTATTCTCTATTTTTCCAATACAGGGAATACCAAAAGAGCCGCAGAAACAATGGCTCAGGAATTAGGAGCAGATCTTTATCGGATTCTGCCTGAAAAAGATTACACAGCAGCAGATTTGACCTGGACAAATGCAGGCTGCAGGGCTAACCAGGAACAAAATGATGAAGCCAGCCGCCCCGCTTATCGCGGCGCCTTGCTGGATCTGACTCCTTATGATCAAGTGATTATCGGTCATCCGATTTGGTGGGGCATTCCGCCGAAAATTATTCGCACTGTTCTTGAGAATCTTGATCTGACCAATAAAAAGGTGGCCAGTTTTGCAACATCAGGCGGCTCTGATTATCACGATGCGCAAAAAGCGATGGAACTGTGGACAGGTCTCAATCTGCCGCAAGGCCGGATTTTATCAAGTCCATCCACTATTAAAAACTGGCTGAAAACCATTTAGTCTAAGAAAGGAAATAATATTATGGAATATACAAAATTAGGTAGAACAGGACTTGAGGTATCTAAGATTTGCTTGGGCTGTATGAGCTTTGGTGATGCTAGTAAAGGATTTCACTCAGGTTGGCTTTTGGATGAGGAAAAAAGCAGAGTTATTATTAAAAAAGCATTGGACTTGGGAGTCAATTTCTTTGATACGGCTAATGTTTATGGTGCTGGCAGCAGTGAAGAGTACCTGGGCCGTGCCATTCGGGATTTTGCAGACCGTGAGGAAATGATTATTGCTACGAAACTTTTCTTTGGTGATGGTCAGCATGAAGGGCGCAATACAACGGGACTTTCACGCAAGGCGATTTTTAATCAGGTCAATGCCAGTCTCAAGCGTCTAGGAACGGATTATATTGATGTGCTTTACATTCATCGTTGGGACTATAATACGCCGATTGAAGAAACCATGTCAGCTCTTAATGATTTGGTCCGTTCTGGTAAAGTACATTATTTAGGAGCATCAGCCATGTATGCTTGGCAATTCCAGAAAGCCCAGTATACAGCTGAAAAGAATGGCTGGACCAAATTTTCTGTTATGCAAAATCATTACAATATGCTCTATCGTGAAGATGAACGCGAAATGATTCCATTTTGTAAAGATTCAGGTGTTGGCTTAGCACCTTACAGTCCCTTCGCAGCAGGCCGTGTTATCCGTGATTGGACAGCTGATACGGCTAGAAGCAGGACTGATGAAACAGCAAAATCCAAATATGACAGCACAGAAGAACAAGATATGGCTATCGTCAAGCGTGTCGCTGAACTGGCTGAAAAATATAATCATTCTCGTGCTCAGATTGCCCTTGCTTGGCTGTGGCAAAAGGGGATTGATGCTCCAATTGTTGGTGTCACCAAGGAAAAATATCTAGACGATTTCATGGGTGCATTCGATCTAAAACTGACAGATGAAGATATGGCTTATTTGGATGAGAAATATCTGCCTCATAAGGTTGTAGGGGCTCTTTAATAACAATACGAGACAAGCAGGGATTGCCGGCTAAGAACCTGTGTAGTCTCGTTTTTTTATTTTAGAAAGTCTGCTGAATATATCTGTTTTTTATAAAAATAACTGTTACAGTTATTTTCAGATGTCCTAAATTCTTAAAAATACGGTCTTTTCTTTGACTCTTAGCCTAAAAAACTGTATTATAACAATATGGATATATGGACACAGTTAGGACGTTTTTCAGAATTTGAAACGCAGCGTCTTTTGATGCGCCCTTTTGCCTTTAAGGATCATAAGGATTTTTATGAAATAGCGAGTGATGCGCAGAATTTGGAATTTATTTTTCCTCATCAGGCCAGCCTTGCTGAGAGTGATTTTTTGCTGGTTCATTATTTTATGAAAAACCCCTTGGGTGTCTGGGCTCTTGAGCACAAGGAAAATCATAAAATGATTGGTGCGATTCGCTTTGACAAACTAGATTTAACAGCTCAAACAGCTGAGATTGGCTATTTTTTGCATAAGGATTACTGGGGACAGGGTTTGACAACTGAGGCTCTTCAAAACCTGGTTTTTCTGGCTTTTGAGGAATTTGATTTGAAACTGTTACAGATAATTGTTCATAAAGAGAACACTGCCAGCGCCAGAGTAGCAGAAAAAGCCGGTTTTCGTTTGGTCAAACAGTTTAAGGGGAGCGACCGCTACACACATAAAATGCGTGATTATTTAAGATATGAATTAAGGATAGGTGAGAAGAGATATGAGTAAGCATCAGGATATTTTAGAATATTTGGAAAATCTGACCATCGGCAAACGCGTCAGTGTCAGAAGCATTTCCAATCATTTGAAAGTCAGTGACGGAACAGCCTACCGGGCGATTAAAGAGGCAGAAAACCGCGGCATAGTTGAAACAAGACCGCGCAGCGGGACCATTCGTGTTGAAAAGAAGGTGCGTGTGCGCCTGAATAAACTGACCTATAAGGAAATTGCCAATATCAGCGAGTCAGAAGTTGTTTCAGGCGAGTCCGGCCTCAGTCATGAATTCAGTAAGTTTTCTATCGGTGCCATGACCATTGACAATATTCACCGCTACCTGACCAAGGATGGTCTGCTGATTGTCGGAGACCGTGAGAATATTCAGCTTTTGGCCCTGCAGAATAAAAATGCTATCTTAGTAACCGGGGGCTTTCCTGTATCTGAAAGGGTGCGTGAAACCTCCAATCAATTGGGAATTCCGGTTATGGTGACCAATTATGATACCTTCACTGTGGCGACACTGATCAATCAAGCTCTTTCCAATGTTCGCATCAAGACTGATATTAAGACCGTTGAGGAAGTTTATCAGGAAAAGATTTACCACGGTTTTTTGCATGACACAGATACGGTCAGAGACTATAACAGCCTGATCAAAAAGACCAACCATGTGCGCTATCCGGTCATCAACAGCCACAATATGGTTGTCGGTGTTATCAGTATGCGCGATGTCGCCGGCAAGGACCCTAATATGGTGCTCAATCAGCTGATGACTAAAAATCCTGTCGTTGCCAAACCAAGCCTTAGTCTGGCTAATATCAGCCAAAAGATGATTTTTGAAGATTATGATATGCTGCCGGTGGTTAAGGAAGATTACAGCCTTTTAGGTGTTATTACGCGCCGGCAGGTGATGGAAAATCTGCAAAATTTTCAAAGAACCAGCACCTATACTTACAGTGAGCAGATTACGGCCAATCTGCAGGAGGAAAAAAACGGCTTTCAATTTGTGGTGGAACCGGCTATGATTGATCCGGCAGGAAATTTGGCACATGGTGTTTTAACCGAATTTTTAAAGGATATTACCATGCGGGTTTTGACGCAAAAGCACAAAAAGAATATCATTATTGAACAAATGATGTTATACTTTTTACAGGCCGTTCAAATTGATGATCTGCTGAAAATTCAGCCCAAGGTCATTACTGAAAACAGACGGAGTGCTACGCTTGACTTTGAAATTTATCACGGCAGTCAAGTTGTTACCAAAGCCGTCGTTACGACAAAATTGAATTAGAACTAAGGAGTTAAATGAAACATGATTACATTGAAATCAGCGCGTGAAATTGAAGCCATGGATGAAGCAGGCGATTTTTTAGCCAGCATTCATATCGGTTTGCGTGATTTGATTAAGCCGGGACTGGATATGTGGGAAATTGAAGAATACGTCCGCAGGCGCTGTAAGGAAGAAAATTTCCTGCCCTTGCAAATTGGTGCAGACGGTCATTTTATGGACTATCCCTATGCAACCTGCTGCGGTTTAAATGATGAGGTAGCTCATGCCTTTCCGCGCCATTATACCTTACAAGACGGCGATCTTCTTAAGGTCGATATGGTTATCGGCGGTCCTATTGCTAAAGAAGATTTGGATGTATCACAATTAAATTTCGATAATGTTGCTGAAGTCAAAAAGTACACAGACAGCTTCCGCGGCGGCATTGCCGACTCTTGCTGGGCCTATGCTGTCGGAAATGTTTCCAAAGAAGTAAAAACCCTCATGGATGTTACCAAGGAATGCCTTTACAGAGGGATTGAAAAAGCGGTTGTCGGCAACCGTATCGGCGATATCGGTGCGGCCATTCAAGAATATGCTGAAAGCTTTGGCTACGGTGTCGTCCGCGACTTAGTCGGTCACGGTGTCGGGCCAACCATGCATGAAGAGCCTAATGTTCCCCACTATGGACGCGCCGGCCGCGGTCTGCGCTTGAAAGAAGGAATGGTGCTGACGATTGAACCCATGATTAATACGGGAACCTGGGAAATTGATACTGATATGCAGACAGGCTGGGCTCACAAGACGCTTGACGGCGGTCTTTCCTGCCAATATGAACATCAGTTTGTTATTACCAAAGACGGTCCGCGTATTCTTACCAGTCAAGGAGAAGAAGGCACCTATTAATAGGAGTTGCAGTGAAAAAGTTTATTGAAAAATTACAGGCAAGCCAGTATGTTCAAAATTTTTTAACCTACTATAAAAGCTCTGAGATGGACCTCTCCAGTATAGCAGTAGCTTACTATCTGATTTTGACCATCTTTCCCTTTTTGATCTTGCTTGCCAACTTGTTTCCTTATCTGAATATTGATACTTCGGAACTCTTATCGTTTATGAAGAATAACCTGCCTGAACAGCTCTATGACAGCACCTCAGGTATTGTTGTCGGGATTTTCAACAAACCCTCCACCAGTCTCTTGTGGCTGGCTGTTGTTACGGGTCTGTGGACCATGTCAAAGAGTCTGACTTTTTTGCAGAAGTCCATGAATAAATCCTACGGCATTCAAGATCACCGTGATTTGATTTTAGGGCATATTGTCGGAATTTTTTCCAGTTTGCTGGTGATCTTCTTTTTGGCACTGGCCATCATACTGTCAACGTTTGGTAAGACGGTGCTGACTTTTTTATATCACAATTCTTATCTCAATCAGGATTTGTATGATATGTTGATGAATTTAACTCAGCCGGTAACCGCTGCGATTTTCTTCGTTGCTTTAGCGGTTCTCTATTATATCCTGCCTAATGTCCGAATCAGAAAAATCCGCTATATTCTGCCGGGTACGATCTTTACAAGTATTCTCTTCTTTACAATGACGAGCGTGTTTGGGACTTATCTGAGATATGCTACTGTCAGCATGGAAAATCTCCGGGTTTTTGGATCGGTGACCTTGTTTGCTTTAATGCTGTGGTTTATAGTCTTTGCCCGAATTCTGATTTTAGGGGCTGTTTTAAATGCCAGTTATCAAAAAAAATACGTTAAGGAATTTAAACCAAGACGAGGCAACATTATCACTATTATCCAGTCCAGACGGGATTATATGGCTAAAAAAGATGAAGAAAACAAGAAATGATGGCTTGAGCCAGGTTAGCTGCCTGTTCATTCTGGGTGATCAGCTGAGAAAGGTCAGCCTTGATATAATAAGACATGACAAAAGTCATGTCATGATATGACATTCTGTGCTAAACGGAATGTTTTTTATTTTTTATAATAAAAGCAGAAAGTGAAGAAAAAAGAAAGAATAATAGCTGCTGTATGCTTTTTAGTGCTTATAACAGGAAGTGCCAAAATTACCAGGCATACAGGCTTTTATCCCACTTTCGAAAAGGGCAGAGCTCCCAGAGCTTTGTGACTTGCTGCTTTTTCTATTGTCACTATACGTTCAGTAGGCTTTGGCAGCTCTTGAAAGGAGAACCCGTATGACTAAAACAGTCATTAAAGTTTCACAGCTGACAAAAAATTTTAAGGATAAAAAAGTACTGAAAAACCTCTCTTTTGAGGTTAATGAGGGCGATTGTATGGCCTTGATCGGTCCCAATGGGGCAGGCAAGACGGTACTTATGTCCTGTCTTTTGGGAGACTATCATCCAACAGCCGGTCAGATTGAAGTGCTGGGGAAATCGGCCCATGATTCACAGCTTAAGGGCAAGGTCAGCATCCTTTTTCAGGAAAATTTAACCGAACAAAAGTTAAAAGTCTCAGAACTTCTTCAGTTTCAGCAAAGCATTTATGATCATCCTTTGTCTGACACAGCGATTGACAGGCTGCTTGGTTTTACAGCTGAGCAAAAAAATCAATTTGCTGAAAAGCTTTCCGGCGGTCAGCGCCGCTTGCTGGCTTTTGTTCAAGTCATTATCGGTCAGCCGGATATTATCTTTCTTGATGAGCCGACAGCCGGGATGGATACCAGCACGCGCAAGCGCTTTTGGGAAATTGTTAATGAGCTCAAGGCAGCGGGGAAAACGATTATCTATTCGTCGCACTATATTGAGGAAGTAGAGCATACAGCGGATCGCATTTTGGTGCTGCATGATGGAAAATTGCTGCGCGATACTACGCCTTATCTTATGCGGGCTGAAGAAAAAGAGAAGGTCTTCACGCTGCCGCTTGCTTATCTAGAGAATATAGAAGATCAGTCTATTTACAATTTAAGTGTTAAATCAGACAGAATAACCTTCACAACCAAGGAAGTTCAAGCAATCTGGCAGATTTTAGAAGATGCCGGATGTCCTATTGAAGATATTGAAATGGCCAACCGAACCCTGCTTGACAGTATTTTTGAAAATGAAAGAGAGGAAAAAGCTCATGAAAACCTTTAAAGCAATGTTAAGGCAAGAATACCTTGTCAATAAACGTTCTCTATCTAATTTAATTATGGCTGTTGGCATGCCGATTGGCTTTTTCCTGCTCTTTACCACTATTTGGGCTAATGATGAATCCATGCCAAAAGAAATGGCTAAAGTTTGGATCAGACAGTATATGCTGCAAATGACCGCTTTTTCCAGCCTCAGTTTTGCTTTTTACTCGCTGCCTTTTGCATTTCACGAGGATAAGACCGGCAATCGTTTAAAGGCTGTTCAGCACAGCCCTGTCCCCTTGTGGCAGTATTATGTCAGCAAAATTATAACCATTTTGGTACATTTTGTTTTGGCGATCATAGCTGTGTTTCTGGTCGGTCATTTTCTTAAAGGTGTATCCATGCCTTGGAAAGACTGGCTGACAGCAGGAGGATTATTATTTGCCGGGGCTTTCTGTTTCCTGCCTTTTGGTACCCTTTTTGCTCATATCAAGTCTGCACAAACTCTTTCTCTGGCTGCTAATATATTTTACATGGGATTGTCTGTCTTGGGCGGACTGTGGATGCCGGTATCAACCTTTCCTAAAGTGATGCAGAAACTAGCCAAATGGACACCGACGTATCACTTTAATAACATGGTAATCTCTTATTTTGATAAAGATTTTTCCATCCAGTCACTCTCAATTCTCTTTGGATATGCTATCATAGTCTTAGCGATTGCTCTTGCAGTCGGAAAAAAGCTTGAGGTGAAATGATGTTTCGACCCTTTCAAAAAACGGATCCACTCTACTATGTAGGGTTGGTCTTTATGATTTTTCCACTGGGCGGTGTCAGCTGGTTTGGCTATCCCTTGTGGACGCTTTTACCGTCCGTGCTTTTTGCGCTGGCCTTTATCGCCATTATTCATATCAAGGATGACTATCCTAAAATAATTGCCTGCCTCTGGTTTTACCTGTTGGGCTACATCGTCTGGATATCCTGCTTTATCGAAGGCTCCATGATGTGGTTTTTCTTCTTTCTCGTTAATCTTCTCGTCTGGCGATTCGGAGATAAGATAAAGAGTTATCGCTTTATTTCCTTTTTACTTGGGATCGTAATCGTGGTCTTAGTTGGTTTTATTCGTGCGACTTCAGCATTCAATAAAGTTTACTTCTTTCTTGTCGCAACTTTCGTCTTAACTATGCTTTATACTCAACATCAGACTCAAATTGAAGAACAAATGAAACGGGAGCTATACAAGCAGAATGAAGCTATTAATCTGCTGGCCGCTGAAAATGAGCGCAACCGTATCGGCCGCGATTTGCATGATACCTTGGGACACACCTTTGCCATGATGACCTTAAAAACGGAACTGGCGCTGAAACAGCTGAACAAGCAAAATACAGAAGCTGTCCGCAAGGAACTGCTGGATCTCAATCAAATCAGCAAAGAATCTATGAAAAATGTCCGTGAACTTATCAATAATCTCAAATACCGGACAGTTACAGAAGAATTGGCGGCGATTACAGAGATGTTTGCCCTGTCTGATATTGGTCTAACAGTAGAAAATACGGTCAATACGGACCAATTATCACCGGTTATCCAATCCAGCATGACTATGATTTTGCGAGAACTGACCAACAATGTTATCAAACACAGCAAGGCTTCGGCCTGTCAGATTCATATTTTTGAAAAAGACGGCTTTATTATCAAAATAGAGGATAACGGCTGCGGTTTTGATGAACTGACCGGAAGGGAGCTCAGCTCCATTCGTGAGCGCTTGTACTTAGTCAACGGGCAGGTTGATATTTTATCAAGCAAACAGCCGACTGTTATTCAGATCAGACTTAAAGATAAGGAGAATTAGTATGAGATTATTAGTAGCTGAAGATCAGTCTATGCTGAGGGATGCTCTCTGTCAGCTTTTGCTCATGGAAGACGGCGTTGAGGCTATATTTCAAGCTTCCAATGGTGCCGAGGCAATAGCCTTGCTGCAAAAAGAATCTGTTGACGTGGCTATTTTGGACGTTGAAATGCCCAAGAAAACAGGGCTGGATGTGCTGGAGTGGATTCGTGCTCACCATCAAGCTGCTAAGGTTATTATTGTAACAACCTTTAAGCGCTCAGGCTATTTTAAGCGTGCCTTAGCAGCCCATGTTGATGCTTATGTCTTGAAGGATCGCTCAACTGCTGAGCTGATGCAGACGATCCACACCGTTTTGTCCGGACAAAGAGAGTATTCTCCTGAGCTGATTGAGGAAGTCACTTTTACGTCAAATCCGCTGAGCCAGCGAGAGCAGGAAGTCTTGCTTTTAGCGGCCAGAGGTCTGTCTAATCAGGAGATCTCTGAAAAACTCTTCTTGTCCAACGGCACAGTCCGAAATTACATGACTGGTATTTTTAACAAGCTGTCTGCCAGCAATCGTACAGAGGCTGTCAGAATTGCGCGTGAAGAGAATTGGATTTAAGATCGATAAAAATAATTTGCAACTAAAAAAGGAGAAACAGCGGCTCACGATGTCATATCATGAACGTGCTGTTTTCTCCTTTTTCTATTTGCAGCAAGGCTGCTTTTTTATTTTTTATTTTTGAAAATAAAGAATTTACTGATGACATAGTTGGTTACCATGATTAATACCTGACCGATCAAGGCAGCGATGGCATTAACCCAGGACAAATTATTGCCGACAAACTGGCCGATAATTCCCGGGAATTGGTCAACTAAAAGATAGGCTAAACCAGTATCCAAGAACAATGTTGACAGGCGTGCCAGGAAAAACTTCACAAAACGGCTTTGCCAGCCCTGCCTTGCCTGATTGAAAACATAGGTATCATTAATCACAAAAGCAAAGACAATAGCCAATACGTTGGCGATAGTCGCTGTTAGGGTGGCGTTTTTCAAAATAGGGTAGATGATTACAATGCGAAGAACAGCATAAAAGATAGTTGTTAGAACCCCTGCAACCAAATACTTAAAAACTTCGTGCCGGGTTACTCTTTTTAGAAAATCAGTCGTTAATAATTTTTTCATAAACTTACTATATCAAAAAAAGTGGAAATATGCTATACTGAATAAGTTGCTCAGCAACCCTTGGTGCTTACTTCCCTTTCACCAAGCATATTATAAACGGGACAACCGTCAAAGGAGAAATAATGAAACAATTAACTGTTCGTGATTTAAGCCATATTGCTATTGTGGCAGCTGTATACGTGGTGCTGACTGCCACACCGCCTCTCAATGCCCTTTCATACGGCGGCATACAGTTTCGTTTAGCTGAGATGCTTTATTTTTTGGCTTTTTTCAATCCTAAATACATTATTGCTGTAACGCTGGGCTGTATGATTGCCAATGCCATGGGCACAATTGGTCTGGTAGATGTTTTTGTCGGCGGCGGCTCAACCCTTATTTTTGTCAGCTTAGGCGTTATTCTTTTTGCCAAATACAAAGATGCTTATCTTTTTAATGGGTTCATCAACAAAGCCTTCTTTTATTTTGCCATCTTTTTTTCCTTGTCTATGTTTACCATTGCAGCAGAATTAAAGGTGATCTTTAATACGCCTTTTTGGATAACCTGGCTGACAACAGCTCTGGGAGAATTTGCGTCCCTGCTTATCGGTGCACTGGTGATTGACCGAGCTGGCAAACACATTGATTTCACTAAATAATGTTAGGAGCCAAAGCTGTTTTTAAGAGTGACAGAACAAATAGCCTGTTTAAACTTATCTATCGCGGTAGATAGGTTTTTTTATTTGCTGCTCAAATATCATCCTAACTGGCTGTATCACTTTTTATCAGCAGCCTTGATCTTTTTGCTTTTTTAGGAACTCTGTTTTTATTTTCTGATTTAAAAATTAGGGAAAGCCGCTGAAAATATGGTAAAATAAAAGGTATGAAAGAACGTATGAATGAGCTGGTTCAGCTGCTGAACCAATACGCTAAGGAATACTATACCAAAGACAACCCCAGTGTTTCGGATGCCGAGTATGATAAACTCTATCGGGAATTGGCCGAGCTGGAAAAAAAATACCCTGAGGACATACTGCCTGACAGCCCCACTCACCGTGTGGGAGGACCTGTTTTAGAAGGGTTTGAAAAGTATCGGCATGAGTACCCTCTTTTTTCTTTGCAGGATGCCTTTTCCCGTGAGGAACTGGATGCTTTCGATCAGCGGGTAAAAACAGAATTTCCCCAAGCTGAATATTTAGCAGAATTGAAAATTGACGGTCTCTCTATTTCTTTGACCTATGTTGAAGGAGCCCTTCAGGTCGGTGCTACCAGAGGGGACGGGACTGTCGGTGAAAATATCACAGAAAATTTAAAGCGCGTGCAGGATATTCCCTTGCATCTGCCCCAGCCGATCAATCTGACTGTAAGAGGCGAGTGCTATCTGCCCAAGGCTTCCTTTGAAAGCATCAATGCTGAGCGCCGGGAAAACGGGGAAGCCGAATTTGCCAATCCCCGCAATGCTGCAGCAGGAACTCTGCGGCAGCTGGATACACGGGTCGTGGCGAAGCGCAGGCTGGCCAGCTTCATTTATCAAGAAGCGGGACCGACTGCTGCTCAAAGTCAGGAAGAAGTGCTGGAAAGCTTTGCTCAGCTGGGCTTTACTGTCAATCCGCGGCATATCGTCTCCTCATCAATGGATGACATCTGGCAGTTTATCGAGACTGTTGCCAAGGAACGCTCGCAGCTGGACTACGATATTGACGGTATTGTCATTAAGGTCAACGGTTTAGCCATGCAGGAGGAATTAGGCTTTACCGTTAAGGCGCCGCGTTGGGCAATTGCCTATAAATTTCCGGCGGAGGAAAAAGAAGCCGAAATTTTATCGGTCGATTGGACGGTCGGACGAACAGGTGTTGTGACGCCTACAGCCAACCTGACGCCCGTACAGCTGGCAGGAACAACGGTCAGCCGGGCAACCCTGCACAATGTTGACTATATCGCTGATAAAGACATTCGCATTGGTGATACAGTCGTTGTTTATAAGGCAGGCGATATTATTCCGGCGGTTTTGCATGTTGTCACATCTAAGCGCGATAAGCAGGAAGTCATGCCGATTCCTAATCTGTGTCCGTCCTGCCAAAGCGGGCTGATTCATTTTGAGGATGAAGTGGCACTGAGATGTGTCAATCCTCGCTGCCCTGCCCAGCTCAAGGAAAAACTGATTCATTTTGCCAGCCGCAATGCCATGAATATTGCAGGACTTGGTCCGGCAATTGTTGAGAAGCTCTTTACAGCAGATCTGATCCATGACGTCGCTGATATTTACCAGCTGACTGTTGAAGATTTGATGACGCTTGAAGGGGTTAAAGAAAAATCAGCCAATAAGCTCTATGACGCTATTCAGGCTTCCAAAGGCAATTCGGCTGAGAAGCTGCTGTTTGGTCTTGGAATCCGTCATGTCGGCAGTAAGGCCAGCCGGCTCTTGCTGGAAAAATTTGAAACTATTCCGCAGCTGGCTGCGGCAGATTTTGAGGATATTGCCGGTATTGACGGTCTCGGAACGGTCATTGCCCAGTCGCTGAAAACATATTTTGCGACCAGCGGCGCGCAGAAACTGTTGGCTGAATTAAAAGCATCAGGACTGAATTTGTCCTATCTCGGTCAGCGGGTGTCAAATGACGCAGCACTATCAGGCTTGACGGTGGTTTTGACAGGAAAGCTGGAAAAACTGACCCGCAATCAAGCCAAGGAAAAATTGCAGAATCTTGGCGCTAACGTTGCCGGCAGTGTTTCTAAAAAAACCAGTTTGGTGGTGGCAGGAAGCGACGCCGGTTCAAAATTAGACAAGGCCAGAAGTTTAGGCATTGAGATCAAAGATGAGGCTTGGTTAGAAAGTCTGTGAGGGGAGAAGAAATATGGTAAGAAAACGCAAACGTGCACGTTTGATTTATAATCCGACCTCTGGTCAGGAAATCATGAAAAAAAATGTAGCAGATGTTTTGGACCTTTTGGAAGGTTTCGGCTATGAAACCAGCGCCTTTCAAACAACTCCTGAGCCGGATTCTGCCAAAAATGAGGCTAGGCGCGCTGCTGTGGCAGGCTTTGACCTTGTCATTGCAGCAGGCGGAGACGGGACAATCAATGAAGTCGTCAGTGGTATTGCTCCCTTGAAACGACGTCCTAAGATGGCCATTATTCCCACCGGTACGACCAATGATTTTGCACGGGCGCTTAAAATTCCCCGCGGCAATCCCGTGGAGGCTGCCAAGCTCATCGGCAAGAATCAGACGGTTCACATGGATATCGGTCAGGCCTACAAAGATAAATACTTTATCAATATTGCTGCAGCGGGCAGCCTGACCGAATTAACCTACAGCGTGCCCAGCCAGTTAAAAACCATGTTTGGCTACTTGGCTTATCTGGTTAAGGGAGCCGAGCTGCTGCCGCGCGTCCGCAATGTTCCGGTTAAGGTCATTCATGATCACGGTGTTTTTGAAGGCGAAGCGTCAATGATTTTTGTGGCTTTGACCAATTCGGTCGGCGGCTTTGAAACCATTGCTCCGGATGCTAAATTGGACGATGGCAATTTCACCTTGATTTTGGTTAAGACGGCCAATCTTTTCGAATTGACAGATTTGATTCGGCTGGTCTTGACCGGCGGCCGGCATATCAATCATAAAAAGATTGAATACATCAAAACGAGCTATCTGAAAATCATTCCTCAGGGCAATCCTCCTAAGAGAATGATGATTAACCTTGATGGTGAGTACGGCGGCGACGCACCGATTGAACTGCGCAATCTGAATAATCATATTGAATTTTTCGCCAACACAGACGAGATTTCCGACGATGCGATTACGCTTGATACAGAAGAGCTGGTATTAGAAGCAATTGCTCAGAAATTTGCTAAAGAAGCAGAAAGTTTAGATGGGCTGGACAAGTCAGAGGAGACAAATTAGTTAGGCAGGGATACATGAAAAATGTTGTAGTTGTACACTACCACAGCAATAAAGGACACTATTTTGATTTCAGCATGTGGCAATGGTTAGAAGGCCGGACGGGAAAGGATGCTTCCTTCGCCCGTTTTGACAGTTTTGGAATCGTCGGCAGTCTTACCTACGAATCAGAGTCTTTTCAAAATCAAGTCTATTTGATTGTCAAAAACGCAGATTGGTCCGTCAAGACACCCGATTTTAAGATTGACTGCCAGCCGGGCCTGCTTAAAACAGAGGTTTGGATTGTTGAAGGAGATGGCACCCTTTACTATTCCAGACAGGCTGCTGTTACCAGCCATGCTTACCGTCGGCGTCAGCCGCATGCCTTTGATATGGCTGTTAACAGCAAGCGTTTCGACCAAGAGTGGGGCTTTCAGGGCTGGCTGGGTTTTTCTTACCAAAAAGAAGCTACTGAATTTCGCCTGTGGGCGCCGACTGCCCTGAAGGTTGAGCTGATTCTTTACAGTGCAACCACAGAAAACGCCAGTGTCAGCCAGGTCATCAGCATGAATCGTGGGGACAGCAGAACCCCTGCTGACCATAGGGCAAATACGCAAGGGGTCTGGTTCCTAAAAGTAGAAGGAGACCTGAACTTTCAGGCCTACTGTTATCGTGTTTATTACCGAAAACGGACATTCAGAGATACCAGAGACCCTTATTCGATTGCAGCGACAGCAGATGGCAGACGTTCCGTTGTTGTTTCAGACAGCGATTTGCAGCCTGAAGGATTTACCGTTAAGCAGGGCAAGGATGCCGTCTGGCGGCTCAGCAATCCCAACAAGGCAGTCATCTCAGAAATGCATATCAGAGATTTTTCCAAGTCTGAAACATCGGGCGTTCAGCCGGAAAATCGCGGAAAATTTTTAGGTGCCTTTGAAACAGGGACTAAAAATCAGTACGGCGATGCAACTGCCTTTGATTATCTGAAAGGTTTAGGGATTAATTATGTTCAGCTGCAGCCGGTCTTTGACCACCACCAAACGCTTGAGACAGACGGATCTTATGCTTATAACTGGGGGTATGATCCCGAAAATTATAATGTTCCTGAGGCCAGTTTTGCCAGCAATCCCCAAGCACCTACCACAAGAATTCTTGAGCTGAAGCAGCTGATTCAGGCTTATCATGATGCAGGAATCGGTGTGATCATGGATGTTGTGTACAATCATACTTATTCCAATTCAGATTCGGCCTTTCAGCTGGCAGTGCCGGATTATTACTATCGCATGAACCGTGACGGCTCCTTTCAAAATGGTTCCGGCTGCGGCAATGAGACAGCCAGTGAAAAGGAAATGTTCCGAAAATACATGATTGATTCTGTCCTTTATTGGATAGAAGCTTATAATATTGACGGCTTTCGCTTTGATCTGATGGGGCTCCATGATGTTGAGACGATGAATGCTATCAGGCAGGCTGTTGATGAGATTGACCCCAATATCCTGCTTTATGGCGAAGGATGGGACATGGGAGAAGGTCTCAGGCCTGAAGATAAGGCCAAAAAAGGCAATGCCTACCAGATGCCCTGCATCGGATTCTTTAATGATGATGTCAGAAATGCCATTAAAGGGGCTGAGGTTTACGGAGACTTTAAACGCGGCTTTGTTTCCGGAGAAGCAACCGAATACGAACTTGCCAAAGGTATGCTGGGAAGCGATGAGCTGGCGCCTTACCTGACACCTGATCAGGTACTTAACTATGTTGAAGCACATGATAACTATAATCTTAATGACCTTCTGTCAGAGCTGCACCCCGAAGATGATAAAGACAGTCATATTGGGCGGGTAGAACTTGCTACCAGTATGGGCATTCTCATGCAGGGCATGGCCTTTATGCAGCTGGGGCAGGAATTTCTGCGAACCAAGCTGTTTGCAACAGGTTCAGACGGAGAGCTGACTGAAGCAGACAAGGAGCGGGCGATGAACAGCTATAATGCACCTGATGCGGTCAATCAGATTAACTGGGATCATGTTACTTTGTATAAATCAACTGTTGATTTTGTAAGAAAACTGATTTATATGAAAACGCAGGAAACTGCCTTTTCATATCGGAGCTTTGAAGACATTCGCAAGCATGTTTATGTAGCGTCAGCAGAATATGGCTCAGGATTGCTCACTGTCAATGTCAGCGGCGCCGGTAAGGTGTTCCAATTAGACTTTAATGCAAATGAGAAAAAGACTGAAATTAATATGACATAGAATGAAAAGTGTGCTATAATATGAGTAAAGATATAGATAGCGCTTTCATATTAAATCATTCATTTGAAAATTTGATAGCCGTGGTCCTTGAATTAAAAATAATCCAAGTTTTTGCTTGGGTTATTTTTGTTTTATTAGGGCAGGTTTATCTTACTTTTACGAACAAACTAGAGGAGGTGGTTGAATGGACGAAAAAGAGGCATTGAGAACATTCGGAACGGGTGAAAATTTCCATGCGCAGCATTATTTTGGTTTTCATGAAACCGAAAGAGATGGTGTTAAGGGATATGTCTTTAGAGTCTGGGCGCCCAATGCTGAAGATCTTCATTTGATCGGTGATTTTACAGGGTGGTTTGACAATCCTCTGCAGATGCAAAAAAATGAAGCCGGTGTTTGGGAGGTCTTTACTGATTTGCCTAAGGAGGGGCACATTTATAAATATCTTGTGACGCGTCAGGGCGGACAGATTGTCGAAAAGATTGATCCTTTTGCTATTTATCTGGAAGAGCGTCCGGGGACAGGCTCCGTGATCAGAACCATTCCTGAAAAGAAATGGAAAGACGGATTGTGGCTGGGCCGCCGCAAACGCTTAGGATTCTTTAAGCGTCCGGTTAATATTTATGAAGTTCATGCGGGCTCTTGGAAGCACAATGAGGATGGCAGTCCTTACACCTTTGACCAATTAAAAGATGAGCTGGTTCCTTATCTGGTTAAGATGAACTATACGCATGTTGAATTCATGCCGCTTATGGCTCACCCTCTGGGAATGAGCTGGGGTTATCAGCTCATGGGCTTCTTTGCTTTTGAACACACTTATGGAACACCGGAGCAATTTCAAGACTTTGTTGAAGCCTGCCACTTAAACAACATTGGTGTTATTGTTGACTGGGTACCGGGTCATTTTACGATCAATGATGATGCTTTAGCCTATTTCGACGGAACTCCGACTTTTGAATATCAGGATCACGACAGGGCGCACAATTACCGCTGGGGAGCATTGAATTTTGACCTTGGGAAGAATCAAGTGCAGTCTTTCCTTATTTCCAGTGCTAAATTCTGGATAGACTTTTACCATATTGATGGTATTCGGGTTGATGCTGTCAGCAATATGCTTTACTTGGATTACGATGAAGGACCTTGGCAGCCTAACAAGGAAGGCGGAAACCGCAATTTGGAAGGCTATTACTTCCTGCAGCGTTTAAATACCGTGCTTAAGCTGGCTCATCCGGATGTCATGATGATTGCTGAAGAGTCGACAGCCATGACTAAGATTACAGGGCGCCGCGAAGAAGGCGGTTTAGGATTTGACTACAAATGGAATATGGGCTGGATGAATGACATCCTTAAATTCTACGAAGAAGATCCAATTTACCGCAAATATGATTTTAATCTGGTCACCTTTAGTTTCATGTATCTCTTTTCGGAAAATTTCGTCCTCCCATTCTCGCATGACGAGGTTGTTCACGGGAAAAAGAGCCTGATGCATAAGATGTGGGGAGACCGTTACAATCAATTTGCAGGGCTGCGCAGTCTCTATACCTATCAAATGTGCCACCCCGGTAAAAAACTGCTGTTTATGGGCAGTGAATACGGCCAATTTTTGGAATGGAAATACGACCAAGAATTGGAGTGGAGCAATCTAGAAGAAGAAGACCAGTTAAACGTGAAGCTGCAGGCTTTTACAAGCAAGCTCAATCAATTCTATAAGGATCATAAAGCTCTTTGGCAGGTTGATACCAGCTATGACGGCTTGGAAATTATTGATGCGGATAATGTTGACCAAAGTGTTCTGTCTTTCATCCGCAAAAATGAGAAAGGAGATATGTTAGTTTGCGTCTTTAATATGGCTCCTGTGGAACGCAAAGATTTCACCATAGGGGTACCGGTTGCCGGTATTTATGAGGAAATCTGGAATACAGAACTTGAGGAATTCGGCGGTGTCTGGAAAGAGCATAATGAAACCGTTAAAACCCAAAAAGGCTTGTGGAAAGACTATGAAAATACGCTCAGTTTCACTCTGCCGGCTCTGGGAGCAAGTATCTGGAAAATTAAACGTCGTTTGAAAAAATAAAAACTATTTGGGAAGGAAATTCACATGAAGAATGAAATGTTAGCTTTGATCCTCGCAGGAGGACAAGGGACACGTCTGGGCAAATTGACACAAAGTATTGCAAAGCCTGCTGTTCAATTTGGGGGACGTTACCGTATTATTGATTTTGCACTGTCAAACTGTGCTAACTCAGGAATTAATAATGTTGGTGTGATTACCCAGTACCAGCCACTGGCTCTTAATAATCATATTGGAAATGGATCAAGCTGGGGTCTTGACGGCATTGACTCTGGAACAACAGTTCTTCAGCCATATTCTGCAACAGAAGGAAACCGTTGGTTCCAAGGAACCAGTCACGCCATCTATCAAAATATTGATTATATTGACGGTATTAATCCTGAATACGTGCTGATTCTGTCGGGAGACCATATCTACAAGATGGATTATGATGACATGCTCCAGACGCACAAAGATAACATGGCCAGTTTGACGGTAGCTGTTATCGATGTTCCTCTCAAAGAAGCCAGCCGCTTTGGTATCATGAATACAGACTCAAATGACCGTATCGTTGAGTTTGAAGAAAAACCAAAAGAACCAAAATCAACTAAGGCTTCGATGGGAGTTTACATCTTTAATTGGGATCGCCTGCGGACTATGCTTGTCGATGCTGAAAAAAATAATATTGACATGTCCGACTTTGGTCAAAATGTTATTCCTGCCTATCTTGAATCAGGTGAACGCGTTTATACCTACAATTTCAAAGGCTATTGGAAAGACGTTGGGACAATCGAATCTCTTTGGGAAGCCAATATGGAATATATCGGAGAAGATAATGAGCTTCACAGCCGCGATCGCTCTTGGAAAATTTATTCCAGAAACTTAATCGCACCGCCTAACTTTATTACTGATGAAGCAGATGTCAAAGATTCACTTGTTGTGGACGGCTGCTTTGTATCCGGTAAGGTTGAACATTCGATTTTATCAACCAATGTTCAGGTAAGAGAAGGCGCTGAAATCAAGGATTCCTTCATTATGAGCGGTGCTGTTATTGGTGAAGGTGCTAAAATTACGCGTGCCATTATCGGTGAAGGTGCTAAAATCGGTGAAGGCGTTGAAGTTGACGGAACAGATGACGTTCAAGTTATTGGTTACAATGAAGTAGTGGGGGTTCCAAATGAAGATTGATAAATATTCTGCAATTTTAGGCAGCGCTATCGGCTTTCCCGAAATGGAAGGGCTGACAGATACCCGTCCTTTGGCAAACTTGCCTTTTGATGGTAAATACCGTTTGATTGACTTTCAATTATCAAATTTAGCTAATGCAGGGATTCGCAGTATTTATGGTATTTTCCGCGGACAAAATATCCGTTCCATTTTTGACCACATCAGAAGCGGCCGCGAATGGGGCTTAAATACTCTTTTGAGCCACTATTTCTTAGGATTTTACAATACCAGAGAAGACAGCATCTATGCAGATAAGGACTATTACGATCAAATTTTGACCTATCTGAAGCGTTCAGGTTCAGACCAAACCATCTATATGTCCTGTGACATTCTATGTAATATTGATCTTCAGCAAGTTATTCACCTGCACAATGCTAATAAGCGCAATATCACTGTTGTTTATAAGAAATTGCCTGTTAATATCATTTCTAAGGCCAACGATATTTTAGAAATCGATGAAACAGACACTGTCACCGGCCGTCACGACAGCCATGTCGGCAAGGAATTTGAAAAAATGTCTGCCGGTATTTACATTGTTAATACCCCTTGGCTGATCGAGCAGATGGAAAAAGAAAATGAAAAGGAAAATCCTCTCAATCTTCGCTTTTTGCTTCGTGATTTGACGGTTTCCGAAAGAGCCTTGGCCTTTGAATATACCGGCTATCTGGCCAACATTTCATCAGTCAAGTCTTACTATGATGCCAACATGGATATGCTGGATTCTCAAAAATTCTATTCTCTCCTTTATTCCAACCAAAAGGTTTACACCAAGGTTAAAAATGAAGAAGCAACCTATTTTGCAGCCAACTCGACCGTGAAAAATGCTCAGTTTGCTTCGGGCAGCATTGTCAAAGGCACGGTAGAGCATTCCATTATTTCGCGGAATTGCTACATTTCGGATAATTCCAGAGTTGCCAACAGCATTGTCTTTCCTAAGGTGACTATCGGTGAAGGGGCTGTTGTTGAAAATGCGATTTTGGATAAGAACGTCAAGATTGCACCGGGAGTAACGATTCGCGGAACAGCAGATAAACCGGTTGTTATAGCAAAAGCAAGCGAAATTGTTGAGGATATGGTTTGATGAAAATTTTATTTGTAGCAGCAGAAGGTGCTCCTTTTGCGAAAACTGGCGGATTAGGCGATGTCATCGGGGCATTGCCTAAATCCCTTGTTAAAAACGGAAACGAAGTCAGTGTCATTCTTCCTTACTATGATGCTGTTGATGCTAAGTTCGGCGAAGAGATAAAGGATCTGTTTTACTTCTTTACCAATGTGGGCTGGCGCCGCGAATATGTAGGCATCAAGCACATTTTTAAGGATGGTGTTAATTTTTATTTTATTGACAATAAGCATTATTTCTACCGCGGTCAGGTTTACGGAGAATTTGACGATGGTGAACGTTTTGCCTACTTCCAGTTAGCTGCTTTAGAAGCAATGGAAAAGATTGATTTTATTCCCGATGTTCTTCATGTGCATGACTATCATACCGCTATGATTCCTTATCTGCTCAAGGAAAAATACCATTGGATTAACGCTTATAAGGGCATCAAGACGGTTTTCACCATTCATAATATTGAATTTCAAGGTCAGTTTAATCCTTCTATGCTGGGGGAACTCTTCAGTGTCGGTGATGAGCGCTATCGTGACGGGACGCTGCGCTGGAATGACTGCCTGAATTGGATGAAAGCAGGCGTTCTTTATGCTGACCGCGTCACAACAGTATCACCAAGTTACGCCAAAGAAATTATGACACCGGAATTTGGCAAGGGACTTGATCAGATTATGCGGATGGAATCGGGCAAGCTGAGCGGTGTTGTCAATGGTATTGATACTGACTTGCTTGATCCGGAAACAGACCCGCATTTGGTGGCTCATTTTTCAAAAGACGACCTATCAGGCAAGGCTGAAAACAAGGCGGCACTGCAGGAACGTGTCGGGCTGCCGGTACGTGATGATGTGCCTTTGATTGGTATTGTTTCTCGTTTGACAGATCAAAAAGGTTTCAATCTGGTTGTTGATGAACTAAACACCATCATGCAGCTGGACTTGCAGATTGTACTGTTGGGAACAGGCTATGCTGATTTTGAAAATGCTTTTTCATGGTTCAGCTATGCTTATCCGGAAAAAATCTCTGCTAATATCACATTTGATTTAGAACTGGCCCAGCAGATTTATGCTGCCAGTGACCTTTTCTTGATGCCTAGTGCTTTTGAACCATGCGGTCTCTCACAGATGATGGCCATGCGCTATGGTACGCTGCCTTTGGTGCATGAGGTGGGCGGACTTCGAGATACTGTTATTCCTTATAATGAATTTGAAAAAACGGGTACAGGTTTTGGTTTCCAAGACTTTTCTGGCTATTGGCTGACCAAAACACTTGAGACTGCGCTGGATGTTTATTATAATAAGAAGGACGACTGGAAAATTTTGCAGCAAAATGCGATGAGCATGGATTTCTCTTGGGATACGGCCAGTCAGGCTTATGAAGATATCTACAAAGAAATAGCAAAATAAAAAATAAGGCAATTGTCTGCAGCAGCAGGCTTTTGCCTCTTAGGATTTAGTGTTATTTTTGTCCGCTTAGATTGACAGCTGTTTTTATGAACTTTTCAATCAGCAGTCGGTCTATTGGCCGAAAGCACAATTCCGGCAGTTCTTGCAGTCTCTTATGAAAGGAAAAAAATGCAACTTACAAAAGAAAAATTCATCCGTGATTTCAAAGACACTCTCCATGAAGAGCAGCTGATTAAAGTACCTGATGCTACTCCGACAGAACTTTTTAGTTCTTTAGCAAAGGTTATCCGTAAATATTACACACCGCTTTGGCTGGAGCGAAACCGTAAAATTTCAGAAAATCATCAAAAAGTAGCTTATTATTTTTCGATTGAATTTCTTCCCGGCCGGATGCTTGAAACCAATCTGCTGAATCTGGGCATTCTTGATACCGTTAAAGAAGGCTTTGCAGATTTAGGGATCAATTTCAAAGATGTTAAAAATGCTGAATACGATATGGCTCTGGGGAACGGAGGCTTGGGACGCTTAGCAGCAGCCTTCATGGATTCGCTGGCAACAACCGGCTATCCGGGCTTTGGCAATGGGCTTCGCTACCAGTATGGTCTGTTCAAACAGCGTATTGTCAATGGCTATCAAACAGAGCTGCCTGACGCTTGGTTTGGCTCTGTCGGCAATGTCTGGGAAACCCGAAAAGATCATGATGCTGTTGAAGTTAAGCTCTATGGCAATGTGCATCTGCAGGCTAATGAAGAAGGGCGTATTGTTCCCGCTTACGATGGTGCGCAGATTCTTCGCGCGGTGCCTTATGATGTTCCGCAGATTGGTTTTGGCAATGATAACGTCAACAACCTCCGCCTTTGGGATGTTGAAATTCCTGAAGAATATGAACTCAATTACCCGACCTTGGCAGACCGCCGGCGGGTGAAAAATATCACAGCCATTCTTTATCCGGATGATTCTAATTATGAAGGAAAAGAGCTGCGCCTCATTCAAGAATACTTCATGACAAGTGCCGGGCTGCAGACCATTATTAAATCTTATCTGAAACAAGGACGGCTCTTGGAGCGGATTCATGAAAAAATTTCTGTCCATATCAATGATACCCATCCGGCGGTTGCGCCGGCTGAGTTTATGCGTCTGTTGGTTGATGATTACGGTTTAGAGTGGGATCAGGCTTGGGAAACGACTGTACAAACCATGAGTTACACCAATCACACCATTCTTTCAGAAGCTTTGGAAAAATGGGATGCTGGACTTTTCAAAAATGTTCTGCCGCGTGTTTATCAGATTATTCTCGAAATTGACAACCGATTTGTTGCCGGTCTGGCACAAAAAGGCATTGATACGCACATTATTGAAAATACTCGGATTGTCAAAGACAATCAGATTCACATGGCTAATCTGGCTATCATTGGCGGGCATTCCGTAAATGGTGTAGCAAAACTTCATACAGAACTGCTTAAAGAAGACACTCTGCATGATTTCTACACACTTTACCCGGGTAAATTTAACAATAAGACCAACGGGATTGTTCAACGCCGCTGGACACAGATTGCAGCACCTGAATTATCAGCAGCTATTGATCAGACCATCGGCAATGGCTGGCGGACAGATATTCACGAACTCAGAAAGCTCAATGACTTCGCTGATGATAAAGAGGTTCTCAATGCTTTCTACCGTGTTAAGCAGGATTCAAAAGTAAAACTGGCTGCCTATATCAAAGAAACAACAGGTATTGACGTATCAACCGATGCCATCTTTGATGTTCAGGTTAAACGGCTTCATGCCTACAAGCGCCAGCTGCTGAATGTCCTGCACATTGTCAAACTTTACTGGGATTTAAAGGATAATCCGGATCTTGACCTGGTTCCTCGTGTCTTTATTTTCGGTGCTAAGGCAGCCCCGGGCTATCATTTTGCTAAGTCTGTTATTAAAATTATTAATGAACTGGCTAACCTTATTAATAATGATGCTTCGCTTCAAGGAAAACTCAAGGTTATCTTTCTGGAAAACTATAATGTCAGTTTAGCAGAGCTGATTATCCCAGCTGCAAATGTTTCTGAGCAAATTTCATTGGCTTCCAAAGAAGCTTCCGGAACATCCAATATGAAATTCATGATGACTGGTGCTATTACGCTGGCAACACTTGATGGAGCGAATATTGAAATTAAGGACGAAGTCGGTGATGATAACATTGTCATATTCGGAATGGACAAGGATGATGTTTACAGCCATTACCGAAATCATGATTACTATTCGCGCGGTGTTTATGAATCTAATCCGGTCATTAAGCGCGTGGTAGATACCTTTATAAATGGCACGATTCCAAACAGTCAAAGTGAAGGAGCGGAAATTTATGAAGCTCTCATCACGCATAATGATGAGTACTTCCTGCTTGAGGATTTCACTTCTTATGTGGAAGCGCAGGAAAAAATTGATGCTCTCTACCGTGACCGTGAAGGTTGGGCTCGCATGAGTCTGCGCAACATTGCTAATTCTGATAAATTTACCTCTGATGATACCATCACAGAGTATGCTAAAGATATTTGGCAATTAGAAAAATAAGCCTTCCCAAAGAGGGCGGGACAGTAAATTCTAAGTTTTTGACGGAATTTGCTCCCGTTCTCTTTTTTTGCTGCCAATTTAATCCGGCAAAATCGGCTGCTGTGCCCATTTTCAGCTTAAAAATGCCAGGTTGTAAAGCCCTGTTTGGCTTCTTTTTTATGACTGAAAAAGGATGCTCGGAAAAGCTTAAATTTAAAGATCAGGAAAGCGCAAACAATTTGTGGTTTTCGTTGACAAACACTGAAAATAGGAATAAACTAAACAAGTAAAAAAATTTAAAAGGAGAATTCAAAATGAATTTAGGTATTATGGCTCTTGGCTTAGCCTGTTTTGGTGCTAGTTTGGCAGAAGGTTACTTGGTCGCTAACTTGTTTAAAGCAGCCGCTCGTCAGCCTGAAATTATCGGTCAGTTAAGAACGCTTATGATTCTGGGTGTTGCCTTTATTGAAGGTACTTTCTTCGTTACCCTTGGTATGACACTTATTCTTAGATAAAGGGTTTGTGTCCTGCCTATTTAGAAAAGGGGGGGAGTTAGTTGGAATCAAACACACCAACAATTAGCATTGGACCGGTAACATTTGATTTGACCTTACTTGCCATGTCTCTTTTGACAGTTGCTGCTGTCTTTGGATTTGTCTTTTGGGCTAGCCGTCATATGACACTAAAGCCTAAGGGCAAACAAAATGTCTTAGAATATCTCTATGATTTTGTAACAGGAATTGCTAAGGAAAATTTAGGTGAAGAAAACGGGAAGCGCTATTCGCTTTTCCTATTTACTTTGTTCACTTTTATCGCTTTTGCTAATAATCTGGGATTAATGAGCAGGGTTGAAACAAATGAGTATAATCTCTGGACATCGCCTACTGCTAATATGATGTATGACTTTGCTCTGGCCATTTTTGTGACCATCATTGTCCATGCTGAAGGTATCAGACGCCGCGGTATAAAAAACTATTTAAAAGCTTTTGTTACCCCTATCGGCCTGACACCGATGAACTTATTAGAAGAAGTCACGAACTTAGCTTCTCTTGCTTTGCGTCTCTATGGGAATATTTATGCGGGAGAAGTTGTCACAGGTCTTATTTTAAGAATGGTTGATGTTAGTGTTTTTGTCTCTCCTGTTGCCCTTGCTCTTAATCTGGTCTGGACGGCTTTTTCTGTCTTTATCTCATGTTTGCAAGGTTATGTTTTCACCCTGCTGACGTCTATATATTTGAGTAAAAAGGTTAATGGAGAGTAAGAAAGGAGAATAAATGTCGGTATCAGTTGGTCAATTTATCGGAAATTTTATTATTGCTACAGGGTCTTTTGTTCTGCTGTTTGTTCTTCTTAAAAAATTTGCCTGGTCTCAAATTACTGCTATTTTTCAGGCTCGGGAAGAAAAGATTTCAAAAGACATCGACGATGCCCAAAACGCGCGTCAGAATGCCCAGACTTTGGAAAACAAGCGTCAGGCTGAGCTCAATCAGGCTAAGGATGAAGCTGTTCAAATTATTGAAAATGCCAAAGAAACGGGCAAAGCTCAGGAAACTAAGATTGTCACAGAAGCTCAGGAAGAAGTGGGCCGCCTCAAAGATAAGGCAAATCAGGATATCGCCAGCAGCAAGGCAGAAGCACTGTCAAGTGTCAAAGCAGATGTCGCTGATATCAGTGTCCTTCTGGCTGAAAAAATCATGGCAAAAAGCCTTGATAAAACGGCTCAGAGCGACCTGATTGACAGTTACTTAGACAAGCTGGGAGATGCCTAATGGATAAGAAAATGCAGGCTTTAACAGAAACCTATGCAAAAAGTCTCGTAGATGTGGCGGTTGAAAAAAGTGCAACAGCGGCTGTCTATGATGATGTTAAAGCTATTTTAACGGTCCTTGATGACAGCGATGTGCAGCATTTTTTGGCCAGCACAGCGGTCAGTTTGTCTGAGAAGGCTGGCTTGGTTAGATTGTTTCAAGAGTCTGGTTCAGATTACATGAACAATTTTCTTGAGATAATTCTGCAAAATGAGCGCCAGAGCTTGCTTAAGCCGATTATGGAAGAGGTTTTAAAAGAGCTCAGCATCAAAACGCAGACTTTTGATATTGAGGTGACAGCGGCCGTTGCTTTGTCAGACAGCCAAAAAGAACGGCTGGCTGCACTGGCTGAAAAGAAATTCGACTTGACCAAGCGAGAATTCATCGAACACATCGATGAAGAGCTCATTGGCGGTTTTGTTCTCAAGGCGAATAACAAGGTAATTGACACTAGTATTCGCAGCCAATTACAAGAATTAAAAATGAATTTGAAATAGAAAGTGGTGTGATTTTTGGCAATTAACGCACAAGAAATTAGCGCTTTAATTAAAAAGCAAATTGAAAACTTCCAGCCAAATTTTGATGTCACAGAGACTGGTGTTGTTACTTATGTCGGTGATGGTATTGCCCGCGCCCGCGGTTTGGACAATGCCATGAGCGGTGAGCTGCTTGAATTTGGCAACGGAACTTTTGGGATGGCGCAAAACCTGGAATCAAATGACGTAGGTATCATTATCCTTGGGGATTTTGACAGTATTCGCGAAGGTGATGCCGTTAAGCGTACCGGTAAAATCATGGAAGTACCGGTTGGTGAATCCCTCATCGGCCGTGTTGTTAATCCGCTTGGTCAGCCTGTTGACGGACTGGGAGAAATAGCGACAGATACCACCCGTCCTGTTGAAACACCGGCTCCCGGTGTTATGCAGCGTCAGTCTGTCTCTGAACCCTTACAAACGGGGATTAAAGCCATTGATGCTCTGGTACCGATCGGCCGAGGTCAGCGTGAGCTGATTATCGGTGATAGGCAGACAGGTAAAACATCAATTGCCATTGATACCATCATCAATCAAAAAGGGCAGGATATGATTTGTATCTATGTTGCCATCGGTCAAAAAGAGTCTACTGTCCGCAGTCAGGTAGAAGTTCTCCGTAAATACGGAGCTCTCGATTACACGATTGTTGTCACAGCCTCTGCTTCACAGCCATCACCTCTGCTTTACATCGCGCCTTATGCCGGTGTTGCCATGGCAGAAGAGTTTATGTATAATGGCAAGCATGCCTTGATTGTTTATGATGACTTGTCAAAACAAGCGGTGGCTTATCGTGAACTCTCGCTTCTTTTGCGCCGTCCGCCGGGACGTGAGGCTTATCCGGGTGATGTTTTCTATCTTCACAGCCGCCTCTTGGAGCGCTCGGCTAAACTGTCAGATGAATTAGGCGGCGGTTCTGTTACGGCTCTGCCATTTATTGAAACACAGGCCGGGGATATCTCTGCCTACATTGCGACAAATGTGATCTCAATTACAGACGGTCAGATTTTCCTTCAGGAAAACCTCTTTAATTCGGGTATCCGTCCGGCTATTGATGCCGGTTCTTCGGTATCGCGTGTCGGCGGCAGTGCCCAGATTAAAGCCATGAAAAAGGTAGCCGGAACGCTGCGTCTCGACCTTGCTTCTTATCGTGAACTTGAAGCCTTTACGCAATTTGGTTCTGATTTGGACTCAGCGACACAGGCCAAACTCAACCGCGGCCGCCGTACGGTAGAAGTGCTTAAACAAGACCTTCATAAGCCTTTGGCAGTTGAAAAGCAAGTGCTCGTCCTTTACGCCCTGACACACGGTTTCTTGGACAGTGTTCCTGTCAATGACATTTTAACCTTCCAAGATAACATGTTTGATTATTTCGATTCACACTACAGTGATATTTTTGAAACGATTCGCACGACAAAGGATCTTCCGGAAGAATCAGTTTTGGACAAGGCTATTCAAAGCTTTAAAAATCAGTCACAATTTAGTTAATACAGGAGGGATCTAATATGGCAGGCTCTCTTAGTGAAATTAAAGTGAGAATTACGTCAACGCAAAAGACCGGGAAAATTACCAGCGCCATGAAGATGGTATCTTCTGCCAAATTGGTTAAGTCAGAACAAGCAGCCAAGAATTTTCAAGTTTATGCTTCTAAAATTCGTCAGCTTACAACAGATTTACTGCATTCTGATTTAACCATGGGTTCGAATAATCCCATGCTGATTTCGCGTCCGATTAAAAAGACAGCTTATATCGTTATCACTTCTGATAAGGGTTTGGTTGGTGCTTATAATTCAACCATTCTCAAGGCTGTTATGGATACCATCAAGGATTATCATCCGGATGACAGTGATTATACCATTATTTCTATCGGCGGAATGGGCTCTGATTTTTTCAAGGCTCGCAATATTCCCGTTGCTTTTGAACTGCGCGGATTGGAAGACAATCCCAGTTTTGAAGAAGTTAACCGGATTATCTCAAAGTCGGTTGAAATGTACAAAAATGAAATCTTTGATGAACTCTATGTCTGTTACACACACCATATTAACAGTTTGACCAGTCAAGTGCGTGTTGAAAAAATGCTTCCTATTTCAGATTTAGACGCAGACGAAGCCAGCGAAGGCAATGTCACAGGATTTGAATTAGAACCCAATCGGGAAGCTATTTTGGAACAGCTTTTGCCCCAGTATGCTGAAAGTCTGATTTACGGTGCCATTATTGATGCTAAGACAGCAGAGCATGCAGCAGGTATGACAGCTATGCAGACAGCGACAGATAATGCTGATAAGGTCATTAAAGATTTGACGAAATTATACAATCGTGTGCGTCAGGCCGCGATTACACAAGAAATTACAGAGATTGTCGCGGGTGCCAACGCCTTAGATTAATCTCTCTGCAAAATAGAACAGGGGCTAAAATCCTAGTAAAAAAGATAAACGTTCTTGTGTCTTAGCGACACAGCGTCCGTTTCTTATTTTTATACGGATTTGACACGCCCTTTGCGACACTTCGTTTGGTTAGTCGATTTTACTAAGCAAACGACGTTAGCGGGAGAGGCAGCCAAATCACTATGGTGATTGGCGTTTGTTATCAAGTGCATAGCACTTAGATAACAATCCTCTGCCGTATCTTAGTAATAGAACAGGGGCTAAAATCCTAGTAAAAAAGATAAACGTCCTTGTGTCTTGGAGACACAGCGTCCGTTTCCTATTTTTATACGGATTTCTTCACGCCCTTAGTATCTTAATTAAAGGAGAAGAAAATGAGCACAGGCAAAATTGCTCAGGTGGTCGGTCCTGTTGTCGATGTTGCATTTGCAGCAGATGATAAACTTCCTGAGATTAATAATGCATTGATTGTTTATAAAGATGGCGATAAAAAACAAAGAATCGTTCTCGAAGTGGCTCTTGAACTTGGCGATGGCCTTGTGCGTACCATTGCCATGGAGTCAACGGACGGTCTGACACGCGGTCTTGAGGTCCTTGACACAGGCCGTGCCATCAGTGTCCCGGTTGGTAAGGAAACGCTGGGCCGTGTCTTTAATGTTCTTGGAGATACAATTGACCTTGACAGGCCGTTTCCAGAAGATGCTGAGCGGCAGCCCATTCATAAAAAGGCTCCTTCATTTGATGACCTGTCTACCTCAACTGAAATTTTAGAAACAGGTATCAAGGTAATTGACCTCTTGGCCCCTTATCTTAAAGGCGGGAAGGTCGGCCTCTTTGGCGGTGCCGGGGTCGGCAAGACCGTTTTGATTCAGGAGCTAATCCACAATATTGCCCAAGAGCACGGAGGGATTTCAGTCTTTACCGGTGTGGGTGAACGTACGCGTGAAGGTAATGACCTCTACTGGGAAATGAAGGAATCCGGTGTCATCGAAAAGACTGCCATGGTCTTTGGTCAGATGAATGAACCGCCCGGAGCACGGATGCGGGTTGCTCTTACCGGCCTTACCATCGCCGAATATTTCCGTGATGTTGAAGGTCAGGATGTGCTGCTCTTTATTGATAATATCTTCCGCTTTACTCAAGCGGGTTCTGAAGTTTCAGCCCTCCTTGGCCGTATGCCTTCAGCCGTTGGTTATCAGCCGACGCTGGCAACAGAAATGGGGCAGCTGCAGGAACGGATTACATCAACGAAAAAGGGTTCTGTTACCTCTATTCAGGCCATCTATGTGCCTGCCGATGACTACACTGACCCGGCACCGGCAACAGCCTTTGCTCACTTGGACTCAACCACCAATCTTGAACGCCGTCTGACTCAGATGGGGATTTATCCGGCAGTTGACCCTTTGGCATCAAGTTCTCGTGCGCTTTCTCCGGAAATTGTCGGTCAGGAGCACTATGATGTGGCAACAGAAGTGCAGCATGTGCTGCAGCGCTATCGTGAATTACAGGACATCATCGCTATTTTGGGGATGGATGAACTGTCTGATGAAGAAAAGACCTTGGTTGGCCGTGCCCGCCGTATTCAATTTTTCCTTTCGCAAAACTTTAACGTTGCGGAACAATTTACCGGTCAGCCTGGTTCTTATGTACCGGTTGCCGAAACAGTCCGCGGCTTTAAAGAAATTCTTGAAGGAAAATACGATGACCTTCCGGAAGATGCCTTCCGCAGTGTCGGCGCTATTGAGGATGTTGTTGAAAAAGCGAAAAAGATGGGCTTTTAATGAGGTGACCAAATGGCAGAAATGACTGTACAAATCGTGACACCTGACGGTTTAAAATACGACCATCATGCTAAATTTATTCTGGTCAAGACGCCCGATGGGGAAATGGGTATCTTAGCTAACCATGAAAATTTGATGGCACCGCTGGAAGTTCACGAAATGAAAATCCGGCGCATTGATGATGATAAGCATGTGGACTGGGTAGCGGTTAATGGCGGCATTATTGAGATTAAGAATAATCTTGTGACCATTGTTGCTGACTCAGCTGAGCGTGAACGTGATATTGATGTGTCTCGGGCTGAGCGGGCTAAAATCCGGGCTGAAAAAGAAATCGAAAAAGCTAAAGAAGAACATCGCATTGATGAAGTACAGCGTGCACAGGTTGCTCTTAGACGAGCCCTTAATCGTATCAATGTCGGTTCCAAATAGCAGCATGAAACGTATAAAGGACAGCTATTATGGCTGTCTTTTCTGCTTTTTGCCGAAGTAACAGGGCACTAAGAGACAGTGCTTTAATCCCTTTTTTGACCTTCGCAAGAGTGCAAAATTCAACTGTTCTTGGTGAAACTTGAGTGTGACTCCAAAATCTTTATTTTTCTAAGTACAGTCCAATCCTCTTTTTTGGTATAATAGATTCATGGATATTTTAAATAATGCTGTCATGCTGACAAGCCACTTGATTTTCATTGCTATTTTTTATCATTTGCTCATCAATCTGTTTGATTGGGGAAAAATTATTAAAAACAGCTCTGAGAATGTGAGCCGCTTAAAGTTATTTTTATTATTTGTCAGTATTGCCGTTGGTTATATGACCAGCAGCTTTATCTGGTCTGTGATTTCCTTGAGTCAGGATCTCTTTTTTGCGGTTTAATTAATTCGTCCTGATGGGTTTATTATGGTATAATGCAAGAATAACAATACAGTGAATGGAGAAATTCGTGGATAAAATTATTATTGAAGGCGGAAAAACGCAGCTTAAGGGTGACGTTATTATTGAGGGGGCTAAAAATGCTGTTTTGCCCCTTTTAGCAGCTGCTATTTTGCCGACAGAAGGACAGACTCTGCTGGAAAATGTTCCGATTCTGTCAGATGTGTTTACAATGAATAATGTGGTACGCGGCCTCAATGTCAAAGTGGATTTTAACGAGGCTAACAACCAGGTCTCGCTTGATGCGACGGGAGATATTCTTGATGTGGCGCCTTATGAATATGTCAGCCAAATGCGTGCCTCAATTGTTGTTTTGGGGCCTATTTTGGCCAGAAACGGTCATGCTAAAGTTTCTATGCCGGGCGGCTGTACCATCGGAAGCCGTCCTATTGATCTGCATCTTAAAGGCTTGGAGGCCATGGGAGCTAAGATTGAGCAGGCTGGCGGCGATATTACGGCAACAGCTGAGCGTCTCAAGGGAGCCAATATCTACATGGACTTTCCAAGTGTCGGTGCAACGCAGAATCTGATGATGGCTGCTACCTTGGCAGAAGGAACGACCATTATTGAAAATGCTGCGCGTGAACCTGAGATTGTTGATTTGGCCAATCTCCTCAATAAAATGGGAGCAAGGGTCATCGGTGCGGGGACCGAAACTTTGACTATTATTGGTGTTGACAAGATGCACGGTGCTAAGCACAGTGTTGTTCAAGACCGGATTGAAGCCGGAACTTTTATGGTGGCAGCTGCTATGACCAGCGGCAATGTCTTAATCAGAGATGCTGTCTGGGAGCATAACCGCCCGCTCATTTCTAAGTTAAGAGAAATGGGAGTGCAGGTTACGGAAGAAGACGAAGGGATTCGTGTGGTTTCTGATGTGACTAAATTAAAACCAGTTACTGTTAAAACCATGCCGCATCCCGGTTTCCCAACAGATATGCAGGCCCAGTTTACAGCCTTGATGGCTGTTGTTCAAGGGGAGTCTACTATGATTGAGACTGTCTTTGAAAATCGTTTCCAGCATTTGGAAGAAATGCGCCGCATGGGACTGACATCAGAGATCTTAAGAGATACTGCTATGATTCACGGCGGCCGCCGGCTTCAGGGAGCACAGGTGATGTCAACCGATCTGCGTGCCAGTGCTGCGCTTATCTTGACAGGCATGGTAGCAGATGGCCGTACGATTGTTGGCAATTTGAATCATTTGGATCGCGGTTATTTTCAATTTCATGAAAAATTAGCTAAATTAGGTGCAAGTATTCAGCGTGTTAATGGAGACTGACAATGAACAGCGGATGGAAATATGTTCGTAATCAATTAGCTTTTGTTATTCTGATAGCTATTTTATGCCTTATCTTTTTAGCGGTCGGGCTGATGTTTGGCTACAGTTTCATCGGCGAAGGCAAGGATCCTTTGTCTGTTTTATCTTGGGATAAGTGGCAGTCGCTGATTGATAAATTTACAGGAAAGTAGGGGTTCCCTGCTTTTTTGCTGACATATTTAGGATAATGAGGAAACTTTATGGCGAGAAAGACTTATAGAACTAAGAAACAGACCAAACTGCTGATCTCTGTACTCGCTGCCTTGCTCTTGCTGCTTTTGACCTATATTGCAACGGATGAGCGGATTGCCGACAGCAATCCGATAAAGCAGGCGGCTCAGCTGGTGACAGGGAAAAAAGAAACTCCGGAAATTCCCTCAAATGGCTCCCAAAGCAATCAGGTTGCTCCCAGTCAAGAGCTGGCTAATACAGTCCTAACGGCTTCTGTTAAAAAAGCATTGGGTTCTCATATTGAATGGAATGGTGCGGGTGCTTTTATCATTAATCATAATAAGACCGCCCTTAAGGCTGATGTTGCCAGTCTCCCTTATGCCAACAATAAAACAAAGACAGTGCAGGGGGAGACCGTTCCGACAGTAGCCAATGCACTGTTGACCAAGGCAACACGTCAATACAGAAATCGCGCAGAGACAGGAAATGGGACAACTGACTGGCAGCCTGCGGGCTGGCATCAGCTGTATCGCCTGAGCGGCGATTATGATCATGCGGTTGACCGCGGACATTTACTGGGGTATGCTTTGGTTGGCGGTCTAAAAAGCTTTGATGCATCAACAAGTAATCCTCGGAATGTAGCGACACAAACAGCCTGGTCCAATCAAGCCAGCCGTTCGGATTCAACCGGGCAAAATTATTATGAGACAATAATCAGAAGAGCTCTGGACAGCCGTAAGCGTGTTCGCTACCGCGTAACTCTTCTCTATGAAGGCAATAATATTTTGGCGAGCGGCAGCCATTTAGAGGCTAAATCTTCTGATGGCAGCTTAGAATTTAATGTTTTCATTCCAAACGTTCAAAGCGGTCTGACCTTTGATTATGCCACGGGTCAGGTTAGAACCAATTGAAAATCAAAAAAGTGCTGGATTAACAGAGGTTATCACTGTGAGTCCGGCACTTTTTAGTGTATTTGAAAATGAAAAATTTATATTTTTAGTCAGCAGCCTGTTCCCACCGTTTAGCAAGGCGGCGTGAGAAGCTTGAAATGATAAAGTTGATAACAAAATAGGTTGCTGCAACGATACCATAAAGCGTAAAGACTTGATCAGCTTCAAAATACTGCCCCATGAGAATCTGGCTCTTGCCAAACAGCTCTTGGAGAGCGATAACAGAATAAAGGAAGGAAGTATCCTTAATCACAGTAACGAACTGAGAAATGATAGCAGGCAGCATCTTTCGGACAGCTTGCGGGAAAACGATGTAAATGAAAATCTGGAAATGCGTGAATCCCTGAGCCAGACCTGCTTCTGTCTGTCCATTATCAATAGCGTTTAAACCGCCGCGGACAATTTCTGCCAAAGCAGCAGAGGTAAATACAGTAAAAGCAGTAATACCGGCAGGTGTTGATTTCATCTGAAAGACTAAGAAAACAATGAATATCCACAAAAGATTGGGAACATTTCTGACAAATTCGATGTAAATGCTGGCTATCCATCTGAGCAGTTTATTTTTACCATTGCGCATAACGGCTAAAATAGTGCCGAAAATCGTTGACAGGACAATAGAAATAAAGGAGATATAAAGCGTTAACCATAAACCCTGAAGTAAGAAATTAATATTTGTTGATGTTAAGAGTTCTTTCATGTGTTAACCTCCTTTATAAATTGTAAGCCTTTTTGTTGGCCTCTTCTTTGCGGCGTGCCCAAGTTGCAAGCGGGAAACACATGATAAAGTAAAGAAGAGCGGCACCGGCAAAGGCCGGAACATAGTTGGTGGTATCATAGGCCCAGGCCTTGGCTGTAAACATAATATCTGCACCGGAGATGATGGCCACCGTTGATGTGTTCTTGATGAGATTGACCACTTGGTTTGTCATCGGCGGTAAAATGGTGCGAATAGCCTGTGGCAGAATAATCAGACTCATTGTTTCACGATAGCTGAAACCTTGAGACAGAGCTGCTTCTGTCTGTCCTTTAGGAACAGACTCAATGCCGGAACGAATGACTTCTGCGATGTAGGCACCATGGTAAATGCCCACACAGAGAACGGCGGTGAAAAAGGCAGAAATCATAAGAGCTCCGCTTGTTAGAATGGCTAAGCCATAATAAACAAAAACAAACTGCACCAGCAAGGGGGTATTTTGAAAAACTTCAACATAGATACGAGCCAGTCCTTTAAGGACCTTACTTTTAGAAGATCCCATTGCCCCGAAGATAATGCCTAAAAGCAAAGACAGAAGCAGGGCAAGAATTGACATTTCAAGGGTATAAAGGAAACCTTTTAAGAATTCTCCAAAGTTGGCAAAGAAGGCTCCCCAGCGGCTCAAAGCAAAAGGCCCAGAGGCGGTTGTGAGTAATATCATAATGTCTCCTTTAATTAAGATACAAAGAGCGTGAAGAAATCCGTATAAAAATAGGAAACGGACGCCGTGTCGTTAAGACACAAGGACGTTTATCTTTTTTACTAGGATTTTAGCTCGTGTTCAATTAACAAGATACGGCAGAGGATTGTTATCTAAGTGCTTTGCACTTGATAACAAACGCCAATCACCATAGTGAATTGGCTGCCTCTCCCGCTAACGTCGTTTGGTTAGTAAGATCGACCAACTAAACGACGTGTCGCAAAGGGCGTTTCACATTCGTATAAAAATAGGAAATGGACGCCGTGTTCAGTTACTTCTGAGTGTCCGGCTCGGCAGATTCAAGATTGTATTTGTCATAAATCTTTTCCAGACTCTTGTCAGCAGACCATTTATCAAGTAATTGATTGACGTATTTAGTCAATCCGGTGTTTGATTTTTTAGTAGCAATTCCATACTCTTGTGTGTTGAAACCTGCCTTAAGCAGCCGTGACTGCTTGCTGACATAGCCGGTCAGGATTGACTTGTCAACCGAGAAGGCATTGATACGCTTAGAGTAAAGAGAAATGGCTAATTCCGGAAAACTTCCCAGCTGAACATATTTAAATTTTAAATGATGTTCCTTAGCATAGACCTCAAGACTGGCCTTGGTCGTTGCTCCCTGAGAAACACCGATAGTCAGACCGTCCAGATCAGAGATTTTTGAGATTTTGCTGGATTTGCGAACCAAAAAACCAATCTGGTCGTAATAATACGGCTTAGATATACTGTAAGAAGCCTGACGCTCCGGCGTGATGGTATAAGTGGCGATTACCAGATCAACCTGCCCATTATCCATAAGCGGTTCACGCGTCTGTGTGGTAACAGGGACAAGCTCCAGTTTAACGCCGATTGATTTGGCAATCTTGCGGGCAACATCAATCTCCATTCCTTCATACTTGCCAGTTTCAGCACTGTAGTATCCAAAATTAGGTACATCTTGCTTAACACCGACTTTTAGGACGCCGGCTTTTTTAATTTTCTGGACTTCTTTCACAGAAGATGTGTCCGCAGAAACCTTTGAGACACCTGCAAAGCTGACAAACAAGATGAGAAGGAGACTGATTGCAGCTATTATTTTTTTAACATTCATAGACTTTCTCCTTAAATACCCTAATCTTTAGTAGTCACACGGTCGCTGGTGTGGTTGATGACCTTGCTTAGGAATTGTTTGGCACGCGGATCTTTTGGATCTTCAAAGAAACCTTTGACATCCGTTGTGTCTTCCAGAATTTCTCCGTCTGCCATGAAGATAATGCGGTCGGCAACCTCCCGGGCAAATCCCATTTCGTGGGTTACCACAATCATATTCATGCCTTCCAAAGCGAGATTTTTCATAACGGCCAGAACATCACCAATCGTTTCAGGGTCAAGGGCAGAAGTCGGCTCATCAAAGAGCAGAAGCTCTGGGTTCATGGCAAGTCCGCGGGCAATAGCAATCCGCTGTTTTTGTCCGCCGGAGAGCATACCCGGATAGGAATCCTTGCGATCCCACATATTAACATAGGTTAAATATTTTTCAGCGATAGCATTGGCCTTATCCTTGTTCATGCCTAATACTTTTATAGGAGCCAATGTAACATTTTCTAGCACAGTTTTGTGAGGATAGAGGTTGAAATGCTGGAATACCATGCCAACTTCCTTACGCAGCTGAACCAAATCTTTATTAGAAGCGTTAGTGAGTTCATGCCCGTTAACAATGAGTTCACCAGAGTTAATCGATTCGAGGGCGTTTATGGTGCGAATCAGCGTGGACTTGCCGGAACCAGACGGCCCAAGCAAAACGACGACCTGCCCTTTTTCAATTTCTAGGTTAATGTTGCGAAGGGCGTGGTAATCCCCGTAATATTTTTCGACATTTTTGAAGGTAATCAGCGCCATAGTCTTCTCCTTGTTTAACATAAATTCATTGTTAGCTTTTCTAACATTGTATAAATATACTACCATACAAATTTTTTCTTGTCAAATGTTATCAGAAAATTCAGTAAGATAACTTTTTATAATATTTGAAATAAACTTGTTGGTTTTCATTTGTTAGTGATTTTGGTATAATCGAATGGAGATTACTTTGAACAATAAGGTTTGAAGTAAAATAAGAATGGTTCTGATGCCGGGAGAATTCTAATCAGTTTGAAATAAAAGTCAGATAATTATTAAAAAGTATTCTGATTTCTGAAATTTCTTACTTATTTAATGAAGCCTGGTTAGAACCATAAGTGAGGTATTCATAATGAAGAAAATTTTAATCGTTGATGATGAAAAACCAATTTCTGATATTATCAAGTTTAACTTAGCCAAGGAAGGTTACGATACGATTACGGCCTTTGACGGGCGTGAAGCGCTGAGTAAGTATGAAGAGGAAAATCCTGATTTGATTATTCTTGATTTGATGCTGCCGGAATTAGACGGCCTGGAAGTGGCCAAAGAAGTTAGAAAAAGCAGCCATGTGCCGATTATCATGCTTTCGGCCAAGGACAGCGAGTTTGACAAGGTCATCGGACTGGAAATCGGTGCGGATGACTATGTGACAAAACCTTTCTCAAACCGTGAGCTGCTGGCTCGCATCAAAGCTCATCTTCGCAGAACGGAAAATATTGAAACAGCTGTGGCTGAAGAAAATGCTTCAGGTATGCCAGAGATTGTTATCGGTGATTTGCAGATTTTGCCGGATGCCTTTGTTGCTAAAAAGCATGGTGAAGAAGTAGAACTGACGCATCGGGAGTTTGAACTTCTGCATCATCTGGCAACCCATACGGGTCAGGTGATGACGCGTGAGCATTTGCTGGAAACAGTTTGGGGATATGACTACTTTGGCGACGTCAGAACTGTTGATGTGACTGTCCGCCGCCTGCGTGAAAAAATTGAAGATACACCGAGCCGTCCGGAATATATCCTGACGAGACGCGGTGTTGGTTATTATATGAAATCATATGACTAATACGTTTGACTCAAGTCCTTTATTTTTACGAATATTATTAGCAGTTTTACTCATTCTGCTTTTTATTTATTTTGTCTTTTTAAATTACAGAGAGTATAAGAACAACAATCACATTAAGCTGTTAAATGCTAAGGTCCGTTCTTTGATTGCCGGGGATTATACCGAAAAGTTAAAGATCAAGGCCAATCCGGAATTATCGGAGCTGGTCAGAAATGTCAATGATTTGTCTGAGGTTTTTCGTTTGACCCATGAAAATCTGGCTCAGGAAAAAAACCGTCTGACTAGTATTTTGGCCTATATGACGGATGGTGTGCTGGCGACAGACCGCAGCGGAAAAATCACCATGATTAACGATATGGCTCAAAAGCAGCTCAACTTAACCCGTGAACAGGCTTTGGAATACAATATTCTTGATATCCTGGATGATGACAGCTATACTTATAATGATCTGATTACTAAAACGCCGGAGATTGTTTTGAACCGCCGCGATGAGTATGATGAATTTATTACCCTGCGGATTCGCTTTGCCCTCAATCGGCGTGAGAGCGGCTTTATTTCGGGTTTGATTGCTGTTTTGCACGATGCTACTGAACAGGAAAAAGAAGAGCGTGAACGCCGCCTCTTTGTTTCCAATGTCAGCCATGAACTGCGCACACCGCTGACTTCTGTAAAATCATACTTGGAAGCCTTGGATGACGGTGCGCTGACCGAATCGGTCGCTCCCAGTTTCATCAAAGTTTCACTGGATGAGACTAATCGAATGATGCGGATGATTACCGACCTGCTCAGTCTGTCGCGTATTGATAACCAAACCAGCCGCTTGGATGTTGAGCTGACTAATTTTACGGCTTTTATGGACTATATTCTCGATCGTTTTGATCAAATTCAAAGCCAGCAGTCCGGCGGTAAGGTCTATGAGATTGTCAGAGATTATTCTGACAGCTCTGTCTGGATTGAAATTGATACCGACAAGATGACTCAGGTGGTTGATAACATTTTGAACAATGCTATTAAATACTCTCCTGACGGCGGTAAGATTACGGTCAATATGAAGACAACCGATACACAGGTCATTCTCTCCATATCGGATCAGGGTCTGGGAATTCCTAAGAAAGACCTTCCTCTTATTTTTGATCGTTTTTATCGAGTTGATAAAGCGAGAAGCCGGGCACAGGGCGGCAGCGGTTTGGGACTTGCGATTGCCAAAGAAATTATTAAACAGCATAACGGCTTTATTTGGGCCAACAGTGAAGAAGGCAAGGGCTCAACATTTACCATTGTTCTGCCTTATGAAAGTGATAATGGTACAATTGATGAATGGGAGGAAGATGAAGACGAATCATGACAGAAACAGGTTTTAAATACAGTATTCTGGCTTCTGGCTCAAGCGGCAATAGTTTTTATCTTGAAACTCCTCAGAAAAAAATATTAGTGGATGCAGGGCTCTCCGGTAAAAAAATCAGTCAGCTGATGGCGGGGATTGACCGAAAATTAGATGATGTCGATGCTATCTTGATTACGCACGAACACAAGGATCATATCCATGGTGTCGGTGTTTTGGCCAGAAAATACGGCTTGGATATTTATGCCAATGAAGAAACCTGGCAGGCGATGGACGGCCTCATCGGCAAGGTTGATACCAGTCAAAAGCATCTTTTTGAAATGGGGAAAACACTGACCTTTGGCGATATTGATATTGAGAGTTTTGGTGTCAGCCATGATGCGGTTAAACCGCAGTTTTACCGTTTTATGAAAGATGGAAAGAGCTTTGTCATGCTGACAGATACCGGTTATGTCAGTGACCGAATGGCAGGTCTTATTGAAAATGCTGACGGTTATCTGATCGAGTCCAATCATGATATTGAAATTTTACGCTCCGGTGTTTATCCATGGCGGCTGAAACAGCGGATTTTGTCAGATAAGGGCCACCTTTCAAACGATGACGGTGCAGAAACCATGATCAGAACGCTGGGCAATAAAACGAAGAAAATCTATTTGGGCCACCTCAGTAAGGAAAATAATATTAAGGAACTTGCTCATATGACAATGGAAAATGCTCTCATGCAGGCGGATTTGGCTGTGGGTCACGATTTTAAAATTTATGATACCTCGCCTGATACACCTCTGCCTTTAACCAAAATTTAGACAGACAGGCTATGAAAAGTTTATTTTATTTAATTGCAGGCTGTATGAGTTTTGCTGCAGGTTTGATCGGTATAGTGCTCCCTGTCATTCCGACAACACCTCTTTTGCTGTTAGCCGGTTTTTGCTTTGCCAGAAGTTCCAAGCGGTTTGAAAAATGGCTGCGTTCCAGCAACATTTATCAATTCTATGTAGCTGATTATGCAGAAAGTAAAAGTATTTCTGCTAGCCGTAAGAAAAAGATTGTCCTGCAAATTTATCTGCTGATGGGCATTTCCATTTATTTTGCCCCTCTCATCTGGGTGAAAATAGGCCTCTTTTGCTTAACCCTATTTATCACCTACTATCTTTTCAGGGTCATTCCTGATAAGGAAGAATAAAGAAAGAGGATTACTCAGAATTAGCCGTTCTGGGTAATTTTTGCTATAATAGAATGGTCTAACGACAAGAAGAGAAAGGAATTATATGAAAGCATTAGAAAAAAAATTAGCCAAAGATTTTAATATCATCTTTGCTGATAAGGAACTGCTGGGAACTGCTTTTACGCATACCAGCTACGCTAACGAACATCGCCTCCTAAACATTTCACACAATGAACGCTTGGAATTTTTAGGAGACGCCGTTCTGCAACTGACGATTTCGCGTTACCTGTTTGAAAGATATCCGCAAAAGGCAGAAGGGGACTTATCTAAAATGCGTTCAATGATTGTCCGTGAAGAAAGTCTGGCCGGTTTTTCCCGAGACTGTGAATTTGATCGCTACATCAAATTGGGCAGGGGTGAAGAAAAATCAGGCGGCCGTAAGCGCGATACCATCTTAGGTGATCTATTCGAAGCCTTTTTGGGTGCACTTTTATTGGATGCAGGCATTGAAGCTGTTGAGGCTTTCCTCAATCAGGTAGTCATTCCGCAGGTTGAAAACGGCAATTATGAGCGTGTTACCGATTATAAGACAGCCTTGCAGGAACTTTTGCAGGTAGATGGTGATGTTTTCATTGATTATGAAGTCTTAAAAGAATCAGGGCCGGCTCATGCCAAGTATTTCGAGGTCGCTGTTGCTGTCAATCATGAACAATTAAGCAGCGGGTCAGGCCGTTCTAAAAAGTTAGCAGAGCAAGAAGCAGCCAAAAATGCGCTTGAAAAACTTCAACGAGGTTCCTAATGTTTTTAAAAGAAATTGAAATGCAGGGATTTAAGTCTTTTGCTGACAAGACCAAGGTTGAATTCGACAGAGGCGTAACGGCCGTTGTCGGTCCCAATGGTTCCGGCAAAAGCAATATTACCGAAAGTCTGCGCTGGGCTTTGGGGGAGTCAAGTGCCAAGAGTCTGCGCGGCGGTAAAATGCCGGATGTTATTTTTGCCGGGACTGAAAACCGCAAGCCTCTCAACTATGCCCAGGTAACGGTTGTCTTAGACAACAGCGATGCCTTTATCAAGAACGCTCAGGAAGAAATTCGGGTGGAGCGTCATATTTACCGCAACGGAGACAGTGATTATCTGATTGACGGTAAAAAGGTCCGTCTGCGTGATATTCATGATTTATTTATGGATACCGGCTTAGGCCGGGATTCTTTTTCAATTATTTCGCAAGGGCGGGTTGAAGAGATCTTCAACAGTAAGCCTGAAGAACGCCGTGCTATTTTTGAAGAGGCAGCCGGTGTTTTAAAATACAAAACACGTAAAAAAGAAACCGAGTCTAAACTCAATCAAACCCAAGACAATCTAGACCGTCTGGATGATATTATCTATGAGCTGGAAACACAGATTAAGCCGCTGGAGAAACAGGCTAAAACGGCCAAGGAATTTTTAGTCTTAGAAGCAGAGCGTAAGGAAAAGCAGCTGGATTTACTGGTTTATCAGATTTTACATCATAAAGAGCAGCTGAATGATCATCAAGACCGCCTAACAGCGATCAAACAAGCTCTTCAGACCTATTACCAAGAGCGCGAGCAGCTGGAGGCTGGGAACCAGCAGTTAAAAGGAAAACGCCATAATCTATCCCAGCAGATCGACCAAAAACAAAGCGAACTTCTTGAAGTGACCCGCCTCATCAGTGATTATGAACGTCAGATTGAGCTTATCAAGCTTGAATCCAGTCAAAAGGCAGAAAAGAAACAATCCACTCAGGAAGCACTGTCTCAGCTGCTTAGTCAAAAGGATGCTCTTAAAAGTGAAGTTGCTGAGAAAGAGCGTGCTTTAGCTGATTTGGAAATGCAAGGTCAGCAAAAGAAACAGGCTATCGAGGATTTAGAGGCTGAATTGTCGCGTTTTTCAGCGGATCCTGATCAGATGATTGAAAACCTGCGTGAAGATTTTGTCAAGCTCATGCAGGAAGAAGCAGATGTGTCCAATCAGCTGACTATTTTAACAACGGAAATTGAAAGTCAAAAGCAGGAGTCAGAAACTAAGACTGCTGAAGTCAAGCAGTTAAAAGCAGACTTAGATAAGACCAATCGGCAGGCGGAGAAAGAGGCAGAGACCCTAAAAGCTGCCAAGGACAAAGTCCAAAAACTGCTGGCAGATTATCAAGAAAAAGCTCAGCTCGTCCAAAATCTGGAAACTGATTACAACAAACAGCAGGATCTGATGTTTGCCCTGCTGGATGAGCTGAAAGAAAAAAGAGCTCGTCAGCACAGTTTAGAGTCCATTCTAAAAAGTCATAGTAATTTTTACGCCGGGGTCAGGTCAGTCTTGCAGCAGGCAGATCACATTCAAGGTATTATCGGTGCGGTCAGTGAGCACCTGACCTTTGACAAAAAATATCAGACGGCTCTGGAAATTGCTCTGGGGGGCAGCAGCCAGAATATCATTGTAGAAGATGAGGCGGCAGCTAAACGTTCCATCAATTTCTTGAAGCAAAACCGTCAGGGCCGTGCAACCTTTTTGCCCCTGACAACGATTAAGCCGCGGCGGCTGTCTGAACAAAATCAAAGCATTTTGACATCCAGCCAAGGTTTTCTTGGTTTAGCCCGTGACTTGGTGAGTTTTGATGCGCGTCTGGCCGGTATTTTTGGCAACTTGCTGGGAGTTACGGCTATCTTTGACAGTGTCGATCATGCTAATCAGGCTGCGCGAAAACTGCGTTATCAGGTGCGCCTTGTGACACTGGACGGGACAGAAATTCGTCCGGGAGGTTCATTTTCAGGAGGTGCTAACCGTCACAATAACAGCACTTTTATCAAACCTGAATTAGACAGTCTGACCAAAGAATTAACGGCTTTAGAAGACAAGCAGAGCCGACAGGAAAAAAAGGTCAGCCAGCTTAAGCAAGACTTAGACGGTCAAAGAGCCGGGCTTTTGGAGCTCCGGGAAGAGGGAAACCAAGCCAGATTGTCTGAACAAAAAGCCGATTTGGAATACCAGCAGCTAAAAGCCCGCTTAGAGGAGCAAAGTCTCCTTTATCAGCAGCTGACGCAGGCTGACAGGCTGGATTCTGCACTCAATTTAGAAAAAGAAAAAGAAGAGCTGGAAGCAAGTCTTCAAAAAATAACTGACGCTAAGGAAAAGCTCAGCCAAGAAATTGCCCGGTTCAAGGAAGACAAGGACAGCATTCAGCAAAAGACTGCTGATCTTAGTCAGCAATTATCTGCACTGCGTCTGTCCGAACGCGATTTAGCCAATACACAGAGATTTGAAAAAAGCAATTTAAACCGACTGCTTACGAACTTATCTGAGCTGGAAAACCAGGAAACTACCATGGCTCAGCTTCTCAGCAGTCAGGAAGAAGACTTGGATGAACAGCGCCTGCCAAGGCTCAAAGACCAGCTGGCAGCCAGTCAGGCTAAAAAAGAAGACAATGAAAAAGCTTTGGTTCGCCATCGTTTTGAATTGGAAGACTGTGAAGCGCAGCTGGAAGAAGTTGAAACCAGTCTCCTTAAGGCCAACCAAAAAAATGAAGAACTCATCCGCAGCCAAACTCAGCTGGAAGCTAAAATTGATCAGATATCCGATCAGCTGCGCCGCTTTGCAGGCAGTTTGGCTGAGGATTATCAGCTGAGTTTAGATGAGGCGAAAAAGCAGGCTCAGGCGGTAGACAATCCAGAAGCAGCCAAGGCTCATTTAAGGCAGCTAGAAAAACAAATTAAGCAGCTGGGTCCGGTGAATCTGGATGCCATTGATCAGTATGAGGAAGTTTTCGAGCGCTTGAACTTTTTGAATGGGCAAAAGGATGACTTGGTTCGTGCCAAAGATCTTTTGCTGAGCACGATTCATGACATGGATAATGAGGTGAAGGCGCGCTTTAAGACGACTTTTGAGGCCATTCGGGAGAGCTTTAAGATGACCTTTACGCAGATGTTTGGCGGCGGAAGTGCCGATTTGCTGCTGACTGACGGCGATTTGCTGACAGCTGGTATTGATATTTCGGTGCAGCCGCCCGGCAAGAAAATTCAATCCCTCAATCTGATGTCAGGGGGGGAGAAAGCTCTGTCAGCCTTAGCCCTTTTGTTTGCCATTATCCGCGTGAAGACGATTCCTTTTGTGATTTTGGATGAGGTTGAGGCGGCCCTTGATGAAGCCAATGTCAAACGCTTTGGCGATTACCTCAATCGTTTTGACAAATCCAGCCAGTTCATCGTTGTTACTCACCGCAAAGGAACCATGTCTGCGGCTGACAGCATCTACGGAGTAACCATGCAGGAATCGGGCGTTTCAAAGATTGTCTCGGTTAAACTTAAAGACGTTGATACCGTTTCTTAAGCAGGACCATGGATTTTTTGCTGAAGGAGCGTACCTGATTTTTGTTCTTTGCTGAGCAATAATTTTAAGGCGGCTATTGTGAAAGTCTTTGAAATTTGATAAAATGATAACAATTGAATAAAAAAGTCTATGAGATTAGTAACTTTATGGCAGTCTGACAGGGAATGCGAGCCGTGACTGGAAGCTCGCTGGATGAAAGTTTAGTGAATTCACTCAGGCATAAAGACTTGGAAATTAAGGTCTGGCAGATGCTGGATAAAAAACGGATGGTACCGCGTGTCAACGCTCCGATGTGAGCAGTGACAGGCGGTTTTTTAATGGATCGGCAAAGCCGGTATATCATTAAAAATTCCTTACAGCCAGTTCAGAACCGCTTATTTATACCTTATACGGAGGGAAGTATGGATTTACAAGAACAGTTAGAAGAATTACGAACGAGCACACAGGCGCAGCTGCAGGCCATTAAGGCTGAAAATGCCAAGGAACTGCAGGATCTGCGGGTCAAGGTTCTGGGGAAAAAAGGCTCCCTGACCGAACTTTTAAAAGGTCTCAAAGATCTGCCCAATGAACTGCGTCCGGTTGTTGGTAAACAAGTGAATGAAGTTCGCGATGTCTTGACCAAGGCCTTTGAAGAGCAGGGCAGGATTCTTGAGCAAGCTCAGATTCAAGCTCAATTGGAGTCGGAGTCTCTGGATGTCACCCTGCCGGGGCGTCAGATTTCGATTGGCAACAGGCACGTGCTCAGTCAGACCAGCCAAGAGATTGAAGATATATTCTTAGGTATGGGCTATCAGGTTGTTGATGGGCTTGAAGTGGAGCAGGACTACTATAACTTTGAACGGATGAATCTGCCTAAAGACCATCCGGCGCGTGATATGCAGGATACTTTCTATATTTCTGAAGATATTTTGCTTCGGACGCACACCAGTCCTGTGCAGGCTCGTACTCTGGATAAGCATGATTTTTCAAAAGGTCCGCTTAAGATGATTTCACCGGGGCGTGTTTTCCGCCGCGATACTGATGATGCGACCCACTCACATCAGTTTCATCAGATTGAAGGCTTAGTCGTCGGGAAAAATATTTCTATGGGCGACCTTAAGGGAACGCTTGAGCTGATTAGTAAAAAGATGTTTGGTGAGGACCGCAGTATTCGTCTGCGTCCGTCTTATTTCCCATTCACGGAACCTTCTGTGGAAGTGGATGTTTCCTGCTTTAAGTGCGGGGGCGAAGGCTGCAATGTCTGCAAGAAAACCGGCTGGATTGAAATTCTGGGCGCCGGCATGGTTCACCCAAGGGTTTTGGAGATGGCAGGTGTGGACGCTGAAGAATACTCAGGCTTTGCCTTTGGTCTCGGTCAGGAGCGGATCGCCATGCTCCGCTACGGTATCAATGATATCCGCGGTTTCTACCAAGGCGACAGCCGCTTTACGGAGCAGTTTAAATGATAACAATTGAACCGATTTTATTAGAAGAAGTTGAGACTTTAAGAGAGCTTGCCATAAAAACCTTTCGTGAAACCTTTGAGCACGATAATACGGAGGAGCAGCTGCAAGCACTTTTTGATTCGGATTTTTCAATTGATGTTTTGTCTAAAGAGCTGGTGAATCCTGAATCTCATAACTATTTTCTTAAAGTAGACGGCAGTATTGCTGGTTTTATCAAGATGAATCAAGGATCAGCTCAGACAGAACAGAAGCTTGATAATGCTATTGAAATTCAGCGAGTCTACATTCTCAAAGCTTTTCAAGGGCAGGGTCTTGGAAAGAAACTTCTGGAATTTGCTCTTGAGAAAGCCTATGCTTCAGGCTGTGACTGGGCTTGGCTGGGCGTTTGGGAATATAATTTTAAGGCTCAGGCCTTATACAAGAAATACGGTTTTGAGCGTTTCAGTCAGCACACTTTTATGGTCGGTGATAAGGCCGATACGGATTGGCTGCTGAAAAAAAGTCTCAAATAAGCATCAATCTGCCAATCAGATTTCAAAACTAAGAAGGAAGGAAGAAAAAAACCTCTTGCGGAAAGTTGACTGTTAAAAACTTTCTTGCTTGACATGGAGCTGTCTTTATCACTAAAGATGGACTATTTTCGCCTTGTCACAAGGCAGGAGGTTTTTTAACGTTTTTATTATGTTAGTAAGTTATAAATGGTTAAAAAAATTGGTTGACATTGATGTTCCCAGTCAGGAATTGGCTGAGAAGATGTCAACAACAGGTATTGAAGTTGAGGGGGTTGAAGTACCGGCACAAGGGCTTTCTAAGCTTGTTGTCGGTCAGGTGCTTTCTTGTGAGGATGTTCCCGAGACCCATCTGCACCTTTGTCAGGTAGATACCGGCGATGAGGAACCTCGGCAAATTGTTTGCGGGGCTCCTAATATAAGAGCTGGCATCAAGGTAATCGTAGCACTGCCGGGAGCGCGCATTGCGGATAATTACAAGATCAAAAAGGGTAAGATCCGCGGCATGGAATCGCTCGGCATGATCTGCTCTCTCCAAGAGCTGGGACTGCCTGATTCCATTATTCCTAAGGAATTTGCGGACGGTATTCAAATTTTGCCGGATGAGGCTGCAGCTGGAGACAGTATTTTCCCTTATCTTGATTTGGATGATGAAATTATTGAGCTGTCCATTACGCCTAACAGAGCAGATGCCCTGTCCATGCGCGGTGTCGCCCACGAAGTGGCTGCTATCTATGATAAAACCGTTCATTTTGAAGAGAAGACGCTGCATGAAAGCGAGCAAAAGGCAGCTGACCGTATCAAGGTGGCTATTGAATCTGATGGTGTTCTGACCTATAAGGCTCGTGTCCTTGAAAATGTTACGATCAAACCAAGTCCCCAGTGGCTGCAAAATGTATTGATGAATGCCGGTATCCGTCCAATTAATAATGTTGTTGATGTGACCAATTATGTTTTGCTGTATTTTGGTCAGCCCATGCATGCCTTTGATCTGGATAAGTTTGAGGCTGATACGATTACTGCCCGTCAGGCGCGTGAGGGTGAAAAACTCGTGACCCTTGACGGTGAAGAGCGCGACTTAATTGATGAAGACCTTGTTATCACCGTAGCAGACAAGCCGGTCGCTCTGGCAGGTGTCATGGGCGGTGCCTCAACTGAAATTAGCGCTGCTTCTAAAAATGTGGTTCTTGAGGCTGCTGTCTTTGACGGTAAGGCTGTCCGCAAGACCAGCAGCCGCCTAAATTTGCGCTCTGAGAGTTCATCGCGGTTTGAAAAGGGTGTTAACTACAGTGATGTCGCCAAGGCTCTTGATTTTGCGGCTGCCATGATTGCTGAATTAGCTGACGCTCAAGTTCTGTCCGGTCAAGTGAGCGCAGGTTCTGTACCAACAGACGATGTGGAAGTGTCAACAACCCTTGATTATGTTAATGTTCGTCTGGGAACAGAATTGACTTTTTCTGATATCGAAACCATCTTTGCCCGTTTAGGATTTAGCCTTAGCGGAAATGAGACAGCTTTTAGCGTTTCTGTTCCGCGCCGCCGCTGGGATATCAGCATTCAGGCAGATTTGGTTGAGGAAATTGCTCGGATTTACGGCTACGATAACTTACCAACAACACTGCCAAAAGCTGACGGAACCGTGGGGGAACTGACCCAGGCACAAAAACTCCGCCGCAAGGTAAGAAGTCTGGCGGAGAGTGCCGGACTGTCAGAAATGATTTCTTATGCTCTGACAACTCCGGAAAAGGCGGTAGCTTTCACACCCCATCCGACAAAACTAACAGAACTGCTCTGGCCGATGACGGTTGAACGCTCAGTCCTGCGTCAAAACATGGTCTCGGGTATGCTTGACACCATTGCCTATAATGCAGCCCGTAAGAGCAGCAATCTTGCTCTCTATGAGATTGGTAAGGTATTTGAACAGACGGCTGATCCTAAAAGGGATCTGCCTAAGGAAGTTGATACCTTTGCCATGGCTCTGACAGGCTTGACTGCGGCAAAAGATTTTCAAACACAGGCGACCCCAGTTGATTTCTTCTATGCCAAGGGTATTGTTGAAGCCATTTTGGACAAACTTGGTGTCAGCGCCCAATTTACAGCGACAAAAGAAATGGCTAATATGCATCCGGGCCGCACAGCCCTGATTGAACTTGACGGACAGGTTATTGGCTATCTGGGCCAAGTTCACCCGCAGGCCGCTAAAGATTACAATGTTCCTGAAACTTATGTGGCAGAACTGAATCTAGGTGCTCTGCAAGCAGCTCTGAAAACAGATATCGTCTTTGAAGATATCAGTAAATTCCCGGCTGTTTCCCGTGATATTGCCTTGCTGCTGGATGAAGCTGTCAGCCATCAAGAAATTGTTGATGCTATCCAATCAGCAGGTGTGAAACGCTTGAGTGCTATCAAACTCTTTGATGTGTACGCCGGCATCAATCTTGGACAGGGTAAAAAATCCATGGCTTACAGCCTGACCTTCCAAAATCCTGAAGCCAGTCTAACCGACGAAGAAGTTGCCAACTATATGGCTAAAATCACTAAATCTCTGACAGAAGTGCTCGGGGCAGAAGTACGCTAAAGTAAACTAACTGATGCTGATAATGAAAAAAGGGTGGAGAAGAACCTGCAACATTGTGGTTCTTCTCCACCCTTTATCATGTTTTATCTCGCTTGTAAGGACTAGGGGTTAGTCTTTCTTATTTTTCTTAATAAAGAGGCCTGCCAAAGCGACGAAAGTGCAGCCGAATAAACTGTATAAAACACTGCTAGATGAGCTTGTGTGCGGCAAAGATGATTTGCTTGCTGCTTGGAGACCGCTGGTTTGAGCCGGGTCTGCTGTTCTCAAGGATGTATCAGTACTGATAGGTTTAGCAGCGGCTGCTTGGGTTTGCGCGTAAGCCTTGGCAACCAGATTGTAGATGTCTTGCTGTCTGTCCGGAGTAAGAGAAATCGTCATTTCCGGCTTAGTATTTGCTGGAGCGGGTACTTTAGGCTCCATGTAGGTATAGCGATATTCTCCGAAACCTTGAGAAGCTGACGAGCCGACATAGGAAATATCAGCATGGTCTGCTAGGTATTTGCGGGCATTCTCAGACGAGAGAAAACGGATATCTAAGCCTTTGATACTGTCCGTAAATGACCAGTTGTTATCAGCCGATGGATTGATGGTTTTTTCAGAGACAATATAGTCAATGATGACTTGGCGGTTTTCCAGATTGAGCAGGCGTTTTTCTGCAGCATCTCTGACACCTGGGAAATTGCCTGTTGCCCGGTAGTTATTGCTGATGACGATAAAGGTTTGGTTAGGGTCAATAGGCTGCCCTTTATACTTGAGTTCACGGACACGGCTGGCAGCAGGATTGATTAGCTTACCCTCCTCATCATATTTGTTGGGCTGCGTGACATCAAATTGATAGGTCAGCCCGTCAATCACGTCAAAGTTATAGGAGCGGTAGTTACTGTTAATCAGCTGCTGCGGTTCGCTCTTATTAGGATCAATTTGATTAAATTGTCCGGCAGACATTTCCAGCCATTCCTTAATCTGAGCCCCTGTCAGTTTAATAATGGCAGTGACATTATCGTAGAGGTAGAGATCGGCAACGTTTTTAATAGCAAGCGCCCCGGCTGGAATATCGGTATAGTAGCTTGCATCTCCGCGTGTACCGGCTTTAAATGGTGCAGCGGCTGAGAGGATTGGAAGGTTGGCATCAGCAGTGCCGGCTAATTCTTTCTTACCGTACCAGAGCTGTGCATTATTGACAATTTGAATAGACGGATCATCAAGCACTTGAGCAAAGTAGCTGTTAATTGGTGCAGTTGTTTGGCCAACTTTTTGACGGACATAGTCGATGGTGCCTTGGTGCTCTTCTTTGACCATATCAATTAATTCTTGATCTGCAATAGGAGAAGCCGTATCAATTTTGCGGAGCTTAGATTTGCTGCTTGTTACCTGCCACTTACCCTCTTTATAAGTGAGGGTCAAGTCCATAATGCCAAGGTGGTCGCCAAATTTTCCGGCCATGACCACCGGTTTGCCGTTAATGAGGCCGTTGATATCATCAACGCCGCTGTATTTAGCATAAAAGCTTGTTCCGTCACCATTAGGGAAATCAGCGTGCGAATGTCCGGTAGCAACAGCGTCAACACCATCGATACCCGCAAGGAAATAGCCTTCATTTTCTTCGCCGTTTTCATACTGGTCATCACCAATACCGGAATGCGCCAGAACCAAAACGATATCAGCGCCAGCGTCTTTCATGCTTGGGACAATAGCTCTAACAGCTTCAACCGGGTCATCAACAGTCACCTTGCCTTCAAGATTGGCCTTATCCCAGACCAAAATCTGCCTTGGCAGAACGCCCGTAATCCCGACTTTAACGGTCGTTTGCCGGCCTGCTGTGTCTGTAAAGACTTTGTTGAGAATGATATAAGGCTGGAAATAATACTGGCCTGTTCGCGCATCACGGACATTGGCGTTGATGATAGGGACGTCTGACGTATTGACCATGCGGTTAAGAAAATCAAGTCCGTAGTTAAACTCGTGGTTGCCCAGAGTTTCGGCATCGTAGCCCAGTTTTTCAAAAGCCTCATACATAGGGTGGGTCTGGCCCTCTTTAACCGGATTGATGAGAGCCTTGTAGGTACCAAAAGGTGTTCCTTGAATGGTATCCCCGCTGTCAACGAGGACGATGTTGCTGTTTTCCTTGCGGGCTTCTTCAATAAGTATGGCTGTCTTAGCAAGCCCCACCGTCTGAGAGACCTTATCCTGATAATAGTCGTAGTTGACCAGATTGGTGTGGAGGTCAGTTGTTGAGAGGATGCGCATGTCAACGGTTTGCCCTTCAACCGGATCAGGGGTTTTAACAGCTTCTTTGACCGGAGCAGCTGCGGTAACCGGTGTACTTACTTTAGGCGCAGGCTCAGCAGCTTCATTTGTCGCAGTTTCTGCGCTCTTTTCAGCTGAGGGAAGAGGCTCGGCAGCGGAGGTTTCAGCTGTTTGGGCTTGTACAGGAGTTGGGGATGCCTGTGCAGGTGCACTGTCAGGAACTTCCGGAGCCGGTAAAGCAGTGTTTCCCTGATTATCTGCAACGGCTGTGTTGCTGCTTGCTGCCGGTGAAGCAGCACTGATGTCATTGGCAGCAGGTGTTTCATCGGCTTTAGCGATGAGGCCTGCACCGCTGGCTGCAGCAAAGAGAGAAAGCACTAAGACGCTCTTAGACAAATAATGTTTCGACATAGTAATCTCCTTTATTTAAAAATGATCCTTTGCTTTTTATTATACAAAAAGAAAACCCTCTCAGAAAGATGAAAAGCGAAAAAAGGTGTAAAAAATAGGTAAAAGCCGGATTTCTGTCCAAATTTTTGGAAGGTCAAGATAGAGATTAGTGTTTTGCGGAAATAAAAATTAAACTAGGAAGACCAAACAAAAAGGCTGAAAGCAAAACCATCAGCCCTTTCATTTGTCATCAGAGGATTCTCAATTTTTAGTACTGTCTAATAAAGGCCGAAGATATGATCAATTTTGGTAATCATTGCGGCAATGTCTTCCGGTGCTTCGCGGACGCCATTTCTTATCCAGAGGACAACAATGCTCTCAATAGCTGCGCACAGGCTGCTGATCGCATAGGTTTCAGGCAGATGAATGCCGTTTTGAAGTCTTTTGACCGAAGATGGATTGCTGCGAATAACTTCTTCTAAAAAATGGCGAACCTTCTTGGGAAAATCAATAAAAGACAGGTGGGAAACAATTTTGAAGAAACCTTCATAATCTTCTTTGACATGATACAGAGCTTTGATGATGGACTCTTGGTCGGCGAAACTGTTGTTGGTGAAAATAGCAGCGAAACGGTGGGTGACCTCCTGAGCGATGGAATTTGTCAGATCGTTTTTATCTAAGTAATGCAGGTAAAAAGTACCGCGGTTAATGCCGGCCAGATCTGTAATGTCACTGATGGTAATTTCAGCTAAACTTTTTTTCTCAAGCAGGGTAATAAAAGCTGCTTTTATTTTTTCTTCACTTTGCGTTTGACGCGCTTGGCTCATTGATGACTCCTTTTAACTAAGATACTAAGGCGTAACCGGCACAAAGCAAAATAGGAGGTTCGACGAAGCGTCACAGGACGCTAGGAGAAGCTGTCTTTTTGCACAGTGTCGTAGCCGTGTTCGATTACATAAGAAATGCAGGACTTGAAAAAATAATTTCTTAAATCAACAGAATGTTTATTTTTGTTCTTGTCATTTTGTCACGAGCATTATACAATAAGCACCGTATTAAATCAACAGGCTGTTCAGCCTGACTATTGGAAAGGAAATTCCTATGGCTTATATCGAAGTGAAAAATACTTATAAACGCTATCAAACAGGCGATACAGAGATTATGGCTAATAACAATGTTAATTTTACAATTGAAAAAGGCGAGCTGGTTATCATTTTAGGCGCTTCAGGCGCCGGCAAGTCAACAGTGCTGAATATTTTAGGAGGCATGGATACCAGTGATGAAGGGCAGGTTATCATTGATGGCAAAGACATTGCCGGCTACAATGCCAAACAGCGCACAAGCTATCGCCGCACAGATGTCGGTTTTGTTTTTCAGTTTTACAATCTGGTGCCCAATTTAACAGCTAAAGAAAATGTGGAGCTTGCTTCAGAAATTGTCTCTCATGCGCGTGATGCTGCAGCTACACTTGAGAGTGTGGGTCTGGGAAAACGTCTCAATAATTTTCCGGCGCAGCTCTCTGGCGGTGAGCAGCAGCGTGTAGCTATTGCACGGGCTGTGGCTAAAAATCCTAAGATTCTGCTCTGCGATGAACCGACAGGAGCACTTGACTACAAGACAGGCAAGCAAGTGTTAAAAATTTTGCAGGATATGTCGCGCAAACAAGGCGCAACGGTCATTATCGTTACGCATAACAGCTCGCTTGCGCCGATTGCTGACCGTGTCATTTATATGCATGATGCCCAAGTGACGGACGTTAAAACGAATCCCTCTCCGCAGGATATTGACCTGATTGAATATTAGGAGGCAGGAAACGATGAAGAAAACTTACTGGAAAGATATTTGGCAGTCAATTCGAAAATCCAAGGGCCGTTTTCTGTCTATCTTGCTTTTGCTGATGCTGGGCTCCTTTGCCCTCGTAGGTCTCAAGGTGACCGGTCCTGATATGAAACAATCAGCAATTGGCTATTTAGATAAGCATAAAACTCTGGATTTAGCGGTTATTGCTGATTACGGACTGAGTAAGGACGACGAGCAGGAATTAAACCGCCTGAAACAGGCTCAGGTGAGCTATGGTTTCATGACTGATGTAACCATTAAAGATACTGATTCTGCCGTCCGTGTCTGCTCTAAGGCTGATAAGATATCAACTTACACCGTCAATTCAGGGCGTCTGCCTAAAAGCAGCGATGAAATTGCGCTGGATATAACACTGAAAAAGGACTATAAAATCGGTGACAGCATTTCCTTTACACAATCTGAAAAAGGTCTGTTAAAGAAGACGGTTTACCGAGTTGTCGGATTCGTGACCTCATCTGAAATCTGGTCCCGAACCAATATGGGAACATCAACGGCTGGAGACGGTTCTCTGTCCAACTATGCTGTAGTAGCTGATACGGCTTTTAACAGTGATATTCCGACGATTGCCCGTATCCGCTATGACGATTTAAAGAAGCTTAATCCTTTTTCGGATGCCCACAGCAAAAAACTGAGAGCGCATCAGGATGATTTGGACCGCATTCTTAGTGATAATGGCCAACAGCGCTTAGAAAAGATGCAGGCAGCTGCTCAGAAAAAAGTTGATGACAGTCAAAAACAGCTAAAAACAGCTAAAGATCAGCTGATGCTTCAAAAAAGTGCTCTTTCTTATTTGTCCGGCAGTCCATTAGCCGCTGCGCAAAAAGCTGTTGCAGAAGCGGAAAAGAAAATTAGCAAGAGTGAGGCTGACATCAAGAAGGCTAAAGCCGATATTGCTGCCATGCCCGAGCCGTCATATCATACTTACAACCGCTCGACTCTGCCGGGAGGAGGAGGCTATCAGACTTTTTCTTCCAGCTCTGACAATGTCAGTGCAATCGGCAATCTTTTTCCGGTTGTCCTCTATCTTGTCGCTGTTTTGGTAACTCTTACGACGATGACGCGTTTTGTGGATGAGGAGCGAACAAATTCAGGTGTTCTGAAAGCTTTGGGTTACTCAGATAAGGATATTATCAGAAAGTTTGTCATCTATGGGGCCATAGCCGGCTTGATTGGTACGGTTTTAGGCATCTTAGCAGGTCACTATGTTTTAGCGCCCATTGTTGCCAACACGACAACCAGCAGCCTGACGTTTAATCAGATGCATTACTATTTTTACTGGAATTATAGTTTGCTGGCGCTTGCAGTCGCTTTCTTAAGTACTGTTTTGCCGGCTTTCTTGGTCGCCAAAAGAGAACTGACAGAAAATCCTGCTCAGCTCTTGCTGCCTAAACCGCCTGCTAAGGGGGCTAAAATTTTATTGGAAAGACTTCCTTTTATCTGGAATCGTCTGAGCTTTACCTATAAAGTAACCGTCAGAAATATTTTCCGCTACAAACAGCGTATGTTCATGACAGTGTTCGGAGTTGCCGGCTCAGTTGCCCTGCTCTTTGCCGGACTGGGGATTCAGTCTTCTTTAGGAAAGGTGATCGATAATCAATTTAAGCAGATTACGCCTTATAATTTATTACTTGTAAAGAACAGTAGAGCGGCAGAAACAAAGGAAAAAGCTCTTGCTGAGGCTTTGGATGATAAAGCTATTTCACAAAAGATGGCTGTTTTCTATAAACAAATTGATGAGGAGATTTCAGGGCTTACTGACAAACAGACCGTTTCTCTGGAAGTGACTGACCGTAACAATCTGGACGGTTTCATTAATCTCAAAAATGTAACAAACGATCAAAAACTCAATCTGACTGACAGCGGGGTCGTTATAACGGAACTTTTAGCCAGATATTATCATGTTCAGGCCGGTGACAGCTTCAACTTCAGAGATGAAAACGGGAAAAAGATTCGTTTGAAAGTTTCAGCAGTAGCCAAGATGAATGTCGGACATTATCTCTTTATGACAGACGATTACTACCAAAAGAAGTTTGGTGAAAGAGCTGAGAAGAACGCCTGCCTTATCAATCTCAAAGATGATCGTCCAGCCAATATTTCCGATCAGGCAACAAAACTGCTGGCTATGGAGGGTGTCGCTGCAGTTTCCCAAAACTTATCCATTATTGACACCGTTGAGGTAGTTGTGATGTCTCTCAATGGGGCTATGACCGTTTTGGTTGTGACATCCATGCTGTTAGCTATAGTGATTCTCTATAATTTGACTAACATCAATGTAGCTGAGCGTATTCGTGAACTCTCAACCATCAAGGTGCTTGGTTTTTATAATCAAGAGGTTACCATGTATATTTACCGGGAGACGGTATCTCTGTCCTTCATCGGTATTTTGCTGGGGCTGTTGGCCGGTCACTATCTTCACCAAGTTATTATGCGCATGATTGGCAATGATAATATTATGTTTAGCAATATTATTGACGGTTACATTTACGCTGTTCCGGTGCTTACCGTTGCTTTCATTCTGCTGGCTTTGGGATTGTTAGTCAACCGCCGCTTAAAGCATCTGGATATGCTGGAAGCACTGAAATCAGTTGACTAGAAAGGGCAAAAATAGCAGTAAAAAAGGGGTTAGTATGCTATTCTAACCTCTTTTTATGTTTATTAAGAAATACTGGAAAGAACTGCTTTTATAAGCTGTTCACAGCGAAAGTATCGCCATGTTCAATATCACCAAAGTTGTAGCCGCGGTCAAACCACTTTTGACGTTGCTGGGAGGTACCGTGAGTGAAGCTGTCAGGTACCGTTCTGCCGTAGGCTTCTTTTTGCAGTGTGTCATCTCCGACAGCATGGGCAGCTCTCATAGCTTCTTCAATATCGCCGGTATCAAGGAGCCCTTCTCCCTCAACATATTTAGCCCAGGCACCGGCATAATAATCAGCCTGCAGTTCCAAGCGGACATTTAGAGCATTGGCCTGAGTTTCTGACAGTCCCTGCCGTTTTTGATTGTAATCGGCCATGGTGCCCAGCTCATTTTGAACATGGTGGCCGACTTCATGCGAAATAACATAGGCCATGGCAAAATCACCTGCAGCCTTATATTTGCTGGAGAGTTCCTGATAAAAGGAAATATCCAGATAAATCTTGCGGTCAGCCGAGCAGTAAAAGGGTCCCGAAGACGCCTGACCTTGTCCGCATCCGGTCCGAATGTGATCCGTATAAAAAACAAGAGTCGGTTTCTTATAGGTCAGCCCTTCTTTTTTAAAGGCTTCGGTCCAAAAGGCCTCTGTACTTGCCAGAACCTTACTGACAAATTTCGTTTCTTCGCTGGAAACGTCTGTCCCTTTTTTTCTAGTGACCTGAGTTGACTGATAAGAATTGGAGCTGCCAGTATTATCGCCTGTCAAAATACTTCCTAAGCCCGAAGCTCCGCCAATAAAAAGCAGGATAATAATAATGACAAGCTTTGATTTCCAGCTGCCCCTGGAAAAGAGCAGCTGCAGGAGGAGATTGCCGCCTATAGAACTGTTGCCACCGCCATAAGCGCCGGACTCTTCTCCGCGGCGGTCTTCGATATTACTGCTTTCCTTTAACTTGTCTGTTTTCATTTTTTAACCTCATTATTTTAATACTTCTATTATAAATGATTTCCAGCAGAAAAAGCTATCCTTTTATGCCAATTTTTGAAGTATTTCCAAATGTATAACTTTTTAAAGAGCAGCTTATTAAATAAATTTTATTTTTTAAGTGACTGCATGGTATAATTTTACCCGCACACGCAGGAGGAGTCTGGCTGTAATGTATTCCTTAATCCAACAAAAAAGACAACTGGTTAAAGTCGTCTTTTTACATATTAAATAAATCTGCATGACTGCCTGTCAACCAGAGTTAAAGTTAGAGTATCATCCTCTAATAGGTAAATTAATAACCAATCAGGTTTAATATGACATTCTCTAAAACCAACAAAGTTTCTTTTGAGTTCATGGTCGCGGTATTTTTCTTCTAGTATTTGCCCCAGACGAAGCTTTTCAATGATTTCATCTAAGAGTGAAACATCTAATCCTCGCTTTTTAATCCGTTTATAGCTTTTTTTGAAAGCCGAGGTAAACTTAACTTGGTACATTTAAGCTTCCAATGCTTTCTTTAAATCTGCCAAATTGTCATAAGAAGCAACAGCTTCATTACGAGAAATTCGTTTGGCTTCTGCCATAGCTTCTAAAGTTTTTTGGCTATAGTTTGGAACTTCTACCGCAAAAGGAAGGCCGCCACGCAATAGACATTGACGAAGAAAAATATTGACTGCACTAGACATATCCATTCCCAAATCATTAAATAATGAAGTTGCTTGGGCTTTTACAGTTTCATCAATTCTAATTTGAGTTGGTACAGTTGCCATAAATATCACTCCTCTCATCATCTATTTTACTACAAACAGTTTACATCGTCAATTATTTGTAACATTTTTCCAATATTGAAGATAAAAAGGAAGTCATATAGATTAAACGAGGCACTTATTTATATTCCGGATTATTTCTGAATGTATCAATCGAATTGCTCCCAAAAAAATGCCATCTGAAGTCTCATAGTCTTTTTGGTGTAAGCAAAAAAGTATTTTTAGATACTAATTACAGTAAAGCAAAACAGTGACAAGAAAAGTAAAATATTAGATAATAGATTTAAGCATTAATCTTCATAAAAGAATTAAATTAACACTTATCTTGTGAAGAAGTTTATAGAGGATTATTTATGAAACTTTTATACACCGACATTCAATACGATATGACAGAGATTTTGGCGGCTGAGGCCAGACAGGCTGCTAAAGAGGGCAAGCGTGTTTTTTACATTGCTCCCAGCTCTTTGTCTTTTGAAAAAGAGCGGGCGGTTTTGGAAGCCCTGCCTGAGGAGGCTTCTTTTGCCATTACCGTTACGCGTTTTGCGCAGATGGCCCGCTATTTTGTTTTAAATGAACCTCATCAAAGAGAGGTCATTGATGACAATGGTTTGGCTATGATTTTTTATCGGGCATTGGCCAGCTTTTCTGAACAGGATCTGCGCGTGTTTGGCCGTTTGAAACAGGACACGAACTTTATCAGTCAATTGGTGGATTTGTATAAGGAGCTCAAGGCTTCAAATATGACCGTTTTGGAATTGACAGAGCTTAATTCTCCGGAAAAGCAAGAAGACCTGATTAAGATTTTTAACAAGGCTGAAGCTATTTTAATGGCCGGCAATTTTGACACTCAGAGTAAAACGGCATTTTTTGCCCAGCAGCTTAAATCGGGCCATTTGGACAGTGAGCTTGAAAATTTGCTGATTATTGTAGATGGTTTTACCCGTTTTTCTGCCGAAGAAGAAAACCTGATTACCCTCCTTCATGAAAAGGGTGTGGCTGTTACCATCGGGACTTACATCAGCCAAAAGGCCTACCGTGCAGCATTTTCAAACGGCAATGTCTATCAGGCCAGTCTGGATTTTATGCGGGGTCTGGCTGCTAAATTCCAAACAAAGCCGGAATATGTCCGCTCAAAGCAAAAGGGACTGCAGGCCTTTGCCAACCTCTCCAGTATTTTTGAGAGCCGTCATGATTTTTCCGCCGATGGACGAACCCTGACAAAAGAGGATAAAGAGCACCTTGCTATTTGGGACGTTATTAATCAAAAAGAAGAGGTTGAGCATGTCGCCAGAGCCATACGCCGGAAACTTTATCAAGGCTACCGCTACAAGGATATTTTAGTTTTGCTGGGCGATACAGACGCTTACCGCCTGCAGGTGGGTAAAATTTTTGATAAGTATGAGATTCCTTATTATTTCGGCCGGGCTGAATCCATGAGTTCTCACCCTTTGGTGCATTTTGTCGATAGTCTGGAACGGGTAAAGCGCTATAATTTTCGTGCCGAAGATGTCATGAATCTGCTTAAGTCAGGCTTATACGGCCGATTACGGCAGGAAGAACTGGATAAATTAGAATACTATATCATGTATGCGGACATCAAGGGACAAAGCAAGTTTTTTAAGGATTTTACTCTGGATAAGCAGGGACAGTTTGATCTGAAACAGATAAACCGGTGGCGAACTGAGCTCATGGCTCCCTTGCAGCAGCTGGTTAAAGCGCAAAAGCAGCTGGGAAAAAGTCTTTTGAAAAAATTGACCGGCTTTTTAGAAGCAATTCACCTGCCGGAAAATTTTGCTCTGCTGACAGCAGAAAGCGGGGAAATCGAAGAGGAACAGCACCAGCAAGTCTGGAAGACATTTACAGCTATTTTAGAGCAGTTTCAGAGTATTTTCGGTCAGGAAAAGCTGACGCTGGATGAGTTTTTGTCCTTGCTTCGTGCCAGCATGCTGGCTGCTGATTACCGTATGATTCCTGCCACAGTTGATGTTGTAACGGTTAAATCTTATGATTTGGTAGAGCCGCACACCAATAAAATTGTTTTTGCCATGGGCATGACACAATCCAACTTTCCTAAAATTGTTCAAAACAAAAGCCTGATTTCGGATGAGGAGCGTTCACGAATCAATGAAGTAACACCGGATAATCGCCGCTTTGATATTGTCAGCAGCGAAAATCTCAAAAAAAATCATTTTGCAGCCCTGTCGCTCTTTAATGCTGCGACTGAGGAATTAACTCTCAGCCTGCCGCAAATTTTAAATGAAGCAGAAGACACTACCTCATCTTATTTACTGGAATTAGCAGAAATTGGCGTGCCGGTAGTGGAAAAGGGCCGGAGCCGCCAATTGGCTGACCCGGAAGACATTGGCAACTATAAAGCGCTCCTGTCGCGCGTGATTGAACTGGAACGTGCTGCCATTGATCAGGAAATGTCCAAGGAAGAGCAGACCTTCTGGTCGGTAGCTGTGCGCTATCTGCGCAAAAAACTTAATGAGCAGGGGATTGTGATCCCTGAGATTAATGACAGCATGCAGACCAAGCCGCTGACTCCTTCGGTGATAAAAGCGCGCTTTCCGGCAGATGAGCCCTTAAATCTGTCATCATCCGCCCTAACTGCCTTTTACAACAATCAGTATCTTTATTTCCTGCAGTACGTGCTTGGCTTGCAGGAACTGGAGACCATTCACCCCGATGACAGAAATCACGGAAGCTACCTGCACCGGATTTTTGAATTGGTGATGCAGGATACGGCAGCTTCTGATTTTGATGGCCGCTTAAATCAGGCAATAGCCAAGGCCAATCAGGAAAACAGCTTTAAAATGCTTTATGAAGAAGATGAGGAAAGCCGCTATTCCTTAGATGTTTTAGAAGACATTGCCAGAAGCACAGCCAGCATTTTGCGTGATGATGCCCACATTCAGGTGGAAAGCGAAGAAGAAGCTTTTGAACTAATGCTGGGAAATGCAGTGAAAATCCGCGGTTTTATTGACCGCATTGACCGTCTGTCCGACGGCAGTCTGGGGATTGTTGACTACAAATCTAGCCGAAATACCTTTGATATCCAGAAATTTTACAATGGCCTCAGTCCGCAGCTGCTGACCTATATGGAGGCAGTCAAAAATAAAGAAGCTGTGCCTAGCGGCCAGAAGATTTTTGGCGCCATGTATCTGCACATGCAAGAGCCAAAATTAGATTTAAGCAAGGTCAAATCCCTAGATAAGATTCCTGAGGCAGTCCATAAGGAGTTGACTTACAGAGGGCTTTTCTTGGATGAAGAAAAGGAGCATTTAACCAGCGGCAAGTATCAGTTAAATGACTCAGTCTACAGTCAGGAAGAAATCGATTTGTTGCTTGCCTATAATCGAGAGCTTTATCAAAAAGCCGCCCAGCAAATTCGAAGCGGCTATTTCCTGATTAATCCTTATACTGAGGACGGCAAATCGGTGCAGGGAGAGCAGCTTAAAGCAATTACAGGTTTTGAAGCTGACCGCCACATGCCTTATGCGCGCAAGCTCTATCAGCTGCCGCGCAAAGAAAAACGCCAGAGCTTCCTGCAGCTGATGCAGGGAAAAGAGGAGGAAAACAATGACCTTTAAAAACTTTTTAAATGCTCAAGAGATCGCCTCCCTGCAGCTTGAAGAGGCCGGATCTGACAAGCAGCAAAAACGCACTCCTGAACAAATTGAAGCGATCTACAGTTACGGCAATAATATTTTGGTCTCTGCCTCGGCAGGTTCTGGGAAGACTTTTGTCATGATTGAGCGTATTATGGATAAGCTCTTGCGCGGCGTCAAAATTGATCAGCTCTTCATCTCAACCTTCACTGTCAAGGCGGCAGGAGAGCTAAAAGAGCGCTTGGAAAAAAAGCTGATTGAACAGCTGCAAACAAAAGACGAACCCGAACTCAAACAGTTCTTGGCTGAACAGCTGGCCGGTGTTCAGACGGCTGATATTGGCACGATGGACGCCTTCACGCAAAAATTGGTCAACCAATACGGCTATACGCTGGGGATTTCGCCCAGCTTTCGGATTATGCAGGATAAGAGTGAGCAGGACATTCTAAAAAATGATGTTTTTGCAGATCTTTTTGCGGATTATATGCGCTCTGAGAACAGGCCGGTGTTTATCAAGCTGGTCAAGAATTTTGCCGGCAGCCGTAAGGATTCAGATCCTTTTAAGCAATTGGTTTATAAGATTTATGATTTCAGCCAGGCGACAGACAATCCTAAAAGCTGGCTGACAGGCAGTTTTTTAAAGGGGGCTGAGACCTACACAGATTTTTCAGCCATTCCAGACCAGGAAGTTGCAGCATTTTTGGCAAGCATGGAGGATACGGCCAAGGCTTTGCGTGATGTAACCGATTTGGAAGACTATAAGCAGCTCACTGGCAAGGGTGCTCCGACAGCCAACTATAAAAAGCACCTCAATATGATTGACAAGCTGCAAGACTGGGCTTGGCATTTTGAAACGCTCTACGGCCGTGATGGTCTTGGAAAGCTGGCCAATGACCTTGCCCAACTCCTTCCGTCCGGAGACAGTGTCACGGTTGCTAAGGTCAAATACCCTGTTTTCAAACCCCTGCAGAGCCGCTTGGCTGACTTGAAGCATTTAGAGACGATCTTTGCCTACCAAGCTGAAAGCCTGCCCTTGCTTAGGATTTTGCAACAGTTTGTCATCGATTTTTCCGACCAATACCTGCAGGCAAAAATGCAGGAGAATGCTTTTGAGTTCTCGGATATTGCGCATTTTGCTATTGATATTTTAGAAAAAAATCCCTCCATCAGACAGCTCTATCAAGACAGATACCATGAAGTCATGGTCGATGAGTATCAGGATAACAACCATACACAGGAACGCATGCTGGAGCTTTTGTCTAATGGGCACAATCGCTTTATGGTAGGAGATATCAAGCAGTCGATTTACCGCTTCCGTCAGGCAGACCCGCAGATTTTTAATGCGAAATTTAAGGATTTTCAAGAACATCCTGAACATGGCAAGCTGATTTTGCTTAAGGAAAATTTCCGCAGCCAGTCAGAAGTTTTAGCAACAGCAAACAGTGTTTTTCGTCATCTGATGGATGAAACTGTCGGCGAGATTGTCTATGATGACAGCCACGAGCTGCTGGCAGGAAGCGACCGTCAAAAAGAAGTGCATCCCGAAAATGAAACTCAGGTATTACTGTATGATACAGATGAAAATGATGACTCTCTGCCTGATGATGACAGCGGGCAAATCAGCCCTGCTGAGGTTAAATTAGTGGCCAAAGAAATTATTCGTCTCCATAATGAAGAAAAGGTTCCTTTTGAAGAGATTACCCTGCTAGTAGCTTCAAGAACCCGCAATGACGGCATAATACAGACCTTTGAGCAATATGGGATTCCTTTGGTAACAGACGGCGGTGAGCAAAATTATCTCAAGTCAGTTGAGGTTATGGTTATGCTGGATACCTTACGTTCTATCGACAATCCGCTCAATGACTACGCTTTGACGGCGCTTTTGCGCTCGCCCATGTTTGCCTTTGATGAAGATGAGCTGACGCGCTTAGCGCTGCAAAAGACCATAAACAGCCATAAGGAAAATCTCTATGAAAAACTGCAGAACGCTAAGAATAAGCGAGGACAGCATCCAGAGCTCATCACACGAGATTTAGCTGCCAAGCTGCAGGATTTCTTAGATGTCTTTAACAGCTGGCGCCGCTTTGCCAAACTGCATTCGCTCTATGATTTGATTTGGAAAATTTATAATGAAAGGTTTTACTACGATTATGTAGGGCGTCTGCCGAGAGCAGAGCAGCGGCAGGCCAATCTCTATGCGCTGGCTCTGCGTGCCAATAATTTCGAGCGGACCGGATTTAAGGGACTGTCACGTTTCATTGGGATGATTGACCGTATTTTAGACAGTCAGAATGATTTAGCTGATGTTGAGGTTGCTCTCCCTAAAAACGCTGTTACGCTCATGACTATCCATAAGAGTAAGGGCTTAGAGTTCAAATATGTCTTTATTCTTAATATTGACAAGAAATTCAGCATTCAGGATATGACCTCACCGCTCATTTTATCGCGTCAAAATGGTGTAGGAATCAAGTATCTGGCTGATATGAAAGAGGAGCTGCAGGAAAAACTGCTGCCGGCTGTCAAGGTTAATATGGCAACTCTGCCCTATCAGCTCAACAAACGTGAATTGCGCTTAGCGACCTTATCAGAACAGATGCGGCTGCTTTATGTCGCTATGACACGAGCTGAAAAAAGACTGTATCTGGTCGGAAAGGGAAGCGCGGAAAAGCTGGCGGACAAGTACAGCGGAAAATCTGAAAACAATCATCTGCCGGCCGCGGAGCGCGAAAGTTATCTAACCTTTCAAGACTGGCTTTTGGCCATTCAGCAAGCCTACAGCAGTGAAAATCTGCATTTTAAAACTATTTTTGTGACCGATGACGACCTGACCGAAGAAAAAATAGGAAAGGTCAGACGAGAGCATCTCTATAATCCTGATGATCTCAAGGATAACCGTCAGTCAGAAGATATTGCGCGTGCTTTGGATATGCTGGAGGCTGTTGAGAAGCTTAACCAAGATTATCAGCCAGCCATCACTTTGCCGACTGTCCGCACACCCAGTCAGGTCAAGAAATTCTATGAACCTGTCATGGATACTGAGGGCGTTGAGATTATGGAAAAGGCTTTTGCGGCTAAGCTGAAATTTAAACTTCCTGATTTTTCTGGGAAAAAGGCTCCTGAACCTTCAGCTGTTGGCTCCAGTCTGCACGAATTGATGCAGCGCCTGCACCTGAGTGAAGTAGTCAGCATGGCTGACATTTTGCAGGCCTTAGAAGAACTGCCGGCCGAAGCTGAAGTAAAAAAAGCTATCCAGACGGACAAAATCCTAGCTTTCTTTCAGACGACAGATTTAGGAAAGCTGATTCAGAAAAATGTTGATAAAGTTCGCCGTGAAGCACCTTTTGCCATGCTGAAAAAAGATCCGGAAAGCGGAGAAAACTTCGTTGTCCGCGGTATTATTGACGGCTATATTCTTTTGGACGATCGCATCATTCTCTTTGACTATAAAACCGATAAATTTACCAACAGTCAGGAGATTAAGCAGCGCTACCAAGGTCAGATGGCACTGTATGCTCAGGCCTTGAGCAAATCCTATGCTATTTCGGCCGTTGAAAAATATTTGATCCTGCTGGGCGGCGAGCAGCTGGAAGTTGTACCAGTGTAGATACGTTGAATATCATGAATACAGGCGGGAAAAATAGTGCCTGCAGTCAAAATTTTTCACAAAAAGGAGCAGATTTTTATGGCTTTTGCCACTAATAGATCTGCTCCTTTGCTTTTAAATCAAAGAATTTTAAGATGATAAGAAATTTTATCAAAAAACTATGTGAAAACGTTATCAAAGTATGGTAGAATAGAAGCAGTATTACATGATGAGCAGTCGTGAAAGAAAGGGGTTATATAATGGATATTAAACCATTCCCGGGTTATGAAGACCATCTGTTTAGCAATCTTGCTGAACAAAGCGAAGAAGTCAAGCGCCGTAAAGAAGCACAGGCCGGAGCTATGCTTGCCTATGAACTGCCGCAAGGCATGACAATGGAGGACCGCTTTATTCCGACTGAGGAAGACGCTCAGGAACTGCAGATCCGTATTTTTACTCCGGCCGATCTTCCTGAAAAAGCACCAATCATTTTGGATATTCACGGCGGTGCCTTTGTTGCCGGCAGTGTTGCTATTGATAATGCCCGCTGTATCGCCATTGCTCAGCGAGTGCCCGCTATCGTGGTTTCTGTTGAATACCGTTTGGCAGGAGCTGATGGCGTTAGTTTTCCGATGCCACTGGAGGATTGCCATGCAGCCTATAGGTATTTGCATGAACATGCTGAGGAATTAGGCGGTGATCCTGAAAGAATGGGACTTCATGGATCGAGTGCAGGGGCAACTATTGCTGAAGGCCTTGCGCTTTATCTCCGTGACAGAAATGAGCCTCAGCCGGCGTTAACGGTTCTCAATTGTCCGGCTCTGAGTTTGGCTTTGGAGGAAAGTCATTCTTATCATCAGCTCTATCAGCTGCGTATGGGCCCGGCTAATAAAGCGCTGGGAGCCGAATCAGCCTATCTTGGCGGCTATAATGGCAAAACACCGTCTTATTATGCTTTTCCGGCTTGTGCTCCTGATTTAGGAGGTCTTAAGGCACATATGGTTATTGTCGGTGAATATGACACCTTGCGCGATACAGGACTTGACTATGCCTTGCGTCTTTTGCGAACAGGAGTGCCATGTGAAATCTATCAGGCTCCTCGTTTAGGGCACTGCTATACTTCGGCGCCGCATCCATTTACTGACTTTACTCATGATATGATGGCTTGGTCTTTCAAACGTGAATTTGGAATGTTGGATGACTTGATTAAAAAGTAAATGAGCTAAAGAGATAGGAGAAAGATTATGAGTCCAGCCATACTTGCCATTATGATGTTGGTAATTGTTGTTACCTTTATTCTTTGGAATAAAGTCCCCTTGAATTTTGTCATGTTTGTTGTCCCGGTTGTATTTAGTTTTTTGATGGGATATAACCTGAAACAAACCAGTGACTTTATCATGAATCAAATTAATGTTGTGATGACCCAGTCCGGCTACATGCTTCTATTTGGGCTGATCTATTTTGGCATGCTGACAGAGTCAGGCTTGTTTGATACGATGATAAACGGTGTCATGAAAATTATCGGAAATCGCATCAATGTTGTCGGCGTTATGATTTTGACAACCGTTTTAAGTGCTATTGCCTATTTGACAGCACAGATGTCCACGACTTACCTTGTTGTTTTTCCCATTGTGATTCCATTTTTCAAGAAATTTAAGATGGATCGCAACTTTGCTTTTATCATCTGTCAGACTGCTATCGGAGCCATGTGCTGGCTGCCATGGGGAATTGGTCTGGTCATGTCAGCGACCATGGCCAATACCAATGCTGAAACGCTTGCCGTTGCTTCTATTCCTTGGGGTCTGTGCTTTATTCCGGCCATTATCCTGCAGTATGTCTATTTTGCCCGTAAACATAAAAAAGAGCACGGCACTCTGGGACTGCCTGAAGATGCACAGGGCGGTGCCGCACATAAAATTGAAGAACGGGAAAATGCAAGGCCAAAATTGTTTTGGGTCAATATGTTTATCTTTTTGATTGTCGTTCTTGCCCTGGCTGTCTTTAAGGTGCCGTCTTATCTAGTGTTTATCATGGCTTCGGTTGTTACGGCTTTAATCAACTATCCAAAGGATTTTGGAGCTATTTGGAATAAGCAGGCAGCGATGTTCTTTAACGTATTAGTTATGCTTATTGCTATCTGTTTTTACTTGGCTGTCTTTAATGCCAAGGACGCATCACATGCCTCAATGGTAGAAAGTCTTGCGAAGTTATTGGAAGCACATTTCCCAAGTTTCTTAATGCGCTACATCCATATCATTTTCCTTTTGCTTTGTGTGCCTATCATTTACTTTGTTCCTTATCAGTTGTATAATGCCCTTTATCCGCTTTTTATCTCAATTGGTGCTTCATTTGGAATTTCACCAATTGCCATCATCGCTCCATTCGTATGTAACCTAGCTTTGGCAACTTCGGTGACACCGATGAACTCATCTACCTATGTCGGCGCAACGCTTTGTGAAATTGAAGCAGAGCCCTTTACCAAGAAAGCAGCACCTATCATGTTTGTCACCAATGCAGTTGTAGTAGCAGTGGCCGCCATTTTTGGGGTCTTACATTTCTAAATAAAAGAATTCATGTTTGACAGTAGCTTCTCGTTTAATATTGTTATCTTTGATTCTAAGCAGGTCTGTGGTATGATAAAGATGTTCCATAAGTTTCTTTCTGATGATAGTTTGTTTAGAAACCTTATGGGACTTTTTTCATACCCAAAAAGCTCTATGATTTCTGTGGAATGCCTACTATAGAAATTATAGATTTAGAATTTTTCAGAGACTACAGACTACTATCTCTTAAGGTGAGGTTCGTTGCTAATCGGGTCATAGTCGGTACAGTATGGGGATTTAAAATTTGTCGGTTGAGAATGTCAACGGCAATACGCCCCATTTCCTGAGTGTAAACGGTAATGCTGCTGAGCGTAGGAAAGACTTGTCTGGTTAAAGAGGTATCGTTGAAGGAGATGAGGCTGACGCGCTGAGGTACGGCGATGGCGGCTTTTTGCAAGGCACGCAGGGCACCGATAGCCAAGGTATCATTGGCAACAAAGAAAGCCTGTGGCAGGTCATCTCCTAAATCATGGATCGCCTTGGTCATCAATTCATAGCCTGCCTGACTGGAAAATTCTCCGACATAAACATAATTGCTGTGGTAAATCCTCTTTTCAGAGGCGTAGTTTTTGAAGACACTAAAACGCTGATCAATGAGACTTTCCTTGCCGTCAGTCGTTTTTTCTTTACCCGCAATCATTCCGATTTTAGAGAGCCCTTTTTGCAGAAAATGATCTAAAACCTGAATGACAGCATGATCAAAATCGGTGGTCACACAGGGATGTCCTGCTGTCAGAGTATCACTGTCAACAAAGACCAATTTATTAGAATACCTTTCTAATTCTACAATCTGCTCGCTGCTGAATTTGCCAATGGCAATTATTCCGACAACTTCTTCTGTTAGGGTTAAAATATCGTTGTTAAAGAAGCGCAAAACTTCATAATCCAGCTCTTGAGCCCTTTTTTCAAGACCGATTCGGATGTTGTAATAGTAAAGGTCATTGAGTTCTTCTTGTTCACTGTACCATTGGACAATGGCGATTTTTCGGCGAATTCTGGTAAAGTTGCCGCTTTTTTGATGTTTGGTATAGCCGAGTTCGTCGGCAATGCTGAGAATGCGGTGTCTGGTTTTTTCGCTGACAGAAAGTGTTTCATCCCGGTTGAGGACGCGGGAAACTGTAGCAAGGGAGACCTTTGCTAGTTTTGCGATATCTTTTAAAGTAGCCATAATGATGGTAAACAGGGTCTAAAAAGTAACTGGAAGTAAAATCATTTAGACAGCCGCTGCTGATGGTAACAGAATAAACAGACTTAGTCCTTTTTGCTTATCATCTGAAGCAGGACTTGCCTTTTCAGATAACTTTTAACCCTATGATTCCCTTTCTGATGATATTAGTAAATTTAGTATAACATAATTAGTAAAACTTTAGTAAAATTATTGACGGAGACTTTTTCAAGATTTACAATAAGACTAATAAAAGATTCTAAAGGAGCAACTATATGAAGACTGAAGAACTCAATCAAGCTTTCAAGGAAATATTTGGTCAAAAGGCTGATGCCACTTTCTTTTCACCTGGCCGCATCAATTTGATTGGCGAGCATACGGACTACAATGGCGGTCATGTTTTTCCTGCAGCCATTACGCTGGGGACATACGGAGCTGCACGCAGACGCAGTGATAAAAAGCTGCGTTTCTATTCGGCTAACTTTAAAAATGCTGGGATTATTGATGTTGAACTTGATAGCCTTGTTTTTAATGAGGCTGATGCTTGGGCCAATTATCCTAAAGGTGTGATTAAGTTTTTAAAAGAAGCCGGCCATACGATTGACAGCGGCTTAGAGCTTTATGTCTATGGCGATATCCCAAACGGATCGGGTCTGTCCTCCTCAGCTTCGCTGGAACTACTTGCAGGAATTGTGCTTGAAGAGCTGTTTGAACTGAAGCTGGAGCGCTTAGATTTAGTAAAAATCGGAAAGCAAACAGAAAATGATTTTATCGGAGTCAATTCTGGGATTATGGATCAGTTTGCTATCGGTATGGGGGCTGATAAACGAGCTATTTATCTAGATACCAACACCTTGGAATATGACCTTGTACCGCTTGATCTTAGTGATAACGTTATTGTCATCATGAATACCAATAAACGCCGGGAATTAGCGGATTCTAAGTACAATGAACGCCGGTCTGAATGTGAAAAAGCTGTTGAAGAACTGAGTCAATTGATGACAATCAAAACTTTAGGTGAGTTGGATGAAGCAAGCTTTGATGAATATGCCTATGCTATTAAGGATGGGAATCGTTTAAAGCGTGCTCGTCATGCAGTGTTTGAAAATAAACGAACCTTGAAAGCAAAAAATGCGCTGGTATCGGGTAATTTGAAACGTTTTGGTCGCTTGATGAATGCATCACATGTCTCACTCGAGCATGATTATGAGGTGACAGGTCTTGAGTTAGATACCCTAGTTCATGCTGCTTGGCAGCAAGAAGGCGTCCTTGGTGCTCGCATGACAGGAGCAGGCTTTGGAGGCTGTAGTATTGCTATTGTTCATAAGGATAAAATAAAGACTTTTAAAGATAATGTTGGCAAAACTTATCAAGAAGTTGTCGGTTATGCCCCAGAGTTTTACATTGCTGAGATTGCTAGTGGTAGCCGTGTGCTCACAAGGAAGTGATAGAATGAGTGTGATAGATCAATTTGTAAAAGGTATCATAGCAATCAGTTGCTATACCGAAGAAGATGCAACTTATCTTAAAAATCGTGTGATGGCTCTGGTTGGTGAAGAGGGGGTTGATGAAAAAGTGCCCGTTCTGTCCATGATAGCCTTGAAAGAGCGGTTAATTGATATTGGAGTGTCTAATGGTAAGATTGGTTCTTTGGTAGGGGAAAGAGATATTTTGGGGGCTGAGTTGATGAATTTTATCACCCCGATGCCAAGTGTTGTTAATCGGGAATTTTGGGAAACTTATCAGAGTAGTCCTGAAAAGGCTATTGCTAATTTCTACGCCTTGAGTCAATGCAATGATTATATTAAAATGCAGGCCATTTCTAAAAATATTGCATTTAAAACTTCGTCTCAATATGGAGATATAGAGATCACGATCAATCTGTCAAAACCAGAAAAAGATCCGAAAGCAATTGCGGCTGCTAAGCTTGCTAAGTCTTCTAGCTATCCTAGATGTCAGCTTTGTATGGAAAATGAGGGATATCAAGGACGTATAAATTACCCAGCTAGGGCTAACCATAGAATTATTCGGTTGCAACTGTGTGGTGAAGAGTGGGGCTTCCAATATTCTCCATATGCTTATTTTAACGAACATAGTATTGTGCTCAATATACAGCATGTCCCTATGGTTATTTGTCGGAAAACATTCGAGCAGTTGTTAACTATTGTAGATACTTTTCCAGGCTATTTTGTTGGTTCAAACTCAGATCTTCCTATTGTCGGTGGCTCTATCTTAAGCCATAATCACTATCAAGCCGGTCGACATACTTTTCCTATGGAAAGGGCAGAAGTAGTTCAATCATTTATCGTTAAAGGATTTGAAGATGTTGATACTGGGATTGTGAAATGGCCCATGTCTGTTATCCGCTTGAATTCTGCATCTAAAAAATCCTTGGTCGCATTAGCAGAGAAAATTCGCTTGGCTTGGAAGGACTACTCAGATGATTCCGCTGATATTATAGCTTATACTGGTGGAACTTCTCATCATACTGTTACTCCTATTGCCAGAAAGCGCAATGGTAGGTATGAGTTAGATATTGTTCTTCGTGATAATCATACTAGTGATAAGTATCCTGATGGAGTTTATCATCCACATAAGGATGTCCAACATATCAAAAAGGAAAATATCGGACTTATTGAGGTTATGGGTTTGGCGATTTTACCGCCACGCCTTAAAGACGAGCTGTATGAAGTTGAAAAATACCTCTTAAACCAGTATAATGAAATTGCAGACTATCATAAGACTTGGGCTGATGAAATTAAAAAAGGCTCAGACATTACTGAGGACACTGTACACAAGATTGTACAAGACGCTGTTGGGCAGGTCTTTGTCCGTGTTTTGGAAGATGCAGGTGTCTATAAGACGGATGCTAAGGGATGTGCAGCTTTCAAGCGATTTATCGAAAGTCTTGGTGCCAATTAGAGGATAGCTGCTTTTAGATTATTAGCATTTTTCTTTTTTGCAGTGTGACTGCAGTTTATAAAAATCTAGAAAGGAAGAGGTTGTGGGTTTATTGGATATGAGCTCAGCCGGAAAGCTCAGTTTTGAGACAGCAGGATTTCTTGTGAGTTTCTCAGCGGCTGTTGCTTTCTTGTCAACCTGAATATATTTAGTTATGGCAATTTTAGTTTTAGGAGGAGCCGGCTACATCGGTTCTCACATGGTGGATCGTTTGGCTGAAGAGGGCAAAGAAAAGGTCGTTGTCGTTGACAGCCTGGTGACCGGTCATCGTGCAGCGGTTCATCCTGCCGCAAAATTTTATCAGGGAGACTTGGCGAACCAAGACTTTATGCGTCACGTTTTTCGTGAAAATCCTGATATTGATGCGGTGATTCACTTTGCGGCCTATTCTTTAGTCGCAGAATCCATGGAAAACCCGCTTAAATATTTTGATAACAATACAGCCGGCATGATTAAACTGCTGGAAGTAATGAATGAATGCGCTGTTAAATACATTGTCTTCTCATCAACTGCCGCAACCTACGGCATTCCTGATGAAATTCCCATTAAGGAAAACGCACCGCAGCGCCCCATCAATCCTTACGGTGAAAGCAAGCTCATGATGGAAACCATCATGAAATGGTCCGATCAAGCTTATGGCATTAAGTTTGTTCCGCTTCGCTATTTCAATGTTGCCGGTGCTAAACCAGACGGTTCAATCGGTGAGGATCACGGTCCTGAAACCCATCTGCTGCCGATTGTGCTGCAGGTAGCTCAGGGGACGCGCGAGAAGATTATGATTTTCGGTGATGATTATGATACGCCGGACGGAACAAATGTTCGGGACTATGTGCACCCCTTTGATTTGGCTGATGCGCACCTGCTTGCTGTTCAGTACCTGCGCCAAGGCAATGAATCAACAGCTTTTAATCTTGGTTCCTCAACAGGATTTTCAAATCTGCAAATTTTAGAAGCAGCCCGCAAGGTCACCGGTAAGGAAATTCCGGCTGAGAAGGCAGCCCGCCGTCCCGGAGATCCGGATACGCTGGTAGCCAGTTCAAACAAGGCGCGTGAGATTTTAGGCTGGAAACCGCAGTTTGATGATATTGAAAAAATTATAGAAACCGCTTGGGCTTGGCACTCCAGTCATCCAAGAGGATATGAAGACTAAATCAATTTTCAACAAAAAAATGAGAGGCAGCACAGTGTTTGATTGAAGCAGCGGCTGCCTTTAACAATCGAGAAAAAACAAGAAGAGTAAGATTACTAACCTTACTCTTCTTTTAGTTTTGACTATTTTATACCTTGTTAAGGGATGATACTCTCCCTTACAGGGGACAGTGAAAAAATAAAAATTTCACTAGAAGCTATAAGGGGGGGAGTTTTCGCATGTCTGAACGAAGTCAAGTATCTATAGAAGATAAATTAGAAATTGTTTAGATATATCTCAAGCATAGAATTTCTATTAGTCAATTAGTGAGATAATACAGTATCAGTCAGGACTTTAGAGGAATTAGCCACTGCTATTAATGCTTATATCTATTCTTACAACAACCACTGTTATCAGGAGAAGCACAATAGCTTTGCCCCTCTTGAGATGAGGAACAAGGACATTACCTAATATTTTATTAGTTGATTATCCATTTGATAGGGAGCTTTTCAAAATTTGCTCGGCTCACTCTTTTTCTCTTTTGCTATCTTTCGGGGGAGAGGCATTTAGGCATGGTTCTTGCGGTATTGACTAGGACTTATTTGAAAATATTTCTTAAAAATCTTGCTGAAAGCAAGCGGATCCGAAAAGCCAACAGAGTGTGCTATTTCAGTGATGCTTAAGGCTGGATTTTGCAGAAGTTTAGAACTTTTTTCCATTCGAACCTGAAGGATGTAATCCTTGATAGAGTATCCCGTTTGCTCCTTAAAAATTTTGTACAAATAGCTGCGGTTTAGATTCATTTTGTCTGCAATTGCAGATACTCGCAAGGGTTTATCATATTGACTGTGAATCATTTTCAAAACCTGCCGGATATAGTTTTTTGTTTGCTGGCTGCTGGTGTTTTGGTTTGGAAAAGCAGCAATCAGATAGGCAAGGAGTTGGTAAAATTTACTGATAAGCTGCAGCTCACCAGCTATGTTAAAAGGCTGCTTGTCAGAATCAATAATCTTAATCATCTGCTTTACAATAGGAGAGTGGATAGACGAGTGGCAGTAAAAATTGTCCAACAGATTGGTCTGCCGGAGAATATTATCTGCGCGTGAACCGCTGAATCCCACCCAAAGGTAGCTCCACGGGTCATCTTGATCAGCTTGATAAAAGGTCAGTTTGTCTTTAGGAAGTAAAAAGATATCTCCAGTCTGTAAAAAAACTGTCTTTCCATTGATGGTGAAACGTCCACAGCCGCTGAGGATAAAATGCAAGACATAATTGTGGCGAACACTGGGGCCAAAAGAATAACCGCTATCACAAACCTCAGCACCATAGTGATCCACATTAAGATCAAAATGACTGCCGTCAAATTCACTGTAGGCGTTTAAAACATTCATACTATACTCCTTTCTATTAAACAACATTATACCATATAAAGGAAACAAAGAGCTATTTTTAAAAGCGCTTTCAAGTATTATAATAATATCATGAAAGGAGAAAGTACTTAATGGGCATTAAAATTGAAGATAATCTTTTTTACATACAAACAAAGGATTCCTCAATGATTATTGAGAGAAGAAACAATGATTTACTGCTGAAACATTTAGGTAAAAAAATTTCGCAGTATCATTTTTCCAATACGATGTTTGAAAGGGATCACGCTTTTTCCGGGAACCCCAGCCCTGATGTCAGAACCTACAGTTATGATACACAGCGGCAGATAGTAGGAGTACATGGATTTGGTGATTTTAGACATCCGTCTTTTAAGATTCAGCATGATAACAATGAGTTGACGCAGTTTAAGTTTAAAAGAGCCAGAGTTATTGATGGAGTAAAGGAAGCTAAGGGCCTACCCAACCCTTATTCCACGGTAGGCGCTGAAACTCTAGAATTCACCTTGGAAGACAGCTTAGCGCAGATTGAGCTGAAGCTCTACTATACAGCTTATGCAGATAACGCCACAATTTCAGCCTTTGCCCGTCTTGTGAACCATTCAGAAAAAACCGTCATTGTGCATCGAGCACTTTCAGCCATGTTTGATTTTCCGAATGACAGTTATGATCTTATCAGTCTGCAAGGAGCCTATGCACGTGAGAAAACGGTTCGGCGACAGCCAGTAGAACAAGGAACTTTTTTGATTGCTTCTAACCGCGGGGCGTCTGGACATGCTCAGACACCAGCGCTAATCCTCTGTCAGCATGAAGCTAGTGAATACTACGGTGAAGCTTTGGCTTTACAGCTGATGTACAGCGGTAATTTTCAGGCTTTTGTACAAAAAAATCAGTTAAATGAAGTGCGGCTGGGTATCGGTTTGAATGATGATAATTTTGCATGGAAATTAAAAGCTAAGGAGCAGTTTGACACCCCAGTTGCCTTGCTCACCTATACAGATAAGGGACTGACGGCTCTGACTCAGGAAAGTCAGGATTTTGTGAAGCAGCATATTATTCCTGCCAACTTTACGCATCAGGAGCGTCCAATTCTGATTAATAACTGGGAGGCGACTTATTTTGATTTTAAGAAAGAACAGCTACTTGATTTGGCAGATGAAGCCAGTCAATTGGGTATGGAGCTGTTTGTGCTGGATGATGGTTGGTTCGGCAGGCGCTTTGATGATAATCGATCTCTGGGAGATTGGTCTGTCAATGAAGAAAAATTAGGCGGCAGTCTGCCGCAGCTGATTAAAGCCATTCATGAGAAAGGCTTAAAATTTGGTCTTTGGGTAGAACCAGAAATGGTCTCAGAAGACAGTGACCTCTATCGGGCACATCCTGATTGGGTTATTCAGGCTGAAGGACGAGGGCATACCTACTCGCGCAATCAGTTGGTCCTTAACTATGCCAATCCTCAGGTAGTAGCCCATATGAAGCATGTCTTTGATGAGCTCTTGACTAAGAATGCCATTGATTATATTAAATGGGACTATAATCGCAACATAACAAATATCGGTAATGGTTCAACCTATCTTGAAACCCAGATGCAGTCTCATGCCTATATGCTGGGGCTTTATGAACTTGTCAGTTTTTTGATCCAAAAACATCCTCATGTTTTATTTGAGAGCTGCTCGGGTGGCGGCGGCCGTAATGATTTGGGCATGATGCGCTACTTTCCGCAGGTATGGGCTAGTGATAATACGGATGCCATTGCACGTTTGTCCATTCAATATGGGTCATCTTATCTCTATCCGACGATTTCTGTTGGGGCGCACGTCTCTGCTGCTCCAAATCACCAGATGGGGCGGTTAACTCCGCTCTCAACACGCGGTCATGTCGCTATGATGGGAAATCTTGGCTATGAATTGGATCTAACAACCTTATCTGAAAATGAAAAGCGAGAGATTGCTCAGCAGGTCAAAACCTATAAGCAGATTCGGCCTATTGTTCAATTTGGCAAGCAATATCGGCTCTTAAATCCAAATGAACACTCTAATGAAGCAGCTGTCCAATTCAGTCACGAAAAAGGTATAGTAGTCACTTACGTGCGGATTTTGTCAACCATTGAAAGCATTGAAACAACATTGAAACTAAAAGGTTTGGAGCCAGATGCTTTTTATGAACTTGTCGGTGAAGGCAAGATTTATTCGGGAGCAGAGCTCATGTATGCGGGTCTGACCATGACCTTACCGCAAGGAGATTATCTCAGCCAGCAACTTTACCTAATCAAAAAATAAAGGAGGTTATTTGATGAAATGGTATAAAAAAGTCACTTTATTTGCTGTGCTTGTAGTTACAAGTTTAGCCTTAGCAGCTTGTCAGAGTAGTAGTTCCAAAGGCAGCAAAGTAACGCTTGAGTACTTCAATCAAAAAAAGGAAATGTCGGGTGTTTTAAAAGAAATTGCCAAAGATTTTGAAAAAGAAAATCCTGATATTCACGTTAAAGTGGTTGATGTTCCAAGTCCTGGAGAAGTTTTAAAATCGCGTATGCTGTCGGGCGATATTCCTGATGTTATCAATATTTATCCGCAAAACGTTGATTTTCAGGAATGGGCCAAGGCTGGTTATTTTGAAGACATGACAAATAAAGCCTATGTCAAAAACATCAAAAATAATTATGCCAGAAAGTATGCCATTAAAAAGAAAATTTACAATGTTCCTTTGTCAGCCAACGCTTACGGTTTTTTCTACAATAAAACAGCCTTTGATAAATTAGGACTCAAAGTTCCCCAAACTTGGGATGAGTTTGAGAAACTGGTTGATACGATTATTCAAAAGAAAGAAACGCCGTTTGCCATTGCTGGTTCTGAGAGCTGGACACTTAACGGTTACAACCAGCTGTCCTTTGCCACTGTTGCAGGAAGCGGCAAAGCCGTTAATAATTATTTACGCTTTTCAAAACCTGGCTCTATTAAAACCAGTGATACCATCTTAAAGGGAGACTTAAGACGTCTTAATCTGTTGCGTAAAAAGAAAGCCTTGCAGCCTAACTGGCAGGGAGCCAGTTACAATGATGCCTTGGTAAGTTTTGCAAAAGGTGATGCCCTAATAACACCTAATGGTTCTTGGGCTCTGCCTATTATTAAACAGCAGGAGCCAAACTTTAAGGTTGCCACTTTTGCCTTTCCAGGAAAGAACAAAGGAGAAGAGTTGACGGTAGGTGCCGGAGACCTAGCCTTATCGATTTCCTCTAAAACTAAGCATAAAACTGAAGCTAATAAATTTGTAGCCTATATGACAAGTGCTAAAGCGATGCAAAAATATTACAATGCTGATGGATCGCCTGTCGCAGTTAAAGGGGTTAAAGAAAAGACGAATTCAGAATTAGCTGGGCTCAGCCGTTTGGCCTTCACAGATAAGCATATGGTCTGGCTGGCACAAGATTGGACCAGTGAAAATGATTTCTTTACCCTGACGACCAATTACCTTATGACAGGAAACAAAAAGGATTATGCAGATGATTTGAACGCTTTCTTTAATCCTATGAAAGCAGATGTAGATTAAGGGAGGAAAAGATGAAACTTAGAAAAGTTTTTAATAAATACTGGGGCTGGACATTTTTGATTATCCCCATGGTTTTACAGATTATTTTCTTCTATTTTCCAATGGTACAGGGAGCTTTTTATAGCCTTACTGACTGGACCGGCTTGACCTATCATTTTAATTTTGTTGGTTTGAACAACTATAAGATTTTAGCAACAGACGGTAAATTTTTATCAGCTATTGGCTTTACGGTGATTTTGACCCTGTGTCTCATTATTGGAGAAATCAGTCTCGGCATTTTGGTAGCAAGAGCTCTCAACTCTAAAATTAAGGCTAAAACTTTTTTTAGAGCTTGGTTTTTCTTTCCGGCAGTTTTATCTGGCTTGACGGTATCCTTGATTTTCAAACAGGTTTTCAACTACGGTCTGCCTGCTATTGGTAATGCGCTTAATATTGATTTTTTAAAGGTCAGTTTATTAGGAACCAATGCAGGATCCATTTTCTCGGTAATCTTTGTTCTTTTGTGGCAGGGCGTTGCTATGCCGGTTATCATCTTTCTCTCAGGCCTTCAGAGTATTCCAATAGAGATTATTGAAGCTGCTGAAATTGATGGGGCATCCAGTAGACAGACTTTTTGGAAAGTAGAGCTGCCTTACTTGCTGCCTAGCATTTCCATGGTATTCATTATGGCCCTGAAAGCAGGCTTGACAGCTTTTGATCAAATCTTCGCCTTGACTGGCGGTGGCCCTAATGATGCCACAACATCACTGGGACTTTTGGTTTACAATTATGCTTTTAAGAACAATCAGTATGGGTATGCCAATGCGATTGCCCTTGTTTTATTTGTTATTATCGGACTTATTTCTGTCTTACAAATCAGACTCTCCAAAAAGTTTGAAATCTAGCAGGAGGTTTTCAGCTATGAAAAAAGAAGAAGCAGTTAATAATTTTTGGAAATATGTTCTCCTTGCAGTCGGAGGGTTTCTCATTCTGATTCCCCTCTTGGTAACGGTCTTTAGTTCTTTTAAAACGACTAAAGATATCATGAATAATTTTTTCTCCTTTCCTAATCCTTTCACCTTTAATAATTACCAGCAGTTACTCTCAGACGGCATTGGCGATTATTTTTGGAATTCAGCTGTCATCACAGTTCTGTCAGTTCTTTTAGTGACACTATTTATTCCTGAAGCAGCTTATTCTATTGCTCGAAATATGTCGCGCAAAAAAGCATTTGCCATCATGTACAGCCTTTTAATACTGGGAATTTTTGTTCCTTTTCAGGTTATTATGATTCCTATCACTGTTATGATGAATCGGCTGGGGCTGGCTAATATGTGGGGACTTATATTGCTTTATTTGACTTATGCAATTCCGCAGACCCTCTTTCTATATGTTGGTTATATCAAAATGAGTGTCCCTGATAGTTTGGATGAAGCAGCTGAAATTGATGGAGCAGATAAATTTACGACTTACTTTAAAGTAATCTTTCCAATGTTAAAACCTATGCATGCAACAGTCCTCATTATTAATGCCTTATGGTTTTGGAATGACTTCATGCTGCCTCTTTTAATTTTAAACAAGGATTCAAAAATGTGGACCCTGCCGCTCTTTCAATATAACTATACCGGCCAGTATTTTAACGATTACGGTCCAAGCTTTGCCTCCTATGTCGTTGGGATTGTCACTATCACCATTGTCTACCTCATTTTCCAAAAGAATATCATTTCTGGTATGAGCAATGGTGCGGTCAAATGAGAACTAAGAAAAAGAGTATCAGTGAAAATTGTATGTTTACAATAAAGAAAGAGTAATACTATGTCCATAAAAAATCAAACCATGCTCATTACTTACTCAGACAGTCTGGGTAAGAACTTAAAAGAATTAGAAGACAATCTGGAGCGCTACTTTGGTGCCGCAGTCGGCGGGGTGCACCTGCTGCCTTTCTTTCCCTCAACCGGTGACCGCGGCTTTGCTCCCATTGCCTACGATGAGGTGGATCCCGCCTTTGGCGATTGGACTGACGTTAAGCGCTTAGGAGAGAAGTACTACCTCATGTTTGACTTTATGATCAATCATATCTCGCGTCAGTCTAAGTACTATAAAGATTTTCAAGCGAAAAAAGAAGCTTCGGCCTATGCGGATTTGTTTTTGCGCTGGGAAAAATTCTGGCCGCAAGGCCGGCCCACTCAGGCCGATGTGGATCTGATTTATAAGCGTAAAGACCGCGCGCCCATGCAGGAAATTGTCTTTG
>NZ_AUIN01000020.1 GCF_000423725.1 Streptococcus devriesei DSM 19639
GGATATTTGAAGCTAACTTAGTTAGCTTTATTATCACTCTCAAAAGGTCTCCCAGACCTTTTGAGCTAATAAACTGTGCGGAGGTGGGATAGAAATTATCCAGTGGATGATTTCTACCTGAGCCTTAAAATAGGAGAGCGAGGAAAATCGAAATCGCCATTTCATGACGATTTACCGATTTTTGTCCCACTCTCTTTAATTGCCTCTTTCAGCAATACTTCTGCTATAATGAAAGCAAGAATCCAAAGGAGGCGTTACATGTCAAAATTATTATCACCTGCTCACGTTGCAGGTCTTTCACTGAAAAACCGAGTGGTCATGCCGCCCATGTGTATGTATGCAGTCGACAAAGAAGACGGAAAAGTCACTCCCTTTCACCATGCGCATTACGGTGCCCGTGCTATCGGGCAGGTCGGCTTGATTATTTTGGAAGCAACTGCAGTAGAACCTGACGGCCGCTTAACAGACAAGGATCTGGGAATATGGAGCGATGAACATATTACAGGGCTGAAAGCCTTGGTAGATGAGCTGCATGCTTTCGGGGCCAAAGTCGGTGTACAGTTGGGGCACGGCGGGCGAAAGTCAGCTGATGCCAAGGATAAGATCGCTCCCAGTCCTATTGCCTACAATCAGGACTACGGAGTTCCGCGCGAAATGACACTCACAGATATTGAACGGACTCAAAAATCTTTTGCTGCCGCAGCCGGGCGCGCCCATAAAGCCGGCTTTGATATGATTGAGCTGCACGGGGCTCATGGCTATCTCATTAATCAATTTTTAGAACCTCTGACCAACCACCGCAAGGACCGTTACGGCGGCAGTCTGGAAAATCGTTATCGCTTTGTTCAGGAAATGCTGCCTCACATTAAAGCTAATTTTAACGGTTCTATCTGGATTCGCCTGTCCTTGACTGCTTACGATGATAGCGGTATACAAAATACTATTGAAGACTGGCAAAATATCGGACGCTGGCTTGAACGTGACGGCATCGACTGTATTGATGTTTCAACAGGCGGGCTGCTCGACGTCCGCCCAAATATTCCCGTTTACGGCGGCTACCAGGCACCCTATACCAGCCGAATAAAGGAAGCTGTCTCCATTCCTGCTACTGCTGTCGGGCTGCTGAATTCTCCGGAATTAGATGAATACCTCTTGCAAACCCAGCAAGCTGACCTGATTGAAATTGGCCGCGGCCTCATTCGCAATGTTAATTGGCTGAGTGATGCTGCCAGCGTTTTGCACGATCACCAGTTTAAGGTTTACAACAATTCTTATCAACGCGGACAGGTAAAATAAATGCAAAAAGCACCAACAGTAAAATTTAAGCTGTTGGTGCTTTTTAAATGTCTTCTTGCTTATCGGCTAAGACTTCCGAATCCTTTTGTGTCCTTGCTTCAGGCGCCTTCATTGTTTTGCTGATAACGACAGCACTAATGATTTTCGCAAGGGAAAAGACCATCAAAAAAATGAGAAAAATTTTTTCCATAATAGCTCCTTCTTCTTTTCTTAGCATGTATCAAGAAATGGTTAGCTCCGTCTCTTCAGAAAATGGGATCATACCATCTGATTTTTTAAGCTTTTATCTAATTCTTTCTCTTTTTTGGCAGTCCGGGCAAAGGCCATACATCAAAAGCTGCGTCCGTGTAATGTCATAGCCGGTTTGCTCATGCGCCTCTTCCTCAATCGAAGAAAGATCGGCATCTGCAAAATCTGTAATCTTTCCGCAGGACTCACAGACAACATGCAGATGATCATCCCCCATAAAGTCAAAATAAGCCGTATTGTCATTGCTGAGTTTGAGCTCTGCAACAAAGCCTTCATCTATCAAGACTTTGAGATTGTTATAAACGGTCGCTAAACTCATGCTGGGATACTGAGGAAGAAGGTCGCGGTAAATCTGTTCTGCGCTCGGATGATGGTGAGCATTAATCATATAAACAATAACGGCCTTCCGGGTCTCTGTAATACGGATATGCTTTCTTTTAAGATGTGTCAGCACACGATTATATGCCGCCTGTTTTGGATCATTATCATGGATATGCAGTGCCATTCTTAATCCCAGCTCCTTTCTTTTTATCCTTTTCTATTATACACTATTTTCGCTTGAAAACGAAAAGGAAGGCTTAAACAGTAAAGTAATGACTTCAATTAAGCCAGTTTTAGCGAGCATAAATCCGGCAGTTTGTGGTTTTATCTGTAAAATCACAGTGACAAACAAAAACCCTGCACAAGTGCAGGGTTTTTAGACTGGCCTATAATTATTTTACAGCGTCTTTAAGAGCTTTACCAGCTTTGAATGCTGGAACTTTAGAAGCTTTAATTTCGATTTCTTCACCTGTTTGAGGGTTGCGACCTTTGCGTGCTGCACGTTCGCGAACTTCGAAGTTACCAAAACCAATAAGTTGCACTTTTTCACCTTTTGCAAGGTATTCAGATACTGCTGAAAATACAGCATCAACTGCTGCAGCTGAATCTTTCTTAGTCAATTCAGTAGCTTCAGCAACTTTTGCAATTAAATCTTGTTTGTTAGCCATTTAACAAATCCTCCAATAATTTTATAAGCCTTATAGGCTTTAACAGATTCTATCATACCTAAAAAACCTAGATAGGTCAAGTATTTAATGCCTTTTTAACGATTTTTCTTTAAAATATCAAAGTTTATTTCGTCAGTCGCCAAATTGATAGCAGTCGATTTCAAATAAAGGCCACTGTCATTGTCAATATTTTGCAGATTGATATTAACAACAGACTTCTTAGGGAGAATTTCAACAAAGCTCGGCAGCTTGTAGCTGGATCTGATATAGCTGAGTACTTCGGCTTCCGGTAAGGGCAGATTCCCGACTGACATTGAGGTGACTTTAAGCTGAATGGCTCCGCTTTTTAGATGGTAAGGTTCAAAGTAAATGTAGAGCGGCACTTCAGATCCCAGAAGCTTGTAACTTCCCTGAAATTCAATGTTCGTTGAGGTCAGGCGGACACTGTAGCCCATATTTTTTGACTGATAATCATTTAAATAGCTGGTCAGGGCTTGATTGAGTTCTTCTTTAGTCGTTGTAATCGTGCCGACCTTAACCGGATTTGTTATGGTCCGGCTGCTCTTAGGTGCGGCCGCAGAGCCTCCCATTACTCGGATGACAATCACTCCCCAAAAGGCGATATTAACAGCTAATAAAAGCAGAAACGCCCACTTCCAGCCGTTTCTTTTAGTTCCAATTCTTTTTTGTTTCACTGATTTTCTCCATTACTGCTTTTGACATAATCTGGTAACCGATATTATTGGGATGGAAACGATCGCTTTCAGACAGGACATTGTTGGTTACCTTTCCGGAATCACTGTCACTGCTTGGCGCTTCAACGGCCGTTTGACCGCCGTCAACACCCTTATAAAGCAATTCATTAATCGAGACAAAATAAACGTTCTTATATTCTGCGGTAACCTTTTGTGTTCCCTCATTCCACTTATCAATAATTTCCTGCATCTGCGTCAAATCAGGAAAATTTAAATAGTAAGGATTGTAGATGCCGACCACATAGATAGGCAGATCCTTATTATTCTGTCTGGCCAATTCAATAATTTCCCTCAGATGCTTTTGATAAAGCTGAGCCGGTTTTGTAAAAGAAGAAGCTTTCAAATTAGCCAAATCCTTGCGGATAACAGCCATAACATCGTTACCGCCGACTGTCAGCGTCATCAGATTAGCTCTGGTAAGACTTTTTTGAATTTTTTCTTCTTGGGACATCCGTGTCAGAATCTGCCGGCTGGTATTGCCTGAAACCCCGTAATTATTGCTGGCCACATCATAATGATAGCTTGTCTGCAGTTCTTGTGACAGCAGCGGAATAAAACCGCCCTGCTCTGTTGTGTCGCCAACACCTTCTGTCAGAGAATCACCGATGGCAACATAATTAAAGGTTGTTGATTTCTTTATAGACAGCTTTTGTCCCAAATGTTTAAAGCCAGACTCTCTTGCCGGAATTAAAAAGTAAAATAGAAGACTGAAAACAAGAAGGCTTGCAAGAAAAAAAGCAAGTCCTTTAGGAAGTTTTTTATTCATAGTGCACCATCACCGCAAAAGCTCCTTCACCCGTGTGAGTCTGTATGACTGAGCCTGTTTCAAAAACAGCAATTTCTTTTTCAACGTGGGCCTGCAATTTATCTCTGAGACCGTTGGCAAGTTCTGCAGTTCCCGCATAAGAAATACCAATCTCAGCGACTTTCCGATCCTTGATGTGAGCAATGAAACTATCCAGCCATTTATTGAAGGTCTTATTGCCCCGGCCTTTAGCGACCGGATTTAAGACATGGTCTTTGAGTTCCATGACAACTCTGATATTAAGCAAAGAACTGATAAGCCCTGTTACACGGCCAATCCGTCCGCCTTTGACAAGATTTTCCAATGTTGAGACGCCAATAAACAGCTCCGTTTTCTTTTTGACCTCTTCAATCTTGGCTAAAACCTCTTCCAGACTGCTGCCGTTCTTAGCTGCTCGAGCAGCAGCAACGACTTGGAATTTCATGGCCTGATCCGTAAAAGAAGAGTCCAAAACAGTGACATCTGCCCCGGCAATATTAGCTCCCTGGCGCGATGCTTCAACCGTTCCTGATAAGGCATGGGTAATGTGGATGGCAACAATATGCTCTGCACCTTCTTTAAGAAGATGTTCGTACGTTTCAGCAAATAATCCCACAGGCGGCTGGCTTGTTTTAGGAAGTGTCTTGCTGTTTTTAGCCAGAGCACGAAATTTGCCTTCCTCCTTAAGATCATTATCGGAATAAACCACACCATCAACCATAACCGTTAGGGGAACCACAGTAATATCCAATTCCTTGATCAATTCAGGTTCGATCGTAATAGACGAATCGGTGACAATTTTAATTTCGCTCATTTTTGATCCTGCTTCATTTAAGCTTTCTATTTTTATAGTATCGCCTTTATTATACCAGATAATAGCCTTTTAGGGGAAGTTTTACGGCACAAAAAGTCGGAAAGCACTCGCTATTTTTTAGGTGGTACAATTTCCCTGCCTGAGAGCTTTTTAGAACTGCTGATTATTTCCTTAACAATTCTTTAGCCTGCTCACGGGCAGCCGGTGTGACATTGTCTCCTGCCAGCATCTTGGCAATCTCTTCAACTCTTTCATCCGTACTCAGGAGACGGACAGTCGAAACGGTAGAGTCCTCACTGCTTTGTTTTTCAATGAAATACTGATAATCACTGATGGCAATGACCTGAGGCAGATGAGAAATGGCCAAGACTTGACCGTGCCGGCCAATTTTATAAATCTTTTGCGCTATGGCCTGCGCCACACGGCCTGATACACCGGTATCAACCTCATCAAAAACAATGCTGGTCTTGTCTTCACGGCGGGAAAAAGTTGATTTAATCGCCAGCATCAGTCGAGACAATTCTCCGCCGGAAGCCACTTTAACCAAAGGTTTGAAGCCTTCTCCCGGATTTGTTGAAATATAAAACTCGATAGCCTCATTTCCTTCACGGTTGAACTTGCCCTTAGTGAAAACCACTTTGAAATCAGCCTTATCCATGTAGAGGTCTTTTAATTCCTGCTTGATTTCTTTGGATAGGTGCTCTGCAATAGCATGGCGCTTTTGGCTTAACTCTGCTGCTGATGCTAGCAAAGACTGTTCTAAGGATTTTAATTCTTTTTCAATATCGTCAAAGGACAGATCATTTCCTGTTAAGTGATCGTATTCTTTGGCAATATTGGCAAAATAATCCAAAACATCATCTACTGAACCGCCATACTTGCGGGTAATCGTGTTAATCGTATCCAGCCGCGCTTCAATCTGAGCTAAAGCGCCGGCATCAAAGTCCAGACTGTCCAGAATATCTCCCAGACGCTTGCTGACATCTTCCAAAATATAGTAAGACTCGCTGAGATTATCCGACAGCTCTTTGTAATCAGCATCGTATTCTTCCAGGCTTTGCAGATCATTCATGGCTGAGCGGACATTGGCAAGACTGGAAAAGTCGTCATTATCCAGCAGGACATAAGCGTTGGTCAGAGTGTCCACAATGAGCTTGTGGTTCATCAGCTTATCCCGCTCTTTTTGCAGTTTGAGGTCTTCACCTGATTTGAGAGCGGCTGCTTCAATTTCAGCAATCTGATACTCCAGCATCTCAATTCGGGCTTGATGCTCTTTTTCATTTTTGCGCTTATCCAGAACACGCTTACGCAGACTTTTATAGCGGTCAAACAGCTCCTGATAGGTCTGCTTGGCTGTTTGAAAAGCCTCATCGCCCAAGGCATCTAAAAGCTGGATATGCTTTTGCGGACGCATGAGTTCTTCTTGATCGTGCTGACCGTGAATATCAACCAGATACTGCCCAACGGCGCGTAAAGTCGCAAGATTCACCATCTGGCCATTAACACGGCTGATACTGCGGCCGTTTTGCAAAATTTCCCGGCGAATAATCAATTCATCAGAACACTCTATACCATTATCCTGCAGCAGCTCCTCTAAAAACGGATTAGCATCAAGGGAGAAAAAGCCCTCGATTTCTGCCTTGGAACTGCCATGGCGAATAACATCGGTGCTGGCTCTGCTTCCCAGCATCATATTCATAGCATCAATGATAATGGATTTTCCCGCACCCGTTTCACCAGTCAAAACAGTCATGCCCTGCTCAAAGCTGAGTGAAATTTCTTTAATAATGGCAAAGTTTTTTATGGCAATTTCTAAAAGCATGCTCCCTCCTTTTTAGTTTATTCTTTCATCCAAGATTTAATTTCCCGGCGGATTCTGTCACTGTCCTTAGGACTTTTAGCCAGCAAAAGCAGACTGTCATCATCGGCAATCAAGCTGAAAATAAGCCCCTCAAACTCTTCCAGCAAAAAACGTTTAAGCAGGTAGCTGGTTCCCGGCACAACATCAATATGAAGAAAATTTTCCAAACCTGAAACCTCATCTGAGACAGCCCTAACCGAACTTTCAGTCGGCTTAGGTACCGATGTTTCTTTCCGAGTGTTTCCTTTAGATAGGCCATAGATATATCGGCCGTTTGCAGTCGGTACTTTGGAAATCCCCACTTCATTAATATCACGGGAGATGGTTGCCTGTGTTGCCTGCAGGCCTTCTTTTTTTAAAAGCCCGACTAATTCGTTTTGGGTTTCAATCTCATTTTCTAAAACAATCTTTTTAATTAATTCTAAACGTTCACGTTTTTTCATTCTTTTTAAATTCCTCGTGTGCTTGATCAACAACAGTCTGAATATCGGCAGCAGCCTCATTTTCAGGATGATTTGATTTTTCTAAATGGGCTAAAAATTCAATATTGCCGTGCCCGCCTTGAATCGGTGAAAAATCCAGGCCCTTAACTGTAAATCCGCAATCTGTCGCAAAAGCGCTCACATTTTCTAAGACACTTCTATGAACCTGCCGGTCCCTAACAATCCCGTGTTTGCCAATCAGCTCCCGGCCGGCTTCAAACTGAGGTTTAATCAGTGCAACAACCTGCCCTTTATCCTCTAAAATCTTAAACAGGGCCGGCAATATCAAAGACAGGGAAATAAAACTGACGTCAATAGACGCAAAAGCCGGCTGACCTTTTGTAAAATCCTTTGGTTCTGCATAGCGAAAATTATACTGTTCCATACTCAGCACGCGCTCATCCTGACGCAGCTTCCATACTAATTGATTGGTTCCGACATCAACCGCATAGACCAGCTTGGCACCATTTTGCAGCATAACGTCCGTAAAACCGCCTGTAGAAGCGCCTATATCAAGTGTTATCAGGCCGTCTACCGAAAGCGAAAAAACAGTCAAAGCCTTTTCCAGTTTAAACCCGCCGCGGCTGACATATTTGAGCTTGTCACCTTTTAATTTCAATTCAGTTGCTGCATCAATTTTTTCGCCGGGCTTGTCATAGCGCTGACCGTTTAAAACAGCCACGACTAAACCGGCCATAACTCCGCGCTTGGCCTGCTCTCTCGTCTCAAAGAGGCCTTGTTTGTAAGCTAAAACATCTACTCTTTCCTTAGGCATGAAGACGCAACCTTTCTATCATCATCTCAATCTGACTGCTGTCAAAGGAGCTTTGTGCAGCAAATGTTTGAAAAATAGCCTGCGCCTGATCGAGAGCATCGTTTAAAATGTCATATGACTTATCTAAGCCTAAAAGGCTGGGATAGGTTGATTTTTCAGCACTCAAATCTTTTTGCGGTGTTTTGCCTAATTGAGCAAAGTCAGCTGTCACATCCAAAATATCATCACGCACCTGAAAAGCTAAACCAATCAGCTCACCCGCACGGCGCAGGGCACTCAGATCTTTTTCGGACAAACCGGCAATCAGACCGGCTGCAACGAAAGGAAAAGTTAAAAGTTTTCCTGTCTTATTGGCATGAATCTTAGCCAAATCAGCCAAATCAAGCTGAGCATGTTCACCCTTAATATCCAGCATCTGACCGCCAACCATGCCATCGGTACCCGCAGCCTCAGACAGTTCAGCCGATAAGCTGACCTTAACCTTATCCGGCAAATCTGCTCTGGCTAAAAGACCAAAGGGATCCAGAAAAAGGCTGTCACCTGCCAAAATGGCTGTTGCCTCATCAAATTTTTTATGGTTGGTCAGCTGTCCCCGTCTATAGTCGTCATTGTCCATAGCAGGCAGATCATCATGAATGAGACTGCCCGTGTGAATCATCTCCAGACAGGCTGCTACTTGATAATGCGCATCCTGCAAACTTAGGCCGAACCCCTGCAAAAGTTCCAGAAACATCAAGGGTCTGATCCGCTTGCCGCCAGCATTAATGGAATATAAAATAGCATCAACAAGCTCTTTGGAAACCGTCTTTTGAGCATAATAGTCCTGCAGGGCTTGATCAATTTTTTGAATCTTCTTATTCACCATCAGTCCATTTCCGCTTCGCTGCCATCAGCCTGCATAACCTTAACCAAGGTTTTCTCTGCTGATTCCAGAGTTTTTTGCAGATCCTTAGAAAGCACCATTCCCTTTTGAAATTCAGCAATGGCTTCTTCGAGAGGAACATCACCGTTTTCGAGTTTTCCGACAATTTCTTCTAATTCCTGCAAATTTTCTTCAAATGTTTTCTTCTTGTTCGACATTTTCTACCTCCACTTGAACGTGTCCGTCTTTCATTGCCAGACTGAGACGGTCGCCTTTTTTAATCTCCTTGGCGGACTGAATGATATGACTGTCTTTTTGGACAATAGCATAGCCCCGTGCGACAATCCGCTTGGTATCCAAAGACAAAAGCGCATCCTGCGCCTTTTCAAAGCGAGCCAGTTTACTGTCATACTGACTGGTCATATGGCTCAAAAGCAAACGCTGTGTCTGTTTTAATTGCTCTTGATAACGATTTATCGTTCCCGACAGATCAACCGACTGCAATCGCTGTCTCAGGAGCCTTTCTTCCCGATCGTAATAATCGTAGGTTTGCTGGGTCTGTGTAAACAGTCTGGTTTTTAAATGGTCTAATTTTTGCACATAGGCATCATAGAGCCTTTCCGGCTGCCTAAAGATAACTGACTGCTGAAGTTTTCTGACTTTTTCATCTTTTTGCCGAATCAGCCGCATGACCGCCTGATAGGAACGCATCTGCCTTTCCTGAAGAAAGGCCAGCAAATCAGCCTTGGTCACCGGAGTAGCCAGTTCTGCTGCTGCTGTAGGAGTAGCTGCCCTGCGATCCGCTGCAAAATCAGCTAAGGTTGTATCCGTTTCATGCCCGACACTGGAGATGATGGGCAAATGAGAATCAAAGATAGCCTGAACCACGATTTCTTCATTAAAAGCCCAGAGATCTTCAATAGATCCGCCGCCGCGGCCCACAATCAGCAAGCCCAAATCCTTATGCTCATTTGCCAGCCGGATATTAGCCGCCACTTCTTGGCTGGCGCCTTCTCCTTGCACCTTGGTTGGAAAAAGCAAGATATTAACGCCTGGAAAACGACGTGAAACAGTGGTGATGATATCTCTGATAACAGCACCGCTGGGGCTGGTGACAACACCGATTTTTTTCACAAAGCGCGGCAGAGGCTTTTTATGGCGCTCATCAAAATAACCGGCCTCTGTCAGCTTTTTCTTGAGCTGCTCAAACTGAACAGCTAAGGCTCCGATGCCGTCCGGCTCTGCTTTTTCAATGATGATGGAATAGGAACCCGATGGTTCATAAAGCTGCACACGCCCAACGACATTGATTTTCATGCCCTCTTCCAGCTCAAAACCCAGCTTTTGATAAATACCGCTCCACATGGTTGCCTGAATAACAGCCTTTTCATCTTTCAGCGAAAAATACTGATGCTTCGGCCGTTTTCTAAAATTGGAAACCTGACCTGTCAGATAAACCCGCTCCAAATAAGGATCACGGTCAAATTTCAGCTTCAAATACTTGGTCAAAGATGACACCGATAAATACTCAGCCATGGAACCCCTTTCTTAAGATAACACACCCCGGAACTGCATCTGCTATCCAAACTGCATAGTAATACAATTATAGCAAAAAATAGAGAATTTAGCAGGCTTTAGACAGGAAAAAAGAGCTGTCAGAAAAACACTGTGACAGCTCTTTTGCCAGTAAGATTAATGAGTTTATCTTCAGTGTTGCTGCATTGTTGATTTTGAGCTTGAAAACACGGAAGAAAACGTTTACAATATAAAGTGGAAATGGATGGTTATATGGAAAAAGTTATTATTTTTGATATGGACGGTGTTATTGTTGACTCCGAGTACACCTTTTTTGAAACTAAAACACAGATACTGCGCGATGAAGGGATTGACACAGATGAATCGCATCAGTATCAGTACATGGGAACAACCTTTGAATTCATGTGGCAGCAAATGAAAGATGAGTTTAATCTGCCAAAATCAGTGGCTGAATATATAGCCGATATGAATGCACGCCGCGATGCTTTGATGGCACGGGACGGCGTACGGCCAATCAAGGGCGTGCAAACCCTAATCCACTGGCTGAAAGACCATGGCTATCGCTTAGCAGTAGCATCATCGTCACCCTTGAAAGAAATCAGGCGTGCATTAACAGAGCTTCAGCTGGCAGACTGTTTTGACTATATGGTAACCAGCGAAGAGGTGCCCCATTCAAAACCCGCTCCCGATGTTTTCTTATATGCTGCTCAGCTCTTAAAAGCCCAGCCGACTGACTGCATGGTCATAGAAGATACTAAAAACGGCACCCGGGCTGCTAAAGCTGCCGGTATGTACTGTTTCGGCTTTGCCAATCCGGATTATCCCCGCCAAGATTTAAGCGCAGCTGATCAGCTGATTACAGACTACAGTGATATTTACCAGTATTTAAAAGAATAGGCTGTGCTGATTTTCTACGATGGCAGACTACCCTTACTCAGTGCTTTCATCCACTTTGGCAGTTCTTGACTGATTCTTGTGGGTAAAACAACGTAAGCGGTCTGAGCCAGTGCTTCAGCAATAGCAGAGTGAAGATAGGCTGCTGCTGCAGCTGTTTCAAAAAGATCAGATTTAAACTGGGCGGCAAAACCTGCTATCATGCCCGCTAAGGTATCTCCCATACCGCCCGTTGCTTGGTAGGGGCCTCCTACACGCAGCTCTCCCATGCGATTTCCTTGATAAACTTTTGTTTGATGTGATTTAGCGACTAGCACTGTTCCTTTTGGAAAACGGGCTAGCGCTGTTTTTGTTTTAGCCTCAGTCTGTTCGGAAATAGCAAGATTTGACAGCCTCTCCCACTCTTTCTGATGAGGGGTGAGAATGATCTTATCGGTTTGCCAGACAGTTTCTTTTTCCTGAGCCAGTAGATTAAGGGCAGAACCGTCTATAATCAGAACCTGCTGCGAACTTATTTGCTGCTGAACGAGAGCGAGGCTTTTTTGCGCCAAGTCATCTTCAGCCAAACCCGGACCGATTAAAATAACATTGGCTGCTGCTATATGCTGCTGAAGTCGGGTAAAATCAGCCATATCAAAAGCCATAGCCTCAGGCAGATGACTGTGCAGGGCTGTGATATTGTCTTTATGGGTTGCGACCGTAACCAAGCCAGCTCCGCTATTGACACAAGCGAGAGCCGCCATGATGACAGCACCGCCGTAGGGATAGTTGCCGCCAATTAAAAGAACACGGCCAAAAGTCCCCTTGTGACTTTCAAGAGGACGCGGCTGAATAATTTTTTGAGCTAGTTTTTCATCAATTATCATTTTCCCACACTTCTAAGGGCAGCTTGATAGGTTTGTTCCAAAAGCATAGTGATGGTCATAGGACCCACACCTCCCGGAACCGGTGTAATCAGACTGGCAGCTTGGGCAACTTCCGAAAATTTAACGTCACCGACTAATTTCCCGTCATCGTCACGGTTCATTCCAACATCAATCACGACTGCTCCGTCTTTGACAAAATCTTTGGTTACAAAATTTCCCTGACCGATAGCAACGATCAGCACATCGGCTTGTTTTGCTACCTGAGGAAGGTGCCGCGTCCGTGAATGCGTTAAAGTAACTGTTGCATTTTTATCCAGTAATAACTGCGCCATCGGCTTTCCGACAATATTTGAGCGGCCAATAATAACTGCATGCTTGCCTTCAAGATCCACCTGATAAGCGCTCAGCATTTCCATGATGCCCGCCGGTGTGCATGGAACCATAACCGGTCTGCCGCTCCACAAATGGCCTGTATTCATAGGATGAAAGCCATCAACATCCTTATGCGGATCAATAGCCAGAATAATCTTTTTATCATTAATATGAGCAGGAAGGGGCAGCTGAACCAAAATACCGTGAATTGACGAATCTTGATTATAATTGTCAATCACATCAATTAATTCTTCTTCGCTGATGGCATCTGACAGGCGTACTGTCTCGCTTTTGAAGCCCGCTTTCTTAGCTGCGCGTTCTTTGTTGCGGACATAAACCTGACTGGCAGGATCATCTCCCACCAAAATCACTGCCAATCCCGGAACAAGATTGTATTTTTCCTGCATGCGCGCAACTTTCTCAGCCAGCTGCGTCTGCATCTGCTGTGCTAAGGCTTTACCGTCAATAATGTCTGTCATCTTTCTCTCCTGAAATAAAACTAAATCTATTATATCAAAAAAAGAGAGCCGCAGCCTCTCTTTTCTTATATTTAATTCTTATAAGCCGTTCAAAGGGTTACTTTTCCCGGCAAAAGATTCTGCTAGTCTGATTTTGCTGATTTCTTCATTTCCTCTTTGATAGGGCAGGCACAGCTGCAGTCTCCGCAAGAGCCTTTTTGTTTAAGATAATGGCGCATACCCAAAAAGGTACCGCCTGCAATCAGCAGGGCAATAATAATTGTCGACATCTATTTCCTCCTTTATTACTCGCGAATGAGGCCTAAATTGTCCAAGGTAATGACTTCTTCCTTAATATGACGCGGTTTTCTTGCAATGAAATAAAGCATGACTGCAAACACTGCAGCAGCTACGCCGGTCCAAAGGGAGAAAGGCTTGCCATAAAGAGCCACAAGCCCCACTTGATAAATAAGGAGACTGACCAGATAAGCAAGGCCTGTTTGAAAACCAATTGCCGCTAAGGTCCACTTGAGATTCCCCATTTCCCGCTTGATTGCTCCGATAGCCGCAAAGCATGGCGCACACAGCAAGTTAAAGGTTAAAAAAGAATAGGCAGCGAGAGCTGTGTAATCCCCTTGCAGACTGGCCCAGAGCGAGTGTGTGGTTTCTGTAGCATTGGGATTATGATAGAGAATACCAAAGGTCGCTACAACCGTTTCCTTAGCAGCAAGACCGGTAATAGCTGCTACTGCTGCTTTCCAGTTGCCAAAACCGAGCGGTGTGAAAATCCACGCCAGCAGGTGGCCAAGACCAGCCAAGATACTATTTTCTGTATCAACAGCCTGAAAGGCAAAATTATAAGAACTCATAAACCAGATTAAGACAGTTAAACTGAAAATAATGGTTCCAGCGCGCTTGACAAAACTCATGGCCTTGCCAAAGGCATAGCGCAGAACGGCATCAGCTTTTGGCAGGTGATAGCTTGGCAGCTCCATGATGAAAGGACTGGTATAGCCGCCGAGAAAACTTGTTTTCTTAAGCGCAATTCCCGATAAAATAATGGCAATCATCCCCATGAAATAAGCACTGGGAGCAATCCAAGGATTATGCGGGAAAAAGGCTCCTGCAATCAAGGCGATAATGGACAGCTTGGCTGAACATGGCATAAAGGTAGCAGTCATGATGGTGATACGCCGATCACGCTCATTTTCAATCGTCCGGCTGGCCATAATTCCAGGTACGCCGCAGCCTGTTGAAATCAGCATAGGAATAAACGATTTGCCCGAAAGACCGAAACGTCTGAAAATACGATCCATGACAAAGGCAATCCGGCTCATATAGCCGATATCTTCTAAGATTCCCAGACAGACAAAAAGAACAAAAATTTGCGGCAGAAAGCCGAGCACTGTTCCAACACCGGCTACGATACCATCAATAATCAGCGACTGCAGCCAGGCTTCTACCTTTAAACTCTCCAGAATCCCGGTTGCAAAATCAGGCACGTATTGACCAAAGAGCACATCATTGACCCAATCGGTGCCAATAGTTCCGACTGTCTGGATGGAGAGGTAGTAAACCAAAAACATGACGCCTGCAAAGATCGGCAGTGCCAAGATCCGATTGGTTACGACCTTGTCAATCTTGTCAGATACAGACATCTTAAAATCACTGTCCTGACTCTGTGCCATTTGGCTGACACGCTCAATAAAGGCATAACGCTGGTTGATCACAATCGATTCTGAGTCCTCTGTGAAGATTTCCTCTGTGATTTGAATAATGTCTTGAATTTCTTTCTTTTGAAAGGCTGATAAATCAAACTCTTCTTCAACCAAGCGATCGCGCTCAAACAGCTTTATAGCATAGAAGCGCCCAGAACGCTCTGGAACTGTCTGACCGAGGACTTCTGTAATCTGAGCAATGGCCGCCTCAAATTTAGCATCATAAGTTGGGTACTGAATGCTGTCAATACTGGTTTTAGTTGTTTGGCTGGCTTTTTTAAGAGCCTTGTCAATACCAGTATTTTTCAAAGCACTGGTAGCAACAACCGGAACTCCCATCTGATAAGCTAATTTTTCGACACTGATTAGTTTTCCCTGACTTTTTAAAACATCACTCATATTAAGAGCGATCGTCACAGGAATACCCGTCTCAATCAGCTGGGTTGTCAGATACAGATTTCTTTCCAAATTGGTCGCATCAACCACATTCAAAATAGAATCTGCCTGATTGCTGAGCAGGTAATCACGCGCCACCTTTTCTTCCGGACTGTAAGGAGACATGGAATAAATCCCCGGTAAATCCTGTACAGTGACAGCTTTTAGTTTTCTGACTTGTCCGCTTTTGCGTTCAACCGTTACGCCGGGCCAGTTTCCGACATGCTGACGGGTTCCTGTCAGCAAATTAAAAAGACTGGTCTTTCCGCTGTTGGGATTGCCAATCAAAGCAATTTCTGTCATCTTTCCTCCTATTCATCTATCTTGACAACGCTGATCATCTGCGCTTCAGATTTTCTCAGGGTCAATTCATAACCGCGCAGGCTAATCTCTATCGGATCTCCCAATGGAGCCACCTTGCGAAGATAAACCTTGGTATGGCGCGTCAGCCCCATATCCATCAAACGGCGTTTGGCCTCATTGACAGCAAAAATGTTATCAATACAGGCAAACTGTCCTACCGGCAGCTCTGATAAGGGAAGGGTCTCTATCGTTTCCTTATCCTCACTGACATCTATTTGAGCTAAAATGGAGTCATCAAAAGCAAGGCGGCTTGATTTTAACATGACAATAGCACTGGATTTTGTCTTTGAAATCAGCTCAACACGGCTGCCAACCTTTAAGCCCAGATTAGAAAGATGCCTTATGCTGGCTTCCGGCAGATTGATACTGACAATGTTATAAGGAACATTGAGACGTGCATCTTGTAGAATCAAATTTCTTGACCTCCATTAATATTCTTGATAAAATCAACAATTTTACTCATTCAGTATATCATAATTTGGCAATTTCTGACACCCCAAAACAGACCCGAAGGGCTGCAGTGACAGTAAAAAGAAGGTACTTTTATATGGTTTGCATCTGCTAAAAAAGCGAAAAAGTGCTGCTGCCAATTCTCATTTATCTGCCCCTTTGCCGCCTTTAGGGAAATGAAAAAAGCTGGAAGATGTACCTTCCAGCTCCTGCTTGATTTATAAGACTTTTCCCAAAAAATCCTTAGTTCTTTCTTCCTTAGTATTTTCAAAGACAGCCTCAGGCGATCCTTCTTCAACAATGACACCGTCATCCATAAAGATAACACGGTCTGCCACTTCACGTGCAAAGCCCATTTCATGCGTAACGATTGCCATGGTCATGCCCGATTTAGCCAAATCCTGCATAACGCCCAGCACTTCACCAACCATTTCCGGATCAAGGGCTGAAGTCGGTTCATCAAATAAAAGGACATCCGGATCCATAGCTAATCCGCGCGCGATAGCAATACGCTGCTGCTGCCCTCCTGAAAGACTTGAAGGGTAGGCATCAGCCTTGTCCCGCAAGCCGACCTTATCCAAGAGCTGATAGGCTTTCTCTTCGGCTTCAGCCTTGCTGAGTCCTCTCGTTTTAATCGGAGACAATGTGATATTACCAAGAACAGTCATATTAGGAAAGAGGTTAAACTGCTGAAAGACCATTCCCATCTTCTCACGCATTTTAAAAATATCATTTGCCTTATCTGTGATATCTACACCTTCAAAGGTGATGCGTCCTTTAGTCGGTATTTCCAAGAGATTCATGGTCCGCAAAAGAGTCGATTTCCCAGAACCCGACGGACCGATGATAACCAGAACTTCTCCTTGTTTGATATCAAGGTCAATCCCTTTAAGCACCTCATTTTTACCGAAATATTTATGCAGGTTTTTAATACTGATGAGTGTTTCTGACATTAGCTGTCTCCTTTACCAAAACGGGTTTCAAGTGATTTGACCAGTGCTGACATCAGTGTCGTCACCATCAAATAATAAAAGGCTCCAAACAAAAGCGGGGTCAAAGGCAGATAGGTTGCCGTTACAACTGACTGAGCACCGTTCCACAGCTCCATAACACCGATGGTCTGTAAGAGCGAGCTATCCTTGATAATAGTAATAAATTCATTTCCCAAAGCAGGCAGAATGTTTTTAAAGGCTTGCGGCAAAATGACATAACGCATAGCATTGACCGGTTTAATCCCCAGCGAATAAGCAGCTTCCAGCTGCCCCTTAGGCACCGCTTCGATACCGGCACGGACAATTTCTGAAATATAAGCACCGCTGTTTAGCGATAAGACGATAATCCCGGGCAAAAGCCGCGAAAAATCCAAATCCAAAACACCGAATTTAACAATAGGCATATTGGCAAAGTGCAGAATAACGAAAGAAATCATAATTTGAACGACCATAGGCGTTCCGCGGAAAATCCACACATAAAAGGAAACCAGCCAATTTAAAAATTTGATATTGCTGCGTTTAATCAGGGCTACCAGAACACCGATAATGGTCCCGAAAAATACCACACATGCTGAAATCATGATGGTAACAAGCACCCCATAATTAAAATAGGCCCAATATTTAGGTAAAAATGAAAAGTCCATAACTTACTCCTCTAAAATGATATGAAATATTATATTATAATTTGAATAAAAATACAAGTCATCTTTCGGAGCTTTTAACCGACATCAGCAGCTGTCAAACAGTCTGTAAAAAATCAAAAGCCTCCAAAAACAGAACCGAGCGCCTTTGTGCAAATCCCTGCTTCCTTGATTTATCAGGGAAAAACAAGTTTAGCCGGATTCATTTTAAGCAGTTTTTGCTTTTATCTGCATAACTGTTTTTACTGCGAAAGACATAAATTAAGAGGTTAGGACTCCTCCCAACCTCTCTTCATTATTTACACTAGTAGAGTAAATCGTAGATTTCCATAGCGATGAGATCAATACTGTCAAACGTATAAGTCTCACGCGCCGCAACATCCCGCAGGGTAAATACAGGACCGTTTTCCGGATCATTATTGAATGAAACTTCAGCAACAACAACGCCGTCACGCTCAAAATGACGTTTCAAATTACTGTCATCAGTCGTCATCAATTCTAAACGATTAATAATTCTCACTAAATGTGATTCCATGATATTCTCCTATTCGTTTTTTAACTCTTCTTATTTTAACACAAATAAGGCAAAAAAACAGTAAAATAGTCGATTTTAGATATTTTTTAGGGATTGGTAGATAATCGCTTTGATAGAATGAAGACGGTTTTCTGCTTCCTGAAAAATAACCGGACTGTATTTCTGGAAAACAGCATCTGTAATTTCAAGTTCTGCATAGCCATACTGTTCATAAATAGTCTGAGCTATTTCTGTATTGGTATCATGAAAGGCAGGCAGGCAGTGCAAGACAATAGCTTCAGCATTAGCTGTCTTATCAAGCAAGGCCTGATTTAGCTGATAATCCATCAGCAGATCGATTCTTTCTTTAAAATCAACTTCTTCCCCCATTGAGACCCAAACATCGGTATAAAGAATATCAGCACCCTTTACTGCCGCAGTGTCATCTGTAATGGTAATGTCTCCTCCTGTCTGGTGCTGCTGGGCCAGAGCAACAATCTCTGCCTTCGGCTGCAGGGCTTTGGGAGCAATGATCTTTACATTAATTCCTAAGATAGCCGCAGTCACCAGCAGGGAATTGGCAACATTGTTGCGGCCGTCTCCCAAATAGGCCAGTGTCAGGCCATCTAATTGACCAAAATGCTCTTTGACTGTCATAAAATCAGCTATCATCTGGGTTGGATGCCAGGTATCTGTCAAACCATTCCACACAGGAACCCCTGAAAATTCAGCCAGCATCTCCACATGTTCCTGCTTAAAGCCGCGGTACTCGATGCCATCAAACATGGAACCCAAGACCTTAGCCGTGTCAGCAACCGACTCTTTTTTTCCTAACTGTATCTCATTGCTGCCCAAATAGGTCACATTCATTCCCAAATCCTGACCGGCAACAGTGAAGGCACTTCTGGTTCGCGTTGAGGTTTTCTCAAAAATGAGAGCAATATTTAAACCTTCCAGATAGTTATGAGGAATTCTTTGCTTTTTTAATTTTTTAAACTGTAGAGAAAGGTCAATAAGAGCTTCCAGTTCTTCTTTCGTATAATCTATCTCTTTTAAAAATGATTTTGTGGCTGTCATTTGAATCTCCTTGTATTTTTATACTATATTTTTACATTTTTATTCATAATTGTCAAGTTTCTTTTGTAAATGCTTAAACTCAGCAAATGTTGCATGACAATCCCTTATCTAAACTTTATCAAAGGTTTAACTTTCAATCTTTTTACTTGATTTATGTTTAAATGGTGCTATAATTAACATATAAAGTTTGACCATTATTGACCAAACGTTTTAATAGTCAAAACTTGTATTCTACGACGAAAGAGGTAGCCATTATGCTCTGTCAAAATTGTAATTTAAATGAAGCGACTATCCACTTGTATACGAGTGTGAACGGTCAGCAAAAGCAGGTTGATCTCTGCCAAAATTGCTATCAAATTATGAAAACAGATCCTGAAAACAGCTTTTTAAATAATCTTTCCCATCAAAATTCGTCATCTATGAATCCTTTCTTTGATGATTTCTTTGGTGATTTGAATAATTTCCGAGCTTTCAATCAGGACCTGCCAAATTCACCGCAGACTCAGTCCGGCGGCAATAGCGGCAACGGGAACAACCGACGCCCCGGAGGCCCTCGTCAGCAGGGTCCTCAGCGGCCAAACGGTCTGCTTGAAGAATTTGGTATCAATTTAACGGATATTGCCCGCAAAGGCGAAATTGATCCTGTCATCGGCCGTGACGAAGAAATCACCCGAGTCATTGAAATTCTTAACCGCCGAACCAAAAATAATCCTGTTCTCATCGGAGAACCCGGTGTCGGTAAGACTGCTGTTGTTGAGGGACTTGCTCAAAAAATTGTTGACAATGATGTTCCTCAAAAATTGCAAGGCAAAAATGTCATTCGCCTTGATGTTGTCAGCCTGGTCCAAGGTACCGGTATCAGAGGGCAGTTCGAAGAACGCATGCAAAAATTAATGGAAGAAATCCGGCAGCGCAAAGATGTCATTCTCTTCATTGATGAAATCCATGAAATTGTCGGTGCCGGTTCTGCCGGTGATGGCAATATGGATGCCGGTAATATTTTGAAGCCTGCTTTGGCTCGCGGTGATCTCCAGCTTGTCGGTGCTACGACACTCAATGAATACCGAATTATTGAAAAAGATGCGGCTCTGGAACGTCGGATGCAGCCTGTCAAGGTTGATGAGCCTAGTGTTGAAGAAACAATCACTATCCTCAAGGGTATTCAGCCTAAATATGAAGACTATCACCATGTCAAATATACTGACGAGGCTATTGAAGCAGCTGCTACTCTGTCTAACCGCTATATTCAGGACCGCTTCCTGCCGGACAAGGCTATTGACCTTCTGGATGAATCCGGTTCTAAGATGAACCTGACCCTTAACTTTGTAGATCCGCAAGAAATTGATCACCGCTTGGCTGAAGCTGAAAATCTAAAGGCTCAGGCAACCCGTGATGAAGATTATGAAAAAGCAGCCTACTTCCGCGATCAGATCGCTAAATATAAAGAAATGCAGTCTGCTAAGATCGATGAACAAAACACACCAATCATCACAGAAAAAAATATTGAAGCCATCGTTGAGCAAAAGACAAACATTCCGGTTGGTGAACTCAAAGAAAAAGAACAGTCTCAATTAATCCATCTGGCGGATGATTTAAAACAGCACGTTATCGGACAGGATGCAGCTGTTGACAAGATTGCTAAGGCTATTCGCCGCAACCGCGTAGGATTGGGTACACCTAACCGGCCAATCGGCAGCTTCCTCTTTGTAGGACCTACCGGTGTCGGTAAGACCGAACTGTCTAAACAATTAGCTATTGAACTTTTTGGATCTGCGGACAGCATGATTCGCTTTGATATGAGTGAGTACATGGAAAAACACTCTGTCGCTAAACTGGTCGGAGCTCCTCCGGGATATGTGGGTTATGAAGAAGCCGGACAGCTGACAGAAAAAGTCCGCCGCAATCCTTACTCTCTCATCTTGCTTGATGAAGTTGAAAAAGCCCATCCGGATGTCATGCACATGTTCCTGCAAGTCTTGGATGACGGCCGCTTGACAGACGGACAAGGCCGCACGGTCAGCTTCAAGGATACTATCATCATCATGACTTCTAATGCCGGTACAGGAACAGCCGAAGCCAGTGTTGGTTTTGGTGCCAGCCGAGAAGGCCGGACAAATTCTGTTCTGGGTGAATTGGGCAACTTCTTCAGTCCTGAATTTATGAACCGCTTCGACGGTATCATTGAGTTCCAAGCACTGAGCAAGGATAACCTGCTTAAGATCGTTGACCTGATGCTGGATGATGTTAATAATCGTTTGTCAGTTAATGACATTCACCTTGATGTTACGGACAAGGTCAAGGAAAAACTGGTTGATCTTGGTTACGATCCAAAAATGGGTGCAAGACCGCTTCGCAGAACTATTCAAGATTACATTGAAGATGCTATTACCGACTTCTACCTTGAAAATCCTGATCAAAAGAACTTAAAAGCTGTCCTGACCAGCAAAGGAGCTATCAGTATCAAGGCTGCTAACAATAAAGTGGAAACAGTAGCCAATACTGCTTCAGAATCGGAATAACTTTCTAAGAGGCTGGGATAAGACAAACTCCCAGCCTTCTTTTTATAGGAAATTCTAAACTTCTGAAAAAGCCAATAGACTCTTTTTCAGCTGTACACTAGGCAAGAAAATCGTTTTTTAGTATAATAATAAGCAATATTGACATGATAACTTTAGAGGGGGACCACATGAACCATCCAACTTTTGGCGAAAAAAAAGCAGACATCACTTACAAAGAGCGCTTTGGTGTTTATGCCGTTATTGCTGATTGCAGCCAAGAAAAAATTATTCTTGTTCAGGCGCCAAACGGGGCTTGGTTTTTGCCGGGCGGTGAAATCGAAAAAGGTGAAAATCAACTGCAGGCGCTAGAGCGGGAACTCCTTGAAGAACTAGGATTTACAGCCACTATTGGTCAGTATTACGGTCAGGCAGACGAGTATTTTTACTCCAGCCATAGGGACACTTATTTTTACAATCCTGCTTATATTTATGAGGTAACAAGTTTTACCAAGGTTGGCAAGCCTCTTGAAGATTTCAATCATCTGGCTTGGTTTTCTATTGCAGAAGCTAAAGAAAAATTAAAGCGCGGCAGTCACAAATGGGGCATTGACTGCTGGCAAAAAGAGCACCAGAAAAACTAAATTAAAACGGCATTTCTTCTCAAATCATGCTATAATATTATTACGACACTACCACAGGAGGAAAGTTATGAGATTGATCAACACAACCAGCAGCCACCAGCGCCTGGTAAAAAATCAGCTGCAGCATACAGATGCGACACTTGTTGAAACTTATTCAGCCGGCAATACTGATGTTATTTTTACCCAAGCCCCTAAACATTATGAACTCCTAATTTCAAATAAGCATCGCGCTATTAAAGACAGTGAAATTGAAGCTATCCGAGAATTTTTCCTCAAGCGTAAAATCGATAAAAATATTATTCTTTTAGATCAGCTAAAAACCTTGCATACAGCAAATCTGATCGAAATTTCTATTCCGATAATTAACTAATTAGTCAGGAACTTTTGTTTCTGGCTTTTTTCGTGGACGCTGCAGCAACAGTTTTAAACACAAAAAAAGACTTGGGCTCATCTTTCTTAGCTGAAGATAAGTTCCAAGTCTTTTTAATTATTTACTTTCAAATCCTTGAGCGATAGCTTCTGGGAAATGTTCTTCCAAGATGGCTGCACAATGATCGCAAATCGCAGCATTATAAGAGCGTTCTTTAACACTTTCGTCCACACGGCGGCAGCGATCGCAGACGTCACCGTGAGCATGCTCAACAGTAAATGCAACATCCTCAAAAGCAAGGGCTGACTCCGGTGCTGCTTCCTGTGTCACGGTTAATTGCGATACAATAAGCAATTGAGCCACATCACTGTCGAGAGCCGTAAGAAGAGCATAAACTTCTTCACCTGCATAGACAGTCAAATGCGCTTCAAGCGATTTACCAATAATCTTCGCATTGCGGACTTCTTCAAGAGCCTTTTGAGCTTGGTCACGAAGTGACATGAAGGCATCCCAGGTATCTAAAATTTCATCTTGATTAACAAAATGTTGTGCCTCCGGCATTTCTGCCAACTGTACAAACTCTTCCTCTTCATGATCCAGATAAGACCAGATTTCTTCGCTGGTATGCGGGAGAATCGGTGTCAGCAGTTTTGTAATCTTGACTAAAATATCATAGAAAACAGTCTGCATTTGCCGGCGAGCCAAGCTGTCTGCTGCCTCAATATAGACGACATCTTTGGCAAAATCAAGGTAGAAAGCTGACAGGTCAACCGTCACAAAATTAACAACAGCCTTATAAATAGCCATGAAATCATAATCTTTGTAAGCTTGATTGACAGCCGCTACCAATTTGTTAAACTTGATGGTCATGTATTTGTCAACAGAGCGAAGGTTTTCAAAGGCTACCGCATCTGTATGTGGGTTAAAATCAGCTGTGTTAGCCAGCAAGAAACGAAGGGTATTTCTAATTTTACGATAGGTTTCTGATACCTGTCCTAAAATTTCCATAGATACCCGGACATCGCTGTCGGTATCAACAGAAGCTACCCACAAGCGCAGAATTTCAGCACCGTATTGCTTAGCGACATCATTTGGTGAAATGATATTGCCTTTTGATTTGGACATCTTTTCGCCCTTACCATCAAGCACAAAGCCTTGAGACAGGACTGATTTATAAGGAGCATGTCCATTAACGGCAACAGAAGTAATCAAGGAAGAGTTGAACCAACCACGATACTGATCGCTTCCTTCCAAATAAAGATCAGCAGGGTAAGCAAGTTCCTGACGTGTATTTAGGACACCATTCCAAGATGAGCCTGAGTCAAACCAAACGTCCATGATATCCGTTTCTTTGGTGAACTCGCCATTAGGCGATCCCGGATGGGTAAATCCTTGAGGCAGCAAATCTTTGGCATCGCGCTGCCACCACACAATCGAACCGTATTTTTCAAACAGATCAGCAACATGATCCGTAACTTCCTTGGTCATAATAGCTGTTCCGTCCTCTGCATAAAAAATCGGAAGCGGCACACCCCAGGCACGCTGGCGGGAAATAACCCAGTCGCCGCGGTCTCGGATCATATTGTACAGACGTGTCTTACCCCAAGAAGGATAGAAATCAACCTTGTCAATTTCATCAAGAATATCCTGACGGAATTTTGAAACCGAAGCAAACCACTGCGGTACTGCCCGCCAGATAATTGGTTTTTTCGTTCTCCAGTCAAATGGATAAGAGTGAGTGATGACTTCAGACGCAAGCAGCAAGTCACCCAGTTTTTCCTTGACTGTCGGCAGAACCTTGTCATAGAATTGCCCTTGAAAATCAGGACCAGCGTTTTCCATCATGATACCGCGCTCATCAACGGTAACCACCACTTCAAGACCGTATTTAATTCCTACATTGTAGTCATCTTCACCAAAGCCGGGCGCCGTATGAACAATTCCGGTACCGGAATCAAGCGTAACATGGTCGCCATTCATAACCAATTCTTCTACATCATCATCCCATGGATGGGCTGTAACGATGCGATCAAGCTCACTTCCTTTATAAACGGCCAGAGTTTCTGGATTTTCCCAGCCAAAACGTTCTGACAATTCCACAAGCAAAGCCTGCGCAACCACGAATTTACGTTCATCATTGGCTGGTTTGACCACGGCATAATCCATATCCGGACCGACGGTCAGACCGCAGGAAGCTGTGATGGTAAAAGGTGTTGTTGTCCAGACAACGATATAGGTATCTGTGTCCAGCACTCCCTTGCCATCTTTAACACGGTTGGCATAGTAAAGCGATGTTGACTCAATATCGTGATACTCGATTTCTGCCTCTGCCAGTGCAGATTCAGACGACCAAGACCAATAAACCGGTTTGGCACCTCGATAAATGTAGCCCTTATCAGCCATGGCACCAAAGACACGAATCTGAGCCGCTTCATATTCAGGTACTAAGGTCACATAAGGGTTCTTCCAGTCACCGGCTACCCCCAAACGCTTAAAGTCTTCACGCTGTTTATCAACCTGACTTAGAGCATAATCACGGCACATTTCCAAATACTCAGCCAGATCAAGCTCCTTGCGCTTAACACCTTTTTTAGCCAGTACCTGCTCAATTGGCAGACCATGGGTATCCCATCCCGGAACATACGGTGCCCTGAAGCCGGACATTGATTTAGCACGTACGATAATATCTTTTGAAATTTTATTGAGGGCATGTCCTAAATGAATGTTGCCGTTCGCATAGGGAGGGCCGTCATGCAGGAAGAAAGACGGCTTATTGGCATTTAATTCCTGACGTTTAGCATAAATATCTGCTTCGTCCCATTGTTTTTGCCACTGCGGTTCTTTATTGGGCAGTCCCGCACGCATAGGAAAAGGTGTTTTACCGAGGTTAAGCGTTTCTTTTAATTTCATTATAACTCCTTACTTCATTGTTTAATTGTTACGAGGGATAGCTGAACGATTGCAGTAAAGGCAGCAGCTTTATCATCCGCATAGGAATAAAAAAAAGAACCTTCATCAAAGGACGAAAGTTCGTGGTACCACCTTAGTTCAGACAGACAAGTGTCTATCCCTCTTAGCTTGTAAGGTAAGCTAGACCTTCCATCTTAGTTATTCAGACAGAAACGAACAAAATGATAAGCCTTAATCAAGGGAGTGCAGGTCTTCCACCATCACCTGCTCGCTGAAACTGTTCATTAAGCTTGTGTTTTTGTTATTCGTTAATATTTAATTTAAAGGTTTGTGTCTCGTTCAAATTCAGCTCTTCCGGAGTATCCGGTGTTGTTTCATGAGTTGCTTCAATAATAATCGGCTGCTCATTGTCCGCTTGTGTTTCTTCCAATTTCTTATTGCTTTCAGCAACACGGCGGTGCAAATCTTCCAACTCTTCCGGGCTAAACTGACGCGTTACATCAATAGGTTCTGTATCCGCAGTGTCCGGTACATGTTCATCTAAAACCTGTTCAACAACTTCTTTAAAGGCTGCATCAGAATTTTGCAGATAAACTGCTGTTGGCTGCAAAAGTTCTGTCCATTCCGGAGAATTAGCAAGAGCCAGCTGACCTTCTACCACAGATAAGAGATGCTGATGGAACACACGGCTTTGGCGTTTGAGTTCTTCTGTTTCAACAGCAATGCGCTTAGCTTCATCTGTAGCATCACGCAGAATTTCGTTAGCCTTCGCTTTAGCTGCATCAACCAATTGCTGAGACTCATAAGTAGCCTTATTTAAAATGTTCGTTGACTCTGTATTTGCTGATGCCTTAACTTTCTCAGCCGTTTCCTGAGCCAAAATGACAGACTGGCTAAGTGACTCTTTCATTTCATCAAAGTAGCCCAGTTTATCTTCTAATTCCTTGATACGATTATCTTTTTCACGATTAGCGCGTACCAACTCTTCGTAGTCATCAACAACAATATCCAAGAATTCTTCTACTTCTTGGGTATTGTAGCCAAACATTTTTGTTCCAAAAGTTTTATCTTTAATTTCAAGTGCTGTAATTGCCATTTTATTCTCCTTATTTATGTGTGATTCGGTCAATGGTCAGTTTATGTTTTCCATGCTTTGAAAAACCATTATCACGTTTTACGGTAAATCTCCCGTAACCTCTGACGCTGATTAGATCGCCAACTTCAACCAGATGAGATACCTTGGGCTGAATGAGATAATCCAGCTTCACCTTTTCGCTTTCGATTAACTTACTGGCCGTTCCCCGAGAAATCTTCAGAACGGCTGCGATAATTTTATCTAATCGCATACTTGATGCTAAAATATCAACTTCTTTGGTATCGGATTGATTTTCCAGCTGTTTTTCAAAGGGTATTTCTTCAAAAACAACCGCTGCTCTTCCTATTTTACTTACCTGAGTACTTAAATAAGAAACCATGCTTTTTTCAACAAAAACCTGTGCGCGATTTTCCTGAACTAAAATATCACCTAAAATATGACGTTCAATGCCTAATTTATTAATCAGGGTTCCCATAATCTGAGCATGCGTCAAGTGATTAAATTTACTGTTGTATTTAATTTCCAGCAAACTAATACCAAAGTCTGCCAAATCCAAATTGTAGTAAGCCGGCGCTATCAAGAGCCGAGCATATTCAGAAGGAATAAAATCCGAGCTGACATAACACTTTAGATCTGTCTGCCCTGCAATACTCTTCATAACTGCAATTTGTCTGGGGTTTAAAAAATCCGTAAGGCAAAAACTGTAGGTATCTTCTGCTTGTTTAATTAAATCATAAGCCTTTTCAATTAATTCTTGCTCTTCTAACCTAAAGTGCTGATAAATCTCTTGTTTTGCCATATTAAATAAGAAGATTAAATAAAAACTGTTTCAATAAATTCAAAAGCAAAATAATGATAATAATTGTAAAATCAAGTCCTGCAAACTGCAGATTGAAACGCCTGAACGGTTTAATGACTGGTTCCACAATATCAACTAACAGTCTCCCAAGCCAAGTATCATAAGCATCAGGAAACCATGATAAGAGAGCATAAACCACCAGCAAGAAAGAGTAGATTTCAATCGCTCTTGCCAGGATAAGCACAATATACGCTAACATCATTTAACGTCTCTTCATATCGTAGTTAAAGCTGACATCCTGACCGTTGGCAGCAAGGCTCATTTCTTCAACATCAACAATAACATTGATTGGTGTCAAAAGATACATTGATGCACCGACTTTTTGCAGATTTCCTGCCAACACCTTGCTGGCTCCGTCAATAAAGTCTAAGCAGCGCCTAGCTTGTGCTTCAAGCATGTATTGGAAATCAATCAGCACACATTCATTTCGAATCAGCAAATCAACGATTTCTTCTGCATCCTCGTATTTACGAGGAAATTTAAGCGCAATTGTTGTTTTTTCCTGCGCAGACTGCTGAGCATTATTGCGGCGAGTTGGGAGCGGGTGAATATTTTCTTCACTTGACGGGCGGCGATTCTGCCCTGACTGCCCTTGATTTGGCCTAGCAGGCGCTTGTTTAGGCTGATGATTCTTTTTTGCATTTTGCTGTGTCTGCTGAGCAACAGGACGTTTAGCAGACTCCTGCTGTCGAGCCGGTACAGCAACAGGTTCTTCTACTTCGCTGACTTCATCAGTATCAAAGTAAGAAATAATTCTGTTAAAGCTATCTCTAAGTGCCATACGTATCTCCGTTTCATTTAAAGAATTCACTGCCTATTCGAACAAAGGTTGCACCATTTTGAACTGCAATCGGAAAATCACCGCTCATCCCCATGCTCAATTCATCGAAAGGCATATTCTTTAAGTTTCTTTCTTTTAGATTTTTTCTCAATTCATTGGCTTGGCTGAAAATTTTTGCCAATTCCTGCTTTGAAGCATCTATTGGCGCCATGGTCATCAAACCAACAACTTTAATCTTATCAAATTTTTGAATTTCTTCAAGTATATTATCTACTTCTGACACTTTGAAACCATGCTTGCTTTCTTCGCCAGAAATATTAACTTGCAAAAAGCATTTAATATCATGTTCAGCACGTTTTTGAATTTCAGCAGCTAACTTTACAGAATCAAGGGCATGGAAGTAATCAACCAAGTTGATAACATCCTTAACCTTACGCCGCTGCAAACTGCCAATCAGATGCCATGTCAGATCATAAGCCTGTAAAGCACGATATTTGTCGAGAAACTTGTCAACCCTGTTTTCGGCAATGTGCTTAACCCCCGTTTGAACAAGCTTTTCTGCTGTGCTGCTGTCAACGTATTTAGTAACTGCAACAACAGTGACATCATCTTTATTGCGTCCGGCTGCCTGAGCACAGGCAGCGACTTCCTGAAAAATGCGATCTTTATTTGCTTGTAAGTTCATTGTTAACGGTTTTTAAAGAAAGGAGGTGTTTCCAGTTCATCATCATCGTCTGAATCAGCTGAAAAACTGCTCATTTTTAATTGACTGTCAATTTCTCCTTCAGTAGGACGGGCAATGCTTTCACGGCGAAGATCCCAGTCACCGAAAGCAGACTGCTGAGGCTGTGCTTCTGTTTGCGTTTGTCTTGGCTCTGCCGCCGGCATTTCGTGTGATTCGTTTAAATCAAAATCAAAATTTTGACGGCGATCAAAATTTGGCTGCGAAGCGTTTGAAGCAGGGGCTTGCTGCTGAGGTCTTGGCTGGCTGTAAGGCTTTGCCTGACGGCGAATGCCGGACACCTGCTCAACACGGTCAGGGCGAACACCGGTAGCAACTACAGTTACACGAATCTCATCTTTCATAGACTCATCAATCGCTGTACCGAGCCAGATATTTACCCCGTGTCCTGCAGCCTGATTAACGATTTCTGAAGCTTCTTCAGCTTCTGTCAGCGTCATATCAAGACCACCGGTCACATTGACAATGACATCTTCTGCCCCGTCAATTGTTGTTTCAAGAAGCGGTGAATAGGTTGCTTTGCGGGCTGCTTCAATAACACGCTCTTCGCCAGTTCCGACACCGATTCCCATCAAGGCATTGCCTTTATTTGCCATGACCGTTTTGACATCAGCAAAGTCAAGGTTGATCAAACCGGGACTGGTAATTAGATCGGTAATCCCCTGAACACCTTGGCGGAGCACATTGTCAGCTTCGCTGAGCGCTTCAAGAAGCGGTGTTTTCTTGTCAACAATTTCAAGCAAATTATTATTTGAAATAATAAGAAGAGTATCGACTTCATCACGAAGCTCATCAATCCCTTCAATGGCATAGTTGCCGCGTTTACTGCCTTCAAAACCAAACGGCCGTGTAACAACAGCAACTGTCAGTGCACCGACTCCCTTAGCAATGCGGGCGATGACCGGAGCAGCTCCTGTACCGGAACCGCCGCCCATACCAGCAGTGATAAAGACCATATCAGCACCGCTAAGAGCTTCTGTCAGGGCTTCTTCACTTTCCTCTGCGGCTTTGCGGCCGATTTCAGGCTGACCGCCGGCACCCAGTCCGCGAGTCAATTTAGGACCGAGCTGAATCACCGTCTCAGCTTTAGAGCTGCTTAGAGCTTGGATATCGGTATTGGCTGCGATGAATTCAACACCGGAAACGCCCTCATCAATCATGCGGTTGATGGCGTTACCGCCGCCGCCGCCGACTCCAATTACTTTAATTACTGCACCCTGTACAGATGCTGCATCGAATGAAAATGCCATTTTAATCTTTCCTCACTTTAACTTTAATCAAACATACTGCCAAAGATACCACGTACGCGGTCACTCATCTTTTGTTTTGGCTTGGCTGCTTCTCCTGTTTGAGGAGGCAAATCTTCCAGCTGTGACTCAAGAGTGGTAGATTCTTGTGTTTGAGCGAAACTTCTAGTTTTAGGAGCAACACCTGTCGGTTTAATATCAATTGGTTTTCTTCTCAATTTTTCATCACCGGAAACAGCTCCCTGTGCCAAAATATCAACTTCGGTCAGTGTTCCTACATACTCAACAATACTGATAATGTTAGCAAACATAGGGTTTCTGATACCAACTTGGTTGGGAACATGAAGTTTGACATTGGCGCCAAAGATCTCCTGAGCGACCTCAACAACACCGGGCATGATTGCGGCACCGCCGACAATCACAATACCGCCGGGCAGATCCAGCAGCCTGCCGCGTTCCAAATCTTGCTTGATGCGATCCAGCAAGTGACGGACGCGTGCTGAAATAATTTCCGCAAGGTAACGTTCTGTGACCTCTATCGGATTTCTTTCACCGACAACTTCTACCTGCACTGTTTCTGTTGAACTGGCTTCAGAGACATTAGCTTCTCCGAAATTAAATTTAAGTGCTTCGGCAACTTGGTGCGATGTCTTAAGGACTTTAGAAATATCCTTAGTGATGTAATCGCCGCCCTCGGCATAAGTATTTGTAAACTGCAGCTCTTGGGCACGCATTGAAGCAACAGTTGTCTGACCGCCCCCCATATCAATGACGGTAGCACCAAACTCACGTTCTCCTTCGTTTAAAACTGATTTTGCAAGAGCAAGCGGTGAAATAATAATATTTTCAACCTCAATGCCTGCACGTTCCACTGTTTTGCGAAGATTATGCAAAATCGTACTTGGCCCGGTGTAAATCAAGCCGCGCATTTCCAAGCGAATACCCATCATACCGCGAGGATCGCGGATACCCTGAAAGCCATCCACAATGAACTCTTCCGGAATCAGTGAAATAACTTCACGCTCCGGTGTGATGCTCTTGGTCAGGGCTGAGCGGACTACACTGTCAACATCTTCATCTTTGATTTCTTTAGACTCGCTAGGGACAGGAATCATTCCTTGAGTAGGCTCAATCTGCAGCAGATTTGCCGGCAGACCGACATTAACCTTGCTGATTGACATTCCTGCCTTTTCTTCTGCTTCTTCAATCGCTGTTTTAATAGCTTCTGCTGCAGTGTCTATATCAATGATAATGCCGTCTTTTACACCCGAACTTTTAACATTACTGACACCGATAACATTCATACTGCCGTCAATGAATTCAGCAACCAAAACTTTAATCGAGCTTGTTCCTATATCTAATCCTGTAAAAAAGCCATCTCTAGCCATTCACTCGACCTCTCTATCTTTCCATTCTATTACTGTCAAAAACAGAATTATTCAGGAAATATTATACCATAAAAAAACGTAAAATGTTAAGCTTTTTACGTTTTTTGTTATAGAAACTTAATTTCTTGATTCTCATGAAAATCATGGAGCAGTGGTCGCTTCTGTGACCGGCTGAGTATTTTCCTCTGACCCGGCAGCCGAAGAAGCTTCTGAAGCTGAATTGTCATCTGCAGACGACTGGCTTTCCTCTCCCTCAGAAGAGGCTTCTGTTGTGGCAGATGCCTTGTGTTCGGCAAGCGCAGCTTCAATATCTGAATTAGTACTGTAGAGGCCGACTTCCATATCAACAATACTGCCGTCTGCCAGATCCTTCTTGATTTTAGGGTAGTAAGGCAGCTTACTGTCAATTTCCGACAGAGGAACACGAACAGTATTGCCGTCTGTCATTTCCAATAAAAGCAAATCCTTGGTGGAGTTCGAATTGGCTGAGGAGATCGTTTTAATCCCCTTAACTAAGGCTTGGTCTAATTTTGCCAATTTTTTAACAAGTGTCTGGACATCCTGCGCATTGTCAAGATTGATGGTCAAAAAAGAGTCAGGCAGTTCTGAAGCATTGACTGCGTCAGCCTGTGTGCCATTTTCTAAAATAGGAATATAGCCGTTGTCAGTCTGCGTATAGGCAATTATGCTGCGCTCTTTGACTCTCAGCGTAAAGCTGTTTGGAAAACGGTAAATCAGATGAGCTTCTTTAATCCATTTGTCCTTGGCTTTTAAGGTATTTTCAAAGCGGCTCTTTTCAAAAATCAAAGCTGTCAGATAATCTGACTTCTTAATGCCTGATCTTTCAATCAACTGCGCTTCAATCGCATTTTTATTGCCTGAAACCTTTATGTTTTTTTGACGGCTGAACGGGCTGATCATAAACAAGGAAACCAGCAAAACCAGCACTGAAACAGTGATTACCAAAAAGGCCTGCCAGAAATCTTTGCGAGGAATAACCCGTGTTTTTTTCTTCTTGGGCTTTTTGACTTTTGCTTGCTTTTCTTTGGTTTTTTCCTGTTCAGTTTCTTTGTCGGGAGCAGACTCTTTTTTTGCCTTTGGTTTGGCTTCTTGAGAACTTTCCTTGTCAGCCTGAAACTGAGCTCTTTTCTCAGCTATCTTTTTTTCATTTAATTTTTCTTTTTCAAGCTTTTCTTCCTGTTTTTTTCTGAGAAATTCCAGATTGCGCTGCTGCCACTCTGTTAAAGGAACTTCCTGTTTTTCTGTATCTTTTTTATCTTTTGCCATTATTTCCCTTTATTTTCAGTTTTTATATCTTTTAACAAAAGACTGTAGAAATCGTCCGGAGAGGTAATCTCATTTGATGATGCCATATTCTTTTTATAAAAATCTTGATTGACCAGCAAGTTTTCGACTTTTTCAGCTAAGTGAGCCGCATCCAGATTTTCCTCAGGCAATTGCTGAGCATAACCTTTTTTTTCAAAGTAGGCAGCATTTTCCAGCTGATCCCCGCGGCTGGCTTCTTGTCCTAAGGGAACAATCAAATGCAGTTTGTTCATTGCAAGCAGCTCAAAGATGGTATTTGATCCGCCGCGTGTAACGACAACATCTGCCAAATCCATGAGAGGCTGATAGAGATCCGTTACATAATCCACCCTGTAAAGATGTGGGCTCAGGCTGTTTAACTGCTTATCACCAGAAATATTGATAATGTTATAACTTTTCAGCAGTTCAGGCGAAGCGCTGATGAAGCGGTTAAAAACCTTGGCACCGGCTGATCCGCCGATAAAAAGCAGCGTTTTCAAATCAGAATCAAACTGTTCTTTGACAGCTTCAATCTGCTCTGCTGTCTCCAGACTCAAGCTTTTTTTGCCAATTTTAGTGATGGCTCCGACATGCTTGGTTTTAGTCAATGTATCTGCCTGTTCAAAAGTGGTGTACATGGTCGTAGCAAATTTATAAGCAATTTTATTGGCCAGCCCCATTGATAAATCTGATTCATGAACAAAAACCGGAACCCTTAAAAACTTGGCTGCAATTACAGGCGGAACCGATACGAAGCCCCCTTTGGAGAAGAGTAACTGCGGACGGATTTTAGCAATGATGGCCAACGACTGCAAAACACCCCAGCCGACCTTAAAAGCATCCAGCAGATTTTGCCAGGAAAAATAGCGCCGCAGCTTGCCGGTGGCAATCGAATGAAAGCTGACATCCAGACCCGACTGCTCAATCTGTTCGTGCTCAATCCCATGCTTGTCACCAATATAGTGGACTTCCCAGCCGTCCTTTAGAAATCGAGGGATTAAAATCAAATTGAGAGTAACATGGCCGACAGTGCCGCCGCCTGTAAAGACAATTTTCTTTTTTGCCATGTTTACTCTCCCTTGATCGCTTCAAAGGCTGCGATAAATTCATCTCCGCGCACTTCAAAATTTTTATACATATCCCAGCTGGCATTAGCCGGGCTCAAAAGGATGACATCGCCGCTCTCGGCATTTTCAAAAGCAAGCTTAGCAGCCTCAGCAACATCTCTAGCATCCAGATAAGATACTTTTGCCTTATCTGCAGCACGCTTAACCCGGGGAGCCGATTCTCCCAGAATAATCATTTTTTTCAGCCCTGCAAGATCCGGCACAAGGTCATCAAATTCATTGCCGCGGTCAAGACCGCCTGCAATCAGGATGACTTTCTTATTATCAAAGCCTGACAGAGCTTTTTGAGTTGCTAATATGTTAGTTGATTTACTGTCATTGTAAAATTTAACGTCATTGACTTCACCCAAATATTGCAGACGGTGCTTAACACCGCCAAAATGAGCCAAAGTTTCTCTGATGGCTTCATCTGACACACCGGACAATTTAGCCACAGCGATTGCTGCCAAAGCATTTTCAACATTATGGCTGCCCGGAACACCGAGCTCATCTGCTTTCATGACGGCCTGTCCCTTAAAACAAAGCATTCCGTCCTCTAAATAAGCACCATCAACTTTTTTCTCTGTTGAAAAAGGAACAACCGTAGCCTTAGTTTGTGCCGCCAGATCCTCAGCAAGTTTCTGATTGAAATTAAGAATGATAACATCATCTGCAGTCATATTCTTTTGGATATTCCACTTGGCCTCAACATAATTCTCAAAGGAACCGTGGTAGTCAATGTGCGTTGGCATCAGATTAGTAATCACAGCAAGATGCGGATGAAAATCTTCCGTTCCCATTAACTGAAAAGAGGATAATTCCATAACCAAAGTGTCTGCAGTAACTGCCGACTGTGCCACTTCACTGGCCGGATAGCCAATATTCCCTGATAAAAGCGCCGAATGACCGCCGTGATTTAAGACCTCTGCAATCATGGTTGTCGTCGTTGTCTTGCCGTTAGAACCTGTAATGCCAATAATAGGCGCTTCAGAAACCAAATAGGCCAGTTCAACCTCTGTAATGACAGGAATATTTTTCTCCAATGCCCTGACAACCATAGGATTGGTATAAGGAATTCCCGGATTTTTAACCATATAAGCAAATTCCTCATCCAGAAGTTCCAAAGGATGGCTGCCGCAAATGACCTTGATGCCTTCTTCCAAGAGTGCCTGCGCAGAAGGATTTTCATCAAAAGGTTTGCCATCATTGACGGTTACAATGGCCCCCAGTTTTGCCAAGAGGCGGGCAGCTGCTTGGCCCGATCGTGCTAAACCCAGCACCAAGACTTTTTTATTTTCAAATTTTTTAACTTGTTTCATTTTGATAATTCTGACTTTCTCATTAACTATATACTCTAATATTTTACCCTGAATAGACGACTTTTTCAAGATTTTAAAGTAAGACAAAGACTTTCTTTCTCACCACAGAAGCAAGAAGATAACGTTCGGCACACAGCAGTTCATTTAACGATTAGCTAAACATAGCTAAAAAACCGGAACAAAAGTTCCGGTTTCAGACTGAAGAAAAAGTCTATTTTCTCAAAACGTAATATTTTGTTATGATACTTTCCTTAGGTAGCACGGACGGCAAAACCAAACGCCAAGGCTATAGCTCTTGACTAGGTTTTGCATTAGATTGCCGTTAGAAATAGTATCGATTTCTAACGGCAATCGTCATAGCGACTTCCTTCGGAATTCCATACCTAGATTTTGAGCCTAGGTCTCAAAATCTCCGAGAGGCAGAAACTCAATGTTTCTGCCTCTTTTGCTACATCAGGAAGTATCAGATTAGGCTTCGCTCATTTCTATATCATCTTACAAAAACGAAAAGTGATACTATTCTATGATGAAACTTTAGAGAGAATTTAGTTTTGGGAATTTGTCTACAACCTGAGACCGGAACTTTGTTCCGGTCTCAACATTTTAGTTATGATTTTTTTTACTTTTAGGTCTGGTCGTTAGCTGCAGTACATCTTTTAAGGCACAATAGCCGACAGCAAGCATCCCTATACCGACAAAGATTTCGGGAGGTGACTGCATAATCTTGATAAAAGTCATTCCGGCCAGCACCATTAAAAAGGCCACAATAGCTACCACAGAAATCATATTCATGGTATTTTTGACCGTCTTAGGAGCGATAAAAATGTAATACATTACAAGCAGTATTGCGATGATAGCATAAAACATTTTTTCTCCCTTCTCTCTGACTGAGTATTTTAATCTTCAGCAGATTTTTTCTTTTTAGCAGCCTTGGCCCGTGCATTCTTATCCAGGATTTGCTTGCGCAGACGGATAGACTCAGGCGTCACTTCCATGTATTCATCATCATTGAGGAACTCAAGCGACTCTTCAAGTGTCAGAATGCGCGGTGTTTTAATAACAGCTGTCTGATCCTTGGTAGCCGAGCGGACATTAGTCATCTGCTTAGCCTTGGTAATGTTTACCGTCAAATCATTCTCGCGTGAATTTTCACCGATAATCATGCCTTCATACACTTCTGTCCCCGGATTAACAAAGATTGTTCCGCGTTCTTCAATGGACATGATCGAGTAAGTTGTCGCTTTTCCTGTATCAATAGAGACAAGAGCACCGCGGTGGCGGCCGCCGATTTCAGCATTGATAACCGGTAAGTACTTGTCAAAGGTATGGTTCATAATCCCGTAACCGCGTGTCATTGACAAAAACTCTGTCGGATAACCGATAAGTCCGCGTGCCGGCGCCAAAAAGATCAAGCGGGTCTGACCGTTGCCGGTTGACTGCATATCAAGCATTTCACCTTTACGTTCTGACAGTGACTGGATAACTGCACCTTGATATTCTTCCGGCGTATCAATCTGAACACGTTCAAAGGGTTCCATTTTCACACCGTCAATTTCTTTAATGATAACTTCAGGACGCGATACCTGCAGCTCATAGCCTTCACGGCGCATAGTCTCAATAAGAATTGACAAATGCAATTCGCCGCGTCCTGATACCGTCCATTTATCAGGGGAATCCGTTGCCTCAACACGAAGCGAAACATCAGTCTGCAGCTCAGCTAACAGCCGTTCTTCAACTTTGCGGGATGTGACAAATTTACCTTCACGTCCTGCAAAGGGCGAATTGTTTGCCAAGAAAGTCATCTGCAGTGTCGGCTCGTCAATATGAAGAATTGGCAGTGGCTCAACGGCATCAGTCGGTGTAATCGTTTCGCCGACAAAGATATCTTCCATACCCGAAACTGCAATCAAGTCACCAGCTTTGGCTTCGTTGATTTCACGGCGTTCAAGCCCGAAGAAACCAAAAAGTTTTGTTACACGGAAGTTCTTAGTAGTTCCGTCAAGTTTTGAAAGGGTAACCTGATCACCCACTTTTACTGTTCCGCGGAAAACACGGCCAATACCGATACGTCCGACAAAATCATTGTAATCAAGAAGGGATACTTGAAACTGTAACGGCTCGTCTGAATTGTCAATCGGCGCTGGAATATGGTCAATAATCGTATCAAAAATCGGCGCCATTGTATGCTCTTGCTCAGCCGGGTCATCTGAAAGAGATGAAGTTCCGTTAATCGCTGATGCATATACAACCGGGAATTCCAGCTGATCATCGTCTGCTCCCAGCTCAATGAAAAGCTCCAGCACCTCGTCAACAACTTCTTCAGGACGGGCAGACGGCTTATCAATCTTATTGACAACAACGATCGGTACCAAATTCTGCTCCAGGGCCTTCTTCAAAACGAAACGGGTCTGCGGCATTGTTCCTTCATAGGCATCAACAACCAAAACAACACCATCAACCATTTTCATGATACGCTCAACTTCACCGCCGAAATCCGCGTGTCCCGGTGTATCCATGATATTGATGCGTGTTCCGTTATAAGCAACAGCTGTATTTTTAGCCAGAATGGTGATTCCGCGTTCCTTTTCAAGATCGTTAGAATCCATAGCCCGCTCTTCCAGCTGCTTATGTTCATCAAGTGTATGCGATTGCTTCAAAAGCTCATCTACAAGCGTTGTTTTCCCATGGTCAACGTGGGCAATAATAGCAACATTTCTAATATCTTCTCTAAATTTTGTCATGATTCCTCTTACAATTATTTTATTTCAACTTACCAATTATAGCACAATTTTTAAAAAAAATCGCAGGAAAGATGACTGTAAACGTTTGAAATAAGAAAAAACATGCCTAAAAGCATGTTTCAACTTGAAGATAAATCTATTTTTTCTATACATATATGTTTTGAAGTTCTAAAAACGCCAATTTAAATAGCATCTATCTGCGAGCGGAGCGAGCTCTAACCGAGACTTTCCGCCGTGATAAAAGTGCCTGAAACCTGAAGTTTCTGGCACTCGGAAGATTTGAGACCTTAGGCTCAAATCTTAGGTATGGAATTCCGAAGGAAGTCGCTACCGTCCGTATCACCTAAGGAAAGTCTTAGAAAAGACTTTGTCTACACTCTGAAACATGTCTAAAAGCATGTTTGATATTGTATAAAACCGTAAAGAAATTACCCTTGTTCTTTCACTTTTCCATTCCAGTAGTCAAGACCATTTTTTAAAACATAAAGATCCTTGTAACCTGCTTTTCTGAGCGTTAAAACGGCACGGGCAACCAGCTGTCCGCGAGTATTGTCGTAGAGCAGAACCGGTTTGTCCTTGCGCAGAGCCGATACAGACTCTTTAAATTGCTCAGACGGCAGATTGCGCGCTCCTAAAATATGCTTGCGGCGAAATTCACTTGGAGAGCGCAAATCGATAACCTGAGCTCTTCTCATCATACTTTCAAACTCCGCATTGGGAATATACTTAGCCGCACGGCGAACACGGATATAGTTCCAGGCAAAGAAAGCAAGAAAGGCAAAAACAATAATCCATAAAATAATCGTTATAGCTGACATATGACTCCTTTATTCCTCAATAAACTGACGGGCAAGACTGGCTGCTCCGATGATACCGGCATCATTTCCCAGTTCTGCAATTTTAATTTTAGTGGATTTTTTGACTTGCGGAAAGACAAATTTTTGGAAATAATTTTCAATGCGTGAGCGCAAAAATTCACCGGCTGCAGACACACCGCCGCCAACAATAACAGAATCAGGATTCAAAATATTACTGATATTGGCCGTTGCAAGACCTAAATAAAATCCGACCTTTTCAACGACAGAATCGGCAAATTTATCACCGGCTGCCGCTGCAGTGAAAATATCCTTGCTTGTCACACTATCACCGTTATCAATGGCCGCTTTAATGCTTGATGTACCCTCATAACTCTCTGCCATCAGCCGTCCCAAACGGACAACTCCTGTTGCTGAAGCAACTGTTTCAAGACAGCCTTTATTTCCGCAGGTACACTCAAATCCCCCATCCGGCTCAACAATAATGTGCCCGATTTCTCCGCCGGCTCCGGCAACACCATGGATAAGATTGCCATCAGCAATGATACCGCCGCCAACACCTGTTCCTAAAGTCACAAAAACAACATCTGGATTATTGTCACCGGCACCGACCCAGCGTTCGCCCAAAGCAGCAACATTGGCGTCATTATCAATGGCAAAAGGAATGCCCAGCTCTGCTTCAATAGCTGCTCCGACTTCTTGTGTTTCAGCCCAATTCAGGTTAAAAGCTCCTGTAACAGTCTTTTGAGCACGGTCCACTGCTCCCGGCGATCCCATACCGATACCTGCAAAATCGTCTTTGGACAATCCATAAAGGTCTAAACGATGTTTGATAGATGCAATAATGTCGGGAACGATATGTTTGCCGTCTTCTAAAATATTGGTTTCAATAGCCCATTTTTCCTGCACTTGACCATCCAAGGTCAGAATCCCAAATTTGACACTTGTGCCACCGAGGTCAATACCTAAAAGCTTTTTACTCATTTTCTTTTTCCTTTTCTATTCTGTGCTCTCTGCGCAAAATTAATTCAGCTTGTAAGTAGTCATTTTTTGAAATCAGCCCGTTTTCATAGAGCCTCTCCAGCTCAATTTTCATCATTTCGATGTCGTAAAGCCGCTTGCCCAAATAAACATAAATACCAAACTGTTTTAACAGCTGCTGCACATCATATAATGTTTTCATCTCTCAAATTTTACCAAAAAAAGGCCGTTTTTTCAATATATTTTTGCAAACGTTTGCCTCTTTGCATAAGCAAAAACCTGAGACATAAATCTCAGGTTCTTTTTTGTGCGGGAATAGCTGTGCAACGCATTCAGATTATCGACTTAAAGTCCCGGTGCTTGTCCCAGTTCAGCCTGCAGCATCCAGATTGTTTTTTGTGCTTCAGTTTGAGCAGCAGTAAAAATATCGTTAGAAACAGCGTCTCCTTCTTCATCGGTCACATCAAGACCCACTTGGTAAAGATTGGACAGATAGCTGTAAACTTCTACGAGCCGGCTCAAATGATCAGCCATTGATTTATCCCAGCTTCCTACTGTTTCTTCCAGCTTAGAATTTTCATCAAATTCCTTTAAAGTTGAAAACGGACTGCCGCCAATGGTAATCAAGCGTTCGCTGATTTCATCCAGATGTCCGTTTAAGCCATCCATCAATTCGTCCATTTTAGGGTGAAGGTAAAGAAAACCAGCTCCGCGCATGTACCAGTGCACTTGATGAACAATAGAAGCTGCTTTTGACAAATCAGCTACCGCCTGATTGAGTACAGCCTTTGTTTTTTCCTTGCCTGATGGGTCTTTCTGTTCTACTTGATGTGTAATAGACGCATAGATGTTTTCCACGCGTGTGTCTGTTTTAGTCATAGTAAGTCCTCCTTGTAGCTTATTTCATTGACACCTCTATTTTAGAACGATTCTAATTAAAAAACAACTATTTTGTTTCTTTTTGACGAATAATTTAGATATGAAACTCTTTTTATTTTTTAGCTTGGGCGCTTCACTAGGTTCTTTTTTGGGGCTGGTTTTTGACCGTTTCCCAGAAAAATCAATTGTCTCTCCCCGCAGCCACTGCAACAACTGTCAGAGATACTTGGCTGTGCGGGATTTGATTCCTATCTTTTCACAAGTGTTCAACAAGAGCCGCTGCCGCTTTTGCGGCTGTGTGATTCCTTTGAGATATGCCCTGACAGAATTGCTCTACGGTCTTATCGTCCTAAGTTTTGGACTTCATCTAGTAACCTTTTCACAAGTATGTTTGCTTTTGATGGGAATTCTTCTGTCACTTTATGACCTAAAAGAGCAGACCTACCCTTTTACCTTATGGTTAGGTTTTACTGTTTTGCTGCTGCTTTTCTATCCTTTAAATCTGATCAGCATCATCCTCTTTCTTTTCGGTATTTTTGCTGCCCTAAAAAATATCAATATTGGCAGCGGTGATTTCCTTTATCTGGCAACCCTGTCCTTATCACTTAGCTTTCAGGAAGTCGTCTGGCTGATTCAGCTTGCCAGTATAACAGGAATCGCTTACTGCTTTCTTTTTAAAAAACACCAAGAAAGCCTGCCTTTTGTTCCTTTTCTTTTTCTGGCTTACAGCTCTCTTATTTTGATGCCTCACGTCGTCTAGGTTTATGCTGTTTTAAAACCGTAAAAAGCAGCGAGGCACAGGCGCCTGTGCTTTTCTGTGACGCTTGTTTCGCTGCTTTTTTTCTGTTAATTAACTTTGCAGCAGGTGCTGCGCTGCTTTTCGGCCTTGATGCACAATGCCGGAAATCGCAGTGCCTGAGCCTGGATAGTAGCCTGCAATCCAGCCGCCGGCATTCAAACCAGCTGCATACAGATGCGGGATAGCTTTATCAAACAGGTCTAAAACCTGACAGTCAACATTAATTTTGAGACCGCCGATAGAGCCAAGATTGCTGGCAGAATTCTTATAGGCATAAAATGGAGCCTGCAGGGATTTCAGACCCGTACGACGTCCAAATGCCTGATCGACACCTGTTTTCATTGCTTTATTCCATTCTTCGATCGTTTCAGCAAGACTGTCCTTAGGAACGTGAATCAGGTCTGCCAATTCTTCTGCTGAATCAGCCTTGATCACATGTCCGGCAGCAATGTCCTCTGCCAAACTTTCTGCTGTCCAGGCGCTGCCTGCTTCCTTGATTGAATTGCCATCAAAAATCATATAAGTAGGAGCCATAAACTGCTTTTCCTGCTGGAAAATAGCCCGGTATTGATAGGCATAAGTCGCATCCTCACAGACAAAACGTCTGCCCGCTCCATTGACAAAAATCAAAGGAATTGTTGGAATTTGGTTGTTGGTAGCATTGCCTGTCTTACCGCAAAAATCAATGCAGCCGCCCATACCAGTTACTGCTGCACCGGCAGAAAGTCCCATTAAAATACCATCGCCGGTATTCGTTTTCGCTGTTAAAACCGTATTAAAAGCCAAATCGTTGAACTGCTGAGGATTGTAAGCCTTAGCCAAAGCAGGGTTATGATCAACACTGGCTGTTGCCAAAAGAACTCCCTTCTTTGCAGCGATCAGCTTTTTCTTTCCGTCAACAAGAGCAACAACACCATGGATTGTCTTGGTCTTTTGATCCTGAATCAAAGAGACTACTGTCGTATTATATTCTATCTCGGCACCGGCTTTGAGAGCTTCTTTAAAGAGTGCCTGAGTTAAAACGACACCGTCTCCGCCCTGACCACCATTTTCATAGACATGGATACGGTCCGCAAAAATGTCATCCTTGACATAAGGAATGTGGCTGTGTCCGTAGACAGAAGTCCACTTAATTCCCATTTGACTGAGCCATTCGATATTTTTGGGTGCACCTTGAGCCAAATCCCTTACCAAATCAGCATCTATGACATTTTCACCCGCTTTAATCCACAATTCTGCATGCTTTTCCGGAGTGTCTTCTTGATAAGATGTGAGAGCCTTTTGATAAGGCGTCCCTGCTGCCTGAACGACACCGCCGGAATAATTCGTTGTGCCGCCGGCAATACCGGCCTTCTCACAAATCAAGACAGATAAACCGCCTCGCGCTGCTTCAACCGCTCCCGACAGACCAGCACCGCCTGAACCGACAATCACCAAATCATAGCTGGCATCGTATTCTGAAACCTGATCCAAAGGAGTGACAGGCTGAGCCGATGAGGTGTTTTTCACTTCCTGAATAACGGCCAGAGACGGACTGGTCACAGCATCAACGTCCGGCTGAACGGCATAAGGATTGTCTGATTCGGGTGTTAGAGCTTCTTCCTGACTGATTTTTCCGGCATCAGCAGCCAAGGCTTTTTGGACAGCATTTTTAAAAGCAAGGCTTGAAAAAGTTGCACCGGATACAGCATCAACATCGGCGCTTCCTTGTGCAAGCATGGCCTTCTTCATTTGAGCAATTCCCAGATCTCCAACCAAAGCCTTGCTGCTGTGTTCACTGTCTAAAGACTTAATTTTGCCATCTTCCAGACCAACAGTTACCTTTAATGGCCCATGAAATCCCAGAGCTGCGCCCTTAACTGTTTTTTCTACCATGTTTTTGACTTCCTTTCTAAATAAAGATTAAACGCTTTCATCTTTATTATACGCCTTCTAACCTTTTTTAGCTGAGAAAAAGATGACAAATTTCTTATTTTATTAAAAATCAAAGGACACAAAAAAGCGGAAATGAAGCATCATTTTGACCGCATCAATAATACTCTTTCCGCTTTTTATTCTTATTTTTGATAATGACTGCCGAAACTGATAAAATCTGCTATTTCCTGCTTTTGCCCGTCATGAAGAGCCTTAACAATTTTGGAACCTACGATAACGCCGTCTGAAACCTTGTTAAAACGCTCAATATCAGCAAAACTGGAGACACCAAAACCTGTTAAGACAGGGATAGGAGAAAGACTGCTCAGCCGTTTTAAATGCTGATCCAAATCATCACGGTAGCTGCCTGTTTTACCAGTCACACCGTTGATGGCTACAGCATAGATAAAGCCTTGAGCATCTTCAATCAACTCTTTTTGACGATCCAAACCTGTTGTCAGGCTAACGAGGGGTACTAAAGCAATGTCTGTGTTTTTAAGATAAGGTTTGATAACATCTTCCTGTTCATGCGGTAAATCAGGGACAATCAAGCCTTTAACCGAGGTCTTTTTTAGATCTTCCACAAAGCGTTCAACACCGTATTGAAAAACAGGGTTGAAGTAAGTCATAACGACAAGCGGAACCTCAGTCTTCTTTTCTTGAAGCTGGCTGATAATGGCCGATAGTGACACTCCCTTGGTTAAGCTGCGCTGACCGGCCAGCTCAATGACAGGTCCGTCAGCTACAGGGTCGGACCAAGGGATACCGATTTCAATAGCTGATACTCCTTGCTCTTCCAGAAAAGCAATTGTCTCAAAAAGGCCGCCAAGACCTTTGGGGTGGTCGCCCGCCATGATATAAGGGATAAAAAGTCCCCTGCCTTTTTCTTTGATTGCTTGTAAATGTGCTGTTAATGTCTTTGTCATGAGTTCACTTTCCTTCCTGCTCAAAACGTTCTTTGACCTGCATAACATCTTTATCTCCGCGTCCGGAAAGACAGATAATGATGGATTTATCCGGACCCAGATCTTTGGCAACTTTTTGCGCCAATGCAATAGCATGGCTGGATTCAAGCGCCGGTATGATCCCTTCCAAACGAGACAGGAGCTTAAAAGCCTCCAACGCTTCATCATCGGTAATAGAATCATAGGTTGCCCGACCAATCTCGTTGAAGTAGGAATGTTCAGGACCTACACCTGGATAGTCAAGTCCGGCTGAAATGGAGAAAGCTTCCATAATCTGACCGTGTTCGTCCTGCAGAACATTCATAAGAGCACCGTGAAGAACTCCGGGACGCCCCTTGGCAAAGGTGGCTGCATGCTTGTCTGTATCAAGTCCAAGTCCGGAGGCTTCCGCTCCATACATAGCTACAGTTTCATCATTGACAAAAGGATAAAAGAGCCCGATCGCATTAGAGCCTCCGCCGATACAGGCCAAAACAGCATCCGGCAGCTGCCCGCCAGAAATATCAGCATACTGACGTTTAGCCTCCTTGCCAATAACCGACTGGAAATCGCGAACGATTTCCGGGAAAGGAGCCGGTCCGAGAGCTGAACCCATGACATAATGAGTATCATCAATGTTTGCCACCCAAGAACGAAGCGCAGCATTGACCGCATCTTTAAGGACGCGTGAGCCGTCCGTCACGGAATGAACCTTGGCTCCAAGTAATTCCATTCGAAAAACATTGAGTGCCTGACGTTTGACATCTTCTTCTCCCATGTAGATAGTGCATTCCATATCAAAGAGCGCAGCTGCCGTTGCAGTGGCAACACCGTGCTGACCTGCACCTGTTTCGGCAATAATTTTCTTCTTGCCCATGCGTTTAGCCAGCAGCACCTGACCGAGAGCATTGTTAATTTTATGGGCGCCGGTATGATTGAGATCTTCTCGTTTCAGATAAATTTTGGCGCCTCCGATATGGTCTGTTAAACGTTGGGCAAGATACAAGGGAGTTTCCCGGCCCACGTAATCTTTAAGAAGGGCCGATAGTTCTTTTTGAAAATCAGGATCAGCTTTGGCTTCACGGTAGGCTTCGTCCAATTCAATAACCGCTGTCATCAGGGTTTCAGGAATGAACTGGCCTCCAAAATTTCCATAAAATCCTTTTTCATTTGGCTGATTATAAGTCATTTTTTCACACTTTCTATAAATTTTATAATCTTTCGGCTGTCTTTTTGACCAGCTGTTTCAACGCCGGACGATACATCAACAGCATAGGGAGAAAAACGATGGATGCACTCCTTGACATTGCCGGCATTTAAACCGCCTGCAATAAAGAAGGGCTGTTTAATGTGCTTATCCCTGAGCAGCTGCCAATCAAAAGTCTCACCGCTCCCTGCCACGGGAGCATCAAAGAGCAGATACTTGGCCTTGCTTGATAAAACAGAGCCCTCTTTGGTTACTTGAACCGCTCGAATCATAGGCACTGAAACACTGCTTATCAATTCCTCGTCAAAGTCGCCATGCACCTGTACTAAGTCCAGCGGAACTGTTTTGATGGCTTCTTCCAGCTCCTTTAAACTCGGACTGACAAAAACACCGACTTTTTTGACTGTCTCCGGAATATCTCCCGCTAATTTGTTAGCTGTCTCAAAGCTGATCTGACGCTTGCTGGGAGCAAAGACAAAGCCGATGTAATCCGCACCGCTGCTGACTGCTGCAAGCACAGCGTCCCGACTGGATAAGCCGCAAATTTTAACTTTTGTCACTAGCCAGCTCCTCCATCTTATCCGCAATACTGTCTGTCTGCATCAAGGCCGTCCCGACAAGAATGGCATTGAAATAGGGCGCAAGCAGCTCACTGTCTTGCCGGCTGAAGATACCAGACTCTGAAACATAGACTCGGTCATCCCGAAAATGAGCTGACAATTCCAGACTTGTGTTGATATCAACCTCAAAGGTGACCAAATTACGGTTATTCACTCCGATAATCTGAGCACCGATTTTGTGGGCAATTTCTAATTCGGGCAGGTTATGCGTTTCAACCAACACTTCCAAACCTAAACCGGCCGCAAAATCATAGAGTTCCTTGAGGCGCTTCTCCGGCAAAGCCGCAACAATCAGCAAAATCACTGTCGCACCGGCATTGCGGCTGCGGACGATTTGTTTTTCATCAATGATAAAATCCTTGGCCAGCGTAGGAATAGATACCTTTTGCGAAATATCTCTTAAATAGTCAATATTACCTTTGAAAAAGACCTGATCTGTCAGGACAGAAATCATTGCGGCCCCAGCCGCTTCATAGGCTGCTGCCTGCTTGATAATATCCACATCAAGATTGATATCCCCCATGCTGGGGCTGGCCTTTTTGACTTCAGCAATAATCTGCAGCTGATGAGCGTGTTCCTTTAAAAAATCAAACAGCCGAGAAGTTTTACGAAGAGGCTTTAGCTCAGGCATCGTCAGTTTTGCCACTTCCTCCTTTTTTTGTTTTAAAATGGTTGGTAGAAATTCTTTAGTCAACTTGCGCCTCCTGTAATGCCTGCAGCTTAGCATAGGCTCGGCCTGATGCGATCACTTCCCGCGCCAGATTTATTCCTTCTGCCAGAGAATCTGCTTTGCCATTGGCAAAGAAACCAAGACCGGCATTAAGGATAGCTGTTTCGAGGTAGGGACTGGGTTCATTTTTTAAAACACTGATAAGGATTCGAGCATTTTCCTGAGCATTACCGCCCCTAATGTCATTCAGACGGACCTCAGGCAAGCCCAATTCCTTAAAACTAAAGCTCCCCTGCGAAATTTCTCCCTTATCCAACAAGGTATAGTGGTTCACTCCGTACAGCGCAGCTTCATCCATATTGTCAGGCCCCGTGATAATAACAGCGCGTCTGCGGCCGAGAAGTTTTAAAACCTGTGCAAGATCCTGCTGCAAATCAGCCTGATAGAGCCCCATGAGCTGCGTCTCCAGATTCATAGGATGGGTCAAAGGACCGATAAGATTCATAATGGTCGGAATCCCCAAGGCCTGTCTGGCAGGAGAGATATAGCGCATAGCCGGATGCATCTTCTGTGCGAAGAGAAAAGCGATGCCTGTCTCATCCAAAACCTGAGCCAGCTTTTCAGGCGGCAGATCAACACTGATTCCTAAGGCCTCCAGCACATCAGCAGAGCCTGATTTTGAAGAAATAGAGCGGTTGCCGTGTTTAGCAAGACGGATACCGCCCCCCGCAAGAATAAAGCTGCAGGTCGTTGAAATATTAAAACTAAAAGATCTGTCACCGCCCGTGCCGCAGTTATCCATGACATGCCTTGTCTGGCTGGGAATAAAAACAGCATTTTCCTTGATCGCCTTGACCAAGCCCAAAATTTCCTCGGGTGTTTCACCCTTGATTTTTAAAGCCATCAAAAATGCTGCAATCTGTGCTTCTGTCAGCTGGCCGTTTAAAATTTTTTCGGCAACGGCTGTCATCTGACTTTCTGATAAGTCAGTCTGAACAGCCAGTTTTTCAAAGATTTCTTTCATTGTATATCCCTTCTAAATGGTTTCTGCTATCTTGACAAAATTCTCAATCATCTTCAGACCTTGGGGTGTTCCGATAGATTCCGGATGATACTGCAAACCGTAGATGGGCAGTGTTTTGTGCTGAATAGCCATAATTTCAGCATCGTCAGCAGTTCTGGCAACAATCTCAAAATCACCGGGCAGCTCTTCTACCACGATCGAATGGTAGCGCATAATGTCAAGCCGACTTGGCAATCCATCAAAAATCGGACAAGGAGCTGTAAGAACCATCTGACTTTGCTTGCCGTGCATAACCTGATGAGCCAAGCCCAATCGGCCGCCAAAACTTTCAGCAATAGCCTGATGCCCTAAACAAATGCCTAAAATCGGTTTCTTTCCCGCAAAATCTTTAATCACATTTTCCATTTTACCGGCAGCGGCCGGCCAGCCGGGGCCCGGAGACAGGACTAGGGCATGCGCTTCATCAGCCATTTGATAAAGCTCTGCCGCATCATTTCTCAGGACTTTAACATAGGCAAACTGTCCTAAGTACTGGGCTAAGTTATAGGTGAAAGAGTCGTAATTATCAACCAGTAAAATCATAGAACTTCTCCTATTCTAGTCATGGCTTTAGCTTTGTTAATGGTCTCGTAGTATTCATTTTCAGGAATGCTGTCATATACAATTCCGGCACCGGCCTGAACATAGGCCTTATGATTTTTAACAATCATTGTCCGAATGGCAATGGCAAAATCCATATCGCCGGTTGCTGACAGATAGCCGATCGCACCGGCGTAAATACCGCGTTTTTCCTTTTCCAGCTCATAAATACGGTTCATAGCACGGATTTTTGGAGCGCCGGAAACGGTCCCTGCCGGAAGTGTTGATTTGAGAGCGTCCATGGCGCTTAATTCCGGCAGCAGCCGACCCTTAACCACACTGGTTAAATGCATGACATAGCGGAACAATTCAACATCCATATACTTGGTAACTGCAACCGTTCCAATTTCAGCGATTTTTCCAATATCATTGCGGCCAAGATCCACCAGCATCCGGTGTTCGGCAGTCTCTTTGACATCTGACTGCAAATCCTCTGCCAGCTCTTTGTCTTCCTCTTCATCTGCTCCCCGAGGACGTGTGCCTGCGATAGGATTGGTCGTGACCACCTTGTTTTTGACAGACACTAAACTCTCAGGGCTGGCACCGATAATCTGATAATCACCAAAATCATAGAAATAGAGGTAGTTGGAAGGGTTGGTCACGCGCAGATTGCGATAAAAATCAAAGGGCTTGCCCTTAAGATCGGCTGAAAAACGCTGGCTGAGCACACACTGGAACATATCCCCCTGGCGGATAAGCTGCTTGGCCTTAATCACCATATCCTTAAATGCACTTTCTTCCAAATGATTTTTAAAGGTCAGCGGGTGCAAATCACGTTCTGAAAACTCATTGTCAGACTGTGTTTGTAAATCAGCTAAAACCTTCTCAAGTGCTGACTGCTGAGCTTCCTCGCTTCTGCTGCTGTAAATATTATCTTCAACAATAACAACTTTTTCTTTTTTATGATCGAAAATCAAATAAGATTCATAAACAAAAAAGTGCATATCCGGCGTGCCTATACTGTCCTTGGGAATCTGACCGATATTCTCATAAAGACTGATCATATCATAGCCGACAAAGCCAATAGCTCCGCCATTAAAAGGCAAATCCTGAGATTCCTGTGACTTGACTGTCAGCCGGCTAAGGTAATCTAAAGGATCACCTTCAACAGCTCGGCCGTTTTCTGTCAGGCTGCCATTTTCAAACTTAACTTCAAACACAGGATTGTAAGCTACGATTGAAAAACGGGCATTCTCTTTTTCTCTGGGTATGGACTCAAGAATCGTCTTATGTTCTCCCCTAACCCTCATATAAGCCAAAATAGGGGTCAGAATATCCGCAGGAATAACTTTTTGCATAAAGAACCTCTTTCTAATCCTCTTTAAAAATCAAAACGATGGACTGCTGCTTCAACTTGCCGTGCTGAAGTGCTGTCTGATGCTGAACTGCCTGATTAATCGTATTGCCGTATGGCTGTGCTTGCAGCAATTATTTTCAGAACATCAAAAAACCTCACACAGAAAAATCTGTGCGAGGGCGTTAAATCTAGCTAACACGGTGCCACCTCAATTAACGGGACAGATAGTCTTTCCCCGTCATCTCAACCTCCTCCAACAAGGAGCTGCACGATAAGGAGTGCCAACCTGAAGACTATGTTTTATCTCCACCCATTAGAATTGTAATAAAAAAACCTCACACAGAAAAAACATCTGTGTGAGGGCATTATACCAATAACGCGGTGCCACCTCAGTTGACAGAAAATCTACAACCTTTCTGCCATCTCTGTCTCCTCTAACAAGGAGTTGCACGATAAGGAGTGCTCACCTGAAAACTATTGCTTATTTCCAATTCTAAACAATCAGCCCACTTCCCAAAACTCTGCTGCTTGTTCACAACCGCCACAAGCTCCCTGAAAACATAAAATTCTGGTACTTTTCTGATTTGTTTACGATTATACACTTTCTAAAAAGCAAATGCAAGCCCTATTATAAGCTTTTTTGCCAAATTTCCAAAAAAATCAGAATTTTTATATTTAAGCTTTTTTAAAATCCTAATGCTTTGATAGATGAAATTGTATTTCCCTTCAAAATATGCTATAGTAAAGCTACTTTCATTTAAATTGTTAAGGAGATTTTCCACTATGTCTAAAACCAGAGCTGAATTAAAAACGGAGGCTAAACAGCGCCTCCAAGGTAATTGGGCCTATGCTATCGGCCTGTACGCCCTGCCAAGTCTCACTGTCTCAGCCATTGTCTGGGTTTGTGCACTGATAGTTGTCGTGCTTGCTGGGTCACTAGCGGTAGCTATCAGTGAAGAAGCTGCCATCTTAACAGCAACCCCCTTGTTGATACTTATCGGCCTTGCCCTCTTTGTTTGTACACTGATCGTTACGGTTGGCATTACTTTGGGATTTTTAGACTTTTTCAGAGGAAAAAAACCAACCTATACCCAAGCCAGTACTTATCTTTTAAGAGAAGGACGCTTTGGAAAATTTTTCTGGACCGATCTGGTCATGGTGGCTTTTATCTATTTATGGTCATTTCTCTTTATCATTCCGGGAATCATTAAAAGCTTAAGCTATGTGATGACCAATTACATTATTAAAGATAAACTGGAAAAAGGCGAATCATTGACTCTCACTCAGGCTATCACTGAAAGTCGGCAGTTGATGAACGGTCATAAATGGGAATACTTTGTCCTTCAGTTAAGTTTTCTTGGCTGGGCCATCTTGGCCAATTTAACACTTGGTATTGGTTATCTGTGGTTAATTCCTTATATAGAGACAACAACTGCTGCTTATTACCAAAATTTAAAAGAAAATTCCGCTTCAGCACCGCTCGCCAATAATACAAGTCAAACTGCTGCTGTATCGGCTTAGCCTTTCAAAAACAGTATATATTCACCACAAGGAAGTCCGGCGGCTTCCTTGTTTTTGTTTGCAAAGGCAACCCTTTTAAAAAGCCTGCAGTCTTTAAAAATGGTATAATGTAAGCGACAACAATAGTCCCTTAAGAAAGGAGTTCACCAATGAAAATCATCAATGCTGTATTTTTTATCAAAGCTGACAAAAGAGAAGACTTTTTAGCAGACATCGCTCCTTTGATCGAATCGTCGCGTGCAGAAGCCGGAAACCACGGCTACCAGCTTTATGAGGCTGTGGACCTGCCCAACCAATTTGTCATGGTTGAAGAATGGGAAGACCAAGCTGCCATTGACCAGCACAATACCAATCCGCACTTTCTTCATTTAATGGATCATTTAAAAGATTACAGTACAGCCGACCCTATTATTAAGGTGGCAGACCAGTAAGAATATCAAAAAAGAGAAGATCTCAATCGTCAGTTTAGAAAAACGATTTTGTCCTTCTCTTTTTTAAATGAATCTTTACGATTGATCTTCCACATAAGTGTGAAGCGGATAAGTCGGATATGCAAGTAAACGCGCTTTTTCCGATGTGACATAGCCGGCAGGAGCATCAAGGACGCTTGGGATACGGTTGACGATGGTTGCGCAGGTTAAAACAACAGTGTCAGGCTTAGCAACTGAAAACGTAAGATTAGGGTCTCCGCTTATTTCCCAGTCACACATATCGCCATCATCTGGACCATAGACCTTGCCAATGCATTCGACTTCCAATTCAATGCCTTGGTGGGTCCTTATTTTAGTTACAGCTGACATGCCTGTCACCTGTCCAGCCGGAATGGTGCGCCCCAAGGTTTCAGAATAAACGTCTTCCTTCAAAACATAAGGAACACTCTTTTGCCCAATAGACTGAATGGTCCAATTCATCTTAGAACAGATAGCTTCTGCAGCATTCCACATATAAGAAGGTAAACTTTCTGCGGAAGCAATTTCTCGCTCAAAACGCTCTACATCATAACCGGCACCATGAGCTTCAGCAAGAGCTAGACCATAATCTTCGACATTATAGCTGACAGCTCCTTTTACCTTTTTAATTTGGTTCATTCCCGCCATGGCTAAACAAGGCATATTAATCCAATAAATATCCTGCATGCCTGATCCCATAATGGTCACACCGTATTCTTTGGCTAGCTTATCCAAACGGTTGGTTTCAGACGGAGAAGTCGTCCAGGGATAGATGGCTTCTTCACAGGTAGAGATGACATTGACGCCATTTTTAATAGCTTTTTCATAAAATGCGTACATTTCCGGCATGTAAGAAAAGATGGTGACAATGGCAATATCAGCATCACAATCTTGGAAAACCTGATTGGCATTATCAGAAATAACGACACCTGTCTTGCAACCCAAATTAGCAAAATCACCAATGTCCTGTCCTACTGCTGCCGGATTTGTGTCAATGGCTCCAACAATTTCAACACCGTGATCCAAGAGATTTTTGAGAATAACCTTGGACATCTTACCACAGCCGTATTGGATTGCCCGAATTTTTGTATTTCGCATGTGTCCGTCCTCCTTTTATTGTTATTTTTTTCACAACTATATTATAATATCTATAGTAACTATAGAGTCAAGGAGAAAAGTCATGAATCTCATTTTAAAAATTGGAGATTTCTCCCGTATCAATAATATCTCAATTCAGACCCTGCGCTATTACGATAAAATCGGACTTCTAAGCCCTTATTATACTGACAGCGAGACCGGCTACCGCTACTATCACATCAATCAGTCACAGATGGTAGATGAGATTCAGTATCTGCGCCAGCTTGATTTTTCCTTAGAAGAAATAAGAGCTATCCTGTCCACTCAGGAAAATCTGACGGAAATCAATCATTTTATTGATGAGCACCGGCAGCATCTTCTCTCCGAAAAGCACCGCTTGGAAGAACGTCTAAAAGAGATGGATACCTACCAAACCGGTGCACAGATTTACGATTATAAACGGCATTGCCACGATCTAGAAATTCTCACCCTGCCGGCCAGACGAATGATTGTCTACCAAACACAGCAGAATATTTATCAGATGACTGATGAAGATTATGAATTTCATCTGCGGGAATTTAAATTAGCTTTGAAAAAAAGTAAACTGTCCTATTCAATCTTTTCCCGTGTTGGCTCAATCATCACTCAGGAAAACTTCAAACACAGAAACTGGCTTTCCCATCAAATGTTCATGTTCTCAAATGATGAAGCCGCTAACTTTTCAGTAAAGACCTATCCTTCTAGTCTTTATGCCTTGACCTACTGTACTTCTTTTCAAGAAGAAATTGAAAAACTGGATCTCTTTTACCAAATGATTAGCAACAGAGGATATGATATTACAGGCGATTATATCTGCGAGGTTATCCACGAACATCCACGTCTCAATCAAAATAAGAGAGACATGTTTATCAGAATGCAAGTCGCCATCAGGCGGGCAGAAAGGACAAGCAGCCTCTGATCTTAGTTTTTTGTCACTTATATAAAAACCAAAAAAGCGCACGGAGACCGCAATAATATTACTTCCGTACGCTTTTTTTACTATACTGCCTGCCAAGCAAGTCTGCCCTAGTCCATCATACCTGCCTGCAGCTGATACATTTTATGATAAGTGCCTTCTTTAGCCAATAGCTCATCATGAGTTCCGGACTCAATAATCCTGCCCTTATCAAGAACATAAATACAATCGGCATCCTGAATCGTTGACAGCCGATGGGCAATGGCAATCGTGGTACGCCCTTGGCGCATTTTGGCTAATGAATTCTGAACAATTTGTTCCGTTTCTGAATCAATATTAGCGGTTGCTTCATCAAGAATCAAAATCTTGGGCGCACTGGCAACTGTTCTGGCAAAAGCCAGAAGCTGCCGCTGTCCGGTTGAAAAGCTGGAGCCGCGTTCACTGACAGGCTCGTCATATTTCTGAGGCAGTTTTTGGATAAACTGATCTGCATCAACAAACTGAGCAGCCTCTTTAATGGCTTCATCACTCAAATCCTGATACATCTTAATATTGGATTTTATAGTCCCATGGTAAAGAAAGGGTTCCTGCAAGACTAGACCGACATTTTTTCGCAGTTCTTCCTGACTGTATTTTCTGATATCCGTTCCGTCAATAGTGACCTGACCCTTTTGAAATTCGTAGAAACGCATGAAAACGTTGATGATAGATGATTTTCCCGAACCGGTCGAGCCGACAAAGGCAATCGTTTGACCTTGACCAACCTTAAATGAAATGCGGTCTAAAATTTGATTTTCTCCGTCATAAGAAAAAGAAACATCTTTAAATTCAATATTTCCGGCAGTAATTTCAGCATCACTGTCATCTTGATCGGGTTCATAGCCTTGTTCATCAATCAGATCAAAAACACGGCCTGCCGAAATCATAGAGGTTTGTAAGGTTGAAAAATTCTGCGTGACCTCAATCAAGGGATCAAAAAGGCGGTTAATGTACTGGATAAAAGCATACATCATTCCGGCTGAAATGCCGATTGCCTGCCAATTAAAGCCGAAATAAGCCATCAGTAAGGCATAGGCCAGCAATTTCAAAAGAGACATGGCCGGACGCAGAAACAGGCTGTCCAAAGCCATTGAGCGATTGGCATAATGAAAATGCTCTTCGTTGATGGCTTCGAATTCCGCTTTTAAGCGCTCTTCCTGACCGAAAGCTTGGATAATACTAATCCCTTCAATGCTTTCAGACAGATTGGTATTGATATCACTCAGCAAACTGCGGGTCTTAGCAATGACGCTGACGGATTTTTTGCGATAGAGATTGACCAAAATAAAAATAAAAGGAAGAAAGAACATGACAAGAAAGGTCAGACGATAATTGAGCATCAGCATAGTGTAGAGGGTCACACTAAAAATAAAGATGGCAGAAATAAAGCTGGATAAAATGCCTGAAAACATTTCACTGATACTTTCTGTATCATTGGTCAGCCGCGATACAATGGAGCCTGCCGGCGTCTTGTCAAAATAAGACATACCAAGCTTTTCCATGTTGGCAAAGGCATCTTTACGAATATCGCGCACAACACTGAAAGAAACACGGGCAAAAAGCAAATTTCCCAAATACTGTAAAATAGTCTGCAAGACATAAAGCAGGTAGTAGCCCACTAACAAAAAAGCGGCAGCCTGATTGAAGTTTGTCAGAAAATGGTCAATAAAATAAGAGGCAACCAAGGGCACAAGACTTTTAATCACCGTCGTTGAAAGAAGAAAGAATAAGGCAAAAAAAGTCAGCCATTTATAGGGTTTCAAATAAGACATCAAGCGCAGAAAAACGCGGCCTTGGTGTTCGTTATTCCTCATCACTGTCTCCTTTCATTTCTAATTGCTGGGCTTCATAAGTTCTTGCATACCAGCCGCCTGACTGGATAAGGTCGTCATGGCGACCGCGCTCAATTATGCGGCCGTCCTGCATTACTAGGATAAGATCCGCATGCACGACCGCACTCAGCCGGTGGGCTGTTATGAGGGTTGTTTTATCCCGGCGGGTCTCTTTGAGGTTATCAATAATCGCATGTTCAGTCTTAGCATCAACCGCCGACAAAGAATCATCCAAAATAAGAATATCCGGATTTAAAATCATGGCACGGCTCATAGCAATACGCTGTTTTTGACCGCCTGATAAGGAAACCCCCTTTTCACCGATAAGGGTGTCAAAGCCTTGAGGCATGGCTGCAATATCATCATAAACCTGAGACAGCTTAGTGGCTTCTTCAACCGCTGCCATACTCAGCTGAGGATTGCCAAAGCGAATATTTTCTAAAATAGACATGGCAAAGAGAACCTGATCCTGCGGCACATAACCGATGAGACTGCGCAAGTCTGCCAGACGGTAGTCCCGAATATCGTGACCATTGAGATAGATAGCGCCTTGATTGACATCATATTCACGCAAAAGGAGCTTAAGCAGGCTGGTTTTGCCGGAACCGGTCTGCCCGACAATTCCCAAAGTCTGTCCTTTTTCCAAGGTGAAATGGATGTTGCTGAGCGTCTCTTCATTATCGTAGGTGAAGTGCTCAATGGCATATTCCAAGCGGCCATTTTCAATACCAGGCAGAGGATTTTCAGGGTCTTTAATATCAGATGTCTGCGATAAAAGGCTCATGATACGCTCATAAGAAACAGCTCCGCGCTGCACAATATTAAAGAGAAAACCTATTGCCATTAAAGGCCAGACCAGCATATCCAAATAAGTCACAAAAGTCACCAGACTGCCGACCGTTACTTGGTTGTTTTTAACAAAAAAGGCACCGACCAAAAGCGTTAGCGTATAAGAAGCCCCTACAAACAAGAGCACCAAAGGATCAAACATGCTGTCATATTTCATGGTTGTCATGTTTTTAGCAAAGGTCATCTCGTTTGTTTCCTGAAAAGCAGCTAATTCATCTGCCTGATAGCCGAATGACTTGGTGACCTTGATGCCTGAGACACTTTCCTGAACCTTATTATTAAGCTCTGAGAAGGCTGCCTGCGAATGCTTGAAGCTCTCGTGCGTCCTGCGTCCCAGACGGCTGGTTGCAAAAGCCATCAAAGGCAGAGGAATTACCGCAATCAAGGTCATCTGCCAGGAAATACTGAAAAACATGGTCATCAAGGTAACCAGAGCTGTGATGGAGGCATCAACAGCCGACATGACACCGCCCCCTGCTAAACGTGTCAGGGAGTTGATATCATTGGTCGCATGAGCCATCAAATCACCTGTCCGGTATTTTTGATAAAAAGAAGGAGACATTTTCGTGAAATGCTCAAAGAGACGGGAACGCATGATCTGTCCCAAACGATAAGAAGTCCCCAAAATATAAATGCGCCAGACATAACGCAGCCCATACATGGCAAAGGCGGACAGCAGCAGATAAAAAAGATCCCACAAAAGCGTTTCTCTTGTCAGACTTTTACGGGTAATATGGTCAATCACATGCCCCATGACCTTAGGCGGAATCAGATTGAGAACACTGACCAAGCTGAGGGCCAGTATCCCAATCAAATAGCGGCGCTTTTCCAGTTTAAAAAACCACCATAAATTTTTAATAACAGACATCTTTGCCTTTCTTTTAATCATCATAAGAAAAATCCCCCAGAATGAGGGAAAATCACATTACTATTATAAACCTTGGAGTTTACTCTAAGTCAAACAATCTGACTGCTAACTGGCTTTTTGATTTTTCTTTGCAATGTTTGATAAGAATAAAAAGCTAGAATGCCGCCCAAGGTATTTGTCCACAGATCGTCAATTTCAAAAACGCGGTTGACATTGAAAAACCAATCCAAAAGAAGCTGGCTTATTTCAATAAAGAGGCTGACACTAAAACTGAGCATCGCAGTCCTTTTTAAACTGCGAACATTTTTGTTCAGCAAAAGTAAGCATAAAATAAGGGGATACAGCAGCAAAACATTGCTGAAGTTTTGCCCTATGACCCAAAAGAGCTGCCATAAGCTCTTTATCTTTCCCAGACTGACGAGTGAATTAAAGGAAGTCAAAAGAAGAACAAGGCGGCCGTAGTGCTGAATCCCCGGTGTTTTAACCTGACTAAAAGGCTGCGGCAGAAAGCACATAGCACAGACAGCAAGTGCATAGAAACAAAGTACACATCTGACTGCACTTTTTCCCCAAGGTGTCAGTTCGCCGTTTTTCTCCCAAAATCGTGACATTACTGAGCAGCCTCAGCGATAGCTTTTTGGCGGTCGCGCTTCATTGTATTGGAACGCAGCTGACCGCAGGCTGCATCGATATCAGTTCCATGCTCCTGCCGGACAACACAGTTAACGCTGTTTTTCTTAAGCACGTCATAAAAGGCATCTACGCGCTCCTTAGGACTGCGGCTGTATTGATCGTGCTCGGTCACAGGGTTGTAAGGAATGAGATTGACATAAGACAGCTTGCGGATTTTCTTGGTTAAATCGGCCAGCTCTTGTGCATTTTCAGGAGTATCATTGACACCGTTAAGCATGATATACTCAAAAGTCACGCGGCGGTTGGTCGTTTCAATATAGTATTCAATAGCCGCAAACAGTTTTTCTAATGGGAAAGAACGGTTGATCCGCATGATGCTGGAGCGCAGCTCATTGTTGGGTGCATGGAGCGACACTGCCAGATTGACCTGAACGCCTTCATTGGCAAATTCTCTGATTTTATGAGCCAAACCTGATGTTGATACCGTGATATGGCGGGCACCGATTGCAAGGCCCTTGTCATCGTTGATGGTCCGTAAGAATTTAATAACATTATCGTAATTGTCAAAAGGTTCACCGATTCCCATGACCACAACGTGGCTGACACGCTCGCCCTGACCGCGTTCGTCAAAATATTTCTGAACCAGCATAATTTGAGCAGTGATTTCTCCGTTATTGAGATCACGCTGTTTTTTGATTAAGCCGCTGGCGCAGAAGGTACAGCCAATATTGCAGCCAACCTGTGTCGTAACACAGACCGACAGCCCGTAGTGCTGGCGCATAAGGACTGTTTCAATCAGCATGCCGTCAGGCAGTTCAAAGAGATATTTGACCGTTCCGTCAGCAGATTCCTGAACAATGCGCTGTTTAAGCGGATTCAGGCAGAAGTTTTCATTTAAAATGGCAATAAAATCCTTGGAAATATTGGTCATTTCTTCAAAAGACTGAACACGCTTGCGGTAGAGCCAATCCCAAATTTGCGCAGCTCGAAATTTCTTTTCACCGTGTTCTGCTGCCCAGTCAATCAATTCATCACGGGTCAGCCCGTAAATAGATGGTTTCATAATTATTATCAAGAACCTGACAAAATTCAGTCAGTTGTTAAAAATTGCTGACTGTCTTACTATTAAAAGTTTTTGCGGCAGCCAAGTACCTGTCCGGTTCTTATCCTTTCTATCTTTCCTTTTTTCTGATGACAAAATTTTTCTTTGCCTCATGAATTTCCCGCAAGGCAGCACGCTCTTGTGTTTTTTCTTGGCGAAGTCTGTCGGGATTCGTCCTAGTATTTTTGTTAAAGCGTTTTTTCCGGCGATTATCGCGGCGCCTGCGTCTTTGCGAATTATCTTCTTCAGCTTTGATTTCCCTAGGGTTTGGATTTTCCAAAACAAAATAGGCACAGCCAAAATTACAATATTCTTTGAGATAGTCATCTAAATAACCGATATAAGGATGTTTATGTTTGGCTTTAGGCGCTTCCTTATAAAATCCCTTGAGCCGCAGCTGCTCATTGCCCCAATCACCGACAATATAATCATATTTCAGCAGAATCTCTGAAAAACGCTGACTGAACACTGTCGCATTAAAAGCATTTTTAACATTCTCTAAAATTAATAAATCTATCTCATCACTCTTAACATGATTGTCAAAAGTTATAAACTGAGGCCCAGGAAATTTGTTGTAATTATACATTTCCGGGGAGATATCTTTTCTCATAGGTCTCCTCTCAGATATTTTTCTACTGTCTGTCTCAGCAAATCAGGAAACAGCAGCCGGCCCTTGCGTGAATTAATGCTGCTGAAGTAGGGAGCAAAATAGTACTGATCAACTAAAACAAGACTTAATTTATCTTTTTTACTGGTAACCTTATTATTATACACTATTTTTCCATTTTTGTAAGTAAAACCACCCGTCACAACCTTGCCAAACTGACGGCCGCGAAAGCCCATACCGCGAATCTGCTGATTAGCCAGCAGGTCAGCCTGAGAAAAAATATCCCGGCAGATTTCTAAAAGCTCTGCTCTGCTTATTTGAAAGGTTACTAAACGCATTTGATGCGGAAGGGAGAGATGAAGACTGGCTTTAGTCACTGTCGGCCAAAAAGGCTCAACAACTAAGCCCGTATTAATGATGGCGATATCGGCAGCAGCCGACTGAACCATAGCTTCCATGACCATCTCCGCACATTCTTCAAGGGTTGGTTTGCGCGAAAGCCGGCAGACCAGACTTTGTTCAAGCAGGCTCTGTCCCTTGTTCCATAAATCTGCTGTAAAAGCAGCATCATCTTTTTGAGCATCCAGATCACTAAGCGGCAGAGCCTCAATGCTGATATCTGTTAAAACATGATTATCAAAATCAAGGTCTATCTGACCAACATGGTCTCCGTAGCGTCCTGCTGCCGCCAAGTAGGTGCCGTTGACCGCCTCTCCTTCTTCAAACACATGATGGGTATGAGCACCGATAATCAGATCAATTTCAGGTATTTCACGCGCTATTTGCTCATCCAAACGAATGCCCAGATGGCTCAGTAAAATCCGAAAGTCTGCTGCCTGCACCTCCGGCACTTTTAAATCCCGCTTGAGACAGGACACAGCATCATGAACCTGCCAGCCGTTTGGCTGATAGGTTTTGTAATAAGGGAAAGTGTAAGCCAAAAAAGCGATTTTCGTTTTCGCCTTGGTTTCATAAATCACATAAGGATGAGCCCAGCTTGGACGCCCGTGCCTGTCAGTAAGATTGCCCAAGATGACTCGAAAATCAGCCTTGCTGTAAAGCTGATTCATCTCAGATTTGGCTAAGCCGATGCCTTCATTATTGCCAATCGTCGCAAAGTCTATTTTCAAATCATTCATCAATGCCACATTGGCAGCTCCGGCTGTCGCATCTGTCAAAGGATGGCTCTTGTCAACATTATCACCAAGGTCGCATCTTAATACTTCCTTATCTGTTTGTGACTGCTCATCAAAAAAACGCTTGATCTTGGGATAAGCCTCGAAATGCGAATGTAAATCATTGATATGCAGAATTCGAATACTTTCTTTCATGCTTCTATTTTAACACTTTCACAGCAGATATAAAAAGATAAGTCCTGTTAAACGGACTGGCGCTTTCATCAAATAAAAAGCCTGCTCAGACAGCAGACTTTCAATCAGTTCAAAAAAGCATTTGTGCCAGCAGCAAAAAGCTTCGGCTCTATACCTTATCCCGGTTTTAATCATGTTTTCGTAAATACTCAACAGCATCTCCCACGTTTTTAACAGGGACAATTTTCATTTTGGTGCCCAATTTTTTGGCAGCCTGTTTAGCCTCTTGATAATTGGTAAGAGCCTTGGGATTTTCTTTTACAGCAGCTTTGTCAAGAGGATTGTCAGGAACAAAGAAAATATCGGCATCAATCTTATCTGCCGCTGCAACCTTCAGGCCTGCTCCGCCAATATCTCCGACCTTGCCATCTTCCTCAATCGTTCCTGTTCCCGCAATAATGCGGCCCTTGCGGAGGTCCTCGTCGATAAGCTGATCATAGATATCCAAAGTGAACATCAGACCGGCACTTGGCCCGCCGACGCCGTCGGTACTGAATTTAATCTTATCATCAGAGGCCACTTTAGTATGGTCAACCAGACCGATGCCAATACCATTTTTGCCATTTGATAATTTGACAATCTTGCCTTTAGCCGTTTTTTTCTTATTTTCAGAGGTATACTGAACACTGACTTTGCTGCCCAACTTTTGACCGGAGACGTATTTGATCAGTTCTTTGGAGCTGGAGAAAGTCCGGCCGTTGACACCGGTGACGGTATCGGCAATGTTCAAAATTCCCTTAAAGGTCGAATTTTTACTGACATTAAGAACATAGACCCCCATATAATCAAGACTGGCTTTTTTATCAGCTAAATTGAGGGCTTCATAAATAGCGCCATTTTGCGAGGTTTCCATATAAAACTGGTTAATCCGCATGTAGTCTGCATCGCTGACGCCGCCGGTCGTTTCCTGAGCACTGGTAATTTCTGTAAAAGGTGTCAGCCAAGCATAAACAACTTGAAACACGGTTGCCCTGCTCACCCCGACTGCCACAAAATTGTAGGAGCCTTTTTCTTTGTCTTCTTGATCATTAACAGTCAAAACCGTACGGATATCATAAGCCCCGCCCGGCATCTCCATGTAGTAGGGTAGAGGAATAAAAAAGCAGCCTAAAAGTAAAAGAGCACCCAAGCAGCTAATCAGCCACCATTTATATTTTTTGATTGTTTTCAAACGTCTTCTCCACTTCTTTAACAACACTTATTGGCACGTATTTTTGAATATCTGACTTAAAATAAATCAGCTCACGCACGTGTGTTGAGTTAATATACTTCATGTCCAATTTGCTCAGCAGGTAAACCGTCTCTAGCTCCGGTGCCAATTCCCGATTAAAAAAATCCAGTCGAGCTTCGTGCTCTAAATCTTCAGCGCCGCGCAGGCCGCGAACCAAGTGAGTTGCTTTCAGATCTCTGGCGACGTCAACAGCCAGAGAATCACGCGCCCTTATCACGCAGACATTTTCCAAACCAGACAAGGCCTCTTCCAGCATTTTCTGGCGGCTGTCTATATCAAACAGCCCTGCCTTATCCTTGTTATAAAAAATGCCGACATAGAGCTTGTCAAAAAGTTTGCTGGCACGCTCAATAATATCCACATGCCCATTTGTCACAGGATCAAATGATCCCGCAAAAAGTCCAATTTTATCTGACATAAACCGTCACCTTTGATATCCCATAAATTTTTTGTTTCCAAATGCCCAGCTCTGCAATTTCCTCAGGCAAATTAACGGTCTTGTCCGTTTCACAGACCACCATGACATCGTCTGACAAAAGCTTACGCCGGCAAAGCGCTTCAACAGTCTTGACAATTTCTTCTTGGGCGTAGGGAGGATCCAAAAAAACCAGATCGAATTTTCCGCTCACACGCTCCAAAGCACGCGCAGCTTCCATTTTCAAAAGCTGAAACCGGCTCTCTTCCTTGGTCATTTTTATATTGGCCTGAACAATGGCCTGAGCCTTGCGGTTTCTCTCCACCAAGACAGCAGTGTCCATTCCCCGTGAAACAGCTTCAATTGCAAGACCTCCGCTGCCGGCAAAAAGATCCAAAACACGGCCGCCGCTAAAGTAGGGGCCAATCATATTAAAAACAGCTCCCCTCACCTTGTCTGAGGTCGGACGGGTTGTCTTTCCTTCCAAAGTCTTTAATGGCCGCCCGCCATAACTACCAGAAACAATTCTCATGTGTTTCATTATATCAAAAAAGGGTAAAATTTTCGCCTGCTGACATTGCTGCCTTAAATTCCCAGATATTTTTTACCTGATAACACAGCACAAGGCCGGAACAAGTTTATTCCGGCCTTGTACTTAATAGTGCTGACCGCTGTGGCCAGCTGAAATGTCGATTGTCAGTCCTTAAAAAGTAAGTCATGTCAAAACCTTATTCTTGAGAAAGCTTGACTAATTTGGCAATCAGGGGCTGATAATTGACTTTGGTAAAATCTGTGACATCTATTTCATATAGAGTGCCCAGTGAAAAGTCATTATACTTTCTGTCTTCAATAATCTTTTGGAAGCCTTCCTTGGTGATTAAATCATCTGCCAAGTGCCGGTCAGAAAGCGTATCGCCATGATGAAAATGTGTCATGACAAAGCTCAAATGCCTGTCCTCTGCCAAATCCCGTGCCAGCCGCCGCTGCCAAAGGACATCAAAATCTGCTGTTAAGCGGATAGTAATAACCAGATAACCATGTTTTTGGGATAACCGGTCTAATTGATCTCTTTGTTTAAAGGAAAAAGGGTATTCGGTGGCTACAAATTGTCTGCCCACAGCCATGTAAAGGTCCAAGGCTTGATAATAATACTGCCAAACCTGTTTTTCCAAAGCAGCTTTTTCCTGAGCATTATCAAAGCCTCTGCTCTCTGCCATATCTTCTTTAAATTCATCAGGAGACACGGTGTAAAGACGGGGCAGGGCAGATTTGATTAAACCTAGCAGATAGCTCTTGCCCGTTGCCGGCGGACCTGCTAATAAAATAAGATACTTTTTCATCGCTCTATTCCACATGCAAAGGAGACTGCAGGTTCATAAATAAAGTCATTTTATGTTTGACAATTTCCTTAACTTTTTGATTGGCAGGAATGACATTGTAACGCAGGGACTTATTAACAGCAGTTTGTCCAAAAGCTGTCTTAGCTTCCTGCGTCCAGTTAACCAGCAGTTCTGTTCCAACATTGAACTTGCGGATACCATTATTGATCAGCTGAGGATAGTCCTCTTCTTTGACCCCCGTGCCGCCATGAATCACCAAAGGAGTTGATAGGGCTTGATGGATTTCTTTGAGCAAAGGAATCTTAACATCTGTTTTGGATTTAAACTGTCCGTGATTGGTACCGATAGCAACTGCCAAAGCATCCACCTGTGTTTCCTTGACAAAGGTAACAGCATCTTCCGGCCGTGTATAAATTTTATCATCTTCCGAGACAGAAATGCCCTCTTCCGTACCGCCAATGGTCCCCAGTTCTCCTTCAACAGCAACACCTCTGGCATGAGCGTATTCAGCAACCAGCTTAGTTTTTAAGATATTTTCTTTAAAGGGCAGATTGGAACCGTCAAACATGATGCTGGAGTAACCGGCCGAGATAGCATCTTTGATGGCATCAAAGTCTCTGGCATGGTCCAGATGCAGCGCCGCATCGATCATATAGTGCTCAGCCAGTTCCTTTACCACTGCAACAATAACTGAGTAACCGATATATTTGGCTGTATCAACACTGGTCTGAATGATGATAGGAGCTCCCACTTCCTTAGCGGCACGCATCATATCCGGCAACATTTCCAGATTGTGCATGTTAAAGGCACCGACAGTCATATTTAATTTTTCTGCGGTATCAGTTAAGTCTTTTAACGTCTTATACATTTGTTCGCTTCTCCTTTATCTTCTCAATCCTTGGACAGGGTTAATTTTTTAGCAATATTTCGCATCTCGTCCATCTTAGCCATATAGTAGTCGATCGCTTCATTGTCTTTATTGCGAGCAGCCTGAGCCCGTTTAGCATTGTAGAGGCTCATGAGCTTCTTATAACCTTCTCCCATGGATAATTTGGCTTCCAAACTTTTCTCTAGCTGAGCAATCGCTTCATCGCTGTCATCCAGCTCAGCATACCATAAGCCTATCTTTTCATAAGACACAGCTTTTTCCTGATCTGATTGCTGCTGTGCCAGCAGAGTTTCTTCTGCTTTTATTTTCTCTAAGAGAGCAGCTTTTTCTGCCTCTGACAATTGCGGCTCTTCACGTTCGGCAGCGGGCTTTTTCTCTTTATCTGTTTTTTTCTTAAACCATTGAAACACACGATCATCTCCTTTATCAGATTCCTATTGCTTTAAATATCGGACTGAACAGCCAAGCGTAGAGCAGAGCAACCACAACGGTATCAACATCGGTTGCCGTAGCATTGACAAATCCCAGCTGATTAAAGGCCGTTACCAAGAGAGCCGGCAGCAAGGTGATAAAGAAACCATGGGCAATACCGCCGATAATGGCTCCGCGGCGGCCGCCGACAGCATTGCCGAAGATACCGGCAGTACCTCCCGCAAAGAAGTTGGTCAGCATGCCCGGCAAAATCATAGCTAAGCCCAGCATAGGCAGGATAAGCATGGCTACGATTGTACCAATGGTTGTCGTGATGAAGCCGAGAATAACCGCATTGGGCGAATAAGGAAAGAGAACAGGACAATCCAGAGCCGGAATAGCATCCGGAACCAGTTTCATAGCAATACCGCGGAAAGCTGGAACGATTTCAGCTAAGAGCAAGCGTACACCGGCTAGAAGGATATAGACACCGACCACAAATTGAATAGCCTGCATAAAGGCAAACATAATATAATTTTGCGTGCCTGTATCAACAGCTTTAGGCCCTGCAAAGATAGCTGTGATGATAAATAAAGGTACCATAACAACCATTACAGACAAGTAAGTATCCTGCAGAAAGTCAAAGGCTTTGGGCAGTTCAATATCTTCGATCGATTTCTTTTTATCACCTTTTTCACCGAATATTTTAGCGACACCGGCTTCAAAAAGGTAGCCGATAGTACAAAAATGTCCCAGAGCAATATCATTTGAACCTGTAACTTTGCGGATAATGGGCTGAGCAATGGCCGGCATAGCTACCGCAAAGGCACCGCCGACTATCCCGCCGACAACGATCAGCAAGAATCCTCTGAGCCCTGCAAAATAACCAAACACAGTCGTCATGGTCGCCATCCACAAAATAGCCTGTCCCGTCAGAAAGATGTATTTCCATCTGGTAATACGGGCAAAAATAATATTGAAAATAAAGATGGCTAAGAAAGTCAGAGCAATATCGCTGCCAAGACCAAGGTCATTCATGGCCTGACCATTGATAGCCTCAATAGAGGGAACAATCCCTTGGGTATGAAAACCGCTCTTAAAGATTTTCCCAAAATAAGTCAGGCTCGTTACGATAACACTGGAACCCGCACTTAAGACCTGAAAGCCAAGCAGGGTTTTAAGAGTTCCGGAGATCACCTGACCGGCTGATTTTTTCTGCAGAATCAAGCCCAGCATCGCAATTAGGGCAATGGTAACAGCAGCCTGTGTCAGAATGTTGTTAATAATAAAATTGATAACGCTCATTGTCATCCTCCTTTTTTAAATCAGTTCACGTTCCCTTAAAATCGGAATGAGTTTTTCTTCAATTTCCTGACTGGAAACAATATTTTTTAAATAGATAATGGCTGTTTTGGATGTGTCAATGTCAAAATTGGCAAACTGTTTCTGGAAATTCTGAGCGGTAATAATGACGTCCGGCTGAACAGAAGCAGCGGTCGAAATATCCACATGATCCAGCTTCGCATCAATATGGTGCTTGGTTAGGACATCCTCAGCTGCCATCTGTGCTGCAAAACTGCTGCCTAAACCGGCCCCGCAGACAAATAAAATAGTAATTGGTTTTCCCATCATGATTCCTCCTTTGAATGGAATAAAATAGTTTTAACAGACTGAACATCTCTTGCCTGACAGAGCTGCTCAACCTTATTGGTTGCCCGGATAAGATTAACGAGACTTTTCATGATATTTAAGTGTGAAAAAGCGTCCACCGCCGACAGGCAAAAGATGACCTGAACCTGCTTATCAGCTTCTTTTCCGAATGCGACGGGTTTTTCAAAAATAGCTAAGCTCAGCCCAAGCTGCTTGGCTCCGTCTTCCGGTCTGGCGTGAGCTAAGGCCAAGTGCGGACCGATAATGATGTAGGGACCGTATTTCTCGACACTTTCAATCATCGCTTCACTGTAGTGCTTATTGACAATGCCTTCCTTGTACAAAGGGGCAGAAACAAACTTAATGGCATCGCGCCAGCTGTAGTTTTTATCGGTAATTAAGATATGCTCATCCTTTAAAATATCCTCAATCATTGGTTGGACCTCCCTCTTATTAATCCTCAGACAATTTTTTGTGAAAACAGCTTCAATAGCAGCATATAAGTCTTTATCAACTTCAGCCTTACTGCTGTTTTCCAGAAGCTGCAGAATTTCCAGAAAAACTTTGGTGTAATCCTCTTTTTTCTGAGTCACTCTTCTGGCCTGCTGATTAGCCTTTAAAAAATGATTGATACGCATCTTGGTATCTTCCTGAATAATGGAATCAAGAACCAAGACCGGTTTATTTTGATAATCAATATTGACCGTTGAAAATACCAAATCGACATCCAGCTTATCAATAATACTTATTTCTCTGGAATTAAGAATGGCAAATACTTCGATATTGAAAAATTCCTTGAGATTTTCAGCCAAAAGTTTGCCCGTAGCTGTTCCGTGATTACAGACCACAACTGCCCGGTACCAATATTTATTGCCCTGATTGATCTCGCTTAGGGTGGTTGAAAAATAAATCGTTAAAAAAGCAATCTCATCATCAATAATTTTTCGGCCCAGCATTTTTTCCAGCTGACAGGCAAATTTGGCCACAGCCTTATAAATACTGCCGTAACTTTGCTTGATCCTTTCTGTCAGCGGATTTGTCAGCTGGATATTATTTTTTACCCTGGCAATCATGCTGACGATATGATGATAGAGCCCTTGCTGCAAAACACTGTCTTTCCTGTTAAAGGGAATCTTAGTTTCCTGCTCCACAAAGTTAATGAGCTGAATGGTCAATATCTGCAGCTGAATCCAATTAATAGGACTGTCATTCTTTTTGATATTAAAGGACTGCAAAATTGAGTGGATATACTGCATCTCTAAAGCTGACGGTTCTATTTGGAATTCCTGACAGACTGCCTCTAAATAATTGTTAATGGCAGCTGTTTTCGCAACAGCCTCTTTGGGAAGATCGTCTTGAGCAAGTTTTGTTCCCCGCTTGACCCTTAAAAGCCAGATACAGGTAAAAAGGATAAAATGCGTTCGGTGAATATCATCGTCAACTGTCAAAATGGTACGGTCAAAAATCTCATTGACCTTTAAGATGATTTCACCGAGAATGTAACGGCTGATAATTCGGCTTTTGTGAGAGCTGAAAGCCGTTCCCATTTTAGTCATTTCCGGACTGAGCAGACTGTAGAGCATGATGCGAACCGCAGCCTCGCTCCCTTCTAACAGGAGCCCTGCCTTGGGATGGCTGATGATATCAAGATGGTAAAAAGCCAGCTCCTGTCTGATCTGCCGCATATCCTCATCAATGGTTGACTTAGAGACCCCGTAAAACGTTTCCTTACGATGCAGGAAAATTTTGTCATCTCCCAAAGCCAAATCCAAAATTAAATCTAAAAGCCGCTCCTTTCTCTCCAGATAATCTGTCTTATCCTCATTTGACAGCTCACTTTTAAGAATTTGTCCCTCCTCATCGCTTAGGGATAAAAAGAACCCCTGCGAACGAATGCTTTGAATAACCGGTAAGTGAATTGATGCTAAGAAATCATTAATGGTTAAAATATCATTTCTGATAGTTCTGGAACTAACCTTAAATTCTTTTTGCAAACTATCTGTGCGAACAGGCAAAGTCGATACTAAAATACGATTTAAAATACTAACAGAACGTTCTTTCATCAATTTCTTACTCCTTTCTTACTTATTAGTATAAAGTGAAAAACAGCTAATTGGTAGTAGATATTTTTGCCATTTCTTACGGAAAAAAACTAAGCTTTTGACTAAATTGTCAGTCTGGGATCACGCTGCTATCTTTGGCGGTAAGACGAAAAAGCCCGGCCTCTAAACATAAGAGGCCGGACTGTTATTAATGATATGACAGGTAAACAATCCTTTGAAAGCAGCCGTCAGGATTTACTGGCTTTTAAACTTGGCTTTACCTCACTTATCAAACTGGCAGTCATCCGCCTGGGTCCGCGAATATTGGTAACGCCGAGTTCTTTCAGCCGCTCAATGGGAAAGTCGCTGTCATCATATTTTTTAAGTAACTCCAATTTCATGTACTTTCTGTCTGAATGGGGCTCTTCAATACCTGCTTCGAGCACACGGCAGGCATAGCGAAGCGCGCGTGTCGGCGCTGTAATGTAAACAAAAAGGTAATCTCCTGTCTGGATACTGGCTTTTTGCGGCCAGGTATTGATTTTATGCGCCGCAAATTCAGCATCAATGTCATAATACTTGAGATTTGCCGGAATAATCCAAAAATCAGGGCCAGCCGGATTTCCCAGATTTTTCCCGCTGACCAGAGCTCTGCTCTTATCCACCAGAGAAAACAGCAGCTCATCGGTCACAGTGCCGTCCAAAACAACCGAAATCCAAGATTTCTTATTCATGTGATAGGAAGGATAAATTCCCGGAAGATCAAGAAGACCTGCCAGATCATAAGGCTCGGCCTTGAGATTGATGATCTCTACTTCCTGCTTGAGCTTCTCTTGTTCCCACACTTCTTTTCCCAGGTCCAGCTTGCCGCGCTCAATAGCCATGATGAGCCCGTACCATTTACGGTTAAGAGGATAACGGTAAGAAGAAAAGGAGGGATATTTTTTAAAGGGGTGATCATATTGATCCCCGTAAAGCTGCTCAAGCCTTTGAGCTAAGCGGTTGGTCTGCTCCTCTATAAATGGCAGAGCTTCAAAGCAAGCATCTGCTAGTTTTCCTAAAATCTCAGCATAAGCTTCTCTGACCTGACCGACAAAGGTACCCGTTTGGCGCTCTACCCGCAGAGCCAGGTAATCATCTCCAGTATCCCTATCAAGCACACGGCCGGACACCAATCCTTCAGCAGAAATTATTATCAGCGCCTCAAAATCACCGTTCATGAAGCTTTCTTTGTAGAGATAACCGTCTCCTTCTTTTGAAAATCCATAGGGAAGAAGCTTGTCAAACAGCACACGTTTCTTCTTAAAAAAATCTGATTCAAGAGACATCCTATTTTCCTTTCCAAGATACACAAGCAAAACAAATTAATTCAATACATAGTCCCTAATCGCCTTAGAAGCGCCGTTATCGTTGTTAGAGGCTGTTTCTTGGTCGGCCTCGTCTTTGACAGCCTGCGGTGCGTTGCCCATGGCCACTCCCAAACCAGCTAATTTTAACATCGGCAGATCATTGAAATTATCACCGATTGTCATAGCAGCTGTCAGGGGCACATGATAGTAAGCGGCAATTTCCGTGAGAGCATTTTCTTTGGAGACTGATTTTGAGATGACCTCTAAGTAGTTAGCCTTAGACAGGTAAAAGGAGGCATCCGCAAATGACAGGGTTTTGAGATGAGCAAGCAGTTCTTTAATGTCATCAGCCTCAGCAATTAAAAGAAGTTTATGAACGGGTCTTTTGCTGTCTGCCAAAAGCTTATCCAGCTCACCGACAAGCGGCGTTTCTTTGGTAATATCAGCCTCAATCTCCACCCATTTATTTCTCTTGTCAACAATCCAATCACCGCCCGAATACACATTAAGAGCAATATGAGAAAACTCCCTGCGCACCACATCAACAACCCTTTTAACATCTGTTTTATCGAGACTGTGTTCCATTAAAGTTTGAAAGTATTCTTGATTTCCCTCAACAATAAGTGCACCGTTATAGCAGGCAAGAGGACTGTCATTTAGATGAAGCTCCCGGGCAAGGGGAAACATGCCGTGAGGCGATCTGGCAGAAGCCAGCACAAAAGGAATGTTCTTTGCCTTTAAAGCAGCCACAGCCTCACTCAGTTCAGAGTCAAGCTGGTGCTTGTCATCTAAAATAGTCCCGTCAATATCACTTAAAATCAATCGAATCGCTTCTGCCATAATAACCTCCTAAAAAATAAGTTTCAAATCTTGCGACAGCAGTTTTTGGATAGCTTTTGTCGGTTTCTTATCCGTAATAAAATAATCAAAGTCGTTAATATCAGCCAGCACATAACTGGCTTCTTTTTCAAATTTATCTTCCTCGGCCAGCAGTATCTTGGTCTTGGCATTTTTCAAAACCAATTTCTTCAGGTAGGTATCGGCCGCATCTTCAAAAGACACTTGTCCTTTCTTTAGACCTGCAGCTGCAATGATAGCTGCATCAAAATGAATATCCTTGAGCAGCTCTGCTTCATTTAAAGCATAATAAAAGCGGTTCTTAGGCTGAAACTGGCCGCCCAGAAGGTGAAAATCAACCGTTTCATGCTGAGCCAGAACAATGGCATTATCCAAAGAATGCGAATAGATGGTCACGTCCTTATCAATCAGCTGCGCTAAGCGCAGCACCGACGTTGACACATCAAAAAAGTAGAGCTGCCCCGGTGCTATCAGCTGATAAGCCTTTTGAGCTATGGCATCTTTGCTTTCAGTCAGACGGTGCAGACGCTCTTCAAAAGACAGAACGTTCTGCGATTTCTGCAGGGGCAAAATCCCGCCATGCGTCCGAATAACCTGCTTATCAGCCGCTAGAAAAGCAAAATCCCGCCGCACCGTATCGCGAGAAACATTCAGCAGCGCACGCGCATCTTTGGAAGACAGTTCTCCTCTTTCTTCAACCAGCCTCAGGATTTCCTGCAGTCGTTTTTCCCGGTACATAACACCCCTCCTTTGCTTAAATCTATTATAACACATTTTAAGCAAGGATAAGTCTTTTTAAGTTTTTATAAGTTTTTTATTTTTAAAACATAATATGGCAACCTCAAAAACCTGTGACAAAGAGAATATAAAAAGCACCCCAAACCTTAGATTTTTAGCCTAAGGCTTGGAGTGCAGCTCAAAAGTCTCAGATATTTAATTTTAAGGGACCATATAATCCGACTGGAATAGCCTTAGACAGCTGCTATTGACGATAATAATAGTCCTCTGCAGGATAGTTGCCATCACTTTGCGTTATCAAAATACGAGGCTTGCTTGAATCTGACTGATCCCCTTGAGGATTTTTAAAACCAATCTTAAACAAAGCCAAGGCCGCACCCGTATTATTCCCTGCTCTTAAGCTGGCATAAGGAATACCGTTTCTGTTAGCAGAATCTTTAATTCCCTGTAAGGTCATCTTGCCGTTTACTGTACCGTCAGAAGTAATTTCTAAAGTATCACCTCTGCCGTTTTTCCAAGTGCCAACCAAAGATTGAAAGTTACCGTTATTGATCTCATCAATATTTAAATCCTTTTGACTGACATCAGTGGAAGCGGCCTCATCAGACGTTTCAGCTTCAGTAACTGCTTCGGACGAACTGCTTGAAGTGGATTGTTTTTCTGTCTTTTTTTCAGTCTGCTCAGATTTTGCTTGACTGGAAGCTTTCTGCGAAGTCTCTGTCTTATTACTGCGGCAAGCTGACAAAAGCAAAATGGACAACAAAGCCAAAAAAATGTTTACTAATTTCTTTTTCATAACAAACTCCTCTCCTTTATAAAAATAGCATACCCTCCTACTTTCCTTTGAGTGACCTCCTTCCTAAAAATCAGAAATCGAGATAATAGAAGAAATCAAACTCTTCAATCACTTATTTTTATTTCAGACGACTTTAACTACCTCTATTATACTACAGTCTTAGCAAAATTAGTCAGAATTGCTTGTTTCTTCTTTTATTTCCTATTTTAACTTAATCATACCAAAAACCACAGCTGCTCACCGTGGTTTATTCTGAAGTTTAAATGTTATTCGCTTTCTTTCCGAGAAAATAGGTTGAAACAAAGCCACCAATAAGTGCTACTATCATAACACTAATTGACACCATTAAGTTGTACTTGGAACCGGAAGGATCAATATAAGCTGGCAGTGAAATAAAACCAGGAGTTGAAACTACATATTGTGTCATTCTGAGTAGGCCTGCTAAAAGACCGCCTATTCCTCCGCCAATAATCGCACCGACCAAAGGATACTTTTGCGGAAAAAGAACACCATATACCGCAGGTTCAGTAATACCGCATAAAGCTGTAATCCCGGCCGACATAGATACAGATTTCTGATTAACATCTTTGGAAATGAACATTGCTGCAAGAGCTGCACCTCCGACAGCAACGTTTGCGGGTGCCATACCTGTCATAATAAGAGGATCACTGCCTACTTGAGCCATTAATGCAAATAAAACTGGGTAAGTGGCATTATTCATACCAAAGAATACCATTAAAGGAGTTGTCATCCCAATCACCATTACCGCTGGAGCAGGAGCCGCCTTATATAGAGCATAGACACCGTCAGCTAACCAAGTTCCTAAAAGATTTCCAATGGGACCCAAGACAATTAATGTTACCGGAACTGTCAGTAAAATCGTAATTAAAGGGACGAATATAGTCTTCAAATAGACCGGCATGTGCCTTTCCAGAAATTTATAAACAACTGACATAAACAGCACTCCAAGAATAATTGGAAATACTGTAGAATTATAACTTATCTGTGGGACTTTAATTCCGACAAAATTGAGCCCTTTTGCTCCATTAATTGTTGAGTAAAGAAGAATTGCTCCTAAAAAGGCTCCTAAAAAACCATTTGATTTTAAACGGTTAGCAGCTGAAAAACCAATAAATATTGGCAAGAAATAGAACGTCGCTTGGTTAATAGCATAAATGATTATATAGGTACCTGATTTATCACTTACACCAAAAAAGTTGGTCAGTACTGTCAAAACTGCACCTGTAAGCCCGCCAGCCACAAGCACTGGAATAACAGGCGAGAAAGTTCCCCCAATAAAAGACATAATAGTATTTAAATAGTTATGTTTTTCACCGGGTTTCTTTTCTAAGGCTATATCTTCCCTAGCTGTATCAGCATCTTCCACGTAACCCTTTTCTTTTATTCCGTCCATTTTTTGAATTTCAGCATATACGTTAGGGACATCTTGACCAATAACGATTTGATGTTCTCCATTTTGTACAACAACAGTGAGAACTCCTGATAATTTAGTAATTGCTGAATTATCAAACTTTGTTTCATCTTTTAGATTTAATCTCAGTCGTGTCATACAATGACTAACACCCGTAATATTTGATACACCACCACTTAATTTAACAATGTCTTCGGCTAATTTTTTATAATCTTTAGACATAGTTAGTTCCCCCAGTTCTGACCATTTGATTTAATAAGATTTGAATACCAATAATAGGATGCCTTTTTAATTCTGGCCAAATCTCTAAGATCATCATCAGTTCTATTAATAAATACCAAGCCATAACGCTTAGCCATACCATTACCTGTCGAAAGCAAATCTGTAAATGACCAAGGATTATAACCAAGGACTTCTACACCATCTTGAATTGTCAGTCCAACTTGATAGATTTGGTCTCGTAAAAAGTTAATGCGATAGGCGTCATTCACTTCACCATTTTCGTCCACATCCTCATGTGCACCATAACCGTTTTCAGTAATAATCATCGGCAATTGGTAGAGATTCCACATATCTCTCAAAACATAGCGCATTGCTACTGGATCAATTTCCCAATCCCAGTCTGTGTATTCAACGTAGTCATTGTAAACAAGCTTATATTCTCCTGGTACAACCGGAAATTTTAATTGCCCCTTGATGCCATATTTATTAAGTTCATATGCCTGAGGCTGCTCATCTAATTTTGCTTCAGCTGCCGTGTTTGACCGATAACAATTAATTCCAAAGTAATCAATTCGAGCTTGATTAAAAATTTCTTGATCACCATCGTGAATATCAGGGTTAATGCCATGCTCTTTCCAATAATTCTTTATAAAATTACTGTATTTTCTATGTGCATAAAAGTCATTCCAAATTTTTTCAGTAAACTCTTCAGCATTAAGTCTTGCAATTTGGTCCATCGGATTCCCAGTATTTGAATAAATTGGTACCATCCCGGGAACAGGTCCGATTTTCCCATTTTCCACCATCTCATGGCAGGCAATAACAGCTTTGGCATGGCAAAGATTCATGATATGATTAACTTTCCACTGATCCTCAAACCATGTTTCGGGGTATTTGCATGTTCCTAACCAATGACCATAAACAATTTGCATGTTTTGTTCATTGATAGACAGCCAGTACTTAACACGGTCACCAAATTCTTTGAAACATGTTCTGGCGTATTGTTCAAAAGCATCAATAATACCACGTCCATACCAGCCATCATATTCTTCATCAACCCATACCGGAAGGTCATAGTGATAAAGAGTTACAATTGGTTCAATCCCATTATTAACAAGTTCATTAATTAAATTATTATAAAAATTGATTCCTTTTTGATTAGGGATTCCTGATTTATCAGGAAAAATACGCGGCCAAGCAATGGAGAACCTGTACGATGTAAATCCTGCTTCTTTCATCAATGCGACATCTTCTTTATAGTGATGATAATGATCAGAAGCCACCGAATTGTCAGCAAATGGTTTTTTCGTTTGTGAATTTAAATCAATCTTTGATACTGCTCTGCCATCTTCATTGACAGCACCTTCAACTTGCCACGCAGCACTTGAAGCACCCCATAAAAAATTTTTAGGAAATATCGGTTTTTCTTTATAATGCATATTATTCCTTTCTTACAATAACTGGCTATATTCGCAAATAATTGAGTCTAAGACGTAAGTGATACCATAAGTGTAGTAAATAATGTCTTTATTATTTTGATTATCCATTGAGGTTAGATGATACACTCTGTCAAATGTGACATTAAATAAAGGATTCCTGCTGTTTGTGAATAAAAAAGTAGTTGCTCCACTTGAAAATAAATCATCTTGCAATGTTTCAGCTAAAGCACCTGATATAGAAAAGACCAGAATCAAACAATTTGAATCCAATTCACCACTAAATTGACTGAGCTTATTTTGGCTTGCAACGATGGAAATTCTCTTCCCAAAAATGGCCATAGTCTGCTGAAATACTCGAATGCTATTTGCTATGGTGCTTGATGCAACTATTATCACTTCATCAGAATGGTGAATGTTATTCACAATCTGTGTTAATTCTCTATTTGAAAGTCTATCTTCCAACTCTGTAAACATCAATTTAAGCTGCTCTCTCAATTTAAATAGAAAATCATCTTTACAGTAAAATGTTTTGTAACTTTCAAAACCTTCATCAAATTCCGAAAAATGTTTTTTCAATTCTTTAAAATTATCATAGCCCAAATGTTGACAAAAGCGTCTTACTGTTGCCCTTGATACATGGTTTTCTTCAGCAACATCAAAAATATTTAAATTCCCTATCTGTTGATAGTTGTCAATTAAATAGCGGGAAAGCTGATAATCCACACTTCCTACATCGCTGGAATTGTATAAATTCTGCAAATTATACAGTAAACTTAAACGTCTGTTTTCCATTATCTTCTCCTCGGCCTTGGATTAAGTCTATTTTATATCTTTACAAACAAAAAAGGGGAACAATTATTGTCCCCTAAAATTTGCCTTGATCTTAAAATCAGCATATATCTGACCGCTATCATTTTCTGCATAGCCAAATCGGCTTTTTATTTAAATCATCTGACAGACGGATCAAGCATAAAATCATCCCATTATTCGGGAAAAGTACTAAAAATATTTAAAAACTTAGAAAACCAATTATAAAAGATTGTACTCTTGTTTTGTTTTATCAATGCTGTTCATTAATGAAGGCTGTCTCAATTTTACTTCTTCAAGATTACTGTTTTTTATATTTTCAGAAATTAAATAATGGTACAGCTCATCCTTATAAGGTGAAGTCAGTTTGTAATTTGGAAATCGGATATTAATGCTGTCTTTAGAGAATCTAGCAAGTTCTTTATTTTCGTCTTCCATCAATCTTACACTATATTTGATTTGACATGCGCCATCAACAAGAATGTTGAAACGTAACTGATTAACCCCCTTAGTTAATTTATAGTTTATTGTAAATGTAAATTTACTTTGATTGTAAGGTTTTAAAAGCTCAATAATGGGAGTTAAAGTTCTATCAACCGGAGAACCTCCTCCTAATTGCCTAATAAATTTCTTTTCCGAGGAAAGGTATGGAATCTCAATATCACTTTCAATTTGATTGGTTACTGTATTGAGCAGTTCAATTTTGATAGATTGCCTATAATCTGGTATATCATTAGAAAAATATTTTATTATGTTGTGATTCGTTAAAACCATAGAAAATATTTTTTCTATATCCCCTCCTTTTAACTTTCCTTGTGTTAAATTTTTTTCAAATATACACTTATCAAGTTTTTTAAGATTATTTATATAAATAATCTTTAAGATATATTTTTTAAGAGAGCTTTCCTTATTCCCATTATTAAATACGACAAAATCAATTTTCTGTTTAGGTACGTCAAAACCATTTTGCACTACTATATCCTCATAGAAATACTCATTTACAACAATATTCTCAACTATTAAATCTTTAATTATTAAATCATCTTTTTCATTCTGAATTACCAGCTCATTCTCAATATAATTTCTATACACATCTGAGTTTTGAAAAGATGGTAGTAATTCTCCTTCAAACATTTTAGGAACATTTCGCACATCAATGCTTTTTATTATTATCTTTTGAAAATGAGGAAGAATAAATTTTTTAAAGACCCAAATAATAATAGTTATTATAATTGAAAATAGCCAAAATAAAATATTTGAAAAAAGATCTGTCACTAGATCTTTCAGATTAATAATCTCTGCAAAATTCACTATGATACTCCAACATTTTTTATTTCATTATAGCAAAAAACAAGCCCAACTTTGCAGTTAGACTTGCTTAAGAGATTTATTTTCACTTTTGACCCTTGAATTTATAAACACCTGAACGCTTGACGATATGGACATTCTTCATCATCAACCTGTGCAATAAGTGTAATGATACTCAATTTTATTACTCTATTAACTTATATTTCTTTTTCGTTGCCTTTGTGGTATAGATTAGCTCAGTATCTAAGATTTTTACTCGTTCTAAAGAGACTTTCAAAATGTTATGCTTTCTAGCAAAAAGATAAATTTCTCCGTGATCTCCATTCATGTTATCTATAATATTGTAAACTGGTACACGTATAGTTTGTTGTTGATGCAATTGTTTTCCATGAATATTAGCTCTCTTGCCGCCACCATCACTGTACTTAAGCTCTACATCATACTCTAGGTAAGCCGTTTTATCTAGTAAAATATTAAAAGAAAATACGGACTTTCCAGTTGGGATTTCTTTGATAATATTTTCAGTATAAACAGATTTATACGGATATTTCAATTCAAAAATCACTCTTCCTGTTTTATCATTTGGTGCACCTATAAAACCTTTATTCTGATGGAACTTTCCGTTGCTCTCATCATAAAGTATTACCTCATCTACAACTATTTTTTTACCCTCTTTAATTTTAAAACGGATAACTTGGTCCTCTTGTTGAGAAGTAAATCTACTTAAAATGCTTGATACTGTTAAATCTTGATTTATTATCCTTTTTATATCCCCCTTCTTAAACGCATTTGGAAAATACTCCTTTTCAAAAATTTTTGTGGCATCTTTACTTTTATGATTGCCTAAAATCTCTCTGGTTACCAGAATATGATATTTTTTCTTAACTTTTTTATTACCATTATTAAACGCATATGCGGAGAAATTTTGACTAGTGTAATCAAATCCAAAATGCACCCTAACATCCTCATATTTGTAACTCGTATCAACATTTACATTCTTAATCGAAATCTTATTAATAGGTACATTTGATGACTTTGCATTATTAATAAGTAGGTTGTTCTCTATATAATTGGAAAGATAGGGCACTGACTTTCCGTTATTTATTATAATTTCCTCTCCACTCACCTTCATTGGAACATTTCTGACCTCTATTTTTTGAATAGTAATATCACGAAAGAAATCAAATAATATATTTATAGGAGTTTTTATTCTTGCAAATACTAGACCACCTAAAATAGTACTTATAACACCAGCAATAATCGTTACTTTATATTGAGAGTAAATACCCCTTCTTCTCTGTTTTTCTTGTTTAACCCGACTATTCATATATTTCCATTCTAATTTTTTAATATTTTTATTATACCAAAAAACACAGCCTTTCGACTGTGTTTTACCATACTCTACAAAAAGGGACTTAGAATAGTAATTATATTTGCTGCAAATCCAGCTAATTCTGAAGTTGACTTTGCAACTTTTCTTAAGAATATAAAATCTTCATCAGATGGGTTTTGCTCTCGTTCCAATTCTTCAAGAATTCGATTTAATACATTAAGTAATTGAGCATTTTCCGAAGAATTTAGTTCTTCTGCATAAATAAATCTCTCTGTTTTAATTTGTGCAATTGAATTACTGTAAATCGTTACTTGGTCAGCCGCAATAGTTACTGCTCCCTCCGCTGATACATTAACTTGGCTTGGTTCTTTTAAATATGCTTTAGCATAATTATCATTCAAAAATTTGTCAACTATTCCACCATAATAAAATCCACATTTTCCATTAATTACTTTATATGGGATATCATTATAATAGATTGTCTTCCCATGTTGACTAAAAATTAAATCAAAAGCTTTTAAAAACTCCTTGCCTTCTCTACCAATAGGAAAGTATCTATATTCAATTACGAACTGACCATCTTCTTGATAATACTGATTTTCATGTCTCTTCAAAATTTGAAAAGCAAGCTCTTCATCCATTTTTATTCCTCACTTTACTTACATTAAATTTAAAATAATATATTCAATTTCAATAATTATCAATATATCGATAATATATTATTTCTTATTCCCCCAACTTCTCCATCTCTTTAATCCGCTCTACTGTCGCATCATACTTGGCTTGGTAGTCGGTTTGTTTGTCACGCTCTTTTTGGACAATTTCGGGTTTGGCGTTTTGGACGAAGCGTTCGTTGCCGAGTTTTTTGGCGACCATGTCTAGTTCTTTTTGCCATTTGGCTAGTTCTTTGTTGAGACGTTCGAGTTCTTCCTCGACATTGAGCAGGTCTGCCAGCGGCAGGAAGATTTCAGCGCCTGTGATGACGGCTGACATGGCAAGGTCTGGCGTGTCAATGTCACTTGAGATTTCAAGTTTTTCAGGATTGGTGAAACGCTTGATGTAGTTGACATTGCTATTAAAGAAGCTTTCCAAACCGCTATCGCTGGTTTTGACAAGGATGGTGATTGGCTTAGATGGGGCAACATTGACTTCAGCACGCGCATTACGTACAGCACGAATCAAGTCTTTCAAACTTTCCACGCCTTTATGCGCAGCTTCATTTTCAAAAGCAGGGTTAATAATTGGGTAAGCTGCTGTGACGATTGAGCCATCTGCATACTGTCCAAAGATTTCCTCCGTCACAAACGGCATGATTGGATGCAGCAGACGCAGAATCTTGTCCAGTGTGTAGAGGAGGACTGAGCGGGTAATCACCTTCTCATCTTCGTTGTCGCTGTAAAGGACTTCCTTGGTCAACTCTACATACCAGTCGGCGAATTCATCCCAGATGAAGTTGTAGAGGATGTGACCGGCCACACCAAATTCAAACTTGTCGAAGTTGTCAGTAACCTTGGCAATGGTCTCATTGAGGTTGTGGAGAATCCATTTGTCCGTGACATTTCCTGCTGTCCCCGCAGCGACCTTATCGACATTGGCTGTTGCTTGATCAAGTGTCAAGCCTTCATTGTTCATGAGAATATAGCGGGAAATATTCCAGATTTTGTTAATGAAGTTCCAAGCAGCATCCATTTTTTCGTAAGAGAAACGAACATCTTGCCCCGGCGCAGAGCCGTTTGAGAGGAACCAGCGCAGGGCATCGGCACCGTATTTATCGACGACATCCATGGGGTCAATTCCGTTACCAAGCGACTTAGACATCTTGCGTCCCTGTTCATCACGAATAAGACCGTGGATTAAGACATTCTTAAAGGGCTGACGGCCTGTGAATTCCAAGGATTGGAAAATCATGCGAGACACCCAGAAGAAAATGATGTCGTAACCTGTCACAAGGGTTGAGGTTGGGAAGTAACGCTTGAAATCTTCTGATTCCGTGTCAGGCCAACCCATGGTTGAAAATGGCCAGAGAGCAGAGCTGAACCAAGTATCAAGGACATCTTCATCTTGTGTCCAGCCGTCGCCTTCCGGTGCTTCTTCTCCGACATACATCTCGCCGTCCGCATTGTACCAAGCAGGAATTTGGTGGCCCCACCAAAGCTGACGGGAAATAACCCAGTCGTGGACGTTTTCCATCCATTGGAGGAAAGTATCATTGAAACGTGGCGGGTAAAAGTCCACGCGGTCATCAGTCTCTTGGTTGGCAATGGCATTTTTGGCCAGCTGATCCATCTTAACGAACCATTGGGTGGACAAGCGCGGTTCCACCATGACACCGGTACGTTCTGAGTGACCGACCGAGTGGGTCATCTTTTCGACCTTGACAAGGGCGCCTATTTCCTCTAATTTGGCAACCGTCGCCTTGCGGGCTTGGAAACGATCCATGCCGGCAAATTCACCAGCCAGCTCATTCATAGTGCCGTCATCGTTCATGACATTGACTTGCGGCAGATTGTGACGCTGACCGACCAAGAAGTCGTTAGGATCATGAGCCGGTGTGATTTTAACGACACCGGTTCCAAATTCGGGATCCGCATGCTCGTCAGCAACGATTGGAATTGGCTTGTTAACGATTGGCAGAATAACATTTTTACCAATCAGATCTTTATAGCGGGAATCTTCTGGATTGACAGCGACAGCCGTATCTCCAAACATGGTCTCTGGACGTGTGGTTGCGACTTCCAGAGCGCGAGAGCCATCTTCCACCATGTAGTTCATGTGATAGAAAGCACCCTCAACATCCTTGTGAATGACCTCAATATCAGAAAGGGCCGTGCGGGCTTTAGGATCCCAGTTGATGATGAACTCACCGCGGTAGATCCAACCCTTCTTGTAGAGATCAACAAAGACCTTACGAACAGCCTTAGAAAGCCCCTCGTCAAGGGTGAAACGCTCGCGTGAGTAATCGACAGAAATTCCCATCTTGCCCCACTGCTCCTTGATGGTCGCGGCATACTCGTCCTTCCATTCCCAGACCTTATCCAAGAATTTCTCACGACCGAGATCGTAGCGGGAAATGCCATCTTCAGCCAAGCGAGCTTCGACCTTGGCCTGTGTGGCGATACCTGCATGGTCCATGCCAGGCAGCCAAAGGGTGTCAAAGCCCTGCATGCGTTTTTGACGAATAATAATATCTTGAAGCGTCGTGTCCCAAGCGTGTCCCAGGTGCAGTTTACCTGTGACATTTGGCGGTGGAATCACGATTGAGTAAGGATGTGCCTTCTTATCGCCTGACGGCTTGAACACATCCTCATCCAACCATTTCTGATAGCGACCAGCCTCAACCTGGGATGGATTATATTTTGGTGAAAGTTCTTTTGACATGTTAGTGTCCTTTCCATTTTTATATTAATTAATCAAAGTTGGTTCATAAGTAACCGACTTTAGGCTTATTCCTTTTACCAAGAAGTTGTCATAACTAAATTCAAACTTTTGTTCGTAGGTTCTACCTGCTGAATCACAGAATTTAATTTTAAATTCAATACAAAAACTCTGCTTCTCAGACTGTTCGTTTGCAGTTGTACTCAAATATATAGATTCATTTGGAATCGCAAAATTCTCACTAAAGTAGCTATATATACTATGTGTTTGTTTCTTGGGAGTAGATCTAAAATATATTGGATCTCCATCTACATCAAAATCAATAGGATTAGTCATAATTTGTGTAGCTGTACCTCGTCCTACATTTGTTAAGTATATTTGAGCAATTAGTTTTCCTTTTTTAACATAAGTACTTGATTTAGTTCTGTTCAATTCAAAATAGGGTTTGAAATTTTCTTGGGCTTCAAAATTGAATTGCAGTTCGCTAACTTTTTGCTGATATACTGCAAGCTCTTTTTGAAACTCTTTAAATTCTCTATCAATTTTATCTTGATTGGCCTTACTAATCCAAGTGTAGAGACCAACAACTATACTTATGACTAAAGATACAAAGGCAACTTTATCATCATTATAAAGTTCAATAATCCATTTAAAAACTGTTTCTAAAAATGCCACAGTAGTTATCCTTTTCAATATTTTATTTTCTTTCTTAAGTTAAAGCACTCTAATTCAAGTTAAACCGCTCTGTTAAGCGATTGCTGAACTGTTCGATTTTTCCGAACAGTTCAACTTGTGCAAAGTTTGCACGAGTTCCTACCTCTCCTTAAACCTCACACCGTTTTCTTTTAGCTTTTTAACCGTAGCAGGGCCAATGCTTGAAATGGCTAGGATTTCTTTTTCGGTGTGTTTTTCCAGATCTTACTTGCTCATAATGCCAGCATCGCATAGATATCGGCCTTTATCTATCTGAATCCCTTTCATGCAGGGGGAATTAAAAAATTCTAATCGTTTGCGCGGGGAATCAGGTAGACTGTCCTGATACTCTTCTGCTAAAGCAACCATTTGATGGATAACAAAGGGTTTGGTGACCAAAAAGGCCTGTAGGGGGTGCAAGGCAATCTGGAGAGATGCAGCTGAGTTAGGACGATAGGTAGAAACTTCATTTGCTATATCAAGCAGCTGAACCCAGTGAGGGTTATCAAAAACTTGTAAGGCTTCTTTATTGACGTTCGCTAAGTACCTAAATAATTCTTTAGCCGCATCCATGTCACCTATAAGTATCGTGGCAATAAGCATATGTACTATCACGCCATCATCCTGCCACTCTTGCCCAATCTGTTCTTCATAAAAATCAGTAATTTCCTCTGTTTTATAAAGGGCATTATAAACACTCAACATCAAATAAACAAATCCAGGCGGAAATCTGTCATCAACAGCAATCTTAGAGCGTACAAAATCCACCACTTGACCAGCTAGACCAACCAGCCCTTCTTGCAGATAAGTCTCTGTCACAAAAGTGATGACCGTCAAGGAACTGCGCGCTTCCAAACTATACCAAGATTCATAATCAGCTTTCTTCCACTCTGTCAAAGCCACTTGATAAAAATCCTGCAGTTCTTTTAAGTAGTCAGCTGAAAATTCTGTGCTTCTTAACAGTAAGGATTGAAATCTTGCTTCAAAGTGGTCGGGATATTCTGCCAGTAAATTGGTAAGCAGACGGAGCTGCATCTCTTCATCTTCCTCTTCCATTGCTTGGTAAAAAAGTTCATCTGCTTCATCCATCTCTAAATCCTCAAAAACCAAGACAGAAGCTAACTGCTCCAGAGTGTCGGGAGCCCCAGTCCGTTCAAATTCTTCAAAAAGTTTTTCAACAAACTCTTTATCCGGATCAGATTCCTGAAAAGATAAGGGATAATCGCTCTTTTCTGTAAAAGAAGTCAAATCAATAATCTTATTGTTTTCTTGTTTCTGCTGCTGTCTGAGTCTTTTTTCCGGTTCTTCTTTTTAGCCATAGAATCTCCTTTTTATAAGGTACTAAGTTATTAAGCACTCCAAAGGAATTTAGAAATGGAATGATAATTCAATAAGAATCAAACCTCATTTACCTAATTCTACACGAGCGCAGGCTGTCCAATCACTTCTCCCCTTCCCACTCGGCATAGAACTGCTCTAGGTAGTCCAGCATGAATTGGTGACGGCCTTGGGCTAGGCGTTTGCCTTCTGCTGTGTTCATGAGATCTTTGAGTTTGAGGAGTTTTTCGTAGAAATGCATGATGGCCGTGTCTTCGCCCTTGCGGTAGTCTTCAAGAGTTAGGTTTTCGCGCGGCTGTTTACTGGGATCATGAATAAGACGGCCGTGGTTTCCTGAGTAAACAAACGTTCTGGCAATGCCGATTGCGCCGATTGCATCCAGCCGATCGGCATCTTGGACGACCTGGCCTTCTAAGCTGAGATGGGCAGTGTTGTGGCCCCCCTTATAGGAAATACCTGTCATGATGCTGGTGATTTCAGTAATTTGATCTTGTGGCAAACCTTGCTCAGTTAGGAAATGCTCCACTTCAGCCAAAGCCTTGTCTTCATCGAAAAGCTTGCTGTCCGCCATATCATGCAGCAGCGCAGCCATTTCACAGATAAAGAGATCTGCTCCTTCGGCTTTTGCAATGGCCAGAGCAGTCTTCGTGACACGCGCAATATGCCACCAGTCATGACCGCTGGCCTCGGCAGCTAAAGTAGCTTTCACAAACTGGCGCGTGCTAGCAAGAATGGTTTCCTTATCCATGATCTGCCTCCCATTCACTTTTGAGCAGACCGTATCTCAGGTCATCGCAGCGATTGCCCAAGGCATCCTTGCGGTCTCGAATCCGTGCTTCTAAGGTAAAGCCCAATTTCTCCGCCACGCGCTGACTTTGTTTATTGGTGTCGTAGCAGTTCAATTCAATCTTATGAAGGTTGAGGAGCGTAAAACCAAGCTCAATCAGGGCACCTGCTGCCTCCGGCACAATTCCCTGCCCCCAATAATCCGGATGCAGGGTATAGCCAATTTCCAGCACATCGTCAGCATGGCGATGATTAAAGTCCACAGAGCCAATCACTTTATCCTCTCCTTTTAGCTTTATGCCATAGCCAGAGGGCAATTGCTGCTCTGCTTGACTTTTAGGCAGGACATGCTCCAAATAATAAGCTTCATCCGCAACTGTTTCGACCGGCGGAAAGCCTGCTGGATAGCTAACTTCCGGTAAACTGGCATAATCAAAAACATCCGAAGCGTCCGCAGCTGTCCGCTGACACAGGTAAAGCCGGTTTGTTCTGATGTCCGGCAAAATATTATTCTCAATTTGCCCTAAAATCTCAAGCATCCTCATTGCTCCCTTGTTTTCTTTTTCTAACTCTCTGGATCCACCATTTTAATGAGCTTAGCAGGGACACCGCCAACAACCGCATAGGCAGGGACATCTTTTGTGACCACAGCACCGGCAGCCACAACGGCCCAATCGCCTATGCTTACGCCCGGCAGAACCGTTGCATTCGAACCAATCCAGACATTTTTACCGATGCTAATAGGAAGATAGGTATTTTGACGCTTTTGGCTCGGCTCCAGGGCATGGTTAACTGTTGCCAGCACAACATTATGGCCGATAAATGACCCATCCCCAATAGTAATGCCGCCTTGATCCTGAAAGTGGCAGCTGGAATTGACAAAGACATTGTCGCCAAAGACTGTCTCCCGGCCAAAATCGGTATAAAAAGGCGGAAAAATCCGTAAAGTGTCAGGAACCTTGCGCCCTGTTAGACGAGTCATAATGGCTCGAATTTCTTCCGGTTTATGGTAACTGCTGTTGAGTTCCATTGTGATACGAATGGCTTCTTCAAAAAGCTCTGAACGGTTTAAATCATTTTTTGCTGCCATAACTGCCTCCTTAATTAGTGATGAAATCAAAAAACATCCCTGTCTTTTGACAGGGACGAATTTAATTTATATCTAAATCCGCGGTACCACCCACATTCGGGTCTTGGAAAACGCTCCAGCTGAAGCAAAGAAATTTCCGCATAGTCTACCCGCTGCTCTTTATTTTTCTTTAAGAACCATCAGCAACCCATACTGATATCTGTGCGGATTTCTCAGCAGCACCGCTTTCTGTAACAGATAGACTTCAGCATTCCTCTGAATGGTTTCATTCTAGCAAAATTTCAGCTGCAAAGCAACTTACATTTCCTATGCCTTCAGGCTAACGCCGTTTTCCTGCAGTTTCTTAACAGTTGCAGGACCGATTCCCTTAAGACCAAGCAGGTCTTTTTCGGTCCAGTCAGCAAAATCCTGAACTGAAACAATGCCTTCATTGTACAGTGTTTCTGCCAGATTGGATCGGATATCAGCCAACTCCGGCAGTGCAGAAAATTCCTCTAAGCTTGGCTTTTTAAACGAGTCCTTAACATCCTGTGTAACTGTTTTGGCTGTTTCTGCGACACTGGCAACAGCTTGTTTAGCCTTAGACAGCAGCCCTTGACGTTTCATTTGTAATTTCAGTGCTTTTTTACGATTCTTTTTCTTTGCCATTTTGTCCTCTTCTCATTAATACTCACGTGAACCTAATAAACCATCCGGCATATCATGAAAACCCTTGCCATTTTTATAGTTTTCAAATTTTCCCTGAATAAATTTATAAGCATCAAGCTTACTCTCATAACGAATGTAAGCATCTGCTGCATGCTCATCTTCGCCCTCTCGGGCAATCTTTCGGCTTTGCTGCATGGCCATTTCATTAACCGTCACCTGTGTATTAATCCAAGTTTCAAAATCCTTTAAAAACTCTTGTTCGTAAGACATTTTCCCTCCTAAATAAAAGGCATTAATCAATCAGTAAACATTATAGCTTAAAAATCAAGGGAATTCAAGATGACAGGCAAAAGACAGCCAAAAATCTATAAAACTCAAAGACGCTCAAGGGCGGTTTCGATTACCTCATCACCGGCAGACATTTTAATGACCTTGCCGTAAGTATTCGGGCGTTCCAAAACTGCTGCTAAAACATGAGCGACATCAGCAATGCTGTTAGTGCCAGGTTTAGCGGGATTGAGAGCTATTTTACCGCTGGCCGCTTCTTCTGTCAGTCCGGTTGGCTGAATAATCGTATAGTCTAAATCTGTCTGATGAACCACATAATTATCTGCAAAGAATTTGGCAATGTTATAATTGGTCAGCTTATCTAAACCGGGCAGATGCCACTTATCCGGCTCCAGAGCAAAAATAGAGCTCAGAAGAATAAAACGCTTGATGCCGGCCTGCTCGGCAGCTTGGGCCAATTTGACAGCTCCGAAAGCATCAACCTGTAAAAGATCCTGACCGCGAGAACCTGCAGTAAAATAAACGGCATCCATACCTTTGATACGCTCAGTCAAAACCGGCAGATCATCATGAAGATCAAAAGGCACTGCTGTAACATTTTGATGCTTAATGACATTTTCAGGCTTTCTGGCCCCTGCATATACGAAATGCTTTTCAGCTAACTGTTGAATTAATTGCTCAGCAACACGTCCGGTTGCTCCTGCGACAAAAATTTTCATCGTCATCCTCCTTAGAAATTTCCTATATTATAGCTCTTTCCTTCCAAAAATAAAAGGAAAACTACTTATCGACAGACCAGCAAGTATTTTTTCTTTCAAGCTTGCATTCTTTTCTATTTTATAGTATTATATAAAAGTCGCCGCTATAGTTAAATGGTATAATAGAGCAATGGTAATGCTCCGTTCCGAGTTCGATTCTCGGTGGTGGCAGTTAAAGAAGTCCGATCGGACTTCTTTTTTCGTTTCTAATCATAAAAAGACATCCTGTTTTAAAACAAGCAGGATGTCTTGCTGTTTAATTGACACATTCTTCAATGGCACTGTCAGCTGCAATACGGCCAAACGTGAAGATATCAGCCAGCGAGTTACCTCCAAGACGATTGCCCGCATGAAGACCGCCGGCAACTTCGCCTGCTGCATAAAGACCCGGAATCCTTTGTCCATTTTCATTGATAACATGAGTCTTTGTATCAATCTTAAGGCCGCCCATCGTATGGTGAACCGCCGGCTTGCGAGGAGTCGCATAAAACGGTGCTTTTTCACATTTAAGATCAAAGCTTCCTTTATTGAACTCAGGATCATAGCCGGCATCAACATAGCTATTATAATTTGCAATGGTCTCAGTCAATACTTTTGGATCGATCGCAATTTGCTCTGCTAATTCTTCCAGCGTATCCGCGCGGTAGAGGGTGCCTGCTGCGACCTGCGCTTCAATCTTCTCATCGCTGGTATTGTAGGCTGTTTTCTTGATATTATCGTCAGCAATCAGGTAGAAGAGACCGCCATTATCAATCGCAGCCTGCGACAGTTTATCCCGGCTGCCGTACTCGTCAACGAAGCGTTTTCCCTCTTTATTAACCATGATAAAGTTTGCAGGCGGCACTTGAAGGCCTGAGAAAAGTGCTCCGGTTTCGGGATCGGACACAGGCATCATCTGCGTAAAGCCCATGCCAACAAGGTCGGCTCCCACGCTTTGCCCAAGGATAATGCCGTCCCCGGTGATAGCCGGTGAGTTGGAAGTCTTAATGTCATCATCAATTTTGGTCCAATAGGTATTGTACTTCTGCAGCATTTTCGTATTGGCACCAAAACCGCCGGAGGCTAGAACGACTGCCTTAGCATGAACCGTAATTTTTTGACCGTTGCGACCAGTACCAACAACACCGCAAACACTGCCATTTTCTGCAATTAATTCTTTGACAGGAGTGTCTGTCAAGATCGTGCCGCCATTTTCACGCACATAGCGGTCAAGGACGGAGATGTAAGCATAGCCCATTGGCATTTTTGGCTTGTGGCCGCGGCGCCATAAGGCCCCAACCGGCATGGTGACTTCATTGCGGTCAAATTCTACGCCAACATCCTCCAGCCACTTGACAGATTCCAGAGCCCGCTCTGTCAAAATTTTGACAAGATCATAGTTGCCGTGGATTTCGTGACCCTGCAGGTCTGTCCGTTTACCGCCGATGTAGGTTTGAATACGGTAGAGTAATTTTGAATCAAAAAGGTAGCTCGGATCTTTGAGATAATCTTCCAATTCCAGCTTCAAGGCACGAAAGTCCTCCAGATACTCCGGATCAATATCAGCTTCGTCAGTATCATGAAGGTTTTGCAGCGTCTGTGCTTCACCGGGATGAGCTGCGAAGCTATTTTGCCACTCAGGCCAAGGTGCATTGACCGGACCGCCTGCACGGACGGTATTGCCGCCAAGTGCTGGGAATTTCTCAACAATAATCGCTGTCTTCCCCTGCTGCAGAACAGTCGCCGCTGCAGCTAGGCCGGCTCCGCCGCCGCCGACAATGACAACATCAGCTGTATATTCTTTATCTTCTTTATCCAGAGCTGATGGTGCTTTGGGCCGCTTGCGCAGCACATCAGGATTGCCTCCTGCCAGCTTAACTGCCCGGGCAACCCCGTCTAAAACACCTTGGCTGGTCACCGAAGCGCCGGAAACAGCATCGACATTAAGCGTCTGACCTTCTAAAATCTCATTAGGAATGCGGGTGAAGACAATGTCAGAAATACCAGACGTTTCACCTGAGCTATCGATATCAATAGACTCAATTTTTTCTTCAGACAGGGTAACTGTCATTGGCAGCTTGCCATTGTGACCTTCTGTCGTCACTTGGTAGGAACCCGGCTCAAAACGAACTTCTTCCGGCAGATTAAGCTGATTAGCCACCTCCACAAAACGCAGGAAACGCAAAAAACAGCTGTCCAGAAAATCTACTGTTCCTTCATCTTTCAAATCGCCATTCTCATCAAAAGCACGGTGAGCACGGCCAAGTAAAAATTCACTGCCCGGCATAACAGTTGCATTAACACCGGGAGCATCTAAAACCTGGCGCAGGTGGAGCTGTGCTCTGGAGGACCCTTGAACATCATAGGAAGCCCCTACAATCATAACAGGCTTGCCATCAAGCGGGTGAATAGTGAAGGACAGCCATTCCAAAAGACTGTTCAAACTTGAAGGGATGGAGTGATTGTGCTCGGGCGTTGCAATGATGACGCCGTCAGCATTTGTAATTTTTGTGTTAAATTCTTGGATAACAGGTGTATTGGTTTGATCATTTGTTTCATTAAACATCGGTACATCTGCAATTTCTAAAATATCAATCGCCGCTCTGTCAGCAAAATGTTTCTGCATGAACTGCAGCAGCAGGCGGTTGTAAGATTTAGCAGCGTTTGTACCAACAATACCAACTAATTTCATGATTAAGATACCAAAAACGTTGAAGGTGTCTGTAAGACACTTCAAGTGGCAGCTAAAGCTCGCCGCCACAGCGAAAAGCATCAATTTAAAAGAATTCCCCAAAATTATCATTTCTGAAATCCTTTATCTGCTTTTTAACTTTCCGCCCGAGTTTAATTCCTTTCTTTATTACTTCTTTTCGGCTGTCAGCCACAACAGTGACGATGTCACACTTAGCGTTTAGTCTGGACCTTCGAGGATCGGCCAGCCAGCCGCTGTCGCCCAGCCGAGTTTCAGCAAACTCTTCCAATTTTTCAAGGCACTGTCGCTGTTTTGCCAAAGAGTGCCTTATCTGCAGCAATCATATACAAGATTGCAGTCACTGCCCAAAACAGCTAATGAATCTCTCATAGCATGCTTTTTAAGAAGAGCTGCAGCCGTTTTATGCCTTATGCTTTCAGCCATTCCTCCCAGATGAAGGATTTCTTGCGCTCAGTATCGGCCGGTTTGACCAGCTGCTTTGTCAAATGGACAAATTCCAGAAATTCATCAAAGTGTTCTTCCAATTCTACCACTTTTTCAGGATTATTCAGATTAGCTTGGTCATCCAAAACTTGCTCAGAATGTCCCAAAAGAAATTCCGTTCCCGGCATAACACGCGCTTTCAATTCCGGCGCATCCAAAATCTGACGCAGATGGCTTTGCGCTCTTGATGTTCCCAGAGCCCCCAGAGAAGCACCTACAATCATAACGGGTTTATTAATCAGCACTCGGCTGGTGTAGGCAATCCATTCCAGAGCTGAGGCAAGCGGAGCCGGGATCGTGTGATCATACTCCGGAGTAGCAATAATGACAGCATCTGCCTCAGCAATTTTTTGGCTGAAAGCTGCCACCGCTGCCGGAGCAGCTTTGTCCTCAGGTTCATTAAAGGCTGGTAAAGCTTTGATTTCTAGGACTTCAATATCCGCTTTATCTGCAAAATGTTTTGCCATAAACTGCAGCAATTTACGATTGGTGGAACGGTCTGAATTGGTTCCAACAATGCCAGCTAATTTCATTCAAAAGACCTCCCTGTAAAATAATATCTCGCCTTTATTATACATCAAAAAATTATTTTTTGTAAGCGAATGCAAAGGGCTGACACGCTTTGTTCAAAGACAGTGCTGCCGCTCTTTTTTGCTGCACTTACTCATAAAGGCAGCACACAAACCAAAATTGACAGTATAAAAACACTACAACAGTCTCTCTCCTCATACTTTTATACTTTTAGTGCTGATTGTTCTGCTTTGACACAAATAAAAAAACCGGAACAAGACAGCTTGAATCTGGAAGAAAGCGTTCTTGTTCGGATTTTTAAATTTATTGTGCCGTATACAGCTCCAAGATCTTATCGCCAATGCGTTCAATATCATCAGTCAGGCCGCGCAGCTCAAAATCATCAAGCACTGGAAAACCAAATGTCTCAGCATACTGTTTAGCCGTCAGACAGTATTGATTGTTGAAATTTTTATTGCCGGAGCCGACAACACCGTAACAATAGCGATAGTTGTCAGCAAAAGCAATAAAATTCTTCAAGGGTGTTGTCAGGATTTCAACATCGCCGCTGTCAAGGCCGTTCCCTCCCTCAAGATAGGTCGGCAGAAAAGCCACAAAATAATCTGTCATGGCAAAAAAATCTTCTTGATCTTTGACCAGATCTTTAACATTAATCGTGTTGACAGGCAGATTGGTCTTAGGCTGCAAGTATGCTTTTAAGCGGTTGACAAAGCTTTGTGTGTTGCCGCTCAGACTAATATAAACTAAATTGATTGATGGCGTCATCTTTTCCCCTTTATGATAAATCTTTCCTTCGTTTGATTAATTTGACTACGGCTTCGGTTCTGGCTGTATGCGGAAACATATCGACTGACTGAATATAGACAACATCATAATGCTTCGCCAGCTTAACCAAGTCCCTCGCCAGTGTCGAGACATTGCAGGACACATAAGCCATTTTTTCAGGCTGGTATTGGATAATAAGATCTAAAAGTTTATCATCCAGCCCTGTCCGCGGAGGATCTACCACCAGAGCACTGGCTTGATAGCCCTGCTGATACCATTTAGGAATAATATCCTCGGCCTTCCCGGTCTCATAGTGGGTATTAGTAAATCCCAGCTGTCTGGCATTTCCTTTAGCATCGTCAATAGCTTCAGGTATAATATCCATGCCACGCACCGATTTGACCTTGTCCGCAAAAGCAAGGCCAATAGTACCAACCCCGCAGTAGGCATCAATCACTTCATCCTTTTCATTGACATCAAGCGCTTTGATGGCTTGCGCATAAAGAACCTGCGTCTGCTCGGGATTGAGCTGATAAAAGGCGCGCGGTGACAAAGAAAACGAATAGTCCAAGACCCTTTCCGATATGGTATCAGGCCCCCAGAGAATCTCTGTTTTATCGCCATAGATACTGCTGGACTTACTTGAATTAAAATTAACCGCAGCCGTCTTAATTTCTGAAAATGCCTCAGTCAGCTCACGAATAACTGGTGCCAGATTAACAGCTTTGCTCGTTACAAAAATCAGCTGGACTTGCTTTGTCGCCTGCGCTTTTCTAACCATAATCGTCCGAATACCGGAAAGCTTGCGCTCATTATGGATCGGCACTTTGTACTTATCCAGCAGCTTACAGGCCTGATTGACAATTTTTTGCGTCAGCTCATCCTGCACCAAGCAGTCCTTAATATCAACTAAGCGATGGCTCCCCTCCTGAAAGAGGCCGGCCTTAGTCACGCCGCCGATCCTGCGTGTCTGAAACTGCAGCTTTGCTCGATAATGCCACGGCCCATCCATCCCTATTGTCGGACGGATATCATAATGTTCATAACCGTGCGGTTTAAATTTTTTCAAAGCCTGCCTGAGCAAATCTTCTTTAAAATCCAACTGTTTATCATAGCGCAAGTGCATAATCTGACAGCCGCCGCATTCATCATAAATCGGACATTGCGGTTTGATGCGGAATTTTGATTTTTTATTAATCACAAGCAGCCGGCCCTGCGCAAAATTTGGCTTGACACTGGTTATCTGGCAGAAAACATCCTCACCTTTTAAAGCTCCAGGAACAAAAACCAGGGTCTTTTTATAAAAACCGATTCCTTCACCGTTAATCCCCATTCTTTTGATCTTCAGGGGAATTTTTTGTTTCACTCGTAAATTCATACTACTATTCTATCATTTTCTGCTATAATAAAGGCATGAAAATTACCAAAATTGAAAAGAAAAAAAGACTTTATCTGCTTGAAATTGATGAGACTGACAAACTCTATGTTACAGAAGATACCATTGTCCGTTTCATGCTAAGTAAAGACAAGGAACTCACATCAAACGATCTGGAGCAAATCAAGGCTTTTGCCCAGTTTTCTTACGGTAAAAACTTAGCGCTTTATTATCTGTCTTTTAAACAGCGCTCTGAAAAAGAAATCAGGGATTATCTGGCAAAACATGAGATTGACCCAGACAGTATTTCAGAAGTCATTAAGGCCCTAAAAAAAGAAAGATGGATTGACGACCTGCAGTATATTGAAACGGTTCTTCAGCAAAATCTTCATTCTGGTGACAAGGGGGCTTATGTATTAAAGCAAAAGCTACTGCAAAAAGGGATTGATCGAAAACTGATTTATTCTGCTCTGGAAAAGGCTGATTTTGCAGGCGTTTGCAGAAAAGCTGCTGAAAAAACATTAAAAAAATACCAGGGCAAACTTCCGCAAAGGGCACTGAGAGACAAGCTCAGCCAGACATTAACAAACAAAGGATTCTCCTATCAGGAAGCTAAAGCAGCAATCGCTGAATTCCCTTTGGAAGAATTTTCTGAAAATGAAGAGGAACTGATTTACAAAGAATTGGATAAGCAGTACCGCAAGTACAGCAAAAAGTATGATGGCTATGAACTCAAGCAGCGCCTGACACAGAGCCTGGCCAGAAAGGGATTTGACTTCGATCAGATTAGAAGCGCCTTGCGCGAGTATTTGTAAACTTCATGACAGAAAGAGTGATTTTTTCAAAAAATTATGATAAACTGTAAAAGACAAACTTAATTGTAGGAAGTTGGTAAGGCAATGAAATTACCTAAGGAAGGCGACTTTATTACAATTCAAAGTTATAAGCATGATGGTAGTTTGCACCGAACTTGGCGCGACACTATGGTACTAAAAACAACAGAAAATGCTGTTATTGGTGTGAATGATCATACCCTCGTCACTGAAAGCGACGGCAGACGCTGGGTAACCCGCGAACCGGCGATTGTTTATTTTCATAAAAAATTTTGGTTCAATATCATTGCAATGATCCGAGATAATGGCGTTTCTTACTACTGCAACTTGGCCAGTCCCCATGTACTGGATCAAGAGGCACTGAAGTATATTGACTACGATTTAGATGTTAAGGTTTTCGCTGATGGTGAAAAAAAACTTCTGGACGTTGATGAATACGAGACACACAAACAAAAAATGGGCTATTCTGCTAACATTGACTATATTTTAAAAGAAAATGTTAAAATTTTAGTTGATTGGATTAACAATGGTAAGGGACCTTTTTCACAATCCTATATCAATATTTGGTACAAACGTTATCTTGAACTTAAGAATCGTTAAGGTTGTCAAAAAAGCACTGCATAGTGCTTTCTTTTTATAGAACCAAACAGGGAGGCTTCGTATTATGGCATTTGCAAATACAAAAGGGCGGTATGCAAGTTTTGGAGTTGTCACCAGCCTGCCGCCGGAATTGATTGATGTTTTCTGGGAAATTCTTGATAATAATCTAAAGGATGTCTTCACACTGGATGATATCTTAACGTTTCAGCTGCTCAATAATCATGGACAGCTGAGCTTTAAATATTATGATAAGTACAGTCAGACAGCCATTGTATCTGATTATGCAGCTAAGTACGATCCTTTTTATCCGGAAATTGTCCAAATTGTTGACAATAACGGCAGGGAAACGATTCTTCTGCCGCATGAGCTAGACACCAATCTTTAAGATTTATCCTATTCATACATCAAAAAAGCCTGAAACTAAACTGAATTCTCAGGAATGCTGATCTTAGTTTCAGGCTTTTTTATTAAGCAGTTTCAGGCACTCAAAACAAGCTAAGCAAATAATCTGCGCTCTGGCAAGATTAAAATTATCCAATAATGAACTTTGATAATCCAACTTCTTAAAAAAGAAACATAAGAATGTCAGCACTTTAACATCTGATATATAAAATAAAATACTCGTGATCTCTTGCAATATAAGCCCACGAGTATTTAAGTTATTCAAACCGACGCTATAACAAAAAAAGAATCTAATAAATAGATTCACAATAGTCCGTACGGGATTCGAACCCGTGTTACCGCCGTGAAAAGGCGGTGTCTTAACCCCTTGACCAACGGACCATTCTTTATGGGCACGAGTGGACTCGAACCACCGACCTCACGCTTATCAGGCGTGCGCTCTAACCAGCTGAGCTACGCGCCCAA
>NZ_AUIN01000021.1 GCF_000423725.1 Streptococcus devriesei DSM 19639
CGTTGGCATCCCTGCCTGCTCAAGGAGAGGAATTTTAGAAGGTCTCTGCCAGTCGTATTTGATCATTTTGCCTTGGCAATGAGGGCAAGAAGGAGCGGGATAATCAAGGGTGGCTTGCACCTCAATGTGAGATTGGTGCTGAGAAGCCAAGATTATTTTGATGTGTGGGTCTTTTATTCCGAGTAATTCTGTGGTATTCTTAAGGTGTCTCATAAGTTACTTTCTAATGATGGTTTAGGCGCTTTTCATTATAAGTCTTATGAGGCTTTTTGTGTATTCAAAAAGCTCTACAATATCCAAAGTGGCGTTACCCACTACAGATATTATAGAGCCAATCTCTCACCTCATTAAGGGGGAGAGATTTTTTAGGCTGTAACTGAGCGCAGATTAAATTCTTGGGGAAAAGAGATGCTTGCTGTTTGCGCTTTAACGCTTACAGCTGTGGCTGCTCTGGAGTAAGGCTTTCCTTGCGTGCAAGCACTTAACGTCAAGTTCCTATTTCTCTGTCAGGAATTTTCGCTGAAGCGAATCGTTCCTTTGTATCTTGGTTAATTGAACACGGAACTAATTCCTTTGGAGAAAAGATGACTTTCCTTGCGTGCAAGCACTCAACGTCAAGTCCCTATTTCTCTGTCAGGAATTTTCGCTGGAGCGAATCGTTCCTTTGTATCTTGGTTAAAGGAAAGGACGGGATTTGAACCCGCGCGTGAACAAAGTCCACTTGCCGGATTTCGAGTCCGGTGCCGTACCAGGCTGGGCCACCTTTCCAAGTGCAGCTCTTTAAAAATCGTTTTAAAGAGCTGTAAAGAGATTAAAAAAGAGCCAGCAGGAAAGCTGACTGAGCTAAAGAGCTCGAAAAATGCGGAGAAAGGGATTTGAACCCTCACGCCCGTTGCGGGCACATGCGCCTGAAGCATGCGTGTCTGCCGTTCCACCATCTCCGCGTAACTTTATAATACATTATACTATTATACGCTTTTTTTGTCATTTGCCAATACCTAAAAAGAAAAAAGATTATTTTTTTGATATAATGTAGTTAATAAATTTAGCGAGGAGAGCGTTTGCAAGGGAAAATTATTAAGTCTTTGGCCGGATTTTATTATGTGGAGTCAAAAGGACAGGTTTATCAGACACGGGCACGTGGGAATTTTAGAAAAAAGGGCCATCGGCCCTATGTCGGCGATGAGGTTGATTTTTCGGCAGAAGAACATTCTGAAGGCTACATTCTGGCTATTCATGAGCGAAAAAACAGCTTGACGAGGCCGCCGATAGTTAATATTGATCAGGCTGTGGTTATCATGTCAGCCAAGGAGCCTGATTTGAATACCAATCTGCTGGATCGTTTCTTAATCCTTTTGGAACATAAAAAGATCAAGCCTTTGATCTATATTTCGAAGCTGGATTTGTTACAAGATTTCAGCTATTTGACTGTCGTCAAGGAGCAGTACCAAAAAATCGGCTATCAGGTTATCTGCCGTTTAGAGGATCTGCTGCCGCTTTTAAAGGACAATATCACTGTGTTTATGGGGCAGACAGGAGTTGGTAAATCAACCCTGCTCAATAAGATTGCGCCGGATTTGGAGCTTGAAACCGCCGAGATTTCAGACAGCTTAGGCCGCGGCCGTCATACAACACGTGCTGTAACACTTTATAATGTCCACGGCGGTAAAATTGCCGATACGCCCGGATTCAGTTCGCTGGATTACGAAATAACAGATAGTGAAGCTTTAACCGCTGCCTTTCCCGAATTTTTGCAGCTGAGCTCTGCTTGCAAGTTTCGTTCCTGCACCCATACGCATGAACCGGACTGTGCGGTTAAGGAGGCTTTGGAACATGGCGATATCTGGCAGGAACGCTACCAGCATTATCTGCAATTCCTCAGCGAGATTGAGAATCGTCGGGAGATTTATAAAAAAACAATTAAGAGAAAGTAGGTCTTTTTATGTCAACTTACAAAATTGCCCCTTCTATTTTGGCTGCGGATTATGCTAATTTTGAAAAAGAATTAAAACGTATTGAAGAAACAGGCGTTAAATATGTCCATATTGATATTATGGACGGTCAGTTTGTTCCTAATATCAGCTTTGGTGCAGGTGTAGTTGCCAGTATGCGTAAGCACAGCAAGTTAGTCTTTGATTGCCACCTTATGGTTGTTAATCCGGAGCGCTATGTTGATGATTTTGCCCAGGCAGGAGCTGACATTATGACGATTCATGCTGAGGCGACTACCCACATTCACGGTGCTTTGCAAAAAATCAAAGCTGCAGGTATGAAAGCAGGCGTTGTCATCAATCCGGGAACTCCTTTAACAGCGATTGAGCCGGTGCTGAGTTTGGTTGATCAGGTTTTAATCATGACTGTCAATCCGGGCTTTGGCGGACAAGCCTTTATTCCTGAGTGCTTGGAAAAAGTAAAATTAGCAGCTCAGCTGCGCAAACAGCGCGGTCTTAGCTATGACATCGAAGTTGACGGCGGAGTAGATAATCAAACAATCGGTGCCTGCGCCCAAGCAGGAGCCAACGTTTTTGTGGCAGGTTCTTACCTTTTCAAGGAAAATCTGTCAGCTCAAGTTGAAACACTGAAAGCGGCCTTAAATGACTAGAGTAGCTCTCTTTACCGGGGGTGATTTGGAGTATTTCACGACGAATTTTGATTATTTTGTAGGAATTGACAGAGGCTGTTTTTTCCTTCTCCAAAATCACCTGCCTCTGGATTTGGCTGTTGGCGATTTTGATTCGGTGTCTCATCAAGAGCTGCAAAAAATTAAAACTTCAGCCAAACGGCTTATTACAGCCCCGGCAGAAAAAGAGGATACGGATACTGAATTGGCTCTCAAAGTGATTTTTCAGCAGTTTGAAAAAGCTGAAGTAACCGTCTTTGGAGCTTTTGGCGGCCGTCTTGATCATACATTGGCAAATGTTTTTCTGCCGAGCAATCCGGATTTAGCTCCCTTTATGCAGCATTTTCATTTGCGTGACAGGCAAAATCTGGTACAGTTTTTTCCGCCGGGTCAGCACTGTGTTGAACAGGAAGATGGCATGGCTTATGTTTCTTTTATGGCTGACAATGATGCTCCTTTGACTATTCAGGATGCTAAGTATGAGCTCTCTGAAAAGAATTTCTTTCAGAAGAAGATCTACGGCAGCAACGAATTTGTCGGCAAGCCCATCTGTTTTTCTGTTCCATCGGGCTATGTCGTTGTTATTCAAACCAAAGATAGGATTTAATTAATAATGGATATTCTCACTTTATTGCTGGCTTTGAGCGCTTGCTTTATCAGTGTTGCTATTTTCTTGAAGCTGGATAAAAATAAATCAGACTTGGAAAAAAAGCTGGATAACAATGCTGACAATTTGTCAGACCAAGTTTCTTATCAGCTGGAAATGGCGGATAAAAACCAGCTGCTCGAAATAAATACGCAGCTGACACGCCTGCAAAATGACCTGTCACAGCAGTTTGCAGATCTAAGGGAGGTTTTATATCAAAATCTCACTGACAGCCGCGATCGTTCCGATAAACGTTTAGAGCAGATTAACCTTCAGCTAACGCAGTCTGTTAAAGAAATGCAGACTTCAAATGAAAAACGTCTGGAGGAAATGCGGCAGACTGTTGAGGAAAAGCTGGATCAAACTCTGCACAACCGTCTCAGAACGTCCTTTGAGACAGTTTCTAAACAGTTAGAAAGTGTCAACCAAGGCTTAGGTGAGATGAAGACAGTAGCGCGTGATGTCGGAACGCTAAACAAAGTTCTCTCCAATACCAAGACACGGGGAATCTTAGGTGAGCTGCAGCTTGGGCAAATCATTGAAGACATTATGACTGAAAGTCAGTATGAACGGGAATTTGCTACGGTTAAGGGATCGGCTGAGCGCGTGGAATACGCCATCAAACTTCCGGGCAACCATCAGGATGAGCATGTTTATCTGCCTATTGATTCTAAGTTTCCGCTGGAAGATTATTATCGTCTGGAAGATGCCTATGAAACGGGTGATAAAGAGCAGATTGAGCTTCATCGCAAGGCCCTTTTGGCCGGCCTCAAGCGTTTTGCCAAAGATATTCAAAAGAAATATCTTAATCCGCCGGAAACGACTAATTTTGGCATCATGTTCCTGCCGACAGAAGGTCTTTATTCAGAAGTCGTCAGAAATGCAGGCTTCTTTGACAGCCTGCGCCGTGATGAGCACATTGTCGTTGCAGGACCGTCAACTCTGTCAGCGCTTCTAAATTCGCTGTCTGTTGGCTTTAAGACCCTGAATATCCAAAAGAATGCGGATGACATCAGTAAAATTTTAGGGAATGTCAAGTCAGAATTTAATAAATTCGGCGGTCTTCTGCAAACAACTCAGAAGCAGCTGCACCGCGCCAGCAATAATATTGATAAGCTTTTGACAACACGTACCAACGCCATTGACCGAGTACTTAGAAATATTGAACTATACGAAGATGACAATACTCGCTTGCTTTTAAATGTTGCACCGCTAGAAGATGAGGAACCAGATGAAAATTAATCAAATGAAAAAAGATGAGCTTTTTGAAGGATTTTATCTCATTAAGTCAGCAGAACTTCGAAAAACAAGAGCCGGTAAGGATTATCTTGCTTTTACTTTTCAGGATGATACAGGGGAAATCTCCGGCAACCTTTGGGATGCGCAGCCTTATAATGTTGAGGAATTCACAGCCGGCAAAGTTGTCTTTATGAAAGGCCGTCGTGAAGTGTACAACGGTATGCCGCAGGTGAATCAAATCAGTTTGCGCCATCCTAAAGACGGGGAGCCTAATAATCCTAAAGATTTTAAGGAAAAGCCGCCGGTTGATGTCAAGGAAATCAGAGATTATTTGGAGCAGATGCTTTTCAAAATTGAAAATGCCACTTGGCAGCGGATTGTCAGAGCGCTTTACCGCAAGTACAGCCATGAATTTTTCAGCTTTCCTGCTGCAAAGACCAATCATCATGCTTTTGAAGTCGGTCTGGCCTATCATACAGCAACCATGGTTCATTTGGCGGACAGCATCGGAGATATCTATCAGGAACTTGACAAGAGCCTCCTTTTTGCCGGGATTATGCTCCATGATTTAGCCAAGGTTCTTGAGCTGTCCGGTCCTGAAAACACCGAATATACGGTTCGCGGCAATCTGATTGGTCATATTGCCTTGATTGATGAAGAAATTACCAAGACCCTAGCTGAGTTAAACATCGATGATACCAAGGAAGATGTTATCGTTTTGCGCCATGTCATCCTCAGCCATCACGGGCTCCTAGAATATGGCAGTCCGGTCAGACCGAGGATTATGGAGGCAGAGATTATCCACATGATTGATAACCTTGATGCTGAAATGATGATGATGACCTCAGCACTGTCGCGGGTATCCGAAGGCGAAATGACGGGACGTATTTTCGCCATGGACAATCGTTCCTTTTATAAGCCTCAAAAAAATCACTAAAAGACGAAAAAAGATGGATATTAGGATGGTAATGTTCGTCTTTTTGTTTTGTTATATGGTATAATAAAAGTAAACTAATGAATGGTGAGTTTATGAAATTACGACGCAGCGAACGAATGGTTGTTATTTCCAATTATCTGGTCAACAATCCTTATCAATTAACAAGTCTTAACACCTTTGCAGAAAAATACGGTGCAGCAAAGTCATCTATTTCAGAAGATATGGCTATTATCAAAAAAGCTTTTTCAGAAAGCGGCATCGGCCATATTGAGACGGTAACCGGTGCTAATGGCGGTGTTATTTTTACGCCTAGCATTTCTGCCGCAGAAGGCAAAGCAATCGCCAAAGAACTCTGTCAGCGCCTTTCAGAGAGCAACCGGATTTTGCCGGGAGGCTATATTTACCTGTCAGATTTACTGAGTACACCCAGTATTTTAAAAAATATCGGCCGGATTATTGCCAATGCCTTTAAAGGTGAAAAGATTGATACCGTCATGACAGTTGCGACTAAAGGAGTACCTTTGGCTAATGCTGTTGCCAATATTCTCAATGTGCCTTTTGTCATCGTTCGGCGTGATTTAAAAATCACAGAAGGCTCAACGGTATCTGTCAATTATGCTTCGGGCTCGAGCGATCGTATCGAAAAAATGTTTTTGTCAAAACGAAGCCTCAAGCCCAACAGTCGGGTTTTGATTGTGGATGATTTCCTTAAAGGAGGCGGCACAGTCAGCGGCATGGTCAGCCTTCTGAGCGAATTTGACTGTGAGCTGGTCGGTGTAGCTGTTTTTGCTGACAATGCCCAAAGAAAGCCTGAGCGCCTGAGCTATAAGTCCCTTTTGACTGTTACCAATATTGATGTCAAAGAAAACAAGGTTGATGTTCAGCTGGGAAATATTTTTGATGACTAGATAAGATGATAAAATTGTGAAAGTCAGAAATGTCATCGATGTTTCACTAATTAACTGTGCAGCAGTAGAACGACAGGTTATTCGGGATAATGGTTTGCCTGTTTTTAATCAGAGTTGCTTGGGTTTGTCAGAAGTAAACCTGTTCTTTAGAAAAATCTTGGTTTTTAGGTTCTGCTTTTGCTCAGATTATTTATTTTAAAGGGACAGGAACAGTAAAAAACTATTGACAAAACAGTGCCGCTGTGCTATTATGATAAGCGGTACTTTTTACTTTTGGTCTCTCAAAAGTGTACAGAGACGTGCTGACAAATGTTGCAAAGTACACACAGGTATAGGCTGTCACCAAGTGCTATGCCAACCAAAATAAAAATTTTACAGGAGAATGTAGATGCCTACAATTAACCAGTTGGTACGTAAACCACGTAAGTCTAAAGTAGAAAAATCTAAGTCACCAGCTTTGAATATTGGTTACAACAGCCATAAAAAAGTTCAAACGAATTTATCTTCACCGCAAAAACGCGGTGTTGCTACCCGTGTTGGGACAATGACGCCTAAAAAGCCTAACTCAGCCCTTCGTAAATTTGCCCGTGTGCGTTTGAGCAACCTTATTGAAGTAACTGCCTATATTCCAGGTATCGGCCACAACCTGCAAGAACACAGTGTTGTTCTTATTCGCGGCGGACGTGTTAAAGACCTTCCGGGTGTGCGTTACCATATTGTTCGCGGAGCACTTGATACTGCAGGTGTTGCTGATCGTAAACAAGGCCGTTCTAAATACGGTGCTAAGAAGCCTAAAGCATAAGGAAGGGAGATTAAGAAATGAGTCGTAAAAATCGTGCGCCTAAGCGCGAAGTATTGCCAGATCCATTGTACAATTCAAAACTTGTAACACGTCTTATCAATCGCGTTATGCTTGATGGTAAGCGCGGTACAGCTGCAAGTATCGTCTATGGAGCCTTTGAACAAATCAAAGAAGCAACAGGAAATGACGCTCTCGAAGTTTTTGAAACAGCTATGGAAAATATCATGCCTGTTCTTGAAGTTCGTGCCCGCCGTGTTGGTGGTTCTAACTACCAAGTTCCCGTTGAAGTTCGTCCGGAACGCCGTACAACACTTGGCCTTCGCTGGCTGGTAACAGCATCACGTGCCCGTGGTGAACATACAATGAAGGATCGTCTTGCCAAAGAAATCTTAGATGCTTCAAACAATACAGGTGCATCTGTTAAGAGACGTGAAGACACACACCGTATGGCAGAAGCCAACCGTGCCTTTGCACACTTCCGCTGGTAATCTAAGATACGAGAGCGTTAAACAAGTCCTAGACAAAATAGGAAAAGCGACGACGAAGCTTAGGCTTCTAGGAGATTTTATCTTTTTGTCAGTGACTTGTAGCTCGAGTTCAATTATCTAAGACACGAAGACATATAAAACGGATAGTGAAATTAGAAAACTTGACGAAGAAGCTTGAGCTTCTAAGGAGTTCATCATTTTTCACTGAAAGTATGCAACTCGTGCTCAATTTAACGAATAAATATTAGAACGGGTAGGTCCCTGCCTATCCGTTTTTTCCAAAAATTATAGACTATAGGAGAAAACCATAATGGCTCGCGAATTTTCACTTGAAAAAACTCGTAATATTGGTATCATGGCCCACGTTGATGCCGGTAAAACAACTACAACAGAGCGTATTCTTTACTATACTGGTAAAATCCATAAAATTGGTGAAACCCACGAAGGTGCTTCACAAATGGACTGGATGGAACAAGAGCAAGAACGTGGTATTACCATCACTTCAGCTGCAACAACTGCACAATGGAAAGATCACCGTGTTAATATCATCGACACCCCGGGGCACGTGGACTTCACTATCGAAGTTCAACGTTCACTGCGTGTTCTTGACGGTGCTGTTACCGTTCTTGATGCCCAATCAGGTGTAGAACCTCAGACAGAAACTGTTTGGCGTCAAGCAACTGAATACGGTGTTCCGCGTATCGTATTTGCTAACAAAATGGACAAAATCGGTGCTGACTTCCTTTACTCAGTAAGCACTCTTCATGACCGCCTCCAGGCAAATGCTCACCCAATTCAATTGCCAATCGGTGCTGAAGATGATTTCCAAGGAATTATCGATTTAGTAACAATGAAAGCGGAAATCTATACCAATGACCTTGGTACAGACATTCTGATTGAAGATATTCCGGCAGAATATGTTGACCAAGCAAACGAATACCGTGAAAAATTGATTGAAGCAGTTGCTGAAACGGACGAAGACCTCATGATGAAATATCTTGAAGGTGAAGAAATTACAGAAGCAGAATTAAAGGCTGCTATCCGTAAAGCAACTATCAATGTTGAATTCTTCCCTGTTCTTGCCGGTTCAGCCTTCAAAAACAAGGGTGTTCAAATGATGCTGGATGCCGTTATTGACTACCTTCCAAGTCCGCTTGATATCCCTGCAATCAAAGGTGTAAACCCAGATACAGATGAAGAAGAAGAACGTCCAGCTTCAGATGATGAACCATTTGCAGCACTTGCCTTCAAGATTATGACTGACCCATTTGTGGGACGTCTGACCTTCTTCCGTGTTTACTCTGGTGTTCTTAATTCAGGTTCTTACGTTTTGAACACAACCAAAGGCAAACGCGAACGTATCGGACGTATTCTGCAAATGCATGCTAACAGCCGTCAGGAAATTGAAACCGTTTATTCTGGTGATATCGCTGCTGCTGTTGGTTTGAAAGAAACGACAACTGGTGACTCATTGACAGATGAGAAGGCTAAGATCATTTTGGAATCTATCGAAGTTCCAGAACCGGTTATCCAGTTGATGGTTGAACCTAAATCAAAAGCTGACCAAGACAAGATGGGTGTTGCCCTGCAAAAACTTGCCGAAGAAGACCCAACCTTCCGTGTTGAAACAAACGTTGAAACTGGTGAAACTGTTATCTCTGGTATGGGTGAGCTTCACTTGGATGTCCTTGTTGACCGTATGAAACGTGAATTCAAGGTTGAAGCCAATGTAGGTGCTCCTCAAGTATCTTACCGTGAAACATTCCGTGCTCCTACACAGGCACGTGGATTCTTCAAACGTCAATCCGGTGGTAAAGGTCAATTCGGTGATGTTTGGATTGAATTTACGCCAAATGAAGAAGGTAAAGGCTTCGAATTCGAGAACGCTATCGTCGGTGGTGTGGTTCCGCGTGAATTTATTCCAGCCGTTGAAAAAGGTCTTCAAGAGTCTATGGCTAACGGTGTTCTTGCCGGCTATCCAATGGTTGACATTAAAGCTAAGCTTTACGATGGTTCTTACCACGATGTTGACTCATCTGAAACAGCCTTCAAGATTGCTGCATCACTTGCTCTTAAAGAAGCTGCCAAAACAGCACAGCCGGTTATTCTTGAACCAATGATGTTAGTAACCATCACAGTTCCTGAAGAAAACCTCGGTGATGTTATGGGACATGTAACAGCTCGCCGCGGACGTGTTGATGGTATGGAAGCACATGGTAACAGCCAAATCGTCCGTGCTTATGTTCCGCTTGCTGAAATGTTCGGCTATGCAACAGTTCTTCGTTCAGCATCGCAAGGACGCGGTACCTTCATGATGGTCTTTGATCACTATGAAGATGTTCCAAAATCTGTTCAAGAAGAAATCATCAAGAAAAATGCAGGAGAAGCTTAAGCTGTTTGATAAAGCATCTTAGAGCCGCAAAGACTTGATTCTTTCATAAAAAGGAAAACGTGAAATTTAGCTTGATAAGGCTTAGTTTTCGTTCTCCTTTTTTTCTTTTCATCAAGGAAAATCGTTTGCAATTTTCTTAAAATAATTATATAATAAGGGTGTTAAAAGGTTGGTTTATACTTGTGTAAGTTAATCTTTTCACAATTGTCTAAAAGGCTCTGCCTTTTAAAATAAATTTTTTTGATTTTCATAAGGAGGAAATCACTAATGGTAGTTAAAGTTGGTATTAACGGTTTCGGTCGTATCGGACGTCTTGCTTTCCGTCGTATCCAAAACGTAGAAGGTGTTGAAGTTACACGCATCAATGACCTTACAGATCCTAATATGCTTGCACACTTGTTGAAATATGATTCAACTCAAGGTCGCTTCGATGGTAACGTTGAAGTTAAAGAAGGCGGATTCGAAGTTAACGGCAAATTCGTTAAAGTTTCTGCTGAAGCTGATCCAACAAAAATTGATTGGGCTGCTGACGGTGTAGAAATCGTTCTTGAAGCAACTGGTTTCTTTGCAACTAAAGAAGCTGCTGAAAAACATTTGCATGCTAATGGCGGTGCTAAGAAAGTTGTTATCACAGCTCCTGGTGGAAGTGATATCAAAACAATCGTTTTCAACACTAACCATGAAATCCTTGATGGTACTGAAACAGTTATCTCAGGTGCTTCATGTACTACAAACTGTCTTGCTCCAATGGCAAAAGCTTTGCAAGATAGCTTTGGTGTAAAACAAGGTTTGATGACTACTATCCACGCTTACACTGGTGACCAAATGGTTCTTGACGGACCACACCGTAAAGGTGACCTTCGTCGTGCTCGCGCTGCTGCAGCTAACATCGTTCCTAACTCAACAGGTGCTGCAAAAGCTATCGGTCTTGTTATTCCTGAATTGAATGGTAAACTTGACGGTGCTGCTCAACGTGTTCCTGTTCCAACTGGATCAGTTACTGAATTGGTAGCAGTTCTTGATAAAGAAGTTACTGTTGATGAAGTTAACGCAGCTATGAAAGCAGCTTCAAATGAATCATACGGATACACTGAAGATCCAATCGTTTCTTCAGATATCGTAGGTATGTCATTCGGTTCATTGTTCGATGCAACTCAAACTAAAGTACAAACTGTTGATGGCAAACAATTGGTTAAAGTTGTTTCTTGGTATGATAATGAAATGTCATACACTTCACAACTTGTTCGTACTCTTGAGTACTTTGCAAAAATCGCTAAATAATAGTGATTGTAAAAGAAGAAGGCTTCGGCCTTCTTTTTTGTTTCAAAAAATGCAGAAGCTGCAGCCATCATTTCAAAATAATAGACTTTTAAAAAAGCCGATGTTATAATGAAAGAAAGCAGTTTCACAGATAAAAAGGAGAAGAGATATGGAAGTTTATACGTTGAATAATGGTGTAAAAATCCCAAAGATTGGTTTTGGAACATGGCAGATTCCTGATGGCGATGAGGCTTATAACAGTGTCAGCCATGCACTTAAAGTAGGCTACCGCCATGTAGACACTGCACAGGCATACGGCAATGAGGTCAGTGTCGGAAAAGCAATTGCAGACAGTGGCATAGCGCGTTCTGATATTTTTTTAACAACAAAAGTTTGGAATGACAAACATGATTATGAACGGGCCAAAGTTTCTATTGATGAATCGCTTGAAAAACTTGGTGTTGATTATTTAGATCTTCTTTTGATTCACTGGCCTAATCCTAAAGCTTTGCGGGAGAATGACGCTTGGAAAGCGGGGAATGCCGGTGCTTGGAAGGCTATGGAAGAAGCTTATCAGGCTGGAAAAGTTCGTGCGATTGGTGTTTCAAACTTTATGATTCATCACCTGGAAGCACTGTTTGAAACAGCTGAAGTTAAACCGCATGTCAATCAAATTCTTTTAGCCCCAGGCTGTGTTCAGGAAGAATTAGTTGATTTTTGCCGAGCTAATGATATTCTTTTAGAAGCTTACAGCCCGCTGGGAACCGGAACAATCTTTGGCAATCCGGTGGTGGAAGAAATTGCTGATAAATATGATAAATCAGTCGCCCAAGTTGCCCTGCGCTGGTCGCTGCAAAAAGGATTCCTGCCTTTGCCAAAATCAGTGACTCCTAAAAATATTGAGGCTAATCTGCATATCTTTGACTTTGATTTGGACGGAGAGGATATCAGCAAATTAGACAAGCTTGAGGGCCTTAAAACCCAGCAAAATCCTGATCAGGTTAACTTCTAATTATGGCAGCTGCAATCAGCTGTTTGTTCCATAAAAGAGTAAGGCATATCTCTTCAACGTTTTATGACCTTACTCTTTTTTATGCCTGCCGGCTTTCGCTGTGAGAATGATACTTTATTTTGTAAATTAGGGAATGAAACGGCTTTACGGATTCCACTTTGGGGAAATTTGTGATATAATTAGCATGTATAAAAATTTTTTAAGGAGTCTACATTCATGGCTAAATTGACTGTTAAAGACGTTGATTTAAAAGGTAAAAAAGTTCTCGTTCGCGTTGACTTTAATGTACCTTTGAAAGATGGCGTTATCACTAACGATAACCGTATTACTGCGGCTCTCCCAACCATTAAGTACATCATTGAGCATGGCGGCCGTGCTGTGCTGTTCTCTCACCTTGGACGTGTGAAAGAAGAAGCTGACAAGGAAGGTAAATCACTTGCTCCTGTAGCTAAGGACTTGGCTGCTAAATTAGGCCAAGATGTTGTTTTCCCAGGTGTTACACGTGGTGCCGAATTGGAAGCTGCTATCGACGCTTTGAAAGATGGCGAAGTTCTCTTGGTTGAAAACACTCGTTTTGAAGATGTTGATGGCAAGAAAGAATCTAAAAATGATCCAGAACTTGGCAAATACTGGGCCAGCCTTGGCGACGGTATCTTCGTAAACGATGCCTTTGGTACAGCTCACCGTGCTCACGCTTCAAATGTCGGTATCTCAGCAAACGTTGAAAAGGCAGTTGCCGGTTTCCTTCTTGAAAACGAAATTGCTTACATCCAAGAAGCTGTTGACAACCCGGTTCGTCCATTCATCGCTATTCTTGGTGGTTCAAAAGTTTCAGACAAGATCGGTGTTATTGAAAATCTTCTTGAAAAAGCTGACAAAGTTCTTATCGGCGGCGGTATGACCTATACATTCCTTAAGGCTCAAGGAATTGAAATCGGTGATTCACTTGTCGAAGAAGACAAGCTGGATATCGCTAAAGCTCTTCTTGAAAAATCAAATGGCAAATTAATCTTGCCGGTTGACTCAAAAGAAGCCAATGCTTTTGCTGACTACACTGAAGTTCGTGATACTGAAGGCGAAGCCATTGATCCAGGATTCCTCGGTCTTGATATCGGTCCTAAGTCTATCGCTAAATTTGACCAAGAATTGACTGGTGCCAAAACAGTTGTCTGGAACGGACCTATGGGTGTCTTTGAAAATCCTGATTTCCAAGCTGGTACTATCGGTGTGATGGATGCTATTGTGAAACAACCAGGTGTTAAATCAATCATCGGCGGCGGCGATTCAGCTGCAGCAGCTATCAACCTCGGCCGTGCAGACAAATTCTCATGGATTTCAACAGGCGGCGGCGCGTCAATGGAACTCCTTGAAGGTAAAGTGTTGCCAGGTTTAGCAGCTCTTACTGAAAAATAAGCCTTGAAGGCTAGAAAAAAAGAGACATTTGTCTCTTTTTTTCTGTACATTGCTTAGAGTTTCTACGAAGCGGAGCGAGTTAGAAAATCTAGCAAGGTAAAAAGTACTTCCAGGACTTGCGGCTCTTACTGAGAAATAAAATCTTGCGACGAAAAGAGTTGTGAATACAACTCTTTTCTAGTACATACGCTAGATTTTCTGCGAAACAAAGTGAGCATAGAAAATCAGCGGAGGTAAAGGTAAAGTGTTGCCAGGTTTAGCAGCTCTTACTGAAAAATAAGCCTTGAAGGCTAGAAAAAAGGAGACATTTGTCTCTTTTTTTCTGTACATCGCTTAGAGTTTCTACGAAGCGGAGCGAGTTAGAAAATCTAGCAAGGTAAAAAGTACTTCCAGGACTTGCGGCTCTTACTGAGAAATAAAATCTTGCGACGAAAAGAGTTGTGAATACAACTCTTTTCTAGTACATACGCTAGATTTTCCGCGAAACAAAGTGAGCATAGAAAATCAGCGGAGGTAAAGGTAAAGTGTTGCCAGGTTTAGCAGCGCTTACTGAAAAATAGGCGGTAAGTCAGAAATCTTTGATTTCGTAGACGCACCCCGCAAGGCTAAATAGGCTGGTCACAGATGTAATGAGGTGAACTGCCATTCAGCTACTGCGAAATTTGAGAACTCGAAAAAGCACTGAAAGGTGCTTTTTCTATGCATTGCCAGAGTTTCTGTGAAATGAAGCAAACTAAAAACGATAGCAAAGTATAAAGTACTATTAGGCTTGGCAGCACTGACAGATAAGCTGAGTCAGTCTAACATCTGACAGCCGTTTGTGATTTTAAGCTTGTTTCAGGTGAAGTCAGGCGTTTTTCAGACGTATTGAAATCAGAAGCAGATGGCTGAAGACCCTATAATATGATAAAATGAAAGAGAAAATTAATATGGAGAAAGCTCTGGGGAAGCTATCTGCATCTCATGCAGGCTGACTGGTAAACTCCGATTAATCTTTCAAATCGTAAAAATGATGGTGATATAATAATCTATGAATAATCTGAAACGTTTTTTAATGCGTTATAAATTTGAAATCAATAACTTTAAACTAGGCATGCGTACTATAAAGACAGGAATCGCAGTCTTTTTAGTTCTCCTCTTGTTTCATTTTTTTGGCTGGGAAGGTCTGCAAATCGGAACTTTAACGGCTGTTTTTAGTTTGCGTGAGGACTTTGATAAAAGTGTCCACTTTGGAACATCCAGAATTGTAGGCAACAGTATCGGCGGCTTTTATTCAATGATTTTTTTCTTGCTAAACGGCTTGCTGCACTATCAATTCTGGGTGACACTTATTTTTGTTCCTATTTTTACCATGTTAACAATTATGACCAATGTTGCCATGAATAATAAAACAGGAATTATCGGCGGTGTTGCAGCCTTGCTTATCATTACACTTTCTATTCCCAAAGATGAAACGATTTTTTATGTGTGTGCCAGAATAGCAGAAACTTTTGTGGGAGTTTTTATTGCTACTGCGGTAAACACAGATGTTGACAAGCTGCGGGAGATATTTTACAAGAAGGGAACATAATTTTGATATTTTGTGTCATAAAATATGACATAAGGGTTGACACTCCCTTATTTTCAGAATATAATAGACAATGAAAGGAGGGAAATCGTGAAAGAAAAAGAACTAAGACGGTCAATGGCAGTATTTCCTATTGGTACCGTTATGAAATTAACAGATTTGACAGCTCGTCAAATTCGATATTATGAAGATCAAGGGTTGCTAACACCGGATCGTAGTTCAGGCAATCGTCGGCTTTATTCTTTAAATGACATGGATACCTTGCTTGAAATCAAAGATTTCTTAGATGAAGGTTTAAATATTGCGGCTATCAAGAGAGAATATGCTGATCGCAAAGACAGGGCTTTGAAGAAAAAGAAGACTCTTACAGATGCGGACGTTCGCCGTATCTTGCATGATGAACTCCGAAATCAGGGCCGTTTTTCCAGCCCGACGCAACCCCTTGGCGGTTTACGTATGTAATAGCATGCGTAGCATCATTTTTTATTTATTTCATATTTTAAAAGGAGGCCTTTATGGCAATCACAGCAGCTGACATTCGTCGTGAAGTTAAAGAGAAAAATGTTACCTTCCTTCGCTTAATGTTTACAGACATTTTGGGAATTATGAAGAATGTGGAGATTCCAGCTACTGACGAGCAACTAGAAAAAATACTTTCAAATAAGGCAATGTTTGACGGTTCTTCAATTGAAGGATTTGTCCGTATCAACGAATCTGACATGTATCTTTATCCGGATTTGAATACGTGGACAGTCTTTCCTTGGGGAGACGAGAACGGTGCTGTTGCAGGTCTTATTTGTGATATTTACACATCAGAAGGAGAACCTTTCCCGGGTGATCCGCGCGGTAACCTCAAAAAAGCGCTTCGCCACATGGAGAAAATTGGTTATAAATCATTTAATTTAGGACCAGAACCAGAATTTTTCCTTTTCAAGATGGACAATCTTGGCAATCCGACAACTGAGGTTAATGATAAAGGCGGTTATTTTGATTTGGCACCGACCGATCTTGCCGATAATACACGCCGTGAAATTGTAAATGTCTTGACCAAGATGGGCTTTGAAGTAGAAGCCAGTCATCACGAAGTAGCTGTTGGGCAGCATGAAATTGACTTTAAATATGCCGATGTTTTAACTGCTTGTGATAAAATCCAGCTCTTTAAATTAGTTGTAAAAACGATTGCTCGTAAACACGGTCTCTATGCAACCTTTATGGCCAAACCTAAATATGGTATTGCAGGATCCGGTATGCATTGTAATATGTCACTGTTCGGCAAAGACGGCAATGCTTTCTTTGATCCGAAAGATCCGCGCGGTATGCAGCTGTCACAGGATGCCTATTATTTCTTGGGCGGTTTAATGAGACATGCCTATAGCTACACTGCCATCATGAATCCGACAGTTAATTCCTACAAGCGCTTGGTTCCTGGTTATGAAGCACCGGTTTATATCGCTTGGGCCGGCCGCAATCGCTCGCCTTTGATTCGTGTTCCTGCATCGCGCGGTGTCAGCACACGTTTGGAGCTGCGTTCAGTTGACCCGACAGCCAACCCTTACTTAGCGCTTGCCGTTCTTTTGGAATCAGGTCTTGATGGTATTGAAAATAAAATTGAAGCGCCGGCGCCTGTTGAGTCTAACATTTATATTATGACAGCAGAAGAACGTAAAGAAGCAGGAATACTTGATCTTCCATCAACTCTTCACAACGCTCTTAAAGCTCTTCAGGAAGATGAGGTTGTTAAAGCGGCTCTTGGTGAACACATTTACGTCAATTTCTTAGAGGCTAAGCGCATTGAATGGTCGAGCTATGCAGCCTTTGTTTCACAGTGGGAAGTAGATAATTACCTCGATCTTTATTAAGAAAAAACAATATATTAAAAGCCAGAATGACTATTTCTGGCTTCAGACTGAAGAAAAAGTCTATTTTCTTAAAAAGTAATATTTTGTTATGATACTTTCCTTAGGTAGCACGGACGGTAGCGACTTCCTTCGGAATTCCAAACCTAGATTTTGAGCCTAGGTCTCAAAATCTCCGAGAGGCAGAAACTCACTGTTCCTGCCTCTTTTGCTACATCGGAAAGTATCGGATCAGGCTTCGCTCATTTCTACATCATCTTATAAAAACGAAAAGTGATACGATTCTATGTTGGAATTTTAGAGAGAATTTAGTTTTGGGAGTTTGTCTACAACCTGAAGCCAGAATGACAATTTCTGGCTTTTTTGTGGAAAATGTTATTTTTAGACGATAAGAATTGTTGTTTTCTTAACTTAGCCTTAAAACAGCTGAAATATTTGTAGGTTATCATGATTATATCACTTTTCGGAGGTTATATATTGTCATGATAAAAGAGAGTACAACAGCTAAATTTTTAGGGAAGGCTGCCTTAGCAGTAGCTGTGACAGCAGCGGCAGGCTTTTTAGGAGATCAAGTAACTAAAGCTGATGAGTATGTTCTTCAAGAAGGAGATTCCTTCTTTAGTGTTGCCCAAAAGTACAATATGGATGTATATGAGTTAGCAGCACTTAACGGAAAAGATATTACAAGTCTCATTTTACCAGGACAAACCTTAACTGTTAACGGTCCTGCAGCACCAGCGCCTGCAGACAATAGTCAGGCACAAGCACCGGCTGCTGATGGCAATACTTACCCTGTTGGCCAATGTACCTGGGGAGTTAAAGAAGTAGCGACTTGGGCCGGCGACTGGTGGGGCAACGGCGGTGACTGGGCTGCCTCTGCAGCAGCACAAGGTTACAGTGTTGGTAATATTCCAGCAGTAGGCTCTATCATGTGCTGGACAGATGGTGGTTATGGACATGTTGCCTATGTAACAGCTGTTGGTGCAGACGGCAAAATTCAAGTTCTGGAATCAAATTATAAAGATCAGCAATGGCTTGATAACTACCGCGGTTGGTTCGATCCGAATAATAGCGGTACTCCGGGAACTGTCAGCTATATTTATGCGAATTAAAAATCAAACATTCAAGAGTTTGGGACAAAAGTCTCAAACTCTTTAGTATTATTCCAGATTTACTAGATTGACGCAGTGGTTGGGAGTAAGACTTGTCGACTTAGCCGACTTAGTCTTACCCCTGCACAGTTCATTAGGTGCTTTAGCACCAATGAACCACTGCTGGCTGGCTTTCCTTTTGCCACAAGGCCAAAGCGGAAAACCTAGCCAACTGTGCGGGGGTGGGAGTGAAACGGTCTGGGGAGAGACCGTTTCAGGTCACCACCTTGAAACTAGGGAGTGGTGGGAACCAAAATTTTCAATTTTTGGGTTCTTTCCCACTCCCATTTTTGTTCCACTCTCTTTTCTGTTTGCAAAATACTATCAAAAAAACACTTAAGTTTTTTGTTTAGCTTAAGTGTTTTTGGATGGTTTTAATGTTTATCGGGAGTTAAAATCATAGGGATAATAATAGGCTCGCGCTCAGTCTTTTCATAAAGGTAAGGTCTGAGTGCGTTGACAATAGCTCCGTTGATAGATTGGATGCTGGCCTCTTTATTTTTCAGAGCAATGCGGATAGCATTGAAAAGAATCCTCTGACTGCTGCGAATTAAATCGCCGGATTCCCGCATGTAAATAAACCCGCGGCTGAGGATATCCGGACCAGCTAAAATCATTTTCGTCTTAAAATCAACAGTGGCAACGGCCAAAACAACACCGTCCTCAGACAGATCGTGACGATCGCGCAGAACTGCTGCACCAATATCGCCGATTCCGTTTCCGTCAACATAAATGTCCTGAGCATTGAAATGACCAGCTCTTCTGGCAGAGTTTTTAGTCAAAGCCAAGACATCACCGTTTTCCATGATGAAGATATTGTCCTTAGGAACACCGGTATCAATAGCCAGTCCGGCATGGACTTTCTGCATGCGATATTCACCGTGAACAGGCATGAAGAATTTTGGCTTGATCAAGCGCAGCATCAGTTTTTGTTCCTGCTGTCCGCCGTGACCGGATGTGTGGATGTTATTGACTTTACCGTGGATGACCTCAACGCCGGCTTCCTGAATGGTATTAATCAGCTTATTGACGCTGGTTGTGTTACCAGGGATTGGGCTGGATGAGAAAATGACAGTGTCGCCGGGCTGCAGCTGGACTTGTCTGTGTGTTCCATTAGCAATCCGAGACAGGGCTGCCATCGATTCACCCTGGCTGCCGGTACACATAATCAGAATTTCACCAGCGTGGTACTCTTTGATCTCGTTGGGTTCGATAAAGGTTCCCTTAGGTACCTTGATATAGCCCAATTCGATTCCGTTGGCAATAGCTTTTTCCATAGAACGGCCAAAGACAGCGATTTTGCGTCCTGTTTTTACGGCAGCCTCAGCAGCTTGCTGTAAACGAAAAATATTGGAAGCAAAAGAGGCAAAAATAATCCGTCCATGAATACCTTCAATGATATTCATGATGGACTGCCCGACAACCTTCTCAGAATTAGTAAAGGTTGGAACCTCTGCATTGGTCGAGTCTGACAGCAGACAAAGGACGCCGTCCTCGCCAAGAGCAGCCATACGGTGAAGATCTGCCGGCTCACCAACTGGCGTAAAGTCAAACTTGAAGTCTCCGGTACAGACGATTTTTCCTTGAGGTGTGTGGATAACAACCCCCAAGGGTTCCGGTATAGAGTGAGTGGTTCTAAAGAAAGTAACACTAAGATTTTTAAAGGTCAGCTCAGTATTATGGTTAATTTCGTATAATTTAGCATCGCGCAAAAGGCCATGCTCTTCCAATTTACCGCGAATCAATGCAAGAGCCAAGGGGCCTGCATAAATAGGAATATTGACCTGCTTTAAAAGAAAGGGAATGCCGCCGATATGATCTTCGTGACCATGTGTGATGACGAGCGCCTTGATGCGGTCAATATTGTCCACAATATAAGAATAATCTGGGATAACGTAGTCAATGCCAAGGAGATCATCCTCAGGAAATTTAATGCCTGCATCAACAATGATAATCTCATCTTGGTATTCAATGCCGTAGGTATTTTTACCGATTTCTCCCAATCCGCCAATAGCATAAACGCCGACTTCTTCGGCTTTTAAATTAATATTTGCCATTTTAAAGCTCCGTTAGTTCAAAGGCACCTGTCTCTTTTTCATATTCCAGGTGTCTGTCTGAAAGAAGCTCGATGAATTCAATATTGTAAGCTGTTTTTTCCTCAACTGTTTGGCGGGCTTTGATGCGTCCTTCAAGTTCATCCTTAGCATCAATATCGAGGTAGAGAGCTTTTGTTTGTTCGCGGCGCGGACTGCGGTCTTTGGTTTCTTGATAGAAAACTTTGTAAATCATTTTATTCCTTTCTGCTATATCCTGATTAATCCAAACTACAAAAAATCGGTCAAATATAAAACCTTGCTATATTTGACAGGAGATTATGAAATTTTTATGAGTAGTAGATTTAACCTTAATTCGTTGCAATTATTAAAATTATACCATAATTTAAGACGTTAGTAAAAGCATTAGGATAAAATTCTCAATCCATCAGATGTTAAAATTCAAGTTGAAAGTTCTAAAATGAAGTTAGCCAGTTGAGAGTATCCTTCACTAGAAGTATGATTTTAGTGAGGGCTTTTGTGATTGATTCTGGGAGAGCAAACTGATTTATTCTACTAATGGAGTAAACTTGGATTAGGTATAGATGTCAGAGTATCTGGGTATTACTGTGTTTTATTATATAATCTAGTTTTTCTTGCCGTGTTTTCTGTTTAAAGAGACTTTCTGCTTTCATGACAGCATTTTTATGGTCGAAAGTTTCAGAATAAAGGAGTTTGACTGGCAGGTGCGATTTGGTGTATTTAGCCCCGTTACCAGCATTGTGAGTTGCGATTCGCTTGTTCAAATCGGTTGATAATAGTATAATTTATAATAGATTTTATGAATACACTAGTATTAGATTCAACCGCATTTGATAATTTTAAAACAGTAAATGAGGACAACCTTTCCATCGTTGAAGGAGGGATAAATGGACTTGGATTTGCAACTTCATATCTTGGGGAATGGGGTTTTGCACTAGGAGCAATAACTGCTGCTACTCCTGTCGGAGCAGCTCTTTATGGGGGGCGGCTGTTTTTATGGCTGGTGCCGCTGTATATTATGCATTCGAAGAATAAGAACGGGAACTGATATGTTATTTAATACTAAGTTTAGAAGATGGTATACGCTATTCCTATTTCTAGTAGTAGCTATAATATGGGCGATAACTTTTTGGTCTTATAGTAAACTGTTTGCAGTTTTATCTTTTATCGCAATTACGGCTGTCAATCTTCTTGCCTTTTTTGCAGTAAAGGGCTCAGATAACTAACGTCAATAATTTTGTACTTTATAACTAAGTTAAACACGAGAGAGGATCATAGCTCTCTCGTGTTGTCATTCTTGAGTTTTTAGTAGACAAGTTAAAATGAACAGCTGCTAGGTCGTTTTACTACTCAAAGCAAGAAGAATTTTGTCTTATTTTAGAGTTATTGAAATGGCAAAGGAATGGATACTTTCGGAGCTATTGCAGGTGGTGTTACTGAGGGAGTGAGTGGTGCAGTTTTAGATTTTAGAGTGCTGCCAATAAATGTTTCTGAGTTGCCATGCCCATAATACTCAGCAGTATCAAGCCAGTTAATTCCGCCTTGCAAAGAGGCCTTAATGATATCATAAACAGAATGACTGGTGACTGTTTTCCACCAGTTTTTTCCTTGATTGCTGAATTGCCAAGTTCCTAGTCCGATAGGAGAAAGTTTGAGTGACCTAAAGGTCTTAAGTTTTCCATAGAAAAGCTCCTTTTAATATTAGTTCAAATAGCTGTGATTGCGGTACCAGCGAACAGTATCTAACAAGGTTTCTTCAAAGGGTCTGAAATGTCCGCCAAGTTCCTGCTCAGTTTTTTCATGGTTAAAATATGTTCGAAGATATTCTTCGGCTGTAATGTCTGCTACCTCTTTACTGACTAGAACAGGCTTACCCGTTACCCTGTGATAAAGCTCATTCCATTGTGCTAAAATTTGAACCAGGAAACTTGGAATATGGCGTTTTGGGGCAGGAATACCTGTCACTTTTTCCAAGGTTTTGACAATCGTTTCCATAGTCATATGACGCCCCGCTGCCAAATAACGCTCACCTCTGCGTCCGTATTTTTAGGCTGAAATATGAATGGCGGCAACATCTCTGGCATCGACGACACTGTAGCTGGCTTTGGTGATAAGACCCGGTAATTTTTGTTGCATATAGTCCAAAATCAGCTGTCCGGTAGCAGTTGGTCCCATATCTCCCGGACCATACATCGAACCGGGCAGAACATAGCAAATAAAAAGATCGGGATGCTTGTTAAGGAAATCATCTACAGCCTTCTCGCTTAAAATTTTGCTGCGGTAGTAATTGAGCTTAGTATCAGGATTTCGTGACATAGTCTCATCAATAGGCTGATTGCGTTCACCTTTTAGTACGGCAATAGATGAAGTGTGCACTATTTGACGGATACCGGCGTCATAAGCAGCCTGCATCAGATTAATAGTTCCTGTAATATTAGTATCATAAAGTTCCTGCCAATGTTTTCCACCTTTATGGTTGTCTCGGAAGAAAGCTGCTGTATGAAAAAGACTGTCGCAGTCGGCTAAGTAGGATCGGTAGCTTTCCGGCTCAAGAATATCTCCTTTGACGTATCGGATTGGTAAATTCCTAAATTGCAGCTTAGCTTTTTCCTCGGAACGCACTAAAGCAGTGACTTTTATACCTTGATCAAGCAAAGCACGAACAAGATTATTGCCTAAAAGTCCTGTAGCGCCGGTTACAAAGGCGTGTTTAACAGTTCTGGGATTTTTTGATGCAGCAGTATTGATATCTGTCATAATAGCTTCCTTTTCTTAATTGAATGACTTATAAAACGAGTTACCCATAAAATAGATGACACGTCATCTATTTTTAAAGTCATTTTATATTTTTAATAGTTAATTGTCAACAATTTAGGTAAACTAGTGTAAAATAGAAAAGAGATTAATCTGATTTTTAAAAGGGAAGTACATAATGTCATTAAAAGGTTCTCAATTTAGGTATTTATTTAGAAGTGCTGAAAAACGTGCAACAAAGGAGTTGGGCAGGCTGCTGGACCCTTTGGGAATAACGCCTAATCAGGGAGAAGTCATTGTCGTATTAGGAAAGCACGCTCCCTTGTCTTTGAAAGAGTTAGGAAATTTGCTTATCTGTGAAGAAAAGAGCCCCAGCAGGCTGGTGCAATCACTTATTAAAAAAGGCTTGGTAACTAAAGAAAAATCTGCCAGTGATGGCCGCAGTTCTCTCTTATCTCTAACGATGGCAGGTCAAAAATTGCTTCCTAAAATTGAAGAATGCGAGAGTGTCTTTGATCAAAAATTAGAGAAGGACTATCCAGAAATTGAAATACTCAATCAAGCCTTAAAATCCTATATTACAGGCAGCTCTTACGAAGAAAAACTCAAGCGCCGTTTACTCTGGGATGAGAAGAAATAAAGGAAAAGTCATGAAAATTTTAGCATTTGATACGTCAAGTAAAACGATGTCCGTTGCTCTTTTAGAGGAGGATCATCTTTTGGCATCTATGACCTTAAATATTAAAAAAAATCACAGTGTCAGTCTGATGCCTGCGATTGATTTTCTGTTGCAATCAGCAGATTTGAAACCAGCCGATTTAGACCGTATTGTGGTTGCGGAAGGGCCCGGTTCTTACACGGGACTGCGCGTGGCTGCAGCTACCGCTAAAACGCTGGCTTATGCACTTGCTATTGACTTAGTGGGCGTCTCCAGTTTGCAGGCACTTGCTCTCAGCAGTCATTCGAAGGGTTTGGTTATTCCTATTATGGATGCCAGACGCCGCAATGTCTATGCTGGTTTCTATGAAAATGGCAAAGCAGTAGAAGCTGATAGGCATGCCTCATTTCAGGATGTTTTAGAACATTTGCAGGGAAGGCAGGAGCTTACTTTTGTAGGAGAGGTGGCCGCCTTTCGTGAAGATATTCAGCAGTTCTTTCCACAGGCACAAGCAGCAGAAACTTTGCCGTCAGCCTATGAGATTGGCAAAGTCGGCCGGCTGATGCCTGTGTCTGATGTCAATGCCTTTGTACCGAACTATCTGAAACGCGTGGAGGCAGAGGAAAATTGGCTTAAAGACCACGAAGAAACATCGGATTCTTACATTAAGCGGGTGTAGTTTAATGAAAGACGAAAAGAATGAAGAACTTGCAGCGGTACTTTTTGACATCTTAGCAGATGTTTATCCTCAGTCTCCCTGGAGTCAGGCACAGCTTTTAGCTGATATGAACCGAGCAGAAGCAGACTACTTTTTCGCCTATGAGGACAGAGAAATTGTCGGTTTTTTGTCCATACAGCACTTAGTAGGCGAACTTGAAGTCACTAATATTGCTGTTAAGAATGCTTATCAAGGGAAAGGGCTGGGCAGTCAGCTTATGAGCACCTTCATAAAAGATGAACAGCTGCCTGTCTTTTTGGAAGTTAGAGCTTCCAATCGAGCTGCGCAGAGTCTTTATCAAAAATTTGGCTTTAAAGCTGTTGCCAAGCGAAAAAACTACTATCGCAATCCATCTGAAGATGCTATTTTGATGAAGCGGGAAGGACGCTTTGCAGGTTTTTAAACAAGGTAAAAAAAGAAAGTAAGATAATGACAGACAGATATATTTTAGCCATTGAATCGTCTTGTGATGAGACCAGCGTGGCCGTTTTAAAAAATGACAATCAGCTTTTAAGTAACGTTATTGCCAGTCAGGTGGAAAGTCACAAACGTTTTGGCGGAGTTGTGCCTGAGGTGGCCAGCCGTCATCATGTAGAGGTTATTACACTGTGTATTCAAGATGCCTTAAAAGAAGCTGACACTAAAGCAGAAGATTTATCAGCTGTTGCGGTGACTTACGGTCCCGGGCTTGTTGGAGCTCTGCTGGTTGGAATGGCAGCGGCTAAGGCTTTTGCCTGGGCACACGGTTTGCCCTTGATTCCGGTTAATCACATGGCGGGCCACTTGATGGCAGCCCAGAGCACTGCTGACTTGCAGTATCCGCTTTTGGCTCTTCTGGTGTCGGGGGGGCATACCGAGCTGGTTTATGTAGCAGAAGCAGGCCAGTACAAGATTATCGGGGAAACGCGTGATGATGCGGTAGGAGAGGCTTATGACAAGGTCGGACGTGTGATGGGCTTAAGCTATCCTGCAGGGCGCGAGATTGATCAGCTGGCTCATAAAGGGCAGGACATTTATAATTTCCCAAGAGCAATGATCAAAGAAGACAACCTGGAATTTTCTTTTTCCGGATTAAAATCGGCCTTTATTAACCTTCATCACAATGCCAAACAAAAGGGAGAAGAGCTGCCTGTTGAAGACCTGTGTGCATCTTTTCAGGCTGCTGTCTTAGATATTCTTTTGGCAAAAACGAAAAAAGCTTTGGAGCAATATCCTGTCAAAACGCTGGTGGTAGCAGGAGGAGTTGCGGCTAATCAGGGACTGCGGGAACGTCTGAAAGAGGAAATATCAGATGTTAATGTTATTATCCCGCCCTTGCGGCTTTGCGGAGATAATGCCGGCATGATAGCCTATGCTGCTGCTGTAGAATATCAGAAAGGGCATTTTGCAGATTTGGATTTAAATGCTCGGCCAAGCTTAGCTTTTGACAGTTTAGAATAGATGTGTCATCAAGAAGTAAGACCAAAACGGAATTTTTAAAAGTTTTGTTTTGGTCTTACTTCTATTTTTTAGCCTCAAAGCGGCAAAATCCGAAAATAATTGAAAAAATATTAAAAAAAATGATAAAAAATGATTGAAAACGCTTAACAAAAAGATTATAATACAGTTGTAGCTACACAGAAAGGAAATATTATGAAATTAGCAACACGCATCAATTCATTCCTGCCGGTCAATAACAATGATATCAAGGAGGTTTTCAAACGTTTCAAAGAATTAGGTCTGGGCTATGTTGACCTCAACTATCCAGAGCATGTCAAGGGCTATGAGGCAGAAGAAATGAAGTCTCTCCTGGCTGACAATGACTTAGCTTTAAACGGGGTTGCCCTGCGTTTTAGAGAACAGTTTATCAATGGTGAACTGGGAAATGCTAATCCTCAGCTTGCTCAGGAGGCTCTGCAGCTGTGTAAGGACGCTGTTGATTACTGCCGGCAGGCAGGAGGACATGTTATTACGATTTGGCTGGGCTTTGATGGTTTTGACTACAGTTTTCAAATCAACTATCAAAAAGTTTGGGAACAGCTGAGGGCTGCCTATCAAACAATTGCAGACTATGCTCCGGATCTGCAAATCAGCATAGAATACAAGCCTTTTCAGCCGCGGGCTTATGCCTTTATTGACAGCATGGGTGTGACTGGTATGATGCTGCATGATGTCAACAGAAAAAACGTAGGTGTAACACTGGATTACTGTCACATGCTGATGAAGCATGAAAATCCGGCCTTTGCTGCGGATCTTTTTGGCAGCCAAAGCAAGCTTTACGGTATCCATCTTAATGATGGCTACGGTCTTAATGATGATGGGCTTATGATTGGGACTTCTTCACCTTTCAAGACGCTGGAGCTGCTTTATTATTTGAAGAAGCATCATTTTGATGGAGTTATTTACTTTGACACTTTCCCTGTTATTGAGGATGCTTCAAAGGAATGTGAGCAAAATATACAGATGATCCGGCATTTTGAACAGTTGATCAATAAGACCGGGCTGGAATATATCCAGTCTGTTATTGATAAAAATGATGCAGTAGCAGCAAGTCAGCTGATGCTTGAGTTTTTTAAGGGAAGTTAAACCTTCCTTCAAACTAAAGGAGAATAAAATGGTCGATTACAAAAAAACAGCCAAAGATATTTTAAACCATATTGGCGGCTCTGAAAATATTCTGAATATGACGCACTGCGCAACCAGACTGCGTTTAAATTTAAAAGACAGCTCCAAAGCAGATGACCAAGCTGTTAAAAATGTTGAGGGAGTTGTCGATGTCATCAACAAGGCCGGCCAATATCAGATTTTAATCGGCACAGAAGTTCCTCATGTCTATGATGAATTTGAAATTCTGGTTAAGGGAAATGCCAATAACAGCCTTGATGAAGGGGGAGAAGAAGGCGGCAGTCTCATCAGTAAGATCTTCTCAGCTATTTCTGGTATTTTTGCTCCTCTTTTGCCGGCTTTGGCAGGTTCTGGTATTTTAAGAGGTCTGCTCATTCTTGCGGTACAGCTGGGGTTAGTCAGTGAAAAAAGCGGGACTTATGCTATCTTATTTGCTGCGTCCATGAGTGTTTTTTACTTCCTGCCTGTTTTGCTGGCCTTCACATCTGCCCGGCGTTTCGGTGCCAGTCCTTATATTTCAGCTTTGATTGGCGCTGCATTGCTGCATCCGGATTTCATTGCCTTACTGGGGAAGACAGGAAATGGGGCAATGACTAATTTCTTTGGCATTCCGGTTGTTTTGATGAATTATAATTCAACGGTTGTTCCCATCATTTTAACCATCTGGGCTTATTCTTACCTTTATAAATGGCTGGATAAGCATATTCCTGAAACACTGAAATTGGTTATGGTTCCTTTGATTTCCCTCTTAATTATGGTGCCTTTAACGGTTATTGTTATCGGACCTATCGGTGTCTATGGCGGCGAATTGATTGCCAATGCTGTTAACTGGCTGATTGAAAGAAGCGGTCTCTTGACCGGCATTGTCATCGGCGGCGGCTGGAGTGTGCTGGTCAGCTTTGGTATTCACTGGGCAGTCAATCCGATTATGATCAATAATATCTCTCAAAATGGTTTTGACTATATCTGTCCTCTCACCTTTGCCTGTAATTTTGCTGTTATTGGAACAGCCATGGGTGTTTATCTCAAAGGAAAAGATAAAAATCTGAAAAATTTCGCCCTGACTGGCGTGGTAACCATTGCTTTATCGGCTATCATTGAGCCAACGTTATTTGGTCTCTTGGTCAAAAATAAAAAACTGTTTCTGGCTCAAATTATCGGAGGTGCCGTTGGCGGAGCTTACTTAGGCTTTACCAAAGTCGTAACGAATGCCTTTGTTTTTGGCAGTGTAACAACTTTTCCGGCTTTCATTGCAGGTAATGCCAATGTTATCAATGGTATCATCGGTCTTGCCATTTCGGTAGTTGTCGGTGGTATTTTAGGCTATATTTTCACGACGAAGGAAGATAAATTAGCCTAAATGAAAATGTAGGGCAAATATGGTATCATTATTACTATAAAGTGAAGGTGACTATAATGATTCCATATGAGAGACAGCAAAAGATATTAAGAATTATTGAAGATAAGGAAATTGTAAAAATTGACCAGCTGCAAGAATTGATCAGCGGCGTATCAATGTCAACCTTGAGACGGGATTTAAAAGAATTGGAGAAAGCTCGCAAGATAGAAGCTTTGTCAGGAGGAGCGGTGAAGCTTAACTCAACAGTCAGGGAGATACCGATTTCGCAAAAAAGCACTCTCAACAGTGATAAAAAGGCGAAAATTGCTCAGCTGGCTGCCAGAGAAATCACAGACGGTGATGTGATTTATCTGGATTCAGGTTCGACCTGCTCAGCTCTTTTTGAGCAGATTTTTGACAAGAAGATAACGATTTATACGACCAACACGGATATTTTGGCTTTTCATGAACCGATTGCAGCTAAAATTATTCTGCTGGGCGGTGAATACAATCCCAAAACATCTTCTTTGAAAGGAAGCCTGACCGAGGAAAATTTAGGAAATTTGTATTTTGACAAGGCTTTCTTAGGGATAAACGGCCTGTCAAAAGCCAGCGGCGGAACAACACCGACACTGGCAGAAGCTGTTAAAAAGAGGATTGTTAAGGAACACTCCAACCAGTTATTTCTGCTGTGTGACAGCTCAAAATTCCACAAGACCTCCAATGTTAAAGCCTTTGATTTGAAGCACCTGACGGTGATTTCTGATCAGTTTGATGCTTCCATTAATGATATTGTCTCTTTAAAGGTAAAATGATAGCTGCTTAGTAATGGTCAAGATCCAATTTCTGATATTTTTCGGGAATTGGATTTTTTATACACTTTGACAATCAAACCACTGCTTTGCCGTCAGGTCGGTGTTTGATTATCCTTAGTTATCCTTTGGAAAGGAGAGTAAGTATGGCAAAATTATTGTGTCCAAGTATGATGTGTGCTGACTTTGGGAACCTTAAAAAAGAGGTGACAGAGCTTGATCTGGCCGGGGCAGATAGTTTTCACTGCGATGTGATGGACGGCAGTTTTGTGCCAAATATAGCAATGGGAGTCATGGATATTGAAGCTGTCCGACAGCATACCAATAAAATGGTGGACTGTCATCTTATGATTGAAAATCCCAGCAGTAAGATTGACTGGTTTATCAACGCCGGGGCTGATTTGATTTACATTCATCCTGAGAGTGAACGCTATGTTTCAAAGACACTGGCCTACATCAAAAGCAGAGGAAAGCTGGCCGGTCTGGCCATTAATCCTGATACGAATCCTTTGGTTGTGTCAGAAGTTTTAGGTTTGTGCGATTACCTGTTAGTCATGACGGTTAATCCGGGCTTTGCCGGTCAAGCATTTCTGCCAACAGTCAAAGAAAAAATCAAAGTTTTGCTTGATATGAAAGAAAACTATCATTACAAGATCATCATTGACGGAGCCTGCAGTCCGCAAATCATAGCCGAACTGTCAAAAATGGGCTGTGATGGATTTGTTTTAGGGACCAGCGCGCTTTTCGGACAGAAAAAAACATACCAAGATATAATGAAGGAGCTGCAAAGATTATGAAAATCGGAATTGGCAATGACCATGTTGCTGTTGCCTACAAAAAGGCCATCAGTGATTACATCAGAGAAGCCTACGGCTATGAAGTCGTTAATTTTGGGACAGACAGCTCAGAGCGCTTTGACTATCCCCTATCGGGCAAGGCAGTAGCTCAGGCCGTTGTCAGCAGTCAGGTTGATAAAGGAATCTTAATCTGCGGAACAGGTGTCGGAATCGGTATCTCAGCCAACAAGGTTAAGGGCGTTCGCTGTGTAATCTGCAGTGAGCCTTATTCGGCTAAGCTGTCCCGCGAGCACAACAACACCAATATTCTGGCCTTTGGTGCGCGTGTTGTGGGGATTGAACTGGCAAAGATGATTGTAGACAGCTGGCTGACAGCAGAATATGAAGGCGGCCGCCATCAAAAAAGGCTGGATATGATTGAAGAGATCGAAGACGACAATTTATAAAAGTAAATGGATAAAAATGCTCTTGTTCCCGTGTTCAAGAGTATTTTTGTGTGCTATAATGAAACTACTAGTCATTGATTGTGAGGGATTTGATGCAGGAAAAGGGATTTCGGGAAGGGATGAGAGACGCTGCGCCGACAGCTTTAGGTTACATTTCAATCGGACTTGCCTTTGGCATTGTGGCAGCTGCTGCCGGTCTGTCTCCTTTGGAAGTTGGCTTGATGAGCCTTTTGATTTACGGAGGTTCTGCCCAATTTGCTCTGGTTGCCATGTTTGTTTCCGTCGCTGATTTGGGGAGCATTACACTGACTGTTTTCTTGGTTAACTTGCGCAATATGCTGATGAGCCTGCATGCAACGACAATTTTCACCAAGTCCAGCCTCTGGCAGAATATCGGCATCGGCACACTGATTACCGATGAAAGCTACGGTGTCCTGCTGGGGGAAAATGTTCACAATAAAAATATCCAACCAAGCTGGATGCACGGCAATAATCTTCTCAGCTACTCAGCCTGGGTATCAGCCACTGTTGCAGGAACGTTGCTGGGCAACACTATTCCAAGCCCAGAAAACTTCGGCCTTGATTTTGCCTTGATTGCTATGTTTATCGGGCTTTTAGTCAGTCAGTTTGATGCTATGACTGTGTCAGACAGCGCCAAAAAAGTTGTTCTTGTTTTGTCAGCCGTTGCAGGAAGTTTTTTGTTGCTGTCGATGCTGCTTTCAGAAGCTTTGGCAGTGCTTTTTTCAACTTTGATTGGCTGCGGGGTGGGGGTGATGCTGGATGAGCCTTGATTCTTATGTTTTCACTGCAATCTTACTGGGCTTTGCGGTCAGCTGGCTGCCTCGGATTGCTCCTTTTATTTTAGTCAAATATAAGGGCCTGCCTGATATTGTGGTGCGTTTTTTGAAGTATCTGCCGGTATCTATCCTTTTTGCCCTGACTTTTTCAAGCTTTCTTGATGAAAGGATTGGACGGCTCCCTCAGGTGCACTGGCTGGAAGTTTTAGCCAGTCTTCCTGTTTTTTACATTGCCTATAAATCCAAAAATTTACTCTATGCTGTTTTAACAGGAATTGCGGCCATGGCCGTAATTCGTCTGCTGTTTTAATGATAGCGAGCCCTAATGTTCACTAAAGAAATTGTTGAGGTATCTTATGTTAAAAATTATTCAAGGAGACATTACCAAGGTCAAAAACGTTGATGCTATTGTCAATGCGGCCAATCAGACATTATTAGGAGGCGGCGGTGTAGATGGCGCCATTCATCGGGCTGCGGGCAAAGAGCTGCTAAAAGAGTGCCGTCAGCTTGGCGGCTGTAAGACTGGTCAGGCTAAGCTGACCAAGGCTTATAATCTTCCTTGCCGCTACATTATTCATACAGTTGGTCCGGTGTGGCAGGGCGGCGGGAAAAATGAAGCTGAGCTCTTGGCATCCTGCTATCGTGAGTCTTTAAAATTGGCAGCTCAGCATGGCATTCGCAAGATTGCTTTTCCCTCAATCGCAACAGGCGTCTATCATTTTCCGGTTGACAAGGCTGCTCAGATTGCCTGCGCTGAGGCTTCCGGCTATATCCAAGAACATCCAGATGACTTTGACCTTATTGAGTGGGTCTTGTTTGATGAGAGAACTTATGCTGCTTATGATAACTGCGTTAATAAATCTGTACAAGAAAAATGAGTGAGAACCAAGTTTTAAATAAGTTCCGGCAAAAAGCCGGTTCTTTTTGCTTGGCCTTGAAAAATTATGCTAGAATAATGTCATAAACACTTAGGAAAGGAAACGTTATGACCTACCGTAAGCTCACCTTTAATACCACGATTGCCAGTCAGAAGCCCAGCAACAAGGATACTTGCCCTTTTTGTGAGCAGACGGAGCTTGGCAAAATTTTAGATAGAAAAAAGGACATGATTTGGGTGGAGAATAAGTTTCCTGTCTTGCAAGACAGTTATCAAACCCTGATCATTGAGTCCAGCTGGCATGAGGGAGATATTTCAGCTTACGATTCAGCAGCTAACCGGCAGCTTTTTGCTTTTATGTTTGAAAAATGGGCAGAGCTTGAGGTCTGCAAGGATTACCGCAGTGTTGTTCTCTTTCGCAATTTTGGTCCCTTATCCGGAGGGAGCCTCAGGCACCCTCATTCACAGCTTGTGGGCTTTAAAGATCTAGATGCTTATGCAGCCTTGGACAGGAAAACTTTTGCAGGTCTGGAAGTTTATAAAGAGTCAAAACATGCGGCTGAAATTACCATATCGTCGTATCCCTTACAGGACTTTACAGAGTTTAATGTCAGAATTGCTGATATCAGTGATTTAGACCGCCTGGCAGACAGTGTGCAGCTGCTCAGTGATTATGTGCTCAATGAATTTGCCGGCGGTCGCTGCAGCTCCTATAATTTGTTCTTTTATCGTTTTGAGCGAGAAATTTGCTGCAAGGTCGTACCGCGTTTTGTGACCTCGGCTTACAATATTGCTTATGGCATTCATCAGGTCAATCAGCTAAAACGCTTGGAAACGATCAGAGATGATCTAAGGCACAAATTTCTTGAAAAAATCAAATAAAACTCTATAGCCAAGCCTCCTGCTGTGAAGTCATCTGGCAGAGTGACTGTAGGCACTAGGAAAAAGCTGGGTGAAAATCCCAGCTTTCTTAATTTATGGAAAGAACAAGAAGATTTAAAGCTTTGCTGGCACTTGTCCTGCGCAGCGGTCAAAATAACCTTATCTGTTTTGGCATCCTTTGAATTACACAGAAACGCTGCCGGCGACCCAGCCGGTGCACAAGGCAGAAGTAATATTAAACCCGCCTGTGTGAGCGTTGATGTCTAAGACTTCACCGGCAAAGAACAGACCCGGAACTTTCTTACTTTCCAGTGTCTTAGGGTTGATTTCTTTGAGTTCAACCCCGCCTTTGGTAACAAAGGATCTGGCCAGAGACATCTTGCCGGTAATTTTAATAGGCAGTTTTTTAAGCTTGTCCGCAAGCTCTTGTGTTTGGCTTGGAGACAGGTGTTTGATCTTGTCCGGCAGATTGGCACTCAGAAAGTCGGCAACACGTTCGGGAACCAGACCCTTAAGAGCATTTTTGCAGGATTTTTCTCGATTTTTTTGAAAATAGCTGAGCAGATCTTCAGACATCATCTGTGGCAGAAAGTCTAGGTTAGCAGTCTCACCGCCGGAGACAAAGCTGGATAGCCGAAGCGCAGCAGGACCGGACAGACCAAAATGTGTAAAGAGCAAATCGTGCGTGATTTGGTGTCTGCCGCAGCTAAGTGTGACATCATCAAGTGAGATCCCCTGCAGAGCTTTGTGAGGAAAATCTGTCAGCAGAGGACTTTCGGCTGCTTCGAGAGGTGTTAGACCAAGGTTGAAATGGCGGGCAATTTCATGCCCAAATCCTGTTGATCCGGTTGAGGGATAAGATTTTCCGCCTGTTGTGACAATCAGTTTTTGACAGGTAAAGGCCTGATCTTTTGACTTGAGCTGAAAGAGGCCATCTCTTTTTTTGACTGAGGTGACTTCTGTATTAGTCAGCACGGTGCCGCCGGTTTCTTGAATTTTTGCCTCCAGCGCGCGGATGATTGTCTGTGATTTATCCGTTACTGGAAAGACGCGCCCATGATCTTCAACTTTTAGGGCCACCCCATTTTCTTCAAAAAAATGGATAATATCATGATTATCAAACTGGGAAAAGACACTGTAGAGAAAGCGCCCATTGCCGGGAATACCTGCCATAAGGTCATCAAGACTGCCGTTATTTGTGACATTGCAGCGGCCGCCGCCGGTGCCGGAGAGCTTCTTGCCCAGCTTTTTGTTTTTCTCAATGAGGAGGACTTTTTGCCCATAAAAGCCGGCAGAAATGCTGGCCATCATACCGGCAGGCCCGCCGCCGATAACAATAGTATCAAAATGTATCATACTTTCATTCTAGCATAATTTTACCGGCTTTGACAGATTTCTTAAAAACCTTGCTTTTCCTGCCATAAATTGACAGATTAAGGGTGATATGATACTATTTTCATAGTATAAATTCTGTAAAAATGAGGATATTATGGCAATTGAAAAGACAGTCAGCGAATTGGCTGAAATTCTGGGAGTGAGCCGACAAGCGGTTAATAACCGCGTTAAATCTTTTCCTGAAGAATATGTTGAAAAAAATGACAAGGGGGTTACGGTTGTCAACCGTGCCGGCCTTATCAAATTAGAGGAAATTTATAAAAAGACAATCTTTGAAGACGAGCCAGTCAGCGAGGAAGTTAAGCAGCGGGAATTTCTTGAAATTTTGATTGATGAAAAAAACACTGAAATTACGCGCCTTTATGAGCAGCTTAAAGCAAAAGACAGCCAGCTGGATTCAAAAGATGAACAGCTGCGGATCAAGGATGTGCAGATTGCTGAAAAAGACAAGCAAATAGACCAGCAGCAGCAGCTGACCCTGACCGCCATGCAAGATAAGGAACAGCTCAAGCTGGAACTTGATGAGGCTAAGGCAGAGGTCGAAGAGATTCAAAATCAGCAAGAGGGCGTCAAAAAAGGATTTTTTGCCCGTTTGTTTGGTAAATAAAAAAGGCCGGAACAACGTGTCCCGGCCTTGAATCTTATATTGCGCTAATAGATTAACAAAGCGGCTGATTGAGCAGCCGTTTTTTGCTTTTCCAGTCCATCCTTGCCGAACTCCGTCAGACTGTTTGAACTTGATGAATTAGCCGTATGGAGGCTTCTCTCCTTTTTCAATTTTAAAAAGGCAGTTTCCCAGCAAAGGCACCCATCGTTTTTTGCGTGGCATCTTCAATTTGGCTGAGGGCATCGTTTACGGCTTGAGCGGTCATATCCTGCAGTGTTTCAATATCTTCGGGATCAACAACGGCCTCTTTGAAATCAATAGAAACCAGCTTTTTATCACCTGTAAAAGTAGCAACAACCAATTCTTGAGCAGATTTGCCAACAAAAGTAGCAGCGGCCAGTTCAGCCTGCTTTTTCTCCATTTGTTTTTGCAGTTTTTGCGCCTGTTTCATCATGTTTTGCATATTCATCATAAGATTTTCTAGATTCCTTTCGTATCAAGGGTTTAGACCCTGTTTGTAAATTTTCGTTGCCTTATTTTGCCTTATTGTTAAAAATTTTCAAAAGCAGAAGCAACTTCTTTTTGTTGTGTTGGAAATAAATGTGAGTAAACATTTATAGTAGTGTTTATAGAACTATGTCCTAAGCGTTTCATCAAGGTAAAGAAGATATAATCTCTCCCCTCACCGTTTCGTAAGCCTTGTGAAATAAGAAAGGCTGCATGAGAGTGTCTGAAATCATGATTGCGAATTAACTTGAGATTATCAGGCATTCTCTTTTTTAGGATTACTCTAAAATTTGAAATATTAGGACCTGTGAGCAACTCAGGACTTGTTTGAAAAATTTGAAGATTATCCGAGTCATCTGTAAATTCACCTAATAAATCAAACTGTTTTGCCTTCCATAATTTCAATTCTTCTATAAAGGCATTGTGAATATAAATTCTACGATTTGATTGAGTTGTTTTTACAGTACCGATATGAACTTGTCCATTACGATAATAAGCAGAGTATTTAATATCAATATATTTTTCGTCAAGATTGACTTGCTTCCAAGTTAAAGCTAATGCTTCTCCTATACGAATTCCGGTATACATCAATATTCTGTAAAACAGCTGATATTGGTATTCTGTTTTTTTAAAAAGCGAGTCGAATTGTTTGAATTGTTCAGGCGTATAGTAATTCATTTCTTTGTATGGTTGAGGTAATTGCCGCAAACCATCGCAGGGATTATCTATACGAAGCTGATTTGAAATCGCAACATCAAACATTTTATGAAGAAAAATCATTTGTTGATTGATGTGAGTATTAGATAGCGTACCACCCTTTACACTAGGTTGGCTCTTAAGCCAATTTCTATAATCCTTAATATCAGCAATGGATACTGCTCGCATATTTGCATTTTTAAAATATTGTGAGACATATACTCGGAAATAGGACTCTTGACTATCAATTGTACCTCGTTTATTACCACGAAGTTCATCTTCTTCTCGAACCAAAGAATACAAATAGTCTACACTGATTTTGTCTTGGTATCCTACTTGATAAAGCTTATTGATTCGATAGTCCGCCTCATATCTTTCTGCTTCTTTGCGTGACTTGAAATCTGTTTTTCTATGACGCTTTTGTTTCCCTGTTACAGGATCATAACCGTCACTGATATCCACCCTCCATTTCTTATTTTTTTGTCTCGTTACTGTCATTTGAAACTCCCTTTTCAAAAACAGTATCTTCTTGCACACTATCAATTATACCATCTTTAGGTGAGAGCTCAAAACCTAGAATTCGTTCAATTGATTTTCTAGGAACACGACCTACCCTCTTATTATTATAAAAGAGAAAACCATGTTGTACTAGGTCTTCTTTTGCCATTCGTATAATTTTTTTTGCTTGAGATTCTGAGTAGCCTGTTAATGTGATAATCTCTTCTTTTGATAATAAATCGATCATAATTTTCTCCTCATGTATTATTTTATAGTTGCTTTCTTTAGACTAAATCCACGGTTCTTTTGTGCCTTTAAGCTCGTGTTGATACTTATTAAGCCAACTCAGATGGTCTTTGTTTGGCTTGAATGTATTTTTGTAAATCTGGTAAAAATGGCCTAATAATTTTGGGGAACTTCTCTGTCCATAGATTTGGTCAACTTTCCACAAAAGTGCTAACAATCCAGAGCCTCTTATAAGATATTGAATACTTTTTTCTAAGCTATTATCAGTGATTTTTGATGTAGTAAAAGAAAATGCCCCACTCTCAAGTTGTTCTAACATTAACTTTGATATTTTATGAAGTCTGTTAGATTTAGTATAGAAAAATAAATATTTATCAAGAACAGCTGATAGTATAATATTTTTGGCTTCGTTATCTGATTGACAATCAAGAAGAGCTAAGGTTAACTGATGTGCAAATTTTTCTTTAAACTCAACTTCAAATCGAACCCAATCTTCCACATTTTTATCTATATTTCTTTCTTGCAATTCTCTTTTTTTATCATAAATACGTACTATAGCCTTACTGTTTTTAGAACGAGATCCGAGATAGATTGTCTCTGTCTTAAAATCCTTTGAAATATCATTGATTTGAGAAGTATTTCTGGGATATGGCTTTTTTAAGTTATCTTCTTGAATATGTTGGAGATTTATTTTATTAGAGTTTTTGTATTTTCCGTATCTTAACTCTGTTCGCCCACTTTCTAGTGAACGTTTCAGTTTCGAGATATTAATTTTTTCATTGATAAAATCAACACAAATATCTATTCGACTCAATCTTATATTGAGAGAAGAAAATTGTAGCTCTTGTAATAACGTGTGGACATTAATAGATTTGCCAAACTTTTCTTGAAATGCTTGTTGATAGTTATCCCATGCTTTAGCTGAGAAATATATGATGATCCCTATTTGTAGATTGTCAGGATGATATGCAATTGATAACTGGAAGGTCGCATTGTCTATATTGAAACCGACTGTATATCCCCGCGGTAATTTTACGTTCTCATCAGTAAAACTATATAATTCAGAAAGTTTGCTTAGGTGCAATAATTTTTGAATATTTTTTTGGGCTCGTTCCTGCCAAAATGTATGTTCGTGCTGAGAATTATTATCAAATACAACTAAAGTAACTTGATCAACTTTTATGTCTATCATAAATATCTCCTTTTTAAAATTTTTAAATAATTGGAAAGACTATCCTTAAAGGACTTCTTTTGGTTGGTACGACCGGTCGAGAGGGGGTATATTACTCTCCTCTATGTATTTGTGAATGCTTGAAAATTAATCTTTAGAAAATTGTTTGTATTTTAGAGCTCTAAGTAAATCATTTTGATATAATTTATGTTAGATTTATTTTCTCGCATAGATAGTATGCCATGAACAGCTAGGATTTCTTTAAAAATCGTCGTAAAAACCTATGTTGTTTTTGGCAACTATATTATGCCACGAAAAAATTTAGTCTCATTCAAAAATTCATTTTTTTTAGGGATAAATAATTTTTCAAGTATTTATCTACTAATATTTGTAAATGTTAAAGAATACTCTATTGATAGTTTTTCAATATTATCTATGGATATAACAAAAGGAGTAAGCGATAACGCCTACTCCTTTTGTTCATATATATAATTTAATTGCTATTAGGTACTTCAAGAGAAGAGATGAAGAGTTGTTTTTAAATAGACAAACTTTCGAATTAGCTTTTCTTCCTCTACAGGTTTAATATCAAAGATGAAGTAGTGGTCCCTATTATCCTTAGCATTCTCTTTATTGAGCTTAAAGTAGTTATGTTGGGATTTGGACATGGCCAAGAGAATATCATCTGTTAAGAACGTTAAGGGGATATCTAAGGCAGAGTAGCGGTAGAAGTCTATCTCAAAGCGACGATAGCTATCGCTAAAATAATCCATTTGTAACTCATTGTGATGAAAGTCAAGCTGATTCATGCAGGGGCACCTCCTCCAAAAGTTCAATAGCAAGCATATCTTCGAGTGCGATAGTGATATGCCCATCAGTTGATTTCACTAAAACATGGTCACTTGTGAGCGTTAGGACGCTACCAATGACATAGTTTAAATTGTTCTTTTCTTCTATTGTGATTCGTGCAGTCAATTGATTCACATACAACTGGTTTAGCAGCAGATGTTTCATCTCTACGGTTAATTCAGACTGGTAAGTCCTTCTACTCGCATCATTAGAAAGAGCAGAAGTGTGTTCTGATAAGAAAAATCCCACCCATTTTTGCATCCCAGCATCTTGATATTCCCTTGCTGATTGAAAAGGTAAATAAGAACGATCTATCATTTTAGTCCCTCTAATCCTCCAGCGGAGTGACCGCCGATGAGTTTACTTCTTTCAATATTTCTGGAACCTTCTGTAAGGACGGTTCCTTTTTGTATAGCCAAAAAACCAAATTGTTCCCTAACAGTATCAATGGCTGCTTGGAGTCTTTCTTCCTTTTCTATCGTTTCAACATCATCGAAAAGTGATAGGAGTCCAATGCTTTCATCGACAAAGCCACTGTAGAATACGCCGATATTTCTCACGGCCCCAGAGTTATATTTACTGCGGAATAACTCCAGTACATGATTCACCATTGTTTTTGTTAGATTGGCAGGCTCAATTTTCTTTTGCGCCATAATAGGTCGCTTCCTCTCTATTTTTGAGTAACCGACTTGGATAGATACTACCGTGGCCTTTTTGTGGGCCGCTCTTAATCGATTCGCTACCTGTTCTGCCATTTCCGATAAGACAGTCTCAATCTCTCGTTTTGAGTAATAGTCACGAGGTAAAACCTGAGAATTACCTAGACCGTGAGACTTAGGTTTGTAAGGCTTGTGAACGTTACTTTCATCTACACCGTTGGCATGGAACCACAATTCAACGCCGACTTTTCCAAATTCTTTTTGAAGTGTATCTGGATTAGCATTAGCCAGTTCTTTGATAGAGGGGATGCCCAATTTATGGAGTCGTTTCTCTGTACGTCTGCCAATACCCCAGAAGTCAGTTAGGTGTGGAAGAGACCAAAGTTTTGATTCGACATCTTCATAAGACCAATTGGCTCGCATGGTCGGTGTCTTTTTCGCTTCATTATCAAGAGCTAATTTAGCTAATAATGGGTTAGCGTTGCTCATACCAACAGTTGAATAGATCCCTGTCTTTTTCCAAATGTCATGTTGTAATTTGGAAGATAGCACATCCAGTTTCTGCTTTCGATTCAATGAGTTATCTCTGATGAAGTAGTTGAGAGAAGAGGTTAGATCAATAAAGCCCTCATCAATAGAGTAGGGAAGAATGTCATCAGGTGCAGCATAGTCTTGAAAGATATGCTGAATTTCGATGTTTTTCTCAATATAGCGATCCATCCGGGGAGGGACAATCAGTGTTCTTTTAGCCCAGCTTTCAATATAAGAGATGTACCTGGGTGAGATATCAAGTCCTTGGCGTTTAGCATTATAGTAATTGAACTTTCTTGTCTGAATATCAAAGGGTAAATCGTAAGCACGTCCGACATTGTTTTTTCCAAAGACTTTTTTAAACATAGGAGACGATGCTAAAATTAACCCCGCAGCGTTTTCAGCTCTACTCATAACGCACAGAGAAGTGTGCAAGGGATTTAATCCACGGTCAACACATTCTACACTGGCATAGAAAGACTTCATATCAACGAAAGCTATATCAGATTGAGGTTCTTTGGAATAATCAATATAGCCCATGGTTTTAGTTCCTCCTTATCTCCTTCTAACTTTCCAGTTCATCAATATGATCTGTTATCTCATATTCAATATGCTGTGGTGCAATGTAAATATGCTCTTTACTACAAATGATAGTTTTAGCAGGTGGTATCACAATCAGCTTCTTATAGTGGGCATGAAGTGACTAACGACTAATCCAACAATACGAGGTTCATCCTCATAGGGGATAAATCGATTAGGATAATCATCGTTTAGAGATACCATTCGAAACCCATTTTCTTCTCGATAAAGTTTCTTGATATAGACGGACTCATTCCATGACAGTGCATAGACGGCTCCGTCATAATCAAAACCACTGGCACGAATAAGAGCGACTTCACCATCCAGGTATATAGGCTCCATAGAGTCTCCTTTAATCCAAGCAGCAACATCGTAGCCATATTGTTCTTCGTCTGAATAAACGGTTTCTGTCTCGTATTCATCAAAGAGAGATTCACCAAGACCAGCAGAAAGAGCCACATCAGATAGGACTTCCACAGAAAACAGTGGAACAATGTTATCATGTGATTGTTGTGCTTGAAGCAATTCTTCGGCATAGCCATCAACCTTTTTTTGATTATCCGAAGAGAGCTGGAGGTAAGTACTAACAATCTTGTATTCAGATTCAAAGTAAGTCTCTGGAACTTTTAAGATGGTGGCCAGTTGTTGGAGATTCTTTTGATTTGGCTTTGTTTTTCCATTTTCCCAATTGAAGTAGGAGGAACGGTTGATACGAAGTTTATCTGCCACAGCAGACTGCGAATAACCTAGAGACATCCGCCTTTCTTTTAAACGATTTCCCGAAAACATAAAACCTCCCGAATCATCTGTTGTTTTATAAACTAACAAAAGTATACCAGATTTTTTGAGTAAGAGCAATGGGGAAAAGTTTATTTTCTTTACCGATCCTGTTGATTGAATTTCTGATTCTGTTCAATTTGTTTAAGCACCTTATTTTCATACTCCCGACTGGTAATGTAACGGATATATGCCTCTTTTGACATGTGCGGACGTTTGCTGTGTTCAACATCAATGTTAAAGCCCATTTCAATAGCCAGGCGTTCCCCTTCTTCACGAATAAGACGAGTATAGGTCATTAAGCGGTTGTTATACTGGCCTTCAGGTTTTTCAGGATTCGGAAGTGGCAATCCCAATTCTATCATAGCTTTTCTTTTCCCAATCTTGAGGAGCTCTTTTCCATCCTCATTTTTATCATGATATACCCAAACTTGTCGGATATGTGCATGAGGGGTTGCTTCATCGTTGTGAATAGCACCATCAAGGATAAATAAGTTTTCTTTGGTTAATTTCGACTGATATTTTATCAGTTCATTGTTCCATATACGAAATTCAGTTGAAGTAGGAGCTATATCTTTGTTTCCAATTTGATAAATAACTTCTTGTGGCTTAGTATTCCGTCCTTTTCTTAAATCTTCACTCGTTTTTTTGCGTTCTGGATGGTATTGTTTGATTGCTTTTGCATTAATATCTTTAAGCCAATCCGAAAAATTAACTCGATAAAATCGTTTTTCCGTTTCAACGAAATTATATTTTAAATCGGGATAGGTAGAAATGTAATGATTTAGGTGAGACCGACTTTCATCAATATGAGAAGCAGATATTATATTAAAATTTCTTGAGTTATGAGAAGGACTTCCTGTATTTCCAATTTGAACAGTAACCTTCATAGGCTTGTTTGCTTTATTTGTCATGTCATATTCCTAAAAATGTATTCATTAATATCATGCCATATAATTAAAAAAATAAAAACTTGATAATGAAATGTCGTTGAATCTAGGGTTGGAGATATTAATTTTTCCTGATGCAAATAAAGAAAAAATAGGCACAGGCTGTTCATTTTTCTTTGACTAACAGCGCTGTATACACGCTAAGATTGTGGAGTAGTCAAGAATGAAAAAGACATCCGAAATGGATGTCTAGGTAAATACTTTGAGCAGATGGATAGCTATTTCATATGGTTTATCTTTGCCAGTTGTAACTTTATGCGCGTGGAGGCATACAGGATGATGAACAAGCTAGGAGTACTCTCCTCAGTTGGTGTTGTAACATTATTCTTAGCTTCACAATGGCTTGAAGATAAATTTATTTCTCTATTTTAGAGACTTAATCAGAATTGATAGAGCCTTCGTGAATTCATGGCGTTTTTGTTTGGGAAGTTCGGCTAAGAGTAGTAATAGATCTTCGGTTTCCTCATCAATACCTTGCTTCATATCGAAAAAAGTGGGTATATCTACTTCAAGGGCTTCTATAATTTTGTAAAGTGTACTGATAGTAATATTACTAGGTTTATTTTCTAGTTTGTAAATATAATTAAAACCTAAGCCAGCTTTTTCTTCGAGCTCCATTTGTGTCATACCAGCTTGTTTCCGTAGAATTCTGATGCGCTGAGCAATAAATTTCTGTAGTTTATTTTCCATAAACCTATCATACAGGTATTAATTTTTCAAAGAACCACTATAAAAAACTGAAAATAAATTTAACAGTCACAAAAGACTGAAAATGTGGTAAAATAGCTTTATATATAAGAACTAGGAGAATACTATGACAAAAGAAGAATGGTTAGAAGCTTTTGAAGCTATAAATGGAAGAAGAGCTACTGAGGAAGAAATGACTTCCGCGAAATTCAGTGGAGAGTTCATAGAAAATACCACTGCAGCAATGAGTCAATCAAATCTTCAAGAAGATGCCGAAAATAATCTAAATGAACCAACTAAAGCCATGATGTTTTGTACTTCTTGTGGTAGTCAAGCTATAGAAGGAACTCAGTTTTGTCAAAACTGTGGTCAGAGATTGAAAGGTGAAAACCACTCAAGTGACATGTCTGCTCAATTTCAGAAAACTTCAATAATAGACTATTTGACGAGTTGCATACAGCATAAAAGATGGATCTTATTAATTTATTTAGCGATAACCAGTTCTTTTCAATATGGGATACCGATTCTTTTGATGATGTTTGCGATATCAAAAACAGGGCAGGGGCTAGTGTGTCGGATTATTGGTGCCAGAAAGATTGAACGTCAAGAACAAATAGAATATTTAAAAGTCCCCATAGATAATATGATAGCCAAAGCTAGGTCTGAAGGTTTGTTATTGCCTGAGACAATTGATATTCATATTATTAATAGTGACGTACCAGTTACTTATGCGGTTGGGATGAACAAACTTGTTGTATCAGAATCACTGGCTCAGCACCCAGAAATTTTTGAATCTAAAGTGATGTTTGAATTGCATCGAATTAGCGATATGGCCCCGAATTTATTATTAGTTGTTATTTCTGCCAACATTATCGTCGTATTAGCAGCAATTGCTATTTTAATCTGGAGCGGATTCAATAAAAATTATGGAGATAGAAGAACATCATTTTGGTCTGATACGTCGCAAAGTAAGAACGGAGCTATCATCTTTTATGTTTCTTTAGCAATAATTGCGACTTGGGTAGGACTAACTTATTTATTTGTTAGAAGCACGATTCAAAAAGATGTTTTAGCTGCTGATCAATATGTGGCTGAGCACAACCTAGGAGAAGTGTACTGTTACTATCTAGACAATATAACATCAGTTGATAATTCTAGAATTAAGAAATTTTTTGAAAGAGGTTTCCCAGCAGTGAGCCAACGTATTGGTTTTATGCAAAATATGGGAGTTGCTTATAATAAAGCTTATTAGACGATTTGAAAAGGAATGAATAGCTATGTTTAAAGATGAATGGATTGAGTCTTTTGAAAAAGAAAAAGGCCGCAAACCAACACCAAAAGAATTTATTGAGGCTAAGAATGCTGGATTGTTTTTAACTGAAGATGCTAAAGGTAGTTCTGATTCTATTGAAAATCCAGAACAAATTCTAAATAGTCCAATCATACCGATGATGGCAGATGGGATAGAACATGGTGAGAAAATTGAACTGACAACTTCACCTCTATCTAACTCTAATCATTCTCAGAAAGAGCAGCCGTTAAAAAAATTCTGCTATAAATGTGGAAATCAGTTACAAATAGATAGTGATTATTGTCCAAAATGTGGAGCAAAGTTTGGATCAACAGATGGGGAGCATTCCTTTTTGACAGATATTACAGAGAAGATATCAGATGTCAGTTCTTTAGCTTCAAAAAAGACAAAAGAGTTGACAAGTAACGTAAGGACTAATATTGAGGTCAGTTTAGAAAAAAGGAAACTTGATGCGCTGTTTAAGCAATTAGGCGAGGCTTATTATAGTAAGTTTGCTAACGATTGGGATTCGGAGTTTCAATCATTAGTCAGTCAAATCAAAGAATATGAAGAAAAGATCAATCAATTAGATCCTAGTTATAAGAAATCGAAAGGACGTGTGTAGATGATGAATAAATTTAAATATTTTTTTATCTTAATAATTTGTGGAATGCTATTAGTTGGCTGTGGAAAAGGAAAAAACGGATCAGTAGAGAATAAAAGTTCAGATACAACAAGTGGTAAAACTATTTCTGCTGATGTCGTGCACAACTTTGAAACTTATGAGTCGCCAGAGGGTAAATTGGACGATGAGGGAATCTACCGTTATAGTTTTTTGAAAAATGATGATTCTGTATATGATGCAATGTCATACCTAGATATTGACCAAATACTACCAGTTCATAATCAAAAGAAGATAAACGTAACTCTTGGAACAAATTTTGTAATTGACTCTTATCATTTTAATCTGCCTAATACTGTTAGAAAAATTTGGGAAACTGTTGAGGGCGAAGAGATGGAAGGTAACGATGGAGCAATGACTGAAATAGATAATGGAAAGACAGCAACACCATTTGAGTCTATCTCAGCAAAAAATCGAAAAAACTCAACAACCTTCTTTCTTTCTGCAAATGTTATTAACACAAAAAGACGTAGTGCCCAGGCTGTTGATTCGGATATTAACATTCTTACTTTCCAATATAAAGGCAGTGTCAATAGTGCAATTAAGCCAAATGAAAATGCAGGAAATAGATTATCGTACGAAGGGATTAATTTAGGAATTACAAGAAATCAATTTTTAGATAATGTCAAAATTAAGAACCCTATATATAAAGATGAGTATTTCAGATATGACAGAGAGTATGATAAGAATGATACACGCTGCTTCATAAGTTACATATTAGATGGGCGTGAAGAAAATGACCGTCCTTCTTATGTAGAGTTCACTTTTGATAATGAAATTCTTACTCAAATTAATATACATTGTACAAATGAATACCTTGGCATTGAAGTTCAGTAATGATTATATGGTATAAAATTAGAGAGGGTCTGGAGCAGTAGTTCCAGCCCCTCTCTAGTGTATATGCTTTTTATTTCATAGGAAATGTGGTTACACAAAGACCGATTTTTTACTAACTATGATCTACATATAAAATTCATACTATCATTCTTTCATGAGCTTATTTAACAATTCATAAATCAGCAAAAGATGGGCTAGTGTAGAAGAGCGCTTATATAAGGTGGTATGGGCTTCTATACTAGGATGCAAATTTTCAAATAATGGGCAACTACTGTAGAACATAAAAAATTAAATCGAGTGCTACTATACGAGATCATAAAATTTCCCCATTTTGGTACTCTATATTGGCCCATTATTTAGTTATTGGTAATTAACTATAGTCGACCATGAATTAAAGAAACGAGGCACACTACATAAGACCATTATTTGTTATTTTATGAGGCGCTATACTGTACCATGAATATCTCAATAATGGGTTACATATAAAGCCCATATTTTTGTTAAACATGGGCATCTATATTAGGATGTAAATTTTCAAATAATGGTCAACTATAGTGGAACATAAAAAGTTAAATCGTGTGCTTCTATACAAGACCATAAAATTCCTCATTTGGCTACTCTATACCGGCCCATTATTTAGTCATTGGTGGTTAGCTATAGTTGACCATGAATTAAAGGAACATGGCCCGCTATATTAGACCATCATTTATTATCTTTATGAGGTACTATACTGTACCACGAATATCTCAATAATGGATTACATATAAGGCTCATATTTTGTTAAACATGGGCTTCTATATCACACCGTTGTTTTAAAAAACATGGCTCACTATAGTTATCTGTATTTTTAAATTTCATGGTCTACTATATAAGGCCATGAATGAAAGAAAAGTGGGCTAATATAGTAGGGTAATATAAGCGATAGCATGGACTTCTGTAGTGAAACATAATCATAATTTCAATGGGTCTCCATAGTAGACCACGAATAAGACCCATTATGGACATCTATACTATATACAGATATCCACATCACGCGCCATAAGAAAAGAGAGAAAGCTACGCTTGTTATCTTTTAATAATCATGGGCTTCTATACTGTACCGTGTTTTCTAACTGTTATGGGCTTTTATAGTGAGCCGTGATATAAAGGCGAAAGAAAAGCAAAAGGCAGTGCCATATTTCTTTTATAAGGGATAGCGTTTGCCTTATAAATGGGGTTCTATATAAAGGCATTCTTTAATATCATTATGGGCTTATTTAGTGTCTTTTTTATCTTTGTCCTTTCGGCCTATTTTCTTAGGTTATTGCGCGTGATTTATTGCTATTTTAAATTATTAACATGTGGATAATCCTTGATATTATACGCTTCGTGGGTGTTTTCCACATTGTGTTACTACCTTAATTGCGGGAAGAATAGAGAGAAGGCTACGCCATTTTTCTATTACAATTCATGTTTTTATCTTTGTTCATATAATTTAACCCTTGATATAAATGGGTTTATTAAAGCTTCAGGGGGGGATATCCTTCTTTTTCTTTCTCTCTTCTTAGCTCTATCCGAAGTGGCGGGAGAATAGAAAGGAAATAGCATTGTTTTTCTATTATTTATTATTAGTTGAATGTTTCTAAACGTTGTTTTAATGCGGTTCTTTGTGTGGCGTACTGTGGATTCATCTTTGATTTTTCATTTCTTTTTCTTAGATTATTGGGTATGAGATTGAAATATCATTTTATTGGTTAATATTCAGTTAGATGACAGATTGTTGTGAGAAAAGAGAGAAAGCTTCGCTATTTTTCTTTTGTGTTACCGAATGCTTTACTAGCAAGGGTTTTAGTTTAAATCCGCAACTACATAAACGCAATACCACTTAGCGGAAAATTACTTAACAAATCTGTTTGCGCAACTACATAAACGCAATACATAGTTGAGCAAATATTTACAAATTTCCTTCTGCTAACCCTTGTCTGAGAATATAGCCATGTATTTTTAGATAATAGTATAAGAAGGGCATTATTATTTCATAAGTAGATTGTTTTGAAAACGAGAGAAAGCTTCGCTGTTTTTCTTTTATTTTATCAAATGCCTTGCTATCAAGAGTTACAGTTATTTTCTGCTAGTTGGTAAACGCAATACCAACTTGCGCAAATTTTACTAATTTCTTTCTGCTAACGCATGACTGATGTGAAAAATAATTTAGAAGAACTTATGTTGTAGAAACTCAACTTGTTATATTTATGGAAAATACCGTTATGCAGTTTTAGATGATAACATAAAAAACTACTATTATTCCGCAAATCTCTAAATATTGTTCCGAAAACAGACCTATTATTCCGAAAATGCTATAATAGAAGTCAGAAAAGAGGTGGAATAGATGTATATTACAGCAAAAGAAGCTGCTAAACGCTGGGGAATCTCTGATAGGCGCGTGCGTACTTTGTGTGCACAAGGGAAAGTTGAAGGAGCCTACCGTGATGGGAAAATTTGGAGAATCCCAGCGGATGCAGCACAGCCAAGTGACGGTCGTTATAAAAAGGCTTCTAGCTTACTATCAGTGATTGAAGAGAAGAAATCACTCTTAGCAACAAGGAGGCCCTTGACTAGTGGTGAGCTAGATCGACTAAATGAGGAATTTCTTGTAGAGTACACCTATAATTCTAATGCGATTGAAGGAAATACCTTGACTCTTCGGGAAACCGATATGGTGCTAAGAGGGTTAACCATTGATCAGAAACCTTTGAAGGATCATCTTGAAGCCATTGGTCACAAGGAAGCCTTTCAATTCGTTCAAACACTGGTTTCAGAAAATCGTCCCTTAACGGAGCAAGTCATTAAAGATATTCATTACCTTGTTCTGTCAGATAAAAAAGAAGATAGAGGTGTTTATAGAAAAGTTCCTGTTAGAATCATGGGGGCTGCCAATGAACCAGCTCCGCCTTATATGATTCGTCCCAAGATGGAGCAGCTCTTGCAAGATTATCAAAAGGATACAAGCTCAATCATTACTAAGCTAGCTAAATTTCATATTGATTTTGAAAGTATCCACCCCTTTATTGATGGAAACGGCCGAACAGGCCGGCTTTTGGTTAATCTTGAGTTGATGAAAGCAGGATTTCCGCCGATTGATATTAAATTTACAGATCGTGTATCCTATTATAAAGCTTTTGATGACTTTCATGCTAAAGGCCAAGTGTCTAGCATGGAAGATTTGTTTGCTAAGTATGTCAATGAACGTCTGGATGAGTATCTAGCAATTTTGGCAGAGTAAAAGAGAGAAAAATAATGAGGTATATTATGTCCATTTTAGTTGCTAACAGTTACATGAGTTGAACTGGCATGATTTTATCAAAGGCAGAGTAGTATGACAAGCTGACGGAGGATGTGCAAGAAAGTGTAAGTCTGGTTCAAAAAAAGTACGTTCTTTATTGATTAGAAGAGAGAAATCAACTAACCTATTATATTTTATGAGTATCTTAAGGATTAATGGTTAATTTGGTATAACAAAGAAAGTGGAGATTGGCTATCTATAGCTAAAAACAAGTAATGGAAAGGACAATGATGGTAGAATTTTTTAATGGAAAAATTGTTTATCTTGACGAACAAGCTGTTTTTGACTATTTAGAATTACATCAAGAGGGCGAACAGTCTGATATTATAAAGAAAGTTTCAAAGACTGTGATTGGGGCAGATACTGAGGGAAAAGTTGGTATGAATTTTTTATCTAGACTTAAAGTAGGTTTTTCTGGGAATGCTTCATATCAGCGTAGTGGTGTTGTAGAATCACAAATAACTTCTACATTATTAAGTAACTTTAAGAAGATTGTGACTGAAAAGGTAAGTAAAGAAAATGAGACAAATGAGCCAGAAATTGTAATTTTAGAAAATATCAAGATGTCAATTGAAAAAGACTCTCCGGCATTTTATCGGAATATTACCCCAGTTCTTGATATGATAAAAGATATTGACCAAGTACGTAGTATAACAATAGATGATAAAAACAATTTTAAGGGATTTGAAATTAAAAATTTTGAAAGAACTTTAGATAGATTGTCTGGTTATTACGAGATCAAAGGTATTGATTCAAATGATAAGGAAATGATTATAAGATTCAATATATCAGGTTTGCGTAATAATTATACTTTGAGTGATTTAACCAAGATGGATGTCAAACTTTATGGAATTAAGGTTGGAGAAGTGGATTCAATTGATTTAAGTTTTAATACGATGATAGATAGATTATCAAATCAGGGACAATCGCAACTAGGAGTTGATTTTGATGAAGAACAAGATAATGAGAAAATTCCGATATATGATGTTCTAGTGGCAGGGGTGTAATGGGAACATTTAATATTTTTTTTGAGCCAGTTCAAAAGTTTAATGAACGAGTTACTAAATTAGATAACCATGTTTCGTTTAATGAAGTACTTATAAATTGGCCAAATGGAGCTGGGATTCAGGACATAGCAGAACCTCTTAAGGAAAAAGATATTTGTATTTTCAGAATGGACTCATATTCATTATCAACAAGTTTAGTTTTTGAGAATATTGATTTATTAGTAAAAATTTTTGAAACTGCTAATATTTTAGAAGTCTACCTTCATAATCCTCCAAAAAAGTTTTTCCACTTAATTAGACAACGAATTTCCTCGGAAAGTATATTTGTTGAGCAAAGTTCTTTTGAAAAGGTTAACGAAAAGCAACTCCAAGATGTAACACAAGACTTAAATGAACATATAATTGGTCAAGGAAAAGCTAAGCAAAGTTTATTGAGAAAACTGGTTGCTCAGCTAATACGTCCGAGTGCAAAACCATTAGTCCTAATGTTTTACGGTGAACCAGGAATCGGAAAAACTGAAACAGCAAAACAACTATCAACTACACTATATGGAAATGACAATATTATCAGAGAACAAATGTCGATGGTTGGTGGTGAATCAAGTGTAAAATATTTTAAATCAACAAACCATAGCGAAGACTCATTTTCTAAAACATTACTAAACAGAGAATCTAATGTTATTTTGCTTGATGAGTTCGCTTTAGCTCCTGCATTTTTTCATAGCACCTTCTTTCAAATGTTTGATGAAGGTATCTATGAAGACCAAAATTATAAAGTAGATTTAAGTAACTCAATTATTATTTGCACATCTAATTTTAAAAGTCGGTCAGAAATGGAGAAAAATGTTGATGTAGCATTATTAAGTCGATTCGATGGTTTTATCAAATTTTTTCCTTTATCTTTTGACGAGAAAAGACAAATTTCAAAGATAGTATATTCAAAAATTATTAACTCAGAATCTATAACTAAGGAATATGAGGAATATTTAGATGAAGTTGAGATTCTAGAAAGCGTTGAATCTAAATTAAATTTTCTTCCTAATGTTAGAGCGATAAGAAAGTATGTTGAGGACGTAATTTCTGATAAATTATTAGAAATAATATTAAACTCTAAATAATTGAATGCTATGATTAAAGAAAATCTTATTGCAGATAGATTATTGAGCATAGTTGCTTATATTTATTAAGCAAGCTAGTGGATCCGTTGTACATCTTACTTTTTGGTTAGTGTTAGTATAATGATTAACTGTTTATGTAGAAACAATAATGCTATAAAAGAAAATAGAATAAGGTTGAAAATAGGACAAAACAATGGACTTATTTAGGATAGTTGAGTCATACTATGAAATTTCTATAGTGTCTAACACATCTACTTCAAATAATCCAGATGGAAATCTGAAAATCAAAAAACGCTACACATATAGTGAAGCGTTTTTTGATTGCAAGAAAAATACTGACTTTGGCTATTTTTGCTCTTATTAAATAGCAGCATAGCAGCGACTTAGTTCACTATCTGGTTGGTTTTACCAAACTAAAAGGATTGAAACCTGTGTAATACAGAATTCAATCCTTGGCATAAATTTATAATCAAACTTTTAGAGTCCGTACATTATTTTCTGGTGGGGAATTTGGTGGGAAACCAAATCAATTTAGTTCTATTTTCACATTTTATAACATTTAGAAATGCTGTTAAACCAACCATTTCATTTCAAATTAGTTTAGTCATTTATTCCCACTCAATTTAATAGCTTTTAGTTCGATTTAGTAAATTAAGAAGGTTTTAAATCAATATTTCTGACGATTACAAGACTTAAAGAAACGTGGAATCCTGTAATTATGTTACTGCTAGTTCGAATTTGTATGTCCCTGTGCCCTTCTCCATCAATATGAGGGTCATACTTTGTTTCTATTTGTTCAAATTTCAAATGTTCTAGTGAAATACTATTGCCTGATGAATCTGTTTCTAAATTCATTGTATATGGAAATGATTCCATTCATTGGTCTGTTTACGAGAGAGTTTGAGATGATAGCTAGATTTAATCCCATACTTTCCATCTTTAATTCTCATGATATAGCCCTATTGCTTTTCTTGGTAATGATCCATGAGATTATAACTTTCATAGCCTCTATCCATAACGAGTAAAGCTGTTTCAAAAGGGAGAGGCCTGCAACATTTGAATGATACCAGCCTGTTCATTAGCTTGTCGTTTATATTGAGAGCACACATCAATATAAATCTTTCTATGGAGGTCAAATTTTTCTTTTGCTTCATCAAGAGTTAAAGTAGAGAATAAATCCGCAAGGATATAAAATGAAATATATGGTTGTGCAGAAGATTAGTTTGTAATAAATCGGAAGGGCATGTTGCCACCTTATACAGATTAAAATATCCCGTTTGCTTAGCAGACCAGTATGGAGTAGCTTAGGAAATCTTATGAAAAAATAGTAAAACAATTTATTGTGTTAATCACAAGCACTTAGTAACTAGGAACTAGTTTTATATAAGTATCTTAATTCTAAATGTGGCTTTGTAAAATTATAGGGACATTCCAAAGTCTCTATTATTAAAAGTTCTTGAACATTAAACTCAGCATCAAGTTCTTTTATTCTAATCGGTATATTTTTCTGATCAATATGTTCGCCATGAATATGGCTGTTTTTTAAACATATGGTATCAAAATCAATGTACTCTTTAGAATGGTCTATTTTACATGCTATATATTGTTTCCATGTGTTTCCTATTTTCTTGTAGTAACAACCAACACGTTGTTCAAAGGATATTTTTGATACTGATAGAGAAATAAGCAATTTATATACCTCTCTATAGTAAGCATCAGATAATATTTCACCTACGAAGGGTAAAATGAGGTAGTCTTCATCGCCAGTTTCAATGTGGTGGTAGGAAGTGTAGTCCAATTGTTTAGAAAGATTGATTTGAGATTTAAATTGTTCAATGTGATTTTTATCCTGTTGTAATGCTTCTTCTTTTTCCTTGATGATATCTTGAGCTATTTGGAGAATCTCACTAATCATAATCTCATTATTATCATTAATAAAATTGTTGAATTTTTTTAATGGAATACCATAATCAGCACAAATTTTAATTACTTTAACATATGGTATTGCTGAATAAGTGTAATAACGATAAGAATTAATAGGATCAACATAAGCAGGTTTTAGTATATTAATACTTTCATAGTACCGAAGTGCTTTTGTATGAATACCTGATAATTTACTAAGTTGGCCGATAGTTAAGAATGACTTCATGTGTTCCCCCCTTGACATTACCTTAACGGTATAGTTTACAATTTAAGTGTATCAAATATCATCAATAATATCAAAATGCTTACTTAAAAAGGAAATCATGCTAGTAGTGTGGCAACTATAGTCAATGATAGGTATATTTTAATAAAAGAGTAGGGGTGGCTTGATAATGTTGAAAGTGACATCTGCAAATAGTTGGTATTGTCATAACAGTAATTATTACTCAGTGATAATCGTATGAATGAGAGAATAAAGGCTAAGCACTGCCAAGGAAAACGTTTCGCGAATTACGTAGATTATATAGGCACTATTATGCATTCAAAATTAATTATTTTAAACTTTCCAAGTGATAAGAAGGAACAGCAAAGATTGGCAAATAAGATAATTTTATCTGAAAAAAACCTCTTGTATCATTCTAAATCATATTCAAAAGAATTTGTAGCAATTATTTTTTCATCTGAGTTTTGTTCAGTTGATATTGAATATAAGAGGGAATTATCTTGCAGGGAAAGGAAGGTGCTTTTTGATTTTATTCATAACGAGAATGATGATGTAGACTTTGATAATACAGATATTTCAAATTATATTCTCAAAATATGGACACTGAAAGAAGCATATTCTAAATATCTTCAAAGAGGTCTATATTTAAATTTATCTGAAATTATCGTACATTCAACTAATATAGATGGGAAATATAGTTTAGGAATACAAGGTTATAACACAAAAGAAGCGGTATTATTAGAGGATTCGGATTACTTTACGAGTTTTATTATATGAGGTGAATTTATATGAAATTACAAATGACAGAAGTTCAAAAAGCTTATTTATTAGGTCGCAATGAGACATTTGATGGAAAAACTGGTACTCATATGTATCTTGAAATGAGTTACAAGGGTTCTATAAAACAGTTTGAATTAGCATTTAATTACTTAATTGAAAAACAACCAATGCTGCGGGCGAAGGTGGAATCATTTGGTTATTTTGAGATCCTTCCCGAATATTCTTATGAAATTGAGGTAACAGAATGTAGCACCGATAATATTGAGGAAGTTAAAAGTCAAAAGCGTCAAAATTTATCTCAAAAACTTTATAGACGAGATGATTTTCCATTCTATACAATTGAAGCTTTGTCAATCACTGAAAGTGAGTACGAGAATATCATACTTTTTAGTATTGATCTTTTAATCGCTGATGGAATGAGTCTTTTTTATCTTTTTGATTGCCTTAATAAGTTATTAAATAATGAATTAGATAATGGCTTCTATTTAGAAGATAGAACTGTTGAACTCATGGAAATAAATGAAGCATATTTAAAAGAAAAGGTAAGTAATAGATATTTAAAAGATAAAGAATATTGGCAAAATAAAATTTTAGATCTACCAGCATCACCTTCTTTGCTCCTTCATGAAGAAAATGCTATAAATAGTAAATTTTCACGTAAAGAATTTAACTTTTCGGAGAAAGAATTATTGAAGCTACAGAAAATAGCTCAAGAAAGAGATATTTCTCTTAGTACATTGCTTTTGACACTTTATGGTATCACCTTAAGACGATGGTCAGAATTAGATGAGTTTACTATTAATATGACAACATTTAAACGACCTCGTAAGAATAAGAAATATTTAGAGGTGATAGGAGATTTTACTAGTACTACGTTGGTTGACCTAAATATAAATTTAAATCAGTCAGTAATAGAAAATACTAGATCAGCTCATCACAAAGTTTTTCAAGCAATGAAGCATTCTAAATTTGAAGGGGTAGAAGTTTTACGTGAATTAGGTAAGAGCAATAAGAGTAACTTAATGCCTTTTGTATTCACTTCTATGTTATTTGAATTTGATGATTTTAATAGTTTGGGAGCTATAGAATATTGGATATCTGAGACCCCACAGGTGTTTTTAGATTGTCAAATAAAAATTATTAATGGGGAATTAAATATTAGCTGGGATTTTTTAGAGGATATTTTTGATCCTATTCAAATTAAAGAGATGTTTGATTTTTATCTTAAACAGATTAAGTTGTTCTTAACAAATCCTGAAACTTGTATGGAGGAATCTAATTTATATATTAATCAAAATATTTTAGAGAATTTTAAAGATTATAACAAGAGAGAAAGTATTATTCTATCTCCAACAATTTCAGTTTTAGAAAAATTTAATGAGATTGCTCTATCTTTACCTAAATCAGTTTCATTTTCTGATGGGGAAAATGAGTTAACTTTCGAAGAATTAAGACAGTCAAGTTCAGACTTATACCAAAGAATTGTAAAAATAAAAAAGGATAATTCCTATAAAAAAATTCGTATTGGGATAAAAGGGAATAAAACAATTGAAAGTGTTATAGAAATGATGGCTGTTATAATGCTAGGTGATTCATTTTGCTTTATTCCAAATGATATATCCCCTAACAGAATGGATAAGTTATTAAAAAATAATAGTATTACTTTGTTGATTCAGGATAATCAGATTATTGATACAAATCAAATTCCATTAGAAAAGGTACCCAAAGATGAGCTTTATAGTATTTTTACTTCAGGAACAACAGGAGAGCCGAAGGGAATTTCGATTTCTGAAGCAGCTGTTTTGAATACAATAGACGATATAATTGAAAGAACCTCTTTATCAAGAGAAGACACAATTTTTAATGTATCTAATTTGACTTTTGATTTATCAATATTCGATTTACTTGCACCATTAGTGATTGGTTGTAGTACATACCTAAGTAGCGATATTGATTTGAAGAAGCATAGAGAACAAATTATTCAGTCTAGTTTTTGGAATTCTACTCCCGGATTAGTCCAATTGTTATTAAACGAAATTGATATTGAGAATTCAAAATTACGAAATATTTTGATGAGTGGCGATTTTATTTCTAGTCAGTTGGTTCAAGATATTGAAAAGAAATTTATAAATAAAGACATCAATATTTTTAGCTTAGGAGGAGCTACAGAAGCTTCTATATGGTCAATTTATTTTCCACTAAATAATTTCGACGGACATAAAATTCCATATGGCTATCCTTTAAGTAATCAGGCTTTCTACGTCGTTGATTTTGAAGATAACTTAGTAAATATGAACACCTTGGGTGAATTAGTAATTTCTGGGAAAGGAGTAGCTAATGGTTATATAAATAATAAAGATTCGACTTCTGTCTTCTATAAGCATCCGAAGTTAGGTTATATATATAAGACAGGTGATAAAGGATATCTAGCTAGTGATGGGAAGTTGTACATTACAGGACGAATGAAATCAGAAATGAAACTGAATGGATATCGTATCGATTTAGTCGAGGTTCAAAATTCTTTGCTTTTAGATGATTGTATTGATAAAGCTAAGGTCGTGATTGAAAAAAATTCCAATGGTAAGGACTATTTGATAGCCTACTGTGTTTCTAGTGAACCTGAAATTTCAGGAAGTGAAATTAGAAATCGTATGAAAGATCATCTACCGAGTTACATGATTCCTACATCATTCGTATTTATTGAATCATTTCCACTTACGAATAATGGTAAGATTGATATGAGGCAGCTTAAAAACCTATATTTGAACTATCATAAAGAGCAGGAATTAAATGATAAAGAAAAGGAGTTGCTTAGCGTTTGGAAAGAAGTATTGGATATAGATAGTAATGATGTATCAAGAATGCGTACATTTTTCGAGTTAGGCGGAGATTCAATAAAACTTCCGGAATTATTGTATTTAATTAATCAAAAATATGGTGTTTCATTAAGTATAGAAGAGTTGTTAAATAAATTTACACTTCATGAGCAAGCACAGTACATTGAAGAGTTAGTGAATCTGATAAATAAATCAACGATCCGTCTTAATAAAAATATAGTACAGTTAAAGAAGGGAACAAGCAATAAAAATGTGATTCTTATCCATGCGGGTAGCGGAGAAATTGGGATCTATAATAACCTGTCAAAAAATATAGATGATACTTATAATGTATATGCTATTAAATTTGATAAAGATACGAATGTCCTTCATCCCAGAACATTAGAGTTTGATGAGTTAGCTAAGCTATATAATAGTTACTTAGAGGTATTTGAAAACATTGAAATTTTAGGTGGTTGGTGTATTGGAGGGACTATTGGCTATGAGATTTGTAAATTTAATAAAAAGGTAAAAAATTTATTATTAATCAATTCCCTTCCGCCGGTTGATAAAAAAGAGCATGTATTTGATTTCACTTTATTTTCAGAAAGGAATCTTATATATCAGTCATTTGGGTATAAAGATACAAAAGCAAATAATTTATTAGAATTATGGGAAGATGTAGTTTCAACAATTGAAGGAAATTCTCGACTGTTAGAAAGTTTAATATCTATTGTTCCTCGTGAATTATCACGTCTTATCCCATTTTTTGGAGAGAATAACCCTAACCCGAAAGAACTTATTTATTACATTAATTTATTTAGAAGCTTTGAATTAGCTAGAAAGATATACCAGTCCGATTTCATTATAAATCAAAACATTTATTATCTTGGAGCTAGTAAGGAACAGGTTGAAAATTATCAAAAATGGAAGACCTTAAGCAAAGGTGAATGGAATGAAGGCTTGGTTTCTGGAGATCATACAACTATTTTTGATAAGGATAATGTTGCTAAGATGGCTGAATACATAAATGAGGTGAAATAAATGACATATATCAGTTTTAAAAATGTTAAAAAAGTATATAAAGTGAGTGGCGAAGTAAAAGTGACCGCAATTCAGGATGTAAGTTTTGAAATAAATGTTGGTGAGTTTGTAGTTATATTGGGAAGCAGTGGGGCAGGAAAAACGACACTTTTAAATCTTCTTGGAGGTATGGAGGGTGCAACTTCTGGCGAAATTATGGTAGATAATACACAAGTATCTTCCCTTAATTCAAGCAAACTGACACAATATAGATGTGACTCAGTCGGATTCGTATTTCAATTTTACAATCTTATTCCAGATCTAACTGCATTAGAGAATATTGAATTAGCTACTCAAATTTGTAACGAACCACTTAATGCTATGGATGTATTGGAAAGTGTTGGATTAAAAAATAGGAGTCAGAATTTTCCGAGCCAATTGTCTGGTGGCGAGCAGCAACGTATTTCTATCGCAAGAGCAATAGCAAAAAATCCAAAGATTTTACTTTGTGATGAGCCAACAGGAGCTTTGGATTCTGAAACCGGGAAAAATATTTTAAAATTGCTTCATCAAACTGCAAAAGAAAATAATAAAACGACAATAGTAGTAACCCATAATCCTGAATTTGCTAAGATAGCAGACCGAGTTATCAAAATGAAAAATGGTCGAATCGAGGAAATTCTTGTACAAGATCATCCTTTGAAAGTTGAGGATTTGATATGGTAAAGAATGTATTTTATATAAGATTTTTAAGAGGCTTTCGAAAGAATATCATTCAATTTTGCTCTATCTTACTTATGTTAGTCTTAGGTATTTCAATATATATAGGGGTAGATAGTACTTGGAGGAGTCTTTCAGAGTATAAAAATAAGGTTTACCAAAAAGAGAATAAAGCGGATTTAGAGTTGTATTTGACTAATCCAACTTTAATTGATGATGGTACTCAAAATCGATTAGACAATTTAAAAAATATAAAGTCAATCGAAACATCCCTTCAGACAAGAGCTAAAGTTGATGAAATTTCTTCAGCGGAGCTTTTAGTAAATGCCGTAGATGAGGACTTTTCCGTCAATAAATTTACGGTTATTGATGGGAAATCAAGCTTACGAGACAAAATGTGCATCTTAGATGCTACGTTTGCAAAAAAAAATAAGCTTAATGTAGGAGATTCACTTACATTAAGTGTTAACGGACAGAAATCCAAATTTAAAATTGCTGGATTATGTAAGAGTTCTTCCTATGTTTATATAACCCCTGATTCAACAACGGTTATACCAAATCATAGAAATTATGGATATATCTATATTGGTAAAAATGATGCTGCATTTTTTACTAGAAAAAGCTCAGTTATTAATAAGCTATCAATTGTAGCAGATAGCAAGGTTGATCTACAAGATTTAAAGTTAGAAGTTGAACAAATTTTTGATGGTAATATTAATAGCTTGGCAAGTATTGATGAAACACTGAATGACCTTGCTATATCTCAAAAAATTTCACAATATAAAACAATAGGAGCCCTATTTCCAATTGTATTCTTTTCAATAGTTATCCTAATGAGTTTTACTACCATGTACCGAATAATAAAGAGCGAGAGAATTATAATTGGAATAATGAAGTCAGTTGGTGTTAATAATCTAACAATCTTGAGAAACTATATTTTGTATGCATTTGTAATTAGTGTGACAGCCATCATTATTGGGATTTTTATAGGTTGGAAGATAATACCTAATTATATTTGGAGATTTTTTGAAGAATTATTTGTATTTAATGATGCAAAAATTATATTAAATCAAAATCAAGTAGTTATTATTTCTATTATTTCAATTATCAGTACTTGCTCAGCAACTATTTTTGCTTTTTATAAATTGATAAACGAATCGCCTGCTAGCTTATTGCAAGGAGAAGGAGTTAAGTCAACTCATCACTCCAAAGTGAAAAGTAGTAAGACCAGATCTTTTATAAAAGTAAATCCCAAAACAGTTTTAGTCGTACGACAATTATTAAATGGTAAGATAAAGGCTATAACTACAATAATTGGTATTATTGGATGCACTAGCTTATTGCTCACTGCGTTAGGAATCCGTGATACAATTAATAGTGTAGCAAACTCTGTTTATGACAAGACCTATTTATATGACTATAAAGCATATTTGGATACAGGATTAACGAAAAATAATTTGAATACCCTTGAGAAAATCTACAATGGTGAATTCATTGAAGAAACTAGCCTGTATGCTTCTTCGAAGTCAATATCGAAGAACATGATTTTTCATATTATTGATGAAGATAGTCAGTTTATAAAATTACATCGGGATAATAAAGAAGTTAAATTAAAAAGGGGAGAGGTAGCTATTACACAAAAAGCTGCAGATATATATAAACTAAAATTGAATGATACCATCAAATATAGAGATAATCAAAATCGATCTATTTCATTAAAAGTTAATAAAATTATTTCTTTAAACATTGGACAAGGTATTTATATGACAAAAGGTACTTGGGAAGGATTACAACAAAGATTTCTTCCGACTGCTTTAATGACCAATAACTCGTCCGTTAAGACAAGCAAAGATAATCGTTTTATTAAAGTAACAGAAACACAAAATCAAAAAGATAATTTTATCAGCAGTATGAATAGTACTTTATCAATGTCTATGCTATTAATTTTATCAGCAGGATTACTTGTAACAGTTGTTCTATACAATTTAGGTATACTAAATTTTTCTGATAGAGAACGTAATTTAGCAACTTTATCAGTTTTAGGTTTTAAATATCGCGACTTAGAGATATTTTTATCTTTAGAAAACCTTGTATTGACCCTTGTTGGAATTGCCTTAGGCTTGCCTACAGGAATTTATTTACATCGTAAAATCTTTGAAAAAGCAGGTATGGGAGATGAATTGGACTTTACTCCAATTTTATCAAATAATAGCTATATATATACAATAGTTTTTACCGTATTTATGAGTATTGTTGTTACTTATATACTAAATAAAAAAATCAAAACAATTAAGATTACAGAAGCTTTAAAGAGCGTTGAATAAATAACTGCCCTATACTATAAAAATTTTTGTAAAAGAACTTTATTCTTAGAATTCTTTTTTGAGAGTAAGAGGAATAACTCCCAATAAGTGAAAAAGCAACGGTATGAAAAACCGTTGTTTTTGTTTATGAGTCTTATCCCTTCATAATTATACTGTTACATATACCATACGCCATAAGAAAAGAGAGAGCTCTGCTTATTATCTTTTAATAGCCACGGGCTTGTATATTGTTACGTATTTTATAGTCAATCATGATACGGAGGTGGAAGAAAAAAGAGAGGTCAATTTCTACAGTTCTTTTATAAAAGATGGGATATATTTTATGAATGAGTATCTATATAAGGATATACTTTGATATAACCATATTTTAGAAGAAATTAGAAGAGAGTTTAGAAACAGATTGGAATTTAAGAAAAAAGAACCTAAACTTTCTGAGCGTTTAAAAATCTGTTTGATTCAAATAGAAGAGCTTAATCGGACTAAAATTTTTTCTAAATGCACTGATAGAGAATTGTTAATAAAAAAGTTAGTTCAGACTCGTAATTATCATACTCATGGCGATTCCAAAGATAAATATCCAGAAATGATAACAGATGTACATGAGATGTATGAAACAAAATTGTTTCTTCAAGAGGTCCTGAGATATTATATCTTTTAAGAATTGGATCTGTTTCGTATTTTTTGCTTTACTATTTAAAATATAAAATAGCTTCCTTCAAAAGAGGGAAGCTATTTTGGTGCAATTCAGATACTGCTATTGCCTATTTTTTGTCTTATTAAAATGATTTTTTGTGATTTTAAACAAAGTTATTGAAAGATTAGTCCAGTAAAATCGATGTTTTTGATGATAACGGAATTTAAAAAACCGTGAAGTATGTTTTGCATATTCATCATAAGATTTTCTAGATTCCTTTCGTATCAAGGGTTTAGACCTTGTTTGTTTTGAAACGGTGACCAATCGTGACCACTTTTTTAGAAGTTGTCAAAGGCATTGGCCACCTCTTTTTGTTGTGACGGGAAAAGATGGGAGTAAACATTGATGGTTGTGTTAATGGATGAATGTCCCAAACGCTTCATGAGAGTGAAGAAGATATAATCTTTTCCTTCTCCATTTCGTAGACCTTGACTGATTAAAAACGCTGCATGTGAGTGTCTGAAGTCATGATTGCGAATCATATTCATATTCTCAGGTAGTCGCTTTTTCAGTTTTGTCTTGAAATTGGTGACATTGGCAGAAGTCAGGCTTTCAGGAGAGTCTTGAAAGATTTGAAGACTTTCAAGGTCCTCTGTGAACTCTGAAAGGAGTTCTCCTTGTTGCTCTTTCCATTGTTTCAACTCTTCAGCAAAGGCAGAATGAATGTAAATCCGTCTTCGTGATTGAGTTGTTTTCACTGTTCCAATATGAACTTGATTTTTACGATAGTATGCACTATAAACAATATCAATGTAATGTTCAGTAAGATTTACATTATTCCAAGTAAGAGCCAAGGCTTCACCAAGCCGTGCACCTGTGAACATCAATACCCGATAAAGTAGCTGATAGCGATATTCACCTTCGGTAAAACAACTATCAAAGATTTTAAACTGTTCAGGTGTGTAGTAGGACATTTCCTTGTGTTGCTCAGGCAAACGCTTGAGTCCACTACAAGGGTTATCATTTCTGAATCGTTTAGCAATCGCTACCTCAAACAGCTTATGAATGAAAATCATCTGTTGATTGATATGACTGTTTGACAATGTTCCTCCTTTTACGCTTGGTGTCTGGATGAGCCAGTCACGATATTCCTTAATATCGTTGACGGTGACCAGTTTCATATCAGCATTAGCGAAGAATTTGGAAACATATTGGGTATAATAGGATTCTTGTGTATCAACTGTTCCTCTTTTGTTTCCTCTCAATTCATCTTCTTGACGAACCAGAGAATAGAGGTAGTCGATACTCAGACGGTCTTTCGTTTTAAACTGATGAAGCTGATTGATTCGATAATCGGCTTCATATCGTTCAGCTTCCTTGCGAGTCCTAAATCCTTTTTTACGGTGACGAATGCGGTCGCCTGTTAAGTGACTGTAACCATCACTTATATCTACAAGCCATTTTCCGTTTTTAAGTTTTGTAACTGTCATTGCTGTTCTCCTGTATCATGTAGACCAGCATTTTGAAGTACATCATAAATTATATCATTTTTCTGAGATAACCGAAAGCCGAGAATGTCTTCAATAGTCTTGAGTGGAACACGTCCAACACGCTTATTATCATACCAAGAGAAACCCTCTGAAACCAACTTGATTTTTGCGGTTCTAATCAATTTCGCGCACTGACTTTGTGAATAGCCGGTTAATGTCATTAGGTCGTTTTTGTCTACAATATCAATCATCATACTCTCCTTTAATTGCTTGTTTCTGCTGAGAGCTATGTCGCCGTGAATCCAAATACTTAGCGAAGAAGTAAGTTTTATTCATAATTAAGTTAAGGAGTTGAGGATTCTCAGTTCTTGCATACCTGACTAAATTGTTAAACTCTGTAAAGTTATGTTTTTCAATGATGTCAATAACAGTTGTGAGGAATTGATTATTGTTATTGCTGAGGAGAAATTTATCTAATTCAAACCCGCAGCCGAATTCAATGTCATTGATGTCATAGAGGGTCTTTTCTGGATTTTCCGCATGGGTGAAATAATCATACATGCCTTTAGGACTCATCACAATTTCTACGTGTGCTGGAGTGTTCAAGTGTTCAGTTAATAATTCTGAGACTTGCGAATAGCTTTTAAGCGATCCAAAGAAGAGTGCTCCATGTTTGTGGGGTTTCTTAAATTCTCCGGTTTCTTTATTGATATCCTTGTCATGCCATGGACTGAGTACAAATGGCACGTGCATGCTTTCAAGAACTTCTAAGTAGTTATCAGGGGCACTTTCCTGATAGAGCAGGAATGCCCATTTATTTGAGCGTCTTTCTTTTGTCATTGTCTTCCTTTCTTTGATTAGTGATTATTGGTGTAATGGGGGTCGTAGTAACCCCATTACATGGTTGAGATAGGGTTTAAAAAGGCGGTACTTCTGGCTCTCACTGCGTGAGCCAAGCACCGCCTTTTTCCCTTAACGTTTAGTCCCTGTGAAGCAAAGCGTTTGTTTGACCCGATGAGCGGATGAAAAATAATAGCTCGGATTACGGCTGGCAATTTCTTCCTTGATATGCCCTTCCATCTCTTTTAAAAGTTTCTGTGCCTGCTGGGTTCTTGGCATCTTGATAAAGAGATTGACAGACTCTTTCCTCACGTCCACAGTGCATTTTGAAACTGCTTGATTAAAGCCCTTCAAAATCGGATTGAAGCGGGTAACGGTCTGATTTTCAACAGTGATAATGGGTTCAGACTGTTTCTCTTGTTTTAGGAATTGTCGCATGCGAAAGGTCTGATAAACAGACTTGACATAGTTCCAAAGTGAATCTTTCGTCAGCCGCTGAATGAGTTCAATGCCAATCAAAAAGATTGGGATTAGGACAAGACAGAGGGCGCCTAGCTGAATATAGTGTGCAAGGAGACTTAACTTCTCACTAATAAAGCTAAAGACATCATAAGCAGCTGCTAGTCTAGAAGTTTCGAGCAATTGAATAAGGAGACTCAGGCTAAATTTCAAGAAGAAGCACAAGGAGCTAAGCACTAAAAGAGTGACATTGAGATTAAATGTTTTTTGAAAGAAAGTTCTTTTCATTATCACAAAATTCCTTTCTTCGTGTAATAAGTTGGGCAAAGCAGCGGCAAGACCTGATAAGGGTGTTCATTATCAATAATCTGAATCAGCCCGGTTCCTTTACCTATTGGAATGACTATCCCTTCAGGGTCAAGGTCAGGAAAAAGAAATTGCGTTGTTTTCTTGTTAATATTGCCAATCTGAATGAGGACATTGAGCTGTTCACGAACTGAGATAGGAATGGTGTTGTGGTCAAAACGCTGGCTCACTAAGAGCAGATGGACTTTGGTAGCTCGTCCAAGCAGAGCAATTTGTGATAAGAGAGAAAAGAATGACTCTTTAATAGCCTTATTGCCCCCTTCTGAGAGTGCTAAGACTTCGTCAATGACAATTGTCAGATGTTCAAATTGATGTTCAGGATTGTCATAGAGAATCTCTTGCCGCTGCTGAATGACTCCTAAACAGGCGCTAAGATTTTCATTGACTTCTGAAACAAAATCTGACTTAGAGCGGTTTTTTTGAGGGTGAATCACGGCGATGCTCTTCTCACGAGCCCAACGTGACGGGGTGTCAAACTTAGGGTCTACAATGATAAGATCAGAAATAGGCTGCAAAAGACTTAAGAAGTAAGTCAAAGCATAGGACTTCCCAGAGCCGCTGTTCCCAGCGATAGCTAGAGAGGTTACCTTATTATAATCAAGGACTAGATTCTTCATAATGGGAATGAAGGTGTCCTTTTGGGAGACTGTGAATTCTTCCAAATCCGAAATAACTAGCCGTTCAGAGACACCTTTCTTCCAAGGAAAGAAGAGTCCACGCTGTACATGAATATCATCAGTATCAAGCGCCATAAAATAGGCAGAGTTTTGTTTTAAAAGTGTGTAACGTGGATAGAGTGCAGCATTGGCAATTAAGAAAATTTTCTGATAGAGGTCGTCATCAATGATGTAGCCTGCTGGAAGCCTTGGAATAAAGAGAAAACCATCAGACATAATCTTGACATCAAAACTATTGGTATAGCTGGTCTCTCCCTGCATCAGTGCTCCAAGCCCCATATTGAGGCTTTGAAGCAAGTATTGCGCCAGTTCCTTATTAGTCATTATTTGACCTCCTTGAGATTGTCGGCTTTGAAGTAAACATTGAAGCCTACCTCGCAGGCTTGAAGATTATCGAATTGCACCATTGTCATATAAGCAGGCAATTCTACTTCTGATTCAAATTTTACTTGAAATGGTGGAAGTCCTTTTTGAGTAAACCAAGCTTTATAAGCGATAATCTCCCCAGTTGGCTGGTTGTCTTCAAACTTAAGTTGTGGTTCGAGTTCTGTGCTTAAGCAGTAAATAGCTTGCTTATTGTCAATGTATTCATTTGCAGTATTGGCTGAATAGCCGCCTTTACGGTTACGTGTTTTCATATCAATTACCTTTCATTGTTTGCTATTGAGTTAGGTGAAGTAGCTCGGTTTTAGTCATGAGCTGGACTGTCTTAGCTAAGTACATTCTCATTCTAATCCCGATTAAGATATAAATATATAACTTGCCAAGTCACTATAATTAAGATTGATATATTAACGTTTTTTAGCTATTTGCTCTGAAATGATGACTTAAAACACCCTAAAAAAAGACTTGATGGGACATTTTTTTACAATATTAAATTTTTTAAGCAGTCGTTCGTGGTATAATAGAATAGTGAATAAAACCACTTGACAAGGAGATTTAGAACTTGATACCATTAGCAACGAGCAACGAGCAACGAGCAACGAGCAACGAGCAACGAGCAACGATAAGGTAGTTTTCTACCTCTTTTCTGCGTGCACAAAAACACCCTCATTTGCTGAGAATGGGGGTGTTTTGTAATGTCTCAAAACTTTATTGAACGCCCTCATAAGAATGAGAAGGAAGGGGCGATTGCCTATGTGCAGGAACTTCTAAAACAGGCTCGTGAGGATAGACGGAATGACGATGTTGAGAAATTGGAAAATCTTATCCGTCTGCTCAATACCAAAAAATATGGTCTTGTTTGGGAGGAACATGCTGAATTGGTCGAGGAAGAGATGAAAACCAGGATTCCGGTTTTCATTGAAGACGAGACCAAGAAAATTGTGGGAAATCCAGAGTCAGAAGATTTTAACTTTCTGTTGGAAGGAGATAATCTTCATAGTCTCCACCTTTTGAAGAAAACACATGCGGGGGCAATTGATGTTATCTACATTGACCCACCCTATAATACAGGAGCAAAAAATTGGAAATATAACAACAACTACATTGACTTTAAAGATTCATACAAACATAGTAAATGGATATCAATGATGAAGAGTAGGTTGGACTGTGCAAGACTCCTATTAAAAGAAGATGGAGTTCTAGTTTGTGCAATTGATGAAAATGAGGTTGCGACGTTAAAATTATTACTTGAAGAGGTATTTGGAAATGAATTTATTGTTGATATTGTAACAATCATCCAGAATCCAAGGGGAATTCAAGGTAATAATTTTTCATATACTAATGAATTCGCACTATTTGTTTATAAAAAAAATTACAAGGTCATTTTTGAAAGAGAAGTGGAAGAAGCTGATATTGATTGGTCGCCGCTAAGAAACTGGGGCAGCGAGTCGTTAAGAACAGATGCTAAAAATTGTTTTTATGGAATAAAAATTAAGGATGAAAAAATTATCGGATTTGAAGAAGTATTAGATGATAATGAACATCCAACTAAAAATAGGTTTCTTGAGGATGGGACTATTGTCGTTTATCCTATTGATAACTCTGGGATAGAACGAAAATGGAGATATGCAAGACAAACAGTTGAGACCATTTGGGATATTTTGCGTCCAACCTTTAATAAAAATATTTGGGATATAGAAATTGGTAAACCATATACACCTTATAAAACGGTATGGTTTGATAAGAAGTATGATGCAAATGAGTATGGTACTCAGATAATTAATAGTATGGTTCCGCATAATGATTTTGATTTTCCAAAGTCACTTTGGAATGTATATGAATGCTTATATGCAACTATTAAGAAAAAAGAAAATGCAATAGTATTGGATTTTTTTGCTGGGTCAGGAACGACTGGTCATGCAGTTGAAATGCTCAATAAATTATGTGGTGGCAATAGAAAATATATATTAGCTACTAATAACGCTATTGGAGAAAAAAAGGAAAGAGAATTCAAAAAGAAATTTGGGCATCCCGAAGACTATACAAGTGAATATTCAGAATATGAAGAAAAATACGGAATTTGTTCTTCTATAACATATCCTAGGTTAAAGGCAGTTTCAGAAGGATATACACATAAAAAAGATTTTAAAGAAGTGTTATTTGAAAAGAAATTAACACAAAGGATATTAAAGAAATTTGATTCACTCCAAATGGAGGTTGATAAAATTGTTGAATTAAATAAGGGAAACTATGATGCAGTAAACATAGTTTTTGAAGATTCTAATGTTAAAGTAATTGGTGTTAATAAAAAAGGAAATCATATAGAAGGTATTCCTCATAACCTCAAATACTTCAAGACAGATTTTGTGGTTAAGGAAGAATTTCCTGATGTTACGCTTGAATATGAATTGCTTAACTATGTGACTCCGCTTGTGGAGCTAGAATTTGGAGTGGATATTTCTAATCCTAAAGTACAGGTTATCTTGTCAGAAGAACAGTTGGATAATATGAAAGAATCAGACTTCATTGACAATTCGACCCTCTTTATTCACCCTGAGGTTTTCTTTGATAGCAAACAAGAACGCATTCTTCGTGAGAAAAACATCACAAAACAAGAGATTCCAGATTACTACTTTGGAAAGGATATTTGGTCATGATTGAATTAAAAAAATTTCAACAAAATCTAGTCGATAAACTATTAAAATTTACAGCCCCTGAATATGGTGTTGATGAACTAGTTATTAAATCGCCAACGGGTTCAGGTAAAACTATTACACTTCTTGATTGGCTGAATACCTATATTGCAAGTACCCATGATAATGTTGCTTTTGTCTGGTTTACGCCTGGTGCAGGAGAGCTGGAAGAACAGAGTCAGGATAAAGCGAAGAATTTCTCTTCTATCAAGGCACAATCACTGTCAGATGCACTTAGTCAAGGATTTGACCAAGGTACAGCAACTTTTATCAACTACGAGTCGGTTGTAGGTAAAAATAAAAAAGCGATGCTGACGGATAGTGAGCGAGATAATCTTATTGACAAGATTGACAAAGCCTTTGAAGCAGACCGCCATTTTATCCTCATCATTGATGAGGCTCATAGCAATGACACAGTTAAAGCCAAGGAAATTATTTCACACTTTAAGGCTGATAAGACCGTCAAAGTGTCAGCGACCATTGAAGACCCCAATATGCCTGATAAGGTAGAATTCTATGAAGTTACCGAAGAGGAAGTTATTGCATCAGGTTTGATTACAAAATCAGTGGTCGTTAATGAAGGACTTGAAAATTATCTCGATGACAGTCAGGATATCAGTGCAGAATTTGAATTACTCTTTAAAAGTGCCGAGAAAAAACGGAAAGAAATTGTTCAGGGGTATGCAGATAACCGTGTAACAGGTATTAACCCCTTAGTGCTTGTTCAATTGCCGGATAAATCAGATTCAGAACCTGAATTGGTTAGTCGCATTGTAAACTATCTTCAAGAGAAATTACATAAGACATACGAAGATGGCAAACTAGGTATTTGGTTGGCAGACCAAAAACGAAACTATCTTAATGTGCAAGATCTTGGTAATGAGGTTGAGTATCTCATTATCAAGCAGGCGATTGCTACAGGTTGGGATGCTCCTCGTGCTAAGATTCTGATTAAAATCCGTGAAAACATGGGGGAAGCCTTCACCATTCAGACTATCGGTCGTATTCGTAGGATGCCGGAGCCTCTAAAAGGGCATTATAATGTAGATGTTTTAGACAATGCCTATCTTTATACCTTTGATGTTGACTTCTTAAATGGTGCATTTGCTCAAAAAGGAGTTGGAGTACCAACGCCACTCTTGAAACGCAAAGAGGTCGCGAAAGATTTTCATCTAATCAGTGAGCGAAAATTGGACTTACATGAGGGACAAAGCGAAAAAGGCCTGCGTGAAAATCTTTATCAAGGATTGGTTCGTGAATGGAACTTGACAGATGACGTGGAATCTAATAAACAAAAGTTAGAGAATCAGGGGCTTCAATTTGGAAGTTCCATTGTCAACACCTATAAACAAGGTCGCTTTGATACGCTGGAACATTCAGACCGTCTTCAAGATAGAGAAAGACGAGTAGAAGCTGATTATCACGGTAATCGTATTGATTTACTTCATGCTTTTCATGAACTTGACCGAGTGGCTCACTTAAGAATGAGTCAAGTTGAGGCTTTATTGAAACGTTTCTTTATGGATGATAAACGGCCAAATAAACAGAAGCTCTTGAAATTGGAAGCTAATGAGTGGACAGCCTTCATTTTGAATAACTGGAGAGCACTTCGTGAAGTTTTCAGACAGGCAGATATTCAGCCAGAAACCAGTATGCGACGGGTAAATATTCAGGAAAATGATTTCTACATTCCGATGACGGAACGCTATTTATATAATCCGAAGTTGGAATATACTGATACAGTAACCAATGTGTATGATGGTTATCCGAGCAGTGTTATTAAGGAAAGTGAAGCAGAGCGAATCTTTGAGGACTATATTGAATCACATGAGGATGTTGTTGATTTTCTTTATAAGAACGGTGATAAAGGAAGTCAGTATTTTTCTTTGGTTTACCGTACAGCAAGTTCTTCTCATCATTTCTACCCTGACTATATCATCAAAATGAAGAATGGTGATGTTTATATTGTTGAGACTAAGGGGGGAGAAGATGCTAAAGGTAAGGATAAGAATATTGATGATTATGCACCATTGAAATATGAAGCATTGAAAGCCTATCTTAAAAAGTATCATCTGAAAGGTGCTTTTGTTCGTGATATTGCTGGAACTCTCCGATATCTGAACGAGGGTGAATGGAGAGACGATATAGCCGACTGGCACCCTATTGATGAATTGTTTGGATTTTAGGAGGGAAATTTGATTTCTTTTAGTAAGTATATTGAGAAAACATTCTATAATGAAATCTATGAAGCAAGCGAGAATTACTTCTTAGACCATCTTGAAGATTTGGGAATCACTAATAATTATGATGGTGAGGTAGAAGTTATAGATGTTGAAGTTAGGAATGTCTATGCAGGTCACCGTAGTGACGGTGAAATTGATATAGATATTTTAACCAATGTTTATGCAACTGTTTCTGAAACTGCCTATTACCGTGAAGATGAGGTCGAAAAGAATCGTTGGCTTCGTGTCTCGTGCGCAGGCAAACCTGATGCAGGAATCAAAAACTTTAGAGTGACAAAAGTTGATGCTTACGAGAAAGGAACATTTAGTACCTTCAAATATCCTCTTTCTGATAAACTGGTTCCATTCATTTGGAAAGATGATTTGGATAAGGTTGCTGAAGCAATGTTGAAAAAATATGAACCCAATGCCTTGTTGACTCCGACTAGAATTGAACCCGAAACCATAGTCAAACAGATGGGGTTGCAAATCAAGTACGAAACTATCACATCAGATAATTCGATTTTCGGACAAATCTATTTTCAGGATAATCTTGAAAATGGGATTCCAGCAGGGACAGTAGTCATTGAAGAAAAGTTATCCCAACTACGGAATGCTGGGGTTGTTAGAAATACGATTATTCACGAATGTGTTCACTGGGAATTGCACCGTTATGCTTTAGAGTTAGCACGAGCTGAGAAAGAAGAACTATCTGTTCTTTCCACTACCGAAGATATAAAAGAGGAAAACTCGTCCGATATGATTAGTTGGATGGAGTGGCATGCAGAATCCATAGCGCCCAAAATCTTGATGCCCAAAGAGATGTTCGTTCAAGAAGCAAGAATGAGACAGCAAAGACTCCTTGAGTTTAGTGAAACGCAAGATGAACTTGAAATTGTTGAGAAGTGGATTGATGAACTAGCCTTGTTTTTTGGAGTGTCACGCCTATCTGCCAAAGTTCGGTTAGCAGAATGTGGTTTTGATTTAGTAAAGGGAACATTCATCTACCTAGATGATAAATATGTTCCAACTCATAAATGGAAAAACGGTTATTTAGAAGATACACAGACATTTTCAATAAATCTGATTCAGCTTGGTTTACAACTGTTATCCCAGCCAAATTTGAAAGAACGTGTTGATAAGGGTGAATTACTTTGTGTAGAGTCGCATCTCTGCATAAATGATGCGAAGTATATTTCTTATGACATTGCAGGTAATCCGTTTTTAACTCTTTATGCACGGCATCATATGGATGAGTGCTGTATAGTGTTTAATATTGTTCCAATAAACCGAACAGGAAATTCAACTGCCCTGACTCTGTTACTTAATCGAGATGCTGATTCTGATATTCAATTTACTATCAGCTATCCCAAGGATAAGAACGAATGGATTGAACAAGTTGACGTTCACATAAGCGATACTCTTGAAATCATGTCCAAGCTCAATGGAATGAGCAGTTTTGCTCCTGCATTGATTGAGGTGATGAAGTGGCGTGATGTTAGAAATCAGGAACTGGCTGACGCAAGTAATCTTGGTTTGAAGGCAATTTCTAACCTCAGAAATGGCAAAACTGAACCAAAACTTGAAAGTGTCATTGCTATTTGTGTAGGAATGAAATTGCCCCCCATTGTTAGCAAAAAGTTGGTTGAGCTATCAGGGAATGTGCTGAGAACAGGCAATCCAAAAGATATGCTTTATGAGTTTATACTCTGTGGGACAGCAAGTTTAGATGTGAATATGTGTAATACACTACTTGTCAATAACGGATTCAAAGAACTTGTTCCGGATAGAAGTGCATTATAAACTAAAAGAATTAGTAGCGTGTAGCTACTAAGGATTGTTATGGTGGAAGAAAGTAAATATTTGCAGACTCTTATCAAAGATGTGATTAATAATTCTGAGTCAAATAGTGCTGCTACTGAGTGGGAGATTTCAGATGTAGAAGAAGATGAATTTCTATAGGAATCGTGTATATGTGGTAAAGAACATCTTTGCTACCTTTTTACAATTGAAAATTAATTGAGTAGGAATAACATAGAAAGTAAAAATGAAAGTTTGACACTGTTTCTATAAGGGTATTTGAAGTTAGAATGGTATAAATTTATCTTTTTAGACAAGATACCCGCCAACTTCCCCACCATAAAATTATAAAAACTCTCTTAGTATGAATATCAACTAGGAGAGTCTTTTTGTAGTTTAACTTAGATTTCAATATTAAACTTTTTAAGTAAAATAATAAATTCATCAATATATTTCGAATCAAGGATTTTACTATCATTATTTATACTATAATCAATCGCATTTATATCAGGGAGGTTTTCATATTTATTATCAATATATTCTTGATTTTTTAGTGTAGCAGAAAGAAGGACTTGTTTATTTAATGTTTTAAAATGTTTAATCATTAACTCTTCTTTTCCAGTAGAGATTTCACCTTCTCTGAAAGAATCATTGATAATTGGATATGAATGTTTTAATAAGTTATTTAAAGAAATTAATCTGCAAAAATAATATACTTGACCATCACTTCCAGAATAAGTAGCATCTTTTTTGGTAAATAAATCATCAAAAATCAATTTCCCACTAGGGTCAATTTCTTTATAAAGAGTATTCATTTTTGTAACGATATCCTCTTTAATTAATTTTATCGCTTCCTTATTGTTTAAACCTCTTTGTTCTAAAATTGATTTATCAAATTGTAAACTGTGTAATTTTTTATTTAGCTCTAACAACTTATCATCATAATCTATATCTGTATTGATAATCTCAGAATACAATAAACTTTTTTTAAAATCCTTTGGAGTATCTTTTAAAAGTGTTTTAAATTCATCTTGAACTTCATTGAGTTCTTCGGTCAACTCAGTAATTTCATTTTTACTCATTAAAATTTGAAAATCAATCGAATTTAAAACTTGTTTTCTTACTTCTACGTTACTTAAATCAAAATTAACATCACGATTTTTAAAGCTGATGTTAGAACTGCCACAATCTGTACAATATACATTCCCACTTTTTATTTCTCTGTTAAGCGAGTTTAACTCCTTTAATAGTTGATTTAATTTATCCTGTCTAACTTGTTCTCTATTTCGTTCTCGTTGTATTTCACTAATTTTGTCATTTAGTTGCTTTGAGCGACTTTGAAATTTTTCAAATTCTTCATTACTAGTAAATTTATCTAAATAGCTAGAAACATTTTTGTCTGTTTTGAGTAATTTTAGATATTCTTTATTGGCTTTGATTTCGTTCTGAACTGCCTTAATCTCTTCTTTTATTTCATCTAATTCTTTGCTATGACTAATATTAGAATATCCTTTCAATGCGATTATCATACTGAAAAAATCACTTTTATTATAATATCCTTTATTAACAATATTTGAAGGATTTCTACTATCTTGTCCAACGAAAAACAACTCATAAAAAAGTTCTAAATCGGCTACTTTTTCCCTACCGTTTTTTTCAATCACTGGAATATCGAAAATATTTTGTTGCTTCAAAAAATACTTTAACTCAGAAAGAGTTTCAAAGATATGAAATTCTTGAAGATATCTAACTAAAAATGTATTTTTCTTTCGTAAGAATTCATAATCGACTCCTGCACAATTAATCATTGAATAAAAATGATAATCATCTTTTTTAAAATTTCCAGGGAAAATAGGTGTATTTCCAATTGAATACATAAATGCTTGAAATAGTAATGTTTTTCCTTTATTATTTTCATCACTATAAATTATATTAACCCCATCTGTTAATCTTTCTTCAATAAAGGCTTCTTCTAAGTTACCAAATGCAATTTTTTTAATCAACATTTTCTTCAATCCCTTCTTTAACCATTGATATTAAGTACAATAAAGTAAAATCTTCATCTATCATTTTAGGAATTCTACTTTGCTTGATTATATCCAAAATTTCGTAAATATCTTCTTTTTCTTCTACTAAAATTAATATACGCTCAAGAAGCTCCCAAAACAATCGTTTATTACTATTTTTGTTAAAAAGCAATCGAGATAAATTAGTATTACAATTTTGTACAATATCTTTTCTTTCTGATTTTGGTTCGTCCTTTATAACATCAATAAAATCATTGGGAATACGTCGTTTGAACAATTCAACTCCAATTATTCTGTTAACGACTAAAGTTTCTAATTGTTTCCTAGTAAGATGTTTTTTTAGATTCAAAGCGTCTGCAACATTATTAATAGAAATATTATGTATGGAAATATTTTTTAATTCCGTTTGTTTACTTCTAACTTCATCAAAAATAGATTCAAAGAAAGTATCATCTCTGATATTACTTTTAAACTGAATTATGTTTTTAATGTAAATAGCTTTCGAACTATCTCCTGTTACAAAATATATCTGATTTAAAAAATCAGAAATTTGTGAGGAGTATTTTGAATCTAGCGATTCCAAATTTTTCCTACGTTTAAATTCTGCTACTAGTCCTTCTCTTATTTTAACTATATCTTTAAAATTATCAATTTTAAATTCAGTTAACGTAATATCTTTTAGATAATTTTCTTTTAACTTCGGGATAAATAAAATATATTCATAAAACTCAAGTGGTGATATAAAATTTTGAAATAATGTTATCAAATGTCTCCCAATAGTTCTTGGTGTCAGTGAGGCAACATTTTTGGATTGAACATCCCAAAGTTTTAATAAATCATTACTGACCCCAGTGATATCATTAAAACAATCGACAAAGAATGTATCTATATCAGTACTATCAGGTTTAAAACTCATTAAATATAGTAATGACTTTGTTTCAAAATCGTTCGCCTTAGCATTATTCTGTTCAGTTGTTTCAAAAATATACATCTATTCTGCTCACTTACTTTTATTACAAATATTATACCATTATTACCATTTTAAGGATAAATATCTTATTATATTGTTGGGAACGAAATAGGATTAGGTAACGAAACGGTCTTTATCTTGACTTATGGTGGTCGTCCAAATGGTAAAATCTAGAATTATCCAAAAGTATTCTGAAATAACTAATGTGGAACGAACACAGGGTAAAGGTCTTCGGCACAGTAATGCTTCTTACTTGATCAACTAATTTAACGTATCAGTTTTGATTTTATCTAAAAGGCTAGAACATTCTAGCCCAGAAATTACTCTGAAACATTACTCGCACTTATGGAGTGGCGCTGATGAATCAATCGCCGAAGTTATGAGCGGAAATATATCAATCAAGACTGCACCAGAAACAAAAATTAAATTTAACAGGAATCAAAACCTAAAAAGATAACCCCACCAGAAATCCCGCCAAATAGATTTAAAAAGCACTACAAACATTATTATCTCAAGGCTTTCTGGTGTTCAACCAATGAAGTTTGTGATTGAATGGAAATATGCTATATTCCATTGATAGTTCCTGCATTAAGAAATTTGAAACACAAAGTCGATATTAAAGAACAATTGTTTAAGTTGTTGCATGCAGTAGAAGAAAATCAGTTTCTCCAATTATCACCTGAATACTTTAGTCGTAAACTATTAAAGTACTTACTTGATATTGGAGATTTTAAACCAACACAATGGAATAACAATGACCCCAAAAACGATTATCAATTCATGCTTGATATGTTCAACAAAAGAAGAGGAATTATTTTGTAAGGTGAAAAAATAGAAAAAGGCAGGTATGAGACCCTGCCTTTTAGAGGCTCTATAATATCTGTAGTGGGTAACGCCACTTTGGATATTGTAGAGCTTTTTGAATACACAAAAAGCCTCATAAGACTTATAATGAAAAGCGCCTAAACCATCATTAGAAAGTAACTTATGAGACACCTTAAGAATACCACAGAATTACTTGGAATAAAAGACCCACACATCAAAATAATCTTGGCTTCTCAGCACCAATCTCACATTGAGGTGCAAGCCACCCTTGATTATCCCGCTCCTTCTTGCCCTCATTGCCAAGTCAAAATGATCAAATACGACTGGCAGAGACCTTCTAAAATTCCTCTCCTTGAGCAGGCAG
>NZ_AUIN01000001.1 GCF_000423725.1 Streptococcus devriesei DSM 19639
GGTCTTGAAAACCGTCAGGCGTGTAAAAGCGTGCGTGGGTTCGAATCCCACATCCTCCTTAAGTCATGAAGACGTTAAGAAAATCCGTATAAAAGTAGGGAACTGACGCAGCGTGGTTAGCACGCAAGGAAGTTTATCTTTTTTACTAGGATTTTAGTCTGAATACTGTTATTATTGTCGCGGGATGGAGCAGTTAGGTAGCTCGTCGGGCTCATAACCCGAAGGTCGTAGGTTCAAATCCTGCTCCCGCAATAGGAAGGCTCGGTAGCTCAGTTGGTAGAGCAATGGATTGAAGCTCCATGTGTCGGCGGTTCGATTCCGTCTCGCGCCATTTTAGCGGGTGTAGTTTAGTGGTAAAACTACAGCCTTCCAAGCTGTTGTCGCGAGTTCGATTCTCGTCACCCGCTTTTATAGTATAGCCAAGCAATAAGCTTGGGCGCGTAGCTCAGCTGGTTAGAGCGCACGCCTGATAAGCGTGAGGTCGGTGGTTCGAGTCCACTCGTGCCCATATATATTTGGAGAATTACTCAAGAGGCTGAAGAGGACGGTTTGCTAAATCGTTAGGTCGGGAAACTGGCGCGGGGGTTCGAATCCCCCATTCTCCGTAGTTAAACGAGATTATCTGTTGATATCTCGTTTTATTTATAGCTTGTGTGCGGGTGGTTAAAATGAAAAAAATTAGATTATCGCGTTTTATTGTTCTTGTTGTTACGGCGCTGCTGGCAATTTCAATAGGACTTTTTTTTATTTTTCAAGATTCTATTGTCATAAAATCAGTGTCTAAACCAGTCAATACTGCAGTTTCCAGCGTTGATAAAATTCTAAATTTACCGTTTCAATTGATCGATGGCACGAAACAGCTATTTAATGCGAATTCGGAGAATAAATCATTAAAGCGCAAAGTAGAACAATTCGAAGGGCAGCAAGGTGAGATCGAAAAACTAAAAGAAGAAAATACGGCACTTCGGAAAACCTTAAAAATTAAAAAATCTTTTCCGGATCAAACAGTCCTGTCTTCTAAAGTTATCGTTCGATCACCTGTCTCTTGGCTGGACGTTCTGACTATAGATTTAGGGGAAAAGGACGGAGTTACTAAGAACATGCTGGCTCTTTCCAATGGCAGTTTAATTGGAAAAGTTGCTCAGATAACCGCCAGTTCGAGTTCTGTAAAGTTGCTTTCCAATACCAAGAATATCGATGAGATTCCTGTTAAAATTGCTGCTAAAAAAGGAGATGTTTTTGGTATTTTAACGCATTATGACAGCGAATCCGGGACCTTTGAAATCACACAGCTGACTTCCTCTCTTAAAGTTCAAAAGGGAGATATTGTTACAACCAGTGGCTTGGACGGTCAGAGCACAGAAGGCATTTCTGTTGGCAAAGTTGTTTCTGAAGAAGATAACTCCAACAATCTTTCGCGAAAAATTATTGTCAAACCAGCGATTGATTTATCAGATATTTCCCACGTAACCTTGGTAGGTGATTAACCATGTCTGTCTTTAAAAATAAACCGTTTGCTATTTTATTAGCTTTTCTCCTCTTGCTTTTGGATGGGCACCTGTCATTATTATCACGGAGCCTGTTCCATAATCAGTTTATTGTTTCCAGCCATCTCTTGATTCTTTTCTTCTTATTTTATACCATTATTTTTAATCCTTATTTTGTCTTTATCTTGGCCTTTCTTTTAGGGATTATCTATGATTTTTACTACTTGGGAATCTATAATTTTGGAATTGCAACACTGCTGTTCCCGCTGATAGCGGTCATTATGATTAAAATCTGGAAGCACATCAGCAGCGAGAGACCGCTATCGCGTTTCTTAATTTTCTTTATTCTGATTTTCTTCCTTGATTTTAGCAGTATTGCTATAGCCTATTTTTATCAATTAACAGCTTATCCGTTAAATGATTTTGTTACTTATAACTTAGCACCATCCTTGATTTTCAATATAATTGCTTTTCTTTTATTGCAAAAACTCTTAGAGAAAACCTATCTTGAAAGGCGCCATTAAAGCTTTTTAAATAAAAATGTAATAATGCCGTAATATATAAAGCGGCTTTTTTTGATATAATAATAGAGTCTTATCGAAAAAGGAGTTATATTTGTAATGAAAAAAAGAATTTTATCTGCAGTTTTAGTTAGTGGTGTGACACTTAGCTCTGCGACAGTGTTGTCATCTGTAAGTGCTGATGATTTTGATTCACAAATTGCGTCGCAAGATGCTAAAATTAACAATTTAAATGCTCAACAGCAAGCAGCACAAACACAAGTCAATACTATTCAGGGACAAGTTAGTGCTTTGCAGACACAGCAAGCACAATTACAAGCTGAAAACCAAAGACTTGAAGCTCAATCTGTTGTTTTAGGGAAAGAAATTCAAACTCTTTCAAATAAGATTGTTGCACGTAACGAATCTTTGAAAAAACAAGCTCGCAGTGCTCAAAAAAGCAATGCAGCGGCAAGCTATGTTAACGCTATTGTTAATTCAAAATCAGTTTCTGATGCTATTAACCGTGTTTCAGCTATCCGCGAAGTTGTTTCAGCAAATAAAAAAATGCTTAAGCAACAAGAGCAAGATAAAGCAGCTGTTGAACAAAAACAACAGCAAAACCAAGCAGCTATTAATACCGTTGCAGCTAACCAAGCAGTAATTGTTCAAAATACAAATGCTTTAACAACGCAAAAAGCACAATTGGAAGCAGCTCAATTAAACTTACAAGCTGAATTGTCAACTGCACAAAATCAAAAAGCTACTTTGGTTGCTCAAAAAGCAGCAGCTGAAGAAGCAGCTCGTCAGGCTGCAGCAGCACAAGCAGCGGCTGAAGCTAAAGCAGCAGCCGAAGCTAAAGCTTTACAAGAACAAGCACAACAGCAAGCAGCAGCTAATCAACAAACTCAAGAAGCACAGCAGCCAGCTACTGATGCGAATGCTCAATCTAACAATCAAGCACAAGCTTCACAAGAACAAGCAGCTCCAGCGGCACAAGCTAGTGAATCTGCAGCACAGCAAGCGGCTCCAGCAGCTAATAATACCAATGCTGCAGCAGCACAACAAAGTGCAGCGCAAGCACAGCAACCAGCAGCAAGTACTACAACTGCAGCTCCGGCAGCGGCAGCATCTAATACTTCTTCTGCAAACACATATCCAGTTGGTCAATGTACTTGGGGTGTTAAATCACTTGCTCCTTGGGTTGGTAATTACTGGGGTAATGGCGGCCAATGGGCAGCTAGTGCAGCATCAGCAGGATTCAGAGTTGGTTCTACACCTACAGCCGGCGCTGTAGCAGTATGGAATGACGGCGGTTATGGACACGTTGCTTACGTTACAGGTGTTCAAGGCGGTCAAATTCAAGTTCAAGAAGCTAATTATAATGGTAACCAATCTATCGGTAACTACCGTGGATGGTTCAATCCAGGAAGTGTAAGCTACATCTATCCACACTAAAAAGTTATGTAAAAAGATAAGATACGTCTTATCTTTTTCTTTTTTCTCAAAATATCCTCGTAAATCTAATTGAAAAATTGCCTTAAAAACGTTAAAATGGAAAGGGATTAAAACTTTGGAGGAATTATGTCGTATTCTAATTTAAAATTGTTTGCTCTGTCTTCAAACAAAGAATTAGCAGAAAAAGTAGCCAAAACGATCGGAATCAGTCTTGGAAAATCAACTGTCCGTCAATTTTCTGATGGTGAAATTCAGGTTAATATTGAAGAATCTATTCGCGGGAAACATGTTTTTATTTTACAGTCAACCAGCTCACCTGTTAATTACCACTTAATGGAAATTTTAATTATGGTTGATGCTCTGAAACGTGCCAGTGCTGAAACGATCAGTGTTGTCATGCCTTACTACGGTTATGCCCGCCAAGACCGAAAAGCCCGTGCTCGCGAACCAATCACCTCCAAGTTAGTAGCCAATATGCTTGCAGTAGCAGGTGTTGACCGTCTTTTGACCGTTGATTTGCATGCTGCTCAAATTCAAGGATTCTTTGATATTCCTGTCGATCACTTGATGGGAGCACCTTTGATTGCTGATTATTTTGTCCGTCGCGGTATGTGCGGCAGTGATTATGTTGTTGTCAGTCCTGATCATGGCGGCGTTACGCGTGCCCGTAAGCTGGCTCAATTCCTCCAAACGCCGATTGCTATTATTGATAAGCGGCGAAATGTTAATAAAATGAATACCAGTGAAGTGATGAATATTATTGGTCATGTTTCCGGGAAAACCTGTATTTTAATCGATGATATGATTGATACGGCAGGAACCATTGCCCACGCTGCGGATGCTCTTGCTGAAGCCGGAGCAACAGCGGTCTATGCTTCTTGTACCCACCCTGTGCTGTCAGGGCCTGCTTTAGATAATATTCAGAATTCTGCGATTGAAAAGCTGGTTGTTTTAGATACTATTGATTTACCGCAGGAACGTTTGATTGATAAGATTGAGCAAATTTCGATTGCAGATCTCATTTCTGAAGCCATCATCCGTGTGCATGAAAAACGTCCGCTTTCACCTCTGTTTGAATTTACTTATCCACAATAAAAGAAGAATCGCTGTAAAGCGATTTCAGACTGAAGAAAAAGTCTATTTTCTCAAAAAGTAATATTTTGTTATGATACTTTCCTTAGGTAGCACGGACGGCAAAACCAAACGCCAAGGCTATAGCTCTTGACTAGGTTTTGCATTAGATTGCCGTTAGAAATAGTATCGATTTCTAACGGCAATCGTCATAGCGACTTCCGTTGGAATTCCATACCTAAGATTTGAGCCTAGGTCTCAAAATCTCCGAGAAGCAGAAACTCAATGTTTCTGCCTCTTTTGCTACATCGGAAAGTATCAGGTTAGGCTTTGATCGTTTCTATATCATTTTACAAAAATGAAAAGTGATATTATTCTATGATGAAATTTTAGAGCGAATTTAGTTTTGGAAGTTTGTCTACAACCTGGAATCGCTGTAAAGCGATTTTTTTATGGGGTGAAAAAGGCGATTTTTTGGTGTATAATAATGATAATATATTTGTAAGGGGTGTTTTTATGGATTTGAGCAAGCGTTTTAATAAGAATTTAGACCGAATTGAAGTTTCTATGATTCGTCAATTTGATCAGTCGATTTCAGATATTCCGGGGGTTTTGAAATTAACTTTGGGAGAACCGGATTTTCCAACACCAGAACACATCAAGGAAGCTGCCAAAAAAGCCATTGATGCTGATAAAAGTCATTACACAGGCATGGCAGGGCTCTTGGAGCTGAGGCAGGCAGCCAGTGCTTTTGTCAAAGAAAAATATCATCTTAACTACAATCCGGATAATGAAATTTTAGTTACTATTGGTGCCACTGAAGCTCTCTCAGCTGCTTTAACAGCTATCATAGAACCTGGGGATAAGGTTCTTTTGCCGGCGCCTGCTTATCCCGGCTATGAGCCTATTGTCAATTTGGTTGGGGGAGATGTTGTTGAAATTGATACCAGAGCCAATGATTTTGTGCTGACGCCTGAAATGCTTGAAAAAGCCATCATAGACGAGGGAGCAGCCCTGAAAGCAGTTATTCTTAATTATCCTACTAATCCGACAGGTGTTACCTATTCACGTCAGCAAATAAAGGATTTGGCTAGCGTCCTTAAAAAATACGATATTTTTGTTATCAGTGATGAAGTCTATGCGGAATTAACTTATACGGATGAAGCGCATGTTTCTATTGCGGAATATTTACCGGAACAGACGATTCTTATATCTGGTCTGTCCAAATCACATGCTATGACCGGCTGGCGTTTAGGCTTGATTTTTGCACCGGCTCTTTTAACGGCGCAATTAATCAAGAGCCATCAATATTTGGTTACTGCAGCGACTACCAGTGTTCAGTATGCGGCCATCGAAGCTTTGGTAAATGGTAAAAATGATGCTTTGCCAATGAAAGCAGAATATATCAAGCGCAGAGACTATATCATTGAAAAAATGGAAGAAATGGGCTTTAAAATAATTAAACCTGACGGCGCTTTCTATATCTTTGCTAAAATTCCTGTTGCCGAGGGTCAGGATTCCTTTAAATTTTTGCAGGATTTTGCCAGAGAAAAAGCAGTAGCCTTTATTCCGGGAGTTGCCTTTGGCAAGTACGGCGAAGGATACGTCAGAATTTCTTATGCAGCCAGCATGGAAACGATTAAAGAAGCCATGAAACGCTTGAAAGAATTTATGGAGCAGTATGCAGACTAAGGAAACCAGAGGCTTGGTGCTTTACAATCGTCATTTTCGTGAGAATGATAAGTTAGTTAAAATTTTTACGGAAAGTTCAGGCAAGCACATGTTTTTTGTACGCCATGCCGGTAATTCAAAGCTGTCTTCGGTTATTGAGCCGCTGACTGTGGCTAATTTCATCTTAAAGATTAATGATACAGGGCTTTCTTATATAGAAGATTATAAGGAGGTCTCTCTTTTTAAGGAGATTAATGCTGATATCTATAAATTAGCCTATGCCAGCTACCTTGTTGCTTTGGCGGATGCCGCTATTCCGGATGCCAGTTTTGATGCCAGTCTTTTTGCTTTTCTGGTTAAAACACTGGAGCTAATGAATGAGGGACTTGATTATGAAATCCTGACGAATATCTTTGAAATTCAGATTTTGGAACGTTTTGGTGTTCAGCTCAATTTCCATGAATGCTGTATTTGTCATCGTGTGGGGCTGGCTTTTGATTTTTCTCACCGTTATTCCGGATTGCTGTGCCCCGAACATTATGAAAAAGATGAGCATCGCAGTCACTTAGATCCCAATGTGCCTTATTTGCTGGATCGTTTTCAGTCTCTGCGTTTTGAGGATTTACAAACAATTTCGGTGAAAGCTGATATGAAAAAGAAGCTTCGGACATTTATTGATGGTCTTTATGAAGATTATGTGGGCCTTCATTTAAAAAGCAAGAAATTTATTGATGATTTGGATAAATGGGGCAGCGTGATGAAAAATGATGACTAAGAGATAAGGTCTGTTTAGATTATTTGTTATTTTTTTGTAACGTTTAAAGCCCTTTTGTTCATGGTATAATTAAGGATAATTGTAAAAAAAGGAAATAAGAATGAAAAAAATTGCAGTTGATGCTATGGGGGGAGATAATGCACCTCAGGCTATTATTGAAGGTGTTAACCAAGCTTTAGCAGAGTTTTCAGATATTGAAATTCAGCTCTACGGAGACCAAAGTAAGATTAAACCTTACCTTCAGACTAATGAGCGCGTCACTATTATTCATACTGATGAAAAGATTGATTCGGATGACGAGCCAGCCAAGGCTGTCCGTAAGAAGAAACAGGCTTCTATGATTTTAGGAGCGCAGGCAGTTAAAGATGGTAAAGCTGACGCTGTACTTTCTGCAGGAAATACAGGAGCCTTGCTTGCAGCCGGTCTTTTTGTTGTCGGCCGTATCAAAAATATTGATCGTCCGGGTCTCATGTCCACGCTGCCGACAGTTAATGGTCAGGGATTTGATATGCTTGATTTGGGAGCCAATGCTGAAAATACAGCCCGCCATCTGCATCAATATGCTATTTTAGGATCTTTTTATGCGCAAAATGTCCGCGGCCTTGCTAATCCGCGTATTGGTCTGCTCAATAATGGTACGGAATCAACCAAGGGAGATTCACTGCGCAAGGAGGCTTTTGAGCTTTTATCAGCTGATCAGTCGCTTAATTTTATCGGAAATGTTGAAGCGCGGGATTTGATGAATGGTGCTGCTGATGTTGTTGTTGCCGATGGTTTCACGGGAAATGCGGTCTTGAAAGCTATTGAAGGAACAGCACTTGGTATTATGGGACAGCTGAAAACGTCTATTAAAAAAGGCGGTCTTAGAGCAAAATTGGGAGCCTTTTTACTGAAAAACAGTCTTTATGATTTGAAGGATAATTTGGATTATTCAGGTGCCGGCGGTGCAGTTCTTTTTGGACTTAAAGCACCGGTTGTTAAGTGCCATGGCGCAAGTGATGCTAAGTCTGTTTATTACACGATAAAGCAGATACGCACAATGCTTGAAACCGATGTTGTGGGACAATTAGTGGGAGAATTTTCTAAAAAGGGGGATTAGAATGACTAATAGCGAGATTTTTGCAAAACTTTCTGCTCTGATTAAGGAACAGCTGCACGATGAGAAACTAGAGGTAACCAAAGAGACTGCTTTTAATGATGATCTGGGAGTGGATTCGATTGCTCTCGTGGAGTTTATCATTACCTTAGAAGATGAATTTGATCTTGATATTCCTGATGAAGATGTGGAAGATATCCAAACGATGGGAGAATTGGCAGATTACCTTGAACAAAGATTTAAAAAATAAAATCGTTCGTAAATAACGAACGATTTTATTTTTGTTATGTAACAAAGTTTGTTAAATCTTGAATTATAGGATTTCGTGTGTTAAAATCTAAAGTAGAATATATGAAAGGCGAACGATTTAATGACCAGAGAACTTATTTATTCGGGTAAGGCCAAGGATATTTTTGCAACGGAAGACGAAAATGTGATTATTGCGCAGTATAAGGACCAAGCAACTGCTTTTAACGGTGTTAAAAAGGAGCAGATTGCAGGTAAAGGGCAGTTAAATAATCAGATTTCGTCTTTAATTTTTGAAAAATTAAATGCAGCAGGAATTGCAACCCACTTTATTGAGAAAATTTCAGACACGGAGCAGTTAAATAAAAAAGTTGATATCATTCCGCTTGAAGTGGTGCTTCGTAACTACACTGCAGGTTCTTTTTCCAAACGTTTTGGCGTTGAAGAGGGCATTAAGCTGGATGTGCCGATTGTAGAATTTTACTATAAGAATGATGAGCTGGATGATCCTTTTATCAATGATGAACACGTCAAATTTTTAGGTGCTGCTAATGATGAGGATATTGCTTATATCAAGGCAGAAACGCGTCGCATTAATGACTTGCTGTCCGACTGGTTTCAGCAAATCGGCCTTAAACTGATTGATTTTAAATTGGAATTTGGCAAAGACAAGGCTGGTAATATTATTTTAGCGGACGAGTTTTCACCGGATAACTGCCGCCTCTGGGATGCACAAGGCCATCACATGGATAAAGATGTTTTCCGCCGCGGGCTGGGTGAGCTGACAGATGTCTATACGGTCGTTTTAGAGAGATTGAAGGGAATCAAGTAGGAAAAAGTATGGATAAACGTATTTTTGTTGAAAAAAAAGCAGCATTTCGCGTTAAATCGGAGTCTCTGGTCAAGGAGCTGAGCCATAATTTACAGCTAAAGACACTGTCAGATTTGCGAATTATACAAGTTTACGATGTTTTTAATTTGTCTGAGGAACTTTTGGACAAGGCTGAGAAGCATCTCTTTTCGGAACAGGTAACAGATGCTATTTTAACTGAGGAACAAGTGTCTGAAGCTCTTGATAGCTCTGCTTACTTTGCTATTGAGGCCCTGCCCGGTCAGTTTGACCAGCGTGCTGCCAGTTCCCAGGAAGCGCTGTTTCTGCTTGGTGCAGCTGATGATGTGCGGGTTAATACAGCCCAGCTCTATCTGGTTAATCAGACAGTTGAAGAAGCTGAATTGGAGGCGATCAAAAACTATCTGCTTAATCCTGTTGACTCACGTTTTAAGGATATACGAGCGGGAATTCAGCCTCAGGAATTTTCCAGCTCCGATAAAACCATTCCCAAGCTTGATTTCTTTACTACTTATCAGGCGGAGGATTTTGCTGCCTATAAGGCTGAGCAAGGTTTGGCTATGGAAGTGGATGATCTGCTCTTTATTCAAGATTACTTTAAGCAGCTGGGTCGGGTACCGACTGAGACGGAGCTCAAGGTATTAGATACTTATTGGTCGGATCACTGCCGGCATACGACATTTGAGACAGAGCTGAAATCTATCGATTTCTCAGCGTCGCAATTCCAATCACAGCTGCAGGCAGCCTATGACAATTATCTGTCTATGCGCCATGAGTTAGGACGCGATGACAAACCGCAGACACTTATGGATATGGCAACTATTTTTGGCCGCTATGAGCGGGCAAATGGGCGTCTTGATGATATGGAAGTGTCTGATGAAATCAACGCTTGTTCAGTCGAGATTGAAGTGGATGTTGACGGTGTCAAGGAACCTTGGCTCTTGATGTTTAAGAATGAGACCCATAACCATCCAACAGAAATTGAACCTTTTGGGGGTGCGGCAACCTGTATTGGCGGTGCTATCCGTGATCCTTTGTCTGGACGTGCTTATGTTTATCAGGCTATGAGAATTTCAGGAGCTGGTGATATTACAAGACCGGTAGCAGAAACACGTAAAGGAAAACTTCCGCAGCAGGTTATTTCTAAAACTGCAGCGCATGGCTACTCCTCTTATGGCAATCAAATTGGTCTGGCAACAACTTATGTCAAGGAATATTTCCATCCGGGCTTTGTGGCTAAACGAATGGAACTCGGTGCTGTTGTAGGTGCCGCACCAAAAGAAAATGTCGTTCGCGAAAAACCTGTAGCCGGTGATGTTGTCATACTGTTAGGCGGTAAAACCGGACGTGATGGTATTGGCGGTGCGACAGGCTCCTCTAAGGTTCAAACGGTTGAATCTGTAGAGACAGCAGGTGCGGAAGTACAAAAAGGGAATGCTATTGAAGAGCGCAAAATTCAGCGCCTTTTCCGTAAACCTGAAGTGACAACCTTAATTAAGAAATCTAATGATTTTGGTGCCGGCGGTGTCTGTGTTGCTATCGGCGAATTAGCTGACGGTCTTGAAATTGATTTGGATAAGGTGCCCTTGAAATATGCCGGGCTCAATGGTACGGAAATCGCTATTTCTGAATCCCAAGAACGAATGTCTGTTGTGGTTCGGCCTGAAGATGCTGAACAGTTTATGGCAGAATGCGCCAAGGAAAATATTGCTGCGGTTGCCGTTGCAACTGTGACGGAAAAACCAAATCTGGTCATGACTTGGAACGGCGAAACTATCGTTGATATTGAGCGCTCCTTCCTTGATACGAATGGGGTGCGCGTGGTTGTTGATGCCAGTGTCGTTGACAGCGGTGTCAAGCTGCCGGAGCAGCGGACAACTTCAGCAGAAACGCTTGAACAAGATATTTTAACTGTTCTTTCAGATCTCAACCATGCCAGTCAAAAGGGTCTGCAGACCATTTTTGACTCCTCAGTCGGCCGCTCAACGGTAAACCATCCGCTTGGCGGTCGCTATCAAATCACACCTGCCGAAAGCTCTGTGCAAAAGCTGCCCGTTCAAAACGGTATTACTAAGACAGCTTCTGTCATGGCGCAAGGCTATAACCCTTACATTGCAGAGTGGTCACCTTATCACGGCGCTGCTTATGCCGTTATTGAAGCGACAGCTCGCTTGGCTGCAACAGGGGCAAATTGGTCTCGTGCCCGCTTTTCTTATCAGGAATATTTCCAGCGTATGGATAAGCAAGCAGAGCGCTTCGGTCAGCCGGTAGCAGCTCTGCTGGGTTCCATTGAGGCTCAAGCTCAGCTGGGACTGCCATCCATCGGCGGTAAGGATTCGATGTCCGGTACCTTTGAAGATTTAACAGTACCGCCGACATTGGTTGCTTTTGGGGTGACTACGGCAGATGTTGATCACGTGCTTTCACCGGAATTCAAGCAAGCCGGAGAGACGATTTATTATCTTCCTGGGCAAATTCTGGCTGAAGAGATCGATTTTGCAGCTATTAAAAACAACTTGACAGCCTTGTCAAGCATTCAAAGTAAATACAAGTTGACAGCTGCTGCTGCTGTGAAATACGGCGGTCTTGCAGAAAGCCTTGCTCTTATGAGCTTTGGCAATCATATTGGTGCACAGGTTGAGCTTGATAAAGTTGACAATATCTTGACAGCTCAATTGGGCGGTTTCCTCTTTACCAGTACTGAAGATATTGCAGAAGCTGTGAAAATTGGTCAAACCAGCCCTGAATTTAATCTGACTATTAACGGTACAGTTCTTGATGGCCCAGCTCTTCTGGCGGCTTTCGAAGGCAGGCTGGAAGAGGTTTACCCGACCGAATTTGACCAAAGTAGAGCACTGGAAGAGGTGCCTGAGGTTGTTTCTGACACTGTTGTTAAGGCAAAGGAAACAGTCGCTGAACCTCTGGTATACATTCCTGTTTTTCCGGGCACCAATTCTGAGTATGATTCGGCTAAGGCTTTTGAACAAGCCGGAGCTCAGGTTAATCTAGTACCTTTTGTGACTTTGGATGAAACAGCCATTGCCCACTCTGTTGATACTATGGTGACTAACATTAACAAATCTCATATCATTTTCTTTGCCGGCGGTTTCTCCGCAGCGGATGAACCGGATGGCTCGGCTAAATTCATCGTCAATATCTTGCTCAATCAAAAAGTTCGCTCAGCTATTGACCGCTTTATTGACCGCGGCGGTCTGATTATCGGTATTTGCAATGGCTTCCAGGCTCTGGTGAAATCAGGTCTGCTGCCTTATGGCAATTTTGAAGAGGCAACTGAGACAAGCCCAACTCTCTTTTATAATGATGCTAACCAGCACGTGGCTAAGATGGTTGAAACACGCATTGCCAATACCAATTCGCCATGGCTGGCAGGTGTTGAAGTTGGTGATATCCATGCTATTGCCGTATCGCACGGCGAAGGGAAGTTTGTTGTAACAGCAGAAGAATTTGCAGAGCTTCGTGACAACGGTCAAATTTGGAGCCAGTACGTTGATTTTGACGGTCAGCCAAGCATGGATTCAAAATATAATCCTAATGGTTCTGTCAATGCTATTGAAGGCATTACCAGCAAAAACGGTCAGATCATTGGTAAAATGGGGCATTCAGAGCGTTTTGAAGACGGCCTTTTCCAAAATATTCCTGGTAACAAAGACCAAAAACTCTTTGAAAGTGCTGTTAAGTATTTCACTGGGAAATAATATCCTTTGAATAGGAGGTATGATATCGGTTAGACTTAGCGGTCTTTGGGCTGTCTAAGTTTTCACCGGTTTAACTTAGCATGACAGCAAGTTTGTCGAACTTGCTGTACTGATGGCCTAAGCGCTCGGTTAAAATAAGGAAATGGCAGAAAATCAGGATTTTCTAGACATTTTATCTTTTTGACACAGCGCTTGATGGGCCTTTGTATCGAGGTAAAAATGACATACGAAGTAAAATCTCTTAATGAAGAGTGCGGTTTATTCGGTATTTGGGGACATTCTCAAGCTGCACAGGTAACCTATTTTGGACTGCACAGTCTGCAGCACCGCGGGCAGGAGGGAGCCGGTATTCTATCCAATGATCAGGGCAAGCTCCTGCGTCACCGTGACACAGGTCTGGTATCAGAGGTGTTTAAAGATCCGGCCGATTTAGAAAAACTCAAGGGTCAGGCAGCGATTGGTCATGTTCGCTATGCAACTGCGGGAGAAGCTTCGATTGATAATATCCAGCCCTTTCATTTCAAATTCTATGATATGGCTTTTGGTTTGGCTCATAATGGCAATCTGACCAACACCAAAACGCTGAAAAGGGAATTGGAGCAAGATGGAGCTATTTTTTCATCATCATCGGACACAGAAATTCTAGCCCATTTGATCCGCCGCAGTCACAAGACTGACTTTGTTGATAAGGTGAAAGAAGCTCTCAATAAGGTAAAAGGCGGCTTTGCTTACCTGCTTATGCTGGAAGATAAAATTATTGCCGCTTTGGATCCCAACGGTTTTAGGCCGCTGTCTATTGGTCAGACGGCTAACGGAGCGATTGTGGTTTCCAGCGAAACTTGCGCCTTTGAAGTTATTGGAGCCAAGTGGCTGCGTGATTTAAAACCGGGGGAACTTGCCATTATTGATGACTCCGGTGTGCATTATGACAGTTACACAGATGAGACTCAGCTGTCCATCTGCTCCATGGAATATATCTATTTCTCACGTCCTGACTCTGTTATTCACGGGGTTAATGTACATACTGCTCGGAAAAATACCGGCCGCCGTTTGGCTCAGGAATTTGCACATGAAGCAGATATTGTCGTTGGCGTTCCAAATTCTTCCCTGTCAGCTGCCAGTGGCTTTTCCGAAGAATCAGGATTGCCAAATGAAATGGGTTTAATTAAAAATCAATACACTCAGCGAACCTTTATCCAGCCGACGCAGGAATTGCGCGAGCAGGGGGTTCGTATGAAGCTGTCGGCCGTGTCCAGCATTGTCAAAGGCAAGCGCGTGGTTATGGTGGATGATTCCATTGTCCGCGGAACAACCAGCCGCCGGATTGTCCAGCTGCTGCGGGATGCCGGCGCAGCTGAGGTTCATGTTGCCATTGCCAGTCCACCGCTTAAGTACCCTTGTTTTTACGGGATTGACATTCAGAGCCGCCGCGAATTGATTGCGGCTAACCATACCGTTGATGAAATTCGGCAGATTATTGGTGCAGACAGTCTAACTTATTTGTCTATTGATGGCTTGATTGAGTCTATCGGACTTGAAACAGATGCACCAAATGGAGGACTCTGTGTGGCTTATTTCGACGGTAAGTATCCGACGCCGCTCTATGACTATGAAAAAGCCTATCTTAAGAGTTTGAAGGAAAAAACAAGTTTCTTTCTTGATGAAGTGAAATAGCTTCTGGCATGTTTTAAAAAGCAGAGCACTCTTTTATACAAGCAATAAAAATGAAAAGGTAACGATTATGACAGAAAAAAATGCTTACGCGAAGTCCGGAGTTGACGTTGAAGCGGGTTATGAGGTTGTTGAGCGGATCAAAAAACACGTCGCTCGCACAGAACGCCTTGGCGTTATGGGAGCACTGGGCGGCTTTGGCGGCATGTTTGATTTGACAGCAACCGATGTTAAAGAGCCCGTCCTTATCTCAGGCACAGACGGTGTCGGAACCAAGCTCATGCTTGCTATCAAGTACGACAAACATGACACCATCGGGCAGGACTGCGTGGCTATGTGTGTCAATGACATCATTGCTGCAGGGGCCGAACCGCTTTACTTCCTTGATTATGTGGCAACCGGTAAAAATGAGCCTGCCAAATTGGAACAGGTGGTGGCCGGTGTGGCTGAAGGCTGTGTTCAGGCCGGTGCTGCCCTTATCGGTGGTGAGACGGCTGAAATGCCCGGCATGTACGGCGAGGACGATTACGATTTAGCCGGTTTTGCTGTTGGAATTGCTGAGAAATCACAAATTATTGACGGTTCAAAGGTCAAAGCAGGTGATGTCCTGCTGGGACTGGCTTCAAGCGGTATTCATTCAAATGGTTACTCCTTGGTTCGCCGTGTCTTTGCAGACTATACCGGTGAAGAAGTGCTGCCGGAATTAGAGGGCAAAAAACTCAAAGATGTCCTGCTTGAACCAACTCGGATTTACGTCAAAGCCGTCCTGCCTTTGGTTAAAGAAGGCTTGGTTAATGGGATTGCTCATATCACGGGCGGCGGCTTTGTCGAAAATGTGCCGCGGATGTTTGCGGATAATTTGGCCGCTGAAATCGAGGAAGATAAGGTTCCGGTTTTGCCGATTTTCAAGGCCCTTGAAAAATACGGCAATATCAAGCATGAAGAAATGTTTGAAATCTTTAACATGGGGATTGGTCTCATGTTGGCCGTCAGCTCTGAAAAGGCTGACCGCGTCAAGGAACTCTTGGACGAGCCTGTATATGAGCTCGGCCGTATCGTGGAAAAAGCGGGCGCTAGTGTGGTGATAAGATAATGGCAAAAAAAATCGCAGTCTTTGCTTCCGGCAACGGATCTAATTTCCAAGTCATCGCTGAGCAATTTCCAGTAGCCTTTGTTTTTGCGGATCACAGAGATGCTTATGTACTGGAGCGCGCTAAAAATCTGGGTGTGAAGAGTTATGCCTTTGAACTGAAGGAATTTGACTGCAAAGAAGATTATGAAGCAGCTATTATTGACCTCCTCAGCAAACATGCCATTGATCTGGTAGTGCTGGCTGGCTATATGAAGATTGTTGGACCGACGCTGCTTTCAGCCTATGAGGGGCGCATTATCAATATCCACCCAGCTTATCTGCCGGAATTTCCAGGTGCTCACGGTATCGAAGATGCTTGGCAGGCGGGTGTTGACCAATCCGGCGTGACCATTCACTGGGTAGACTCAGGTGTTGACACCGGACAAGTCATCAAGCAAGTTCGAGTGCCGCGACTAGCTGACGACACTATTGAAACTTTTGAAGCACGGATTCACGAAAACGAGTACCAGCTTTATCCTCAAGTGCTGGAGAGTTTGGGAGTGGGGAGGAAATAGAGAAGGCGTTGATTATGAGGATTTCAGCCGAAGACATCGCCCAATGGCAATAAACAGCTGTTGACTAGCACAGCGACCGCAGGTCGCCTAACCGATGTTTCTTGCCGTGGTGAAAAGACGATTGATGTTTTATCAATCGTCTCGGAACTTTTGAGACTTTGGCTCAAAAGTTAGGAATGAAATCCCGTAGGGAGTTGCTTCCGTCCGCACCACCTAAGAGAAACATCAAAAAGAAAGGAAAAATTGATGATTAAACGTGCACTGATTAGTGTATCTGACAAAGCGGGCATTGTTGAATTTGCCCAAGAATTGACAGCCCTTGGTTGGGAGATTATCTCAACTGGTGGCACCAAAACAGCTCTTGACAATGCAGGGGTAGCAACCATTGCCATTGACGATGTGACAGGTTTTCCTGAGATGATGGATGGCCGTGTCAAGACTCTTCATCCAAATATCCACGGTGGGCTTTTGGCTCGCCGTGATTTAGACAGCCATTTGCAGGCTGCCAAAGATAACAAGATTGAACTCATTGACCTTGTGGTGGTCAACCTCTATCCTTTCAAGGAAACGATTTTGAAGCCTGATGTGACCTATGCGGACGCTGTGGAAAATATTGATATTGGCGGACCATCAATGCTTCGTTCAGCAGCGAAAAACCATGCCAGTGTGACGGTTGTCGTGGATCCGGCTGATTATGCGGTGGTTCTTGACGAACTCAAAGCAGATGGTGAGACAGCTTACGCAACTCGTCAGCGCTTGGCGGCTAAGGTTTACCGCCATACGGCAGCTTACGATGCTTTGATTGCGGATTACTTCACAGCGCAAGTTGGAGAGACAAAACCTGAGAAACTAATCCTCACTTATGACCTCAAACAGCCCATGCGCTATGGCGAAAACCCGCAGCAGGATGCGGATTTCTATCAGTCAGCTATTCCAACGGATTATTCCATCGCGTCAGCTAAACAGCTCAATGGTAAGGAACTTTCCTTCAATAACATTCGTGATGCTGATGCAGCCATTCGCATTATTCGTGACTTTACTGACCGTCCGACCGTTGTGGCGCTCAAGCACATGAACCCTTGCGGTATCGGTCAGGCCGACACGATCGAAGGGGCTTGGGACAATGCTTACGCTGCGGATCCTGTTTCGATTTTTGGCGGTATTGTCGTTCTCAACCGTGAGGTGGATGCAGCTACCGCAGAAAAAATGCACAGCATTTTCTTAGAAATTATCATTGCGCCTTCATACTCAGACGAAGCGCTGGCTATCCTCACAACCAAAAAGAAAAACCTGCGCATCTTGGAGCTGCCCTTTGATGCCCAAGCAGAGAGCGAAGTCGAAAAAGAATACACCGGCGTAGTCGGCGGTATGTTAGTGCAAAACCAAGACGTCATCAAGGAAAATCCGGCCGATTGGGAAGTTGTAACCAAGCGCCAACCAGATGCGCGTGAGCAGACAGCTCTTGAATTTGCTTGGAAGGCCATTAAGTATGTCAAATCAAACGGCATCTTGGTGGCCAACGATCGCATGACTCTGGGGGTCGGACCTGGTCAGACCAACCGTGTCGGTGCCGTTAAGATTGCCCTTGAACACGCAGCGGATCGCCTTGACGGCGCCGTTCTTGCCAGTGATGCCTTCTTCCCATTCGCAGACAATGTGGAAGAAATCGCAGCCGCAGGCATCAAGGCTATTGTCCAACCCGGCGGCTCCGTCCGTGACCAAGAAGTCATCGAAGCAGCTGACAAATATGGCATTGCCATGGTATTTACGGGAGTAAGGCATTTTAGACACTGATAATAAAAAGACAGGCATCTATTGGGGAATAGATGCCTTTTGGGGGGAGGAGATTCGTTATGTTAAAATACTTTAGGAAAAATAGTAAGGTTTTATTGCTGCTTGTTGCATTGATTGTTGTTTCTGGGCCGCTATTTTCAATCATCTTATCATCCATTTCCAGCTTATTGAATACCAACTTAGGGGATTGGTTAAGCTTCTATGGTGCGATGACAGGCATTGTGATTTCATTGGTTGTTATTCATTTCCAGCTCTATCTGGAAAATGAAAAAAATCTCAAAGGGCAGCGGCCCAAGCTGTTTTTAGAATACGATTATCAGGATATCAAACCCGGCTGCCCTATTTATTATCAAGATAAATATTGGTTTGGATTGATTCACCGCAAAGAAAACAGCAAAAAACTGGCGGTACGTTCCTTTAAAAATTTTTATTCTGAGGAGGGTAAGATGGATAAAGCCCTATCCTTTGAAATTCAAAACAACCGTCCTGTATTTGATCTTCAAATCCAATTTGGCAATCAGGGAAGCTATGTAGCTATCCCAAAGTTAAGTGAGGATCAAAAAATATACGTCGTATCAAAAGAACATCAAGATGCCATTTTTGCTTATTTGTCAAAAAACAATAAAAATGCAAAAGAAACATTCACTCACGTTCCTCCATTATTGAAAATATATTATACTACTACCGCTGATGAAAAAATTTACCAAGAGTATTCTGTAGATGCAAATGGTTACTGTGAATTAGTAAAAGAAAAGTATGATGTAAACTATCCAAGCCTATCAGGAAAAGACTATATTTGTGATTACTTCGTGCGATGATCTAGAGAATTAATCTGCGTAAAATATCTTTTGATTTTACTTTAAGCTTTCTGCAAGAAAATTTTAAGGACAGCTTAAGCTAGCGCTCGTATACTATAGTCATCCTAGCAATAGGATTCCAAAACTTTTCTTTTTCATAGCAGTGGCTGCTAGTCATCTTCTCACGGCTTTGCCGCTTAAGCTGACAGTAGCTGTTGCATACGTATTCGTACGACCTGAAGGTCTACGACTACGGTAAAATCTCCTAAAAACAGCCCAACTTTTGTTGGGTTGTTTTGCTGTTAAAATAGTAACAACTAATGTAAAATTTTCACCAAACATGGCTCGGTATCCATCACTGTAAGGAGCTAAAGCTCAAACAGTGAGCGTATCTTTTTCATAGCAGTGGCTACTAGTCATCTTCTCGCGGTTTTACCGCTTAAGCTGACAGTAGCTGTTGCATACGTATTCGTACGACCTGAGGGTCTACGACTGCGGTGAAATCTCCTAAAAACGGCTCAACTTTTGTTGGGTTGTTTTGCTGTCTTTGCTTGCCCATCAAATACAGTCTGGACAGCTGCCAAGGACAGCAATTCTAGAAGATAGCAGTTAAAATTGTTCGGAAAAAATTTATTCAGAACAATGCATTTTATATGACAAATGCAACAGGATGTTACAGCCGTAAGATAGTTCTGTTAAGGTGAGCCGATGAGGAGGCATTTGAAAAAAACTATGTTAGGATAGGATTATCTCAAAAAACGAAAGGGACTATAACATGAAATTCAATCAAAAAATGCTATTAGCCTCAACACTCGCCTTATCACTTTTTGCAGCTTTTGAAGCAAAAGCTGACGATAAGGCAGCAAACTGGGCACCGCGCACAGTAGAAGAAGTCAAAACAGACTTAGTCAGTCAAGGCAATCAAACCACTTATACCGTTCAATACGGAGATACCCTCAGTACCATCGCAGATGCTATGTCTGTTGATGTCAATGTTTTAGCCAAGGTCAATCAAATTGCCAATATCAATCTGATTTTCCCGGGAACTACTATCACAGCAAGCTATGATGCTCAGCACAATGTCACAGGCATGACCATTGAAGGTGCAGATAACAGCGCAGTTTCAGGGCAGTCAGCATCGGTTAATTTTTCAACCAATGAAGTAACTGTCGGAGAGACCACAACATCTCTGGATGCTGTCGAAACTCCGGCGGCATACCAAGCACCGGCTGCTGAAACAACCGTACCGACAGAACAAGCAAGCTCAGCTCAGCCGGCTGCAAGTTCAGCGCCAGTCAGTGCAGAGCAGCCTGCGGTTCAGTCCACACCGGCTCAGGCAACCGCACCGGTTGCACCAACGGCAGCTCAAACAACCACTGCAGAATCTGCCTCAGCACCTGCACCTACCGCACAAACAAACGCTGCAGACACAGCTAATTCAGCCGCGCCGGCGCAAACAGAGGCACCAGCTGCCAGCCAAGCAGCGACGACGACTGCCCCTGCAGCTCCAGCCGCTGAGACTGAAGCGCCAGCAGCAGAACCAGCGCAGCAACAAACAAGTGTTGACACCACAGGTCTTCAGCCGTCCGCTGCAAACTTTGCCAACAAGGTAGCTAATACTTATGGTGCTACGGATATCGGCGGTGTCCGTGAAGGCGACAGCGGTGACCATGGTACAGGTAATGCCGTTGATGTTATGGTTTACGATGATACCAATCTTGGTAAGCAAGTTGCTGACTATGCTACTTCAACCATGGCGGAAAATAATATTTCTTATGTGATTTATCAGCAAAAATTCTATGGACCGACCGATAACGTCTACGGCCCTGCCAACACTTGGAACCAAATGCCGGATCGCGGCAGCGACACGGCCAACCATATGGATCACGTCCACGTGTCATTTAATAACTAATTAGCAAGTTAGAAACCTTAGAATCATTCAAAGGTGTTACTTCTAAAAAAGCTCCTCTTATAAGCGGCCAGTGAAAAGCAACTATTCACTGGATACTGTGAGAGGAGTTTTTTCTATGCTTTAAAATTGATAAATCTATTCTTCTTCTGGGTAGACAATTCCCCATTCTTTGCGCAGCTGAGTCATGATATCCATGACATCTTGCGTGTAACCCAGATGCATGGTGTTTTCGATACCTGCGACAGCTTTTTCCATATCAGCCACTTCATAGACAAGAGCCTGAGCGGTATCTCCAGCCTCGATCACCTCCTGGTGCCCATCCTCGGTATAGGTAATGACAGCTTTTTGTCCGCGCGGGTATTCATAAAGTTCGATATAACCCTTGTCGTAAGCGATCGTTCCGCGTTTAGGCTGCTTGGCATGGAGACTGAGGGTAATTGTCGCCATCTGGCCTTCATCATTGGTCAGAAGGATTCCCGCTTGCTCATCCACGCCGGTTGGTGCCAGCTGAACCTGTGAAGCAATCTGTTTCGGACTTGATGCCATAAACCAGCGGATAAAGGACAGCGCATAAACACCGATATCCAGCAAAGCGCCGCCCGCTAAATCACGGCTGAAAAAGCGGTTAGTCATGTCGTAGTCTTTATAACTGCCAAAGTTCATCTGGATAAGTTTAAGTTCGCCCAGCTGACCGGAATTCACAATCTCTGTTAGTTTACGGTAAATGGGCATATGAAAAATCGTCATGGCTTCTGCCAAAACAACATGGTTTTTCTGAGCCAGTTTAATGGCTTCATCAAGTTCATCTGAATTCAGTGTAATTGATTTTTCACACAGCACGTGTTTACCGGCAGCCAGTGCTTTTCTGAGAAAATTGATATGAGTGTTATGCGGCGTTGAAATGTAGATAATATCCACATCGGGATCGTCAAAAACGTCATCAATCTTGTCATAAACTTTGTCAATACCGTATTTTTGGGCAAATGCAAGGCCTTTTTCGTGCGTACGGTTGGCAACTGAATAAATAGTGCGTCCTTGAGACTGCAGAGCCTGAGCGAGTTCGTTGGCAATAACGCCAGTCCCCAGCGTTGCCCAATTGTAGTGTTCTTTTGTCATCATAAGCGCCTCCTTTTCTTTAGTATATCAGAAAAAGGGATTAGATATTCAAAAATATTTGAAATACTGAGAAGATTGGGAATAAATTTTTCTGCAAATCAGAACCAGAAGAATTTCAGATTTTTGAGGAAACAGATAAAATAATTTTATCTATTCAAACAAAAAGTTTCTGCATACCGCCATGCAGGGCTTTTTTTGATGGACAAACGCACTATTTGCGATTGGACTGTTTACAAGTAAGGTTTTTCGGATGACAGGAAAATGATGTCATAAAATCTAACATCGTTTTGTAGATTTGCCTTGGCAGCCGATCTTTTTTGGGTTATAGTTATACTGTAATAATTCTGATAAAGGAGAAAAAGAGATGAACAACAAGAAGAAAAACAAAGGCCCTCTTCTGGGTGCTGCTTTTATCATGGCTACCTCTGCTGTGGGACCGGGCTTTCTAACGCAAACCGCAAAATTCACCAGTGACTTTTCGGCCAGTTTTGGTTTTGTGATTCTGGCTTCAATTGCCCTGGCTTTGATTGTTCAGACCAATATTTGGCGTGTCTTAACGGTCAGCGGTTTGAGAGGTCAGGATATTGCCAATAAACTTCTGCCGGGTTTGGGGTATGTCTTAGCTTTTCTGATTGTTTTGGGCGGTCTCGTTTTTAATATTGGAAATGTTGGCGGCGGGGCTCTTGGTTTTAATACCTTATTGGGTCTTCCTACGACAGTGGGTTATTTCCTGGCTGGCGGTCTGGCTATTTTAATTTTTCTTTTTAAAAATGCTATGACAGCGATGGATAACTTTACCAAAGTTTTAGGCGGCTTGATGATTCTTGTTATCTTTCTTGTTATTCTTATTGTCAATCCTCCTTATGGAACCGCTTTAAAAGAAACCTTTATGCCGTCAGCCGGCCTTTCAAATCTTTTTAACGCTATTTTAACGCTTCTAGGCGGCACAGTTGGAGGCTACATTACCTTTGCAGGAGCGCATCGTTTGATTGATGCCGGTTTTACAGGTCAGGAAAACTTAGATCATGTTAAGAAAAGTTCCATCATGGGTATTTCTATCGCAACAATTGTCCGCATTTTCTTGTTTCTGGCTATTTTAGGAGTTGTTTCCAAAGGTGCTGTCTTAGATCCTAACAATCCGGCAGCAGATGCATTCAAGCAAGGAGCTGGCGAACTGGGCTACCGTTTCTTTGGCTTGGTACTCTTATCGGCAGCCCTGACGTCAATTGTTGGTGCGGCTTATACGTCTGTTTCTTTTCTCAAGACATTGAGCAAGACAGTGGCTAAACACGAAAAGACGGTCACGATTATTTTTATCATTATTTCAACCTTTATCATGGCCTTTTTGGGACAGCCGGCTAATCTGCTGGTTGTTGCCGGCGCCTTAAATGGTTTGATTTTGCCTTTAACGTTAGGCATTTGTCTTATTGCCAGCCAAAAAACAAGTATCATGGGTGCGGCTTATAAGCATCCTAAGTGGCTCTTCTGGCTGGGAATTCTTGTCGTTGGCATTACAGCTTATTTGGGGGTAGTGTCCTTAGGAAATTTGGGGCAGTTGTTTTCATAGGCAATTCGCTGAGAGGAGGTTTGTATGGAATATAGAATTAGACTGGCTGGCGATTCAGCTCTGCTGATTGAATTTGAACAGGACATTAAGCAGGAGACAAATCAAAAAATCAAAGCTATGCTCCAGCTGCTGAAAGAACAGCCAATTGAAGGTGTTCATGATATTATTCCTGCTTTTGCCTCACTGCTGATCAACTATGATCCGCACATTCTTTCTTATAAGTCTCTGGTCAGCCAACTAACGACGTTGCTGCAGCAAGATATAAGGACTGCTCAAAAGGAGCAGCGGATCATTGAAATTCCTGTATGCTATGGTGGGGAGTACGGACCGGATATACAATTTGTTGCTCAGAATGCCGGTTTATCGGAAGCAGAAGTCATTGCCAGACATACTAGCCGTGATTATCTGATTTATATGCTGGGCTTTCTGCCGGGCTTCCCTTATTTGGGCGGTTTGGATGAGACCATTCATACCCCTCGTTTGGAAAATCCAAGACTGACTATTGCGGCCGGCAGTGTTGGCATTGGCGGCAGCCAAACAGGTATCTATCCTCTGGCTTCTCCCGGCGGCTGGCGCTTAATCGGCAGAACACCTCTTAAGACCTATGACCCTCAAAAACAGCAGCCCTTTATCTTTGGAGCCGGTGATTATATTCGTTTTAAGGCTGTTGACGAATCGGATTATCACAGTATTCATCAGGCTGTTTTGGCTGGCAGTTATGAGATTGCTGTATTGACCGGAGAGGAGGTTAGAAATGGGGATTAGAATCCTAAAACCCGGGCTCATGACAACTGTTCAAGACAGCGGCCGCAATGGTTATCAAAGTCAGGGATTCAGTGTTTCGGGTGTTATGGATGTCAGATCGTTTCGGATAGCCAATCTTCTGCTGGACAATCCTGAAAATGAAGCTGTTCTCGAATTTTCTCTGGTGGGCCCAATCTTAGCATTCACTCAAGATACAATTATTGCCATCACCGGTGGGGATTTTCAGCCGACAGTCAATGGCGAGCCGGCAGCCATGTATACTGCTCTTTATATACATGAAGGAGATGTTCTAGCCTTTGGCGGTGCTAGGACGGGTTCGCGGGGTTACATCAGTTTTTCCGGCGGTTTGAAGATTCCAGAGGTTATGGGGAGCCGCTCAACCAACGTCAAAGTCGGACTGGGCGGCTTTAAAGGGCGGCAGCTGCAAGCAGATGACTATATTCCCTTTCGCAGCAATCGCCTTTACCTGCCGCACTTTTTATCCAGAAAACTGCCGGCTGATGATTTTGATCAGGGAAAGGCAGTTTTGAGAGTTGTTTTAGGACCGCAAGATCACTATTTTACAGAAGAAGGCCTGCAGACTTTTCTGAGAGAAACTTATACGGTTACCAAAGATTTTGACCGGATGGGCTGCCGTTTAGACGGTCCGTCTGTTGTTCACAAGGACAAGGCAGATATTATTTCTGATGCGACTGTTTTTGGGGCCATTCAGGTGCCGGCTCACGGCAAGCCTATTGTTTTATTGGCCGATCGTCAAACGACAGGCGGCTATGCTAAAATAGGAGCCGTTATTTCTGTGGATCTTCCCAAATTGGTGCAAAGAAAGATGAATCATCGCATTCGCTTTGAAGCTGTTTCGGTTGAAGAAGCTCAGAATCTGCTGCAAAAAGAAGCCGCTGAATTTGAACACATGCGCAGCCGCATTCATCAGCCCTGCCCGGAAATACTGACGCGGCGTCGTACAGCTAAGCGTTTGGCTTCACTTTTTGAAAGGAATTGCATTTGACGTTTGTTTGACATTGACAGTTAAGTAGGTAATATCATGATTCATAAAATACTTGTAGCCAACCGCGGCACAATAGCGGTTAGTATCATTCGGACCTGCCGCTGCTTGGGGATTCAGACAGTCGCTGTCTATTCCAAGGAAGATGCTCAAAGTCTGCATGTACAGCTGGCAGACCAACGCCTTTGCATCGGTCAGGGTTCGCTTGAGAACAGTTATTTGAACCGGGAGAATATCATTTCAGCTGCTTTATATACCGGCGCTGATGCTGTTCATCCGGGCTGCGGTTTTCTGGCAGAAGATGCTGCCTTTGCCAGACTTTGTCAAAAGCACGGACTTATTTTTATTGGACCGAGTCCGGAGCTTATTGAACAGCTCCATACCGGCTCTCGGCTTGAGCAGATAAGAGAGAAGATCCGTCTTCCTTTCTTGCCTGAAAATGCGCCTAAAGAAACTGCCGAAGGCTCTGCGGACTTTTCTCGAACGATTGAGGTTCCCATTATCGCTGATCAGTTTGGCAAGATTGTGGTTTTAAAAGAAAAAGACTGCCTGAGCCGGGCAAACGGACAGAGTATACTGGAAGAGACGCCTTCAGCGGTCCTTGGTACAAAAGGCCGGCAGGCATTAAGACAGACGGCTTTTGAGATTGCTAAGGCCCTTTGTTATACCAATGTTGGGACGGTGATTTTTGCTCTGAACAAATCGCAGCAGGTCTATGTTAAAGGAATAACTGCCGGTATTTCATCAGGATATGGTTTAACAGAAATGGCAGCGGGACTGGATGTGATTGGTGAGCAGATTAGAATTGCGGACGGTGAAGCTCTGTCTTTTAAACAAGAAGAAGCTGCTAGCAAAGGGCATGCCCTTGTCTGTCACATCAGAGCAAATTTTTCTGCTGAAAGCTCTGAGGCAGAGTCTCGCTTGGTTCATCATTTGCATGTGCCCGCCGGACACGGTGTCAGAGTGGATACGGCTCTTTATGCCGGTTATCAGATTCCTGCCTATCAGGATTACGATACAGAGATTGCTCAAGTTATTGTTCAGGCGCCCAGCAGAGCAGCTGCCATTCAAAAAATGAAAACGACCTTAGATGAAATGGTCGTGCTTGGTGTTGAAACTAATTTAGATTTTCAGTATAGTATAATGGAAGATCCTAAATTTAGAGACGGTAGAATTGACAAACTAAATAGTGATGATTGAGCCAAGGAGATTGGTATGACGTATAAAATTGATTTAAACAGCGATTTAGGAGAGAGTTTTGGGGCTTACCACATGGGACAAGACAGCGAGATTATCCCTTTAATCAGCTCAGCTAATATTGCCTGCGGTTTTCATGCAGGGGATCCTTTGGTTATGTTAAGGACCACCCAATTAGTGCAAGAAAATAAAATTGCCATGGGTGCTCATCCGGGCTTTTCTGACCTGATAGGTTTTGGCCGGCGCAACCTGCAGATAAGCACGAAGGAAGCTGCAGCCGATACAACTTACCAGATAGGTGCTTTGGATGCTTTTGCCAAAGCCGGCAACATGCAGCTGCAGCATGTGAAACCGCACGGAGCTCTTTACAATATGGCCTGCAAAGACAGCAAGCTGGCAAGGGCTATTGCTCAGGCTGTTGCCAGCTATGATGACAGGCTCATTTTGCTGTGCCCCGGTGCCAGTGAATTGGCGCTGGCTGCTAAAGCCAGCGGTTTAAGAGTGGCAAAAGAAGTTTTTGCGGACCGTGCTTACGAAAGTGATGGTTCCTTGGTCAGCCGCAACAAAGAAGGCGCCATGATTACCGATGAGCATGTGGCTATAGATCGCTTAATCCAAATGATTAAAGATAAAACAGTTGTCAGCATTGATGGCAAGACCATACCCATTGAGGCAGACTCTGTCTGTGTCCACGGGGACGGCCCCAAGGCACTTAAATTTGTCAAAGAAATCAGACAAGCCTTTCAACAGGAAGGCATCACAATCAGCCCTTTGGCAGACATTGTTGACTGAGCTTCTGCACAAGCTCCTTAATAATCCATAAAAAACTCAGCATTGTATTGAAACGGTTTTAGTGTTTTTCCAAGGTTTCATACATGACTGAGTTTTTTTCTATGATTAAATTTATAAAGTTATATATTCACAAAAACTACTGAAATCATTTCTCAGTAATTTTTGTGCTTTATGAGTACCCAATTTTTATTGTTAGCATCACTTCTTATGAACTCTTTGTGGAATTCTACGTTTCGGAGGTTTTACAGTGGAAAAACCATTCTTAGGATTAGTAAAATATTTAGATAAAGATTCAGTTATGATAAAACTGACTACAACTCCTATCATGCTGCAAAAGAGTATCATATTTCTATAGTCAATAAAATGATAAGGATACTGCGCATCTATAATAGGAATAGAATGGTGTTTTCCCCACTTAATCAGTAAGTTCAATAATAACAGGGTCAAAAACAATGTAATATTAAACCCATAAGCCATAAACTTAAACTTTGCAGAAGGTTGAATTGTTCGTTTTAATCTAAATTCTTGTACGCTAAAGATACCTTGCAAAAAAGTAGAGCTAATTACAGGAACCACCCACATCAGAAGATCTAAACCACCATCGTTTTGGAAATAGAGAAGGATAGCAGCAATTATTACAATAGTTATAAAATAGCTGAATCCGAGGATAATAAAAGCACTTGCCTCCTTCTTTGAAAGAACATAGATTTTATAGGACAAAATTTTTATATAGAGTAAAGACACATAAAAGAAAAGATAAGAGAAAACCTCTAATGCTCCGTTTACCGTTATTAAAGAATGATTTAAGATTTGATCAATATTAGCAAGAGTAGCGAAATAAGCGAAAAATGAAAAAGTTTCACTAATGATATAAGAATTATCATTTATCAAAAGTGATAATTTCTTGCTGTATAGTTTGATAATAAAGAGATATCTTACCCCAAGTAAACCAAAAACACAGATAACTATTATTAGGTTTGGTATTTTTTGAAACCATGCTGTTAATAAATATAACAGTGGAGTTGTTAGAATATCTGTAAGGATGTGTACCCACGGATTGTTACTAACAAACCATTTACTAAGATAAAAAGTACCTAGATTGAGACATGAGATGATAAATGCAAATACTAGATTTATTAGCTCAAACTGATAAAATAAAACAAATTCTATCAGTGTCAATCCTCCAAAAGTAATAAAATAGATAGGGATTATCCATAGCAGATCTACCTTCTTGATTTTAACCTCATGACCTTTTAAAAAGAACTTTAAGAGTAGAAAGCATCGCAAAATAGTAAGAGTGACTATAAACATAGCAACAAAGATTAAATAAAGCTGCGTGAAATGAGTTATGAAAGCACAAAGCGCATTGATTAAAGATATTGATGAAAAGCAAACAAGATTTCCCCGATTATCTTTTATAAATTGAGTTATTCGTTTCACTTTATCAGCTTGGTTATTTGTAAAAATTTTCAATCTCATTCCCTCCTTTTTTAATTGTTCATTATAACATAGGTGTTAAAAAAGAAAATGCTAGTGATTATTAATTTTTAATAACATTAGGGTGTTCCGTGGGGATTTTTTCTAATAATTGACTCAGTCATTTTTCGTTATAAACTTTACTGATCTTATTCTTTTTACGGTTATTCCATTACGATTATTTCGTAATAACGAACAAATATGTTATAATAATCCTATATAATTCGTGAAATATCTGTGTTTTACGAAATAAACTCAGTTTTTGGGAATTTTTCCAGACGTTTTCTTTATATTGAGGTATCTTAGCTATGAAACTTTTGGTTGTTGGTTCTGGCGGTCGTGAGCATGCGATTGCGAGGAAGTTGTTGGAGTCTCCGCAGGTTGAGCAGGTCTTTGTGGCGCCCGGCAATGACGGGATGACGTTGGATGGTTTGGAAATTGTAAATATCGGAATTTCCGAACATTCTGCTTTGATTGATTTTGCAAAGAGCAATGATATTGCCTGGACTTTTATTGGTCCTGATGATGCCTTAGCAGCTGGCATCGTTGATGATTTTAACCAAGCTGGGCTTAAAGCTTTCGGACCGTCAAAATTAGCGGCGGAGCTGGAGTGGTCCAAAGATTTTGCCAAGGAAATCATGGTCAAATACGATGTTCCGACAGCAGCCTATGGCACATTTACCGACTTTGAAGAAGCCAAGGCTTATATCGAAAAGCAGGGCGCACCAATCGTCGTCAAGGCTGATGGTTTAGCACTGGGCAAGGGTGTGGTCGTAGCTGAAACCGTGGAACAGGCTGTAGAAGCGGCGCGCGAGATGCTTTTGGACAATAAGTTTGGTGATTCGGGTGCGCGCGTGGTTATCGAAGAGTTTCTGGACGGTGAGGAGTTCTCCCTCTTTGCCTTGGTCAACGGCGATAAGTTTTACATCCTGCCGACAGCCCAGGATCACAAACGGGCCTACGACGGCGATAAGGGTCCCAATACAGGAGGCATGGGAGCTTATGCACCGGTGCCGCACCTGCCTCAAAGCGTGGTGGACACGGCGGTGGAAACCATCGTCAAGCCTGTGCTTGAGGGCATGATTAAAGAAGGACGGCCTTATCTGGGCGTGCTCTACTGCGGCTTGATCCTGACCGCTGATGGTCCCAAGGTCATTGAGTTTAACGCGCGCTTTGGTGACCCTGAGACTCAGATTATCCTGCCGCGTTTGACGTCTGATTTTGCGCAGAACATCACGGATATTTTGGAGGGTAAAGAGCCGCACATGACTTGGCTGGATAAGGGAGTGACCCTGGGCGTGGTTGTCGCATCAAACGGCTATCCCCTCGCCTATGACAAGGGTGTGGAGCTGCCAGCTAAGACCGACGGCGATATCATCACTTATTATGCAGGGGCTAAGTTTTCGGAAAATGGCAGAGCCCTGCTGTCAAACGGCGGACGTGTCTACATGCTTGTTACCACAGCAGACACGGTCAAAGCTTGTCAGGACAAAATTTACAAAGAACTCTCCAAACAAAACACAGACGGGCTCTTCTACCGCCACGATATCGGCAGCAAAGCCATTAAAGTTTAGCGTAGCTAAGCGACCGAAGGTCGCTAAAATCCGACAGTTTCCGCCGTAGTGAAAAGACGATTAACGTGTTAATCGTCTAGGGGAATTTCGAGACTGTGGGCCCGAAATTAAGCAATGGAACGCCTTAGGCGGTCGCTTGCGTCCCCACTACCCAAGGAAACTGTCAAAAAAGAAGGAATTTTCATGAAAAAACCAATTATTTCTATTATCATGGGGTCTAAATCCGACTGGGCTACCATGCAAAAAACCGCAGAAGTTTTAGATCAGTTCGGCGTGGCTTATGAAAAGAAAGTCGTCTCAGCCCACCGCACGCCGGATCTTATGTTCAAACACGCCGAAGAAGCACGCGGCCGCGGCATCAAGGTTATCATCGCCGGAGCCGGCGGAGCCGCCCATCTGCCGGGGATGGTGGCAGCCAAAACAACGCTGCCGGTCATCGGTGTGCCTGTTAAATCACGCGCTTTGAGCGGCCTTGATTCCCTTTATTCCATCGTTCAGATGCCGGGCGGTGTGCCTGTTGCGACCATGGCCATTGGTGAAGCGGGAGCGACCAACGCTGCTCTGACAGCTCTGCGCATTCTCTCGGTTGAGGATGAAAAAATCGCTCAGCTGCTTTCTGATTTTCACAAAGAACAAGGCAGAATTGCCGAGGAGTCGACTGATGAGCTCAACTAAGACAATAGGAATTATCGGCGGCGGTCAGCTGGGGCAGATGATGGCCATTTCTGCTATTTATATGGGACATAAGGTCATTGCCTTAGATCCCGCAGCGGATTGCCCAGCTTCTCGGGTAGCAGAGGTTATTGCGGCACCCTACGATGATGTGGACGCTCTGCGTCAGCTGGCGGTACGCTGCGATGTCTTGACCTATGAATTTGAAAATGTTGATGCAGACGCCCTCGACGCTGTTGTCAAGGACGGTCAGCTGCCTCAAGGCACAGATTTGCTCCGCATTTCCCAAAACCGAATTTTTGAAAAAGACTTCCTCTCTAACAAGGCAAATGTCCCTGTGGCACCCTACAAGGTGGTTCACTCCAGCAGCGATTTGGACGGTCTTGATCTGTCTAAAAATTATGTCCTCAAAACCGCGACAGGCGGCTATGATGGGCATGGTCAGGTAGTCATCAGGTCTGAGGAAAATCTGGCTGACGCCTGTCAGTTAGCGGACACAGCAGACTGTGTTCTGGAAGAATTTGTCAATTTCAATCTGGAAATTTCCGTCATCGTATCAGGAAACGGGACAGACGTGACGGTCTTTCCCGTTCAGGAAAATATCCACCGCAACAATATTCTCTCTAAAACCATTGTTCCGGCCCGTATTTCGGATGAATTGAGCACTCAGGCACAGACCATGGCGGTGCAAATCGCCAAACAGCTGAAGCTGTCGGGCACCCTTTGTGTGGAAATGTTTGCGACCGCCGATGACATCATTGTCAACGAAATCGCACCGCGCCCTCACAACTCAGGGCACTATTCCATCGAGGCCTGCGATTTTTCCCAGTTTGACACTCATATCTTAGGTGTGCTTGGAGCACCCCTGCCCGGCATTCACCTGCATGCACCGGCTGTCATGCTCAATGTCCTCGGCCAATACATGGAAAAAGCCCAAGCCTATGTTCGCGCCAACCCTAGCGCCCACCTCCACCTTTATGGTAAACTAGAAGCCAAGCGCAACCGCAAAATGGGACACGTCACGGTGTTAAGTGATGAGCCGGATGAAGTGAGGGAGTTTTAGGCAGTGAAACAAATTTTTAGATAATTAATCTTACCAATGAGAAATAAACAATATATAGGAGCTGTTAGCTAGTGGGATTATTTAATTTTGGAAAGCCTAAGGATGAAATTTTAGAAGAAAAATTAGCTAAGCTATCATCTGATATTGAATCAAAGAAAGTCTTATTAAAAGATTTGAAGGCACAAATAAGAGACACACATAAAGTTCTATCTATGGATGAAACTATTGTACATAAACAAGCAGAGCTTGATCATCTTAAACAGCAAATTGATTTAGCTAATGATAATTTAAGTTTACAAGAGTTTGGCTTTTTTGAGAGGCAGTATAAATTTTCCGATAGTACAAAATATAAGGATAAATTAGATACATTACGAATGCAGCAGAAATCAATGGTTAAAAATAAGCAGGCAGGAGTTATTATACGGCCAATGCTTTTAGATAATAGTAAGAGCAAGGGGCGAGCTATGCAAAATCAGCTTATAAAGGCTGCTATCCGTGGTTTTAATGGCGAAGCTGATGCACTGCTCGTTAAAGTATCTGTTAGCAATGTTGATAAAAAGGTTCAAGCATTAAGAAGAGCATTTGAACAACTTAATAAGATGTATGCTAGAAACCTGATTGGGATAACCTATGAATATCTTGAATTAAAAATTGCTGAATTGAGATTAGCTGCAGAATATGAACTTCAAAAACAAGAGGAAAAAGATTTGCTTCGTGAACAAAGGGAAAAGGAACGCGAAGATAGAAAACTGCAGGCGGAAATAAAGGCTCGGCGTAAGCAGCTTGATAAGGATAGAAAACATTTCAAACAGATGGTTGACAATGTTGAGAAGTTATTAGAGACAGCGGCTAGTGATGAGGTGGAAAAATTGAAGTTGCAGTTAGCAGAGTATCAAGAAAAGCTCTCTGAACTTGATGAACTTGAAGAAGATATTGATTATCGCGAAGGACATGCAACAGCAGGATATGTTTATATTATTTCTAACATAGGTTCGTTTGGAGAAAATGTTTATAAAATAGGCGTAACCCGTCGCTTGGAGCCTTTAGAGCGTATTCGTGAGTTGAGCAGTGCTTCTGTACCTTTTCGATTTGATGTTCATGCTCTTATTTTTAGTGAAGAAGCTTTTGCTCTGGAAACAGATCTTCATAATCAATTAGCAGCATATAGGGTTAATAAAGTAAATGGGCGTAAAGAGTATTTCAAGGTTCCTTTTGAAGAAATTAAATCCATTCTTGAGAAACATAAAGTGTTAGCTATTGAATTATCTGAACAGGCAGAAGCTTTTGAGTACAGACAAACTCTTGCAATTAATAATAAAAAATAAAGTTGGTTTTTAAATGAATAATATGAAGACAATCGGTCTTATCGGTGGTATGAGCTGGGAGAGCACAACGACTTATTATCAGCTCATCAACGAAACAATCAAAAAAGAGCTTGGCGGTCTGCATTCGGCCAAGATTCTGCTTTACAGTGTTGATTTTGCGGAGATTGAGCGCTATCAGGCCAGCGGCGACTGGGCTAAGAGTGCGGAAGTGCTGAGCCAAATTGCCCAGAAGCTGGAGCAGTCTGGTGCCGACTTCATTGTCATTTGCACCAATACCATGCACAAGGTCGCTCCGCAGATTCAGGAAAAAATCACCATTCCTATTCTGCACATTGCGCAGGCAACTGCTGAAGCTTTGCTTGAAAATGGCATTCAAAAAGTCGGTCTTTTGGGCACCAAGTACACCATGACCCAAGATTTTTATAAAGACAAACTGCTTGAAGCAGGACTTGAGGTGCTGATTCCAGATCAAGCTGGCATTTCCGAAGTCAACCGGATCATCTATGATGAGCTCTGTCTGGGAGACATCAAAGACAGCTCCAAGCAAACCTATCTTGCCATCATTGATGATTTGAAAAATGCTGGTGCCCAAGCCGTTATCCTAGGCTGTACAGAGATTGGTCTCCTCGTCAAACAAGCAGACACAGACCTCCCCCTCTATGACACAACAGCTATCCATGCAGAGAAAGCCGCACAATTAGCGGTAAATGGGTAGATTAGAAAGGGAAGGGTGACCATTTTGACAGTAAATGCTGACATGGTATGATAGGTATCAGGAGGTTAACACATGGAACTATTCATTTCAAAAGTCATCAGCAGCTTTTTAGAAATAGTATTATTTGCTATCATTCCATTTATTTATTGGTTTGGTATAGACAGGAAACACGCTACCTTTCTAGACTGGCTAGGCTTTAAGAAAGTCAATAAACAGGATTTTAAACAAGTCTTTGTGCCCCTACTGGTGATGACAGTATTATTTTTGCTTATTTCTCTCTTTATTTTATTCCGCTTAAAGGGAGTGTCAATGGCGACAACCGTTTTTCGAGGCGGTGGTTTTAAGGTTCTGCCCTCTATTCTCATTTATGGACTATTTAATACCGCTCTGCCGGAAGAATTATTCTTCAGAGGATTTTTATTGAAGCGTCTTATGCAAAAGCTGACCTTTCCTTTGGCTAATAGCATTCAGTCTTTGTGTTTTGCTTTAGTACATAGTCTCATATTTTTTAAAGTGCTGGATATTGGTTCCACAATCATGATAACAGTGTTCACATTTGTCATTGCTTATGGGATGGGATATATCAATGAACAAAAGAGCCAAGGATCCATTATTCCAAGTTGGATTATCCATGCAGCAGCTAATATTTTTTCAGGCCTATGTGCTGCGTTTATGCTGATTTAGTATCAAGATAGTTGTAAAATAGGAGCGAACTTATGGTAAAATCTAATAGGAAAGCAAGTTTTTTCTATCCTATTGATAAGGTATGGGAACTTGTCACTGACTTATCAAATCAAACCTGGAGAAATGATCTTGGTCAATTTGAAAAGGTAGATGATAGCCATTTTATTGAATATACCCAAAATGGCATTCAGACAAATTTTAAGGTGACCAAAGTCGATTTGTACAAGCTCTGGGAGCTTGAATTTGAAAATAAAAATCTCCAAGGCACTTGGCTAGGACGGTTTGATTATCATGATGGTCAAACAATTCTGGATTTTACAGAAGATGTCACTGTAAAAAATGCTCTCCTGTCACCATTTGTCTGGCTTTATTTAAGAAAGCAACAAAAACAGTATTTCCAAGATTTGGGAAAAGCGCTGGAAGTTAGATAGTAAAAACAAAACTGCAGGGGTGTGTGGTGGTTAGTGATAAATTGATTTTTTACAGGGGGATACATGGGCGAATTAGCTATAAAAAATGACAAACTTGCCAAAGTAAAGGAAGTGGAAAGTAGTTCACTTGATGTTGAGCTACTTCAAAATAAAAGAAGAAATCTTGAACAAATTAGTAATTATTTGTCGGCTATTGTTAATTCTTACAATGAAATTAAGCAAAATATCAATCCTGAGGAAATGTATGTTGTTAAATTCACTCAGGAGCAATTGAAAAAGTTCCAAAATGGAGAGATTGATTTTCAAAAGACAGCGGATAGGAAATCTCTACTACCTAATTTTGTGACTAGAGGAACAAATAACAATATTGTTTCTAAAGCTAGACTAGAAAAAATCGTACTAGATAATCCTGAAGCTTTACAGAATGTTATGTCTAATGTGAATCAATTAGTAAATGCTCAAAAAATAAACGATTTGGAAATTCTACTATCCGAAGTTAAACAAATTGGTTTAGACATTAAACAGGGGCAGAAAGATGATCGACGTGCTAAAATTTTAGGTGCGGAAAGTACAATCAATCACGCGCTGATGATGTCTAATGATAATCGACATAAGCAGTTTTTATTGTTGAATGCAGTAAGTCAGTTGAATGAAGGAAGAGAGGCGCTTATTAAGGAATTTGAGAACGAAGTCAGTAAACAAATTGCTATTCCAACATCAAAAATTAGGCTGTTTTTAAAATCATCATTTGATGATAAATTTAATGAAAATGTTTCAAAAAGTTTTTTTGAATTAAATGATCAATTTTCTTATATTGTAAAAGCTAGTGATTTGCTTGCTAAAACTTATTCGGTAACAGGAAATGGTGAATTGGTTGACATTGTTTATCTGCCTGTTAAATCTTTAGTTGAAAAACACCATGAGTATGTATCAAAGTTAGTAGAATTGCAAGATTTAGATGGTGAAGAGCACCAGCGTCAAATGAAATGGTGTATTGAACCCAATGAATTCATTGCTCAAATTGGAACAACAGAATTGTCAGAAGATGATGTAATTACAATAGAATTTACTGGGAAAGAGTTGTTAAAAGGAGAGATTCAAAATGGATAAAAAACAAGTTCATAAAATTGGCAAGATGATAAATAAGCCAGTCAAATTTGTGAAGAAAAATGCAGGATGGATTGTAACAGCCGTAGTTTCTGTTGGAGGAACTGCAATTGTTAACGCTTTGACAGAGAAAAACAGAAATCAGTAACTGTAGGTTGTGTCACAATATGAAGAGAATGTAAGTGGCAGAGAATTCTGACTTTTACTTCTAGTTTTGGAGTTAAAGCATCGTGATGATTTGCTTGAATTCATATATCTAAGTGGAAATAAGAGAAATTGCAATCGCGTTACTAGTAACAAAGAAAGGAAAACAATGCTAAACCGTTATTCACGCCCTGAGATGGCGAACATTTGGAGTGAAGAGAACAAGTACCGTGCTTGGCTGGAGGTCGAGATTTTGGCCGATGAGGCATGGTCGGAGCTGGGGGAAATCCCTAAGGAAGATGTGGCGAAAATTCGTGCCAATGCGGACTTTGATATCGACCGTATTCTGGAGATTGAACAGGAGACCCGCCACGATGTGGTTGCCTTTACCCGTGCAGTGTCTGAGACACTGGGCCGCGAGCGCAAGTGGGTTCACTACGGCCTCACCTCGACCGATGTGGTGGACACGGCCTACGGCTACCTCTACAAGCAGGCGAACGCCATCATTCGCAAGGACTTGGACAATTTCCTCACGATTATCGCTGATAAGGCGCGTGAGCACAAGTTTACCATCATGATGGGACGTACCCACGGTGTTCATGCGGAGCCAACGACTTTTGGTCTTAAATTAGCCACTTGGTACAGCGAAATGAAGCGCAACATTGAGCGTTTTGAACATGCGGCCGCCGGTGTCGAAGCCGGGAAAATCTCCGGTGCCGTTGGGAACTTTGCCAACATTCCGCCATTTGTGGAAAAATACGTCTGTGAAAAATTAGGCATTCGTCCGCAGGAAATTTCTACTCAGGTTCTGCCGCGTGACCTGCATGCTGAATACTTTGCCGTTCTTGCCAGCATTGCAACCTCAATTGAGCGCATGGCGACGGAAATCCGAGGTCTGCAAAAATCAGAACAGCGCGAAGTGGAAGAATTTTTTGCCAAGGGTCAAAAGGGCAGCTCTGCCATGCCTCATAAGCGTAACCCGATCGGTTCTGAAAATATGACGGGTCTTGCGCGTGTTATTCGCGGTCACATGATTACGGCTTACGAGGACGTCTCCCTCTGGCATGAGCGTGATATTTCGCACTCCTCGGCTGAGCGCATCATCGCACCGGACACGACTATTCTCATCGACTACATGCTTAACCGTTTTGGCAATATCGTCAAAAACCTGACGGTTTTCCCGGAAAATATGCTGCGCAATATGGGCTCAACATTTGGTCTTATCTTCAGCCAGCGCGTTATGCTTAAGCTTATCGAAAAAGGCATGACCCGTGAAGAAGCCTATGATCTGGTTCAGCCTAAGACAGCCTATTCTTGGGACAATCAAGTGGACTTCAAACCGCTTCTTGAAGCTGACGAAGCTGTTACGTCGCGCTTAAGTCAGGATGAGATTGATGAGCTGTTCAACCCTGTTTACTACACTAAGCGTGTTGATGAGATTTTCAAGCGCATTGGCCTAGAAGATTAATAAACGACAGACAGCTGTGACGAAAGTCGCAGCTTTTTACACTTAAAAATCAGCATAAAAATATCAGAAAAATTTACTATATTATAGACTTATGATAGAATAATAAAAAATGAGAAAGAGATTTTATGTTAGAAGATTTTGGGGAGAGAGTAAAGCGGCTGCGGTTAGAAAAGGGACTGACCAAAGAAGTTTTCTGTCAAGATGAGTCTGAACTGTCCATGCGGCAGCTGACAAGGATTGAGTCGGGGGAGTCTGTTCCTACACTCAGAAAGGCTGTTTATATTGCTGAGCGTTTGGGTGTGACACTGGATTATCTGACAGATGGGCGAAACATTGACCTGCCTAGCCGCTATAAGGAGCTGAAGTATCTGTTACTGAGAACACCGACCTACGGCGATCAGGAAAAGCTGGCTGAAAGGGAGGCTTATTTTGATGAGATTTTTAATCATTTTTACGACACCCTGCCGGAAGAAGAGCAGCTTGTGGTTGATGCTCTACAGTCGAAATTAGACATTCATCTCAGTGAAAATATTGATTTTGGGGTTGGCATTTTAAATGATTACTTTGACCAAATCTTGATGCGCAAACGCTATCAGGTAAATGATTTAATCATCATTGACCTCTATTTTTCCTGCCTGACCATCAGTGATTTGCGCAAGGATATTTTCGACTTAGATAAATACGATAAACTGATGCAGGTTCTGTTAAAGCAGAGTGATTATCTGCCCGTCGAAGATTTATTTGTACTTAATAATGTTCTGCTCAATAATTTCGGCATCCTCCTGCTTTTGGAAAAATATGACATGATCAAAGAGCTGATTGCAGTTGCCAATGACATCATGATGAAAACCTCTGATTTTCAAAAGAAACCTATTGTCAGTATACTCGAGTGGAAGCATTATCTGTTAGTCGAAAATGATGAAGCACGGGCTAGAAAAAGCTATGACTCCGCCATTTTATTTGCTAAATTAACTGAGAATACTACATTGAGAGAAAAATTAGAAAGAGAGTGGCAGCAGGATTCCCAAAACAGGACATAGATGTCCTGTTCAGACTGAAGAAAAAGTCTATTTTCTTAAAAAGTAATATTTTGTTATGATACTTTCCTTAGGTAGCACGGACGATAGCGACTTCCTTCGGAATTCCATATCTAGATTTTGAGCCTAGGTCTCAAAATCTCCGAGAGGCAGAAACAGTGAGTTTCTGCCTCTTTTGCTACATCGGAAAATATCGGGTTAGGCTTTGATCGTTTCTATATCATCTTACAAAAACGAAAAGTGATAGTATTTTATGATGAAATTTGAGAGAGAATTTAGTTTTGGGAGTTTGTCTACAACCTAAACAGGACATAGATGTCCTGTTCTTTTCTTCTCCAATACTTTATAATGATACCATCAAAAAAGAAAGGAGAAAGGGTATGGCTACAGTTTTTTTAACAATTTTAAGAGCCCTTGACTGGTGGGGAATCTAGTTTGTGAAAACACAGCTAAAACTTCCAGATAAGGCTTTTTGATCAGTATCAGGCCGCACAGTTTTTTAGCAAATATACCAGAAGTACTCAAAAGCGGTCTTACGGTCAAAAAGAGAAAGATTTTTGCCTTTCAGCAAAGGTCTTTCTTTTTTTGCAGAGCTGTTTAAATTTTTGGCCGAGACTGATTTTTGTCTTTTTCTTTTGCCTGCAAGATGATACAATTAAACTATGACTAGAATTTTAGATAATGAGCTTATGGGTGATGAAGAGTTTGCTGAACGAACTCTGCGCCCGCAGTATTTGCAGGAATATATTGGTCAAAATAAGGTAAAGGATCAGCTGAAAATTTTTATTGAGGCGGCCAAGCAGCGCGATGAGGCTCTGGATCATGTCTTGCTTTTTGGTCCTCCGGGGCTTGGTAAGACCACGATGGCCTTTGTCATTGCGAATGAACTGGGAGTCAATCTCAAACAAACCAGCGGACCGGCTATTGAGAAGGCTGGTGATTTGGTAGCTGTTCTCAATGAATTGGAACCTGGAGATGTGCTTTTTATTGATGAAATTCACCGAATGCCCATGGCTGTAGAAGAGGTTCTTTACAGTGCTATGGAGGATTTCTACATTGACATTATGATTGGTGCCGGTGAAACCTCCCGCAGTGTGCATCTTGATTTGCCGCCATTCACGCTGATTGGTGCAACGACACGTGCCGGTATGCTCTCTAATCCATTGCGGGCCCGCTTTGGGATTACCGGTCACATGGAATACTATACAGAAGCTGACCTGACCGAGATTGTTGAGCGGACAGCGGATATTTTTGAGATGGAAATTACCCATCAGGCTTCGCTCGAATTAGCCAGACGCTCCCGCGGAACTCCGCGTATTGCTAACCGTCTGTTAAAGCGCGTGCGTGATTATGCGCAGATTATGGGAGACGGTCTGATTGATAATCAAATAACGGATAAGGCTCTGACCATGCTTGATGTGGATCATGAAGGGCTGGATTATATTGACCAGAAGATTCTCAAAACAATGATTGAAATGTATCACGGCGGGCCTGTGGGCCTGGGAACGCTGTCGGTGAATATCGCGGAAGAGCGTGAAACGGTTGAGGACATGTATGAGCCCTACCTCATTCAAAAAGGCTTTATTATGCGAACGCGCAGCGGCCGTGTCGCAACGGCTAAGGCTTATGAACACTTGGGCTATGATTATATAGAAGACAACTAACGGCTTGAGCATTAAAAGGAAATGATATATGAAGAAGATTTGTTTTGTCTGCTTGGGAAATATCTGCCGCAGTCCAATGGCCGAATTTGTCATGAAAGCAGTTGCTTCCGACAATCTTGAAATTGCCAGCCGAGCTACTTCCGGCTGGGAGCACGGCAATCCGATTCATCGCGGGACACAGAAAATTTTTAAAAAATATGATATTGCCTATGATTCTTCCAAGAAATCTCAGCAGATTAGCATGACTGACTTTCGCTATTTTGATGTTATCATTGGTATGGATCGTGCAAATGTCCGTGATTTGAAGAAAATGTCAAAGGGTCAGTTTGATGATAAAATCTTCCTTTTTACAGATGGCGGAGTGCCGGATCCTTATTATACAGGGGACTTTGAAGAAACTTACCGCTTAGTTCAAAAGGGCTGCCGCATGTGGCTGGGAAAAATTGATTAGCTGCACCTTGTTATATTTTCAAATTGTAGTAAAATGGCATTATTAAATAGAATTGAATAAATAAGATGAAGAAGATACAGATAACAAGAGAAAAATTAGAATTATTAGCAGTCATTGTCATCGTTGTATGCGGCTTATCTGTTTTTAGCATTAAATTTGGCAGCAAGGCAACGCTGACCTATGAAAATGGCAAAATTCAATACACCGGCTATGTCCTCAACCATCGGATGAACGGTCAGGGCAAGCTGACCTACCCTAACGGAGATGTCTATGAGGGCAACTTTGTTAACGGTGTTTTCAACGGCCGCGGTACTTTCAAATCCGGCATGGGCTGGTCCTATACCGGAGAGTTCAAGAAAGGTCAGGCTGACGGTCAGGGCAAGCTGATTGCTAAGGACAAGAAAATTTATAAAGGAAAGTTTAAACAGGGAATTTATCAAAAATGAGAATAAAATGGTTTTCTTTTGTTAGAATTGCCGGGCTTTTTCTGGTTTTATTCTATCACTTCTTTAAGCAGGCTTTTCCGGGCGGCTTTATTGGAGTAGACGTTTTCTTCACTTTTTCAGGGTATCTTATCACAGCCTTGCTGATTGATGAGTATGCTCGAAATAAGGCAATAGACCTTTTAGGCTTTTTGCGGCGGCGCTTTTATCGTATTGTTCCGCCTTTGGTTATCATGGTGCTGGTAACCATGCCCTTTACCTTTTTGATTAGAAAAGATTTTGTGGCGGACATTGGCCGGCAGATTGCTGCTGTGCTGGGATTCACGACTAATCTTTATGAGATTTTTACGGGCAGCAGCTATGAAAGTCAGTTTATTCCGCATCTTTTTGTCCATACTTGGAGTTTAGCCATTGAGGTGCATTTTTACCTTTTTTGGGGTATTCTGGTGTGGTTTTTGTCAAGAAAGGTTAAAGATCAGCGGCAGTTCCGCGGGCTGATTTTCCTGATTTCGGCAGTTCTGTTTCTTTTCAGCTTTGCCAGCATGTTCATACGTGCTTTCTTTGTAAGCAATTTTTCAGTCATTTACTTCTCAACGCTGACGCACATTTTTCCATTTTTCCTGGGAGCTATTTTTGCGACAACCTCAGGGATTCGTGAAACAACCAAGCGGTTTAAGAAAAATGTTCGCCTCTGGCCGACAAAGCGCGTGCTTGTTTACATGATCGGCAGTGCGGCTTTGCTCTTTCTGTTAGGCTTTGTACTTGACTTTGATAGTATTATTACTTACCTATTTGGTTTTGGTCTGGCTAGCTTATTTACAGCTGTCATGGTCTATTCAAGCCGTATTTTGCATGAACAGACGCCTGATTTATCGGAGCCTGCTGCTGTCACTTATCTGGCGGATATCAGCTATGGCATGTATCTTTTTCACTGGCCTTTTTACATCATTTTTGGTCAGCTGATGAGTAACTGGCTGGCAGTTATCTTTACCTTGTTTTTCTCAGTTGTCTTTTCAACGCTTTCTTACTATGTTGTTGAGCCCTATATTGCCGGTAAACGCTCCTCTCTTTTTGGATTGGAAATCCACCTGGATCAGTATAAAAAATGGTTTTACGGTCTTGCCGGTCTTTTGACTGCTATCGTTTTGGGTATTACCGTCACTGCGCCGCATGTCGGTGCCTTTGAGACCAGCCTGCTGGTTGATTCGCTTAATCAGGCTGATAACAATATGAACCGAACCCATACGCTTGCTGCCGGTGATGCCGGTGCCATTAGTGATATTACTGTTATCGGTGACTCGGTCACACTGCGCTCCAGCTCTGCTTTTTCAGCAGTCCTGCCGGAAGCGCAAGTTGATGCAGCGGTAAGCCGAAATTTTGAAAGTGCCTATGAGATCTTCCAAAACCATATCACCAACAAGAGTTTGTCCAAAACAGTAGTTCTTGCTGTTGGTGTCAATTCAATTGAGGGATATGAAAACAACATCCAGCAGTTTATCAATGCTCTTCCGGACGGCCATCGTTTAGTTATTGTGACGCCTTACAATACTAAAGACGAGCGTATTCCTGATGTTCGCAGCTATGAGCTAAGTCTGGCTAAAAAGTACAAATATGTTACGGTTGCAGACTGGTATGAAGCGGCTGTTGCGCATTCTGAAATTTGGACGGAGTCTGATGGTGTTCACTATAATGACAGCAGTGATGAAGGGGCGAAACTCTATGTTGAAACCATTAAAAAAGCCATTCAGACGTCTGCTAAAAAACCTGCAAAAGGTGAAAAATAAGCAGTTTCTAAAAGGAATAAATGCCTAAGCGCAGGTAATTGATTCCTCCTTCTATAAAGAAAAGCATACCTGCCGATTTATGCCAGCTATGCTTTTTGTTTGTTGTTTCCCATGTGAATAAATGCTACAGAATAATGCTAGCAAAGCCAATATAAAGCGGGAAAATGAAGAGAAAAGCTGACACTGCTTAGGTCAATTAGTGTCTAAAGCTAACGTTCGATGTCATCTATAATAACATTTACAAAATCTTTAAAAAACTTTTAAAATGGGCTTGCAAAAACAAATTCTTGCGTTATAATATAGGTGACATCAAATGGTAGAAACAGGAGGGTACAGTGCAAATGTCTGCTTTGCTTTACAATGCTTTGGCGGTGGTATGGATTTCCATTGCCGGGGTAGATTCTCGCTGGGGCAACTAAATTTTTTACTCAAAAAGCTGGGAATTTCCCGGCTTTTTGAGTGCTTTCTAATCCAGCGGCTGCAGAGAAAATAAGTAGTTGACTAATGATTTAAAGGCGGTTTTAGATTTTTCACCTAGCTGAATAAAGCTACGCTCTTTTGATATAATTATGGTATAATGCTAAAAAAGCTATCTATAAAAGAAGAGGATGAATCATGACCCTAGTTTATCAATCAACTCGTGATGCCAATAATACTGTGACTGCCAGCCAGGCCATTTTGCAGGGATTAGCTGCAGACGGCGGTTTGTTCACACCTGTTTCTTATCCGCAGGTTGAACTGGATTTTGAACAGCTTAAAACAGCTTCTTATCAGGAAGTTGCTAAATTAGTTTTGTCTGCTTTTTTAGATGATTTCACTGAAGAAGAGCTGGATTACTGCATTGCACATGCTTATGATGATAAGTTTGACACGCCAGCGATTGCACCGCTTGTGAAACTTAACGGCCAGTATAATCTTGAGCTCTTTCACGGCTCAACAATTGCTTTTAAGGACATGGCTTTGTCTATTCTTCCTTATTTGATGACAGCAGCAGCTAAAAAGCAGGGTGTGGATAATAAAATTGTTATTTTAACAGCAACGTCGGGTGATACAGGTAAAGCTGCCATGGCAGGCTTTGCTGATGTTCCGGGAACGGAAATTATTGTTTTTTATCCTCATGGAGGCGTCAGCAAAATCCAAGAACTGCAAATGACAACACAAAAGGGCAGCAATACTCATGTCATTGCAATTGAAGGAAACTTTGATGATGCTCAGACCAATGTTAAAAAGATGTTCAATGATGCTGAACTGCGGGATAAGCTGCTGGAAAAAGGAGCTCAGTTCTCTTCTGCCAATTCAATGAATGTCGGCCGCTTGATTCCTCAGGTTGTTTACTATGTTTATGCCTATGCACAGCTGGTTAAATCCGGAGATATTCAAAATGGAGACAAGGTTAACTTTACCGTTCCGACCGGAAATTTTGGCAATATCTTAGCTGCTTATTATGCCTATCAAATTGGTGTGCCAATTGGAAAATTAATCTGTGCTTCCAATGAAAACAATGTGTTGACAGATTTCTTTAAAACAGGAACTTATGACAAAAAGCGTGACTTCTATGTTACCACCAGTCCGTCCATGGATATTTTAGTCTCATCAAACTTAGAACGGCTCATTTTCCATCTGCTGGGCAATGATTCTGCTAAGACCAAGGAGCTCATGGAAGCTCTGGCAGAAAAAGGCGAATACACCTTGGAAAATGCAGATCAAGATATTTTAGATTTGTTTGCAGCAGGGTTTGCCAGCGAAGCAGAAACAGCTGCAGAAATCAAGCGTGTCTATGAAGAGAATAAGTACGTTGAAGATCCGCATACAGCTGTTGCTTCTGCTGTTTACCATGCCTATAAGACAGCTTCAGGCGACCTGAGACCGACAGTCATTGCGTCAACAGCCAGCCCTTATAAATTTCCGCGGGTTACCGTTCAGGCGGTAACCGGTAAGGATTCAGGGGATGATTTTGCAGCTGTCCGCGACTTAAATGAACTGTCGGGTGTTGCCGTGCCGGCAGCGGTTGCCGGTCTTGACAGTGCTTTGGTTCGTCATCGAAAGGTAGTTGCAGCTTCTGATATGCAAAAGGCGGTTGAGTCTTATTTAGAGATCTGATAGGGAGTTTGGGGCGAAAGTCTCAAACTCTTAATTTTATCCGGCTTTAAATGATTGACGCGGATTGACGCGGTGATTTTTTGAACAGTGGGGAAAGTGGTTCCGTTAAACTGATGTCTGATTTTGTCGGTTTAGCGAGTGTTGTTACGGATTTTCGTGTATATGAATAGGAAACAAAGAAAGAAAATTATTGGGCTTGCTCTGCCGGCTATGGCAGAAAATCTTTTACAGATGCTGATGGGAGTTGTGGACAATTATCTGGTTGCGCAGCTGGGCTTGGTGGCTGTTTCGGGTGTTTCTGTTGCTAATAATATCATAACTGTTTATCAAGCTGTTTTTATTGCTCTCGGAGCTGCGGTATCCAGCCTGATTGCCAAGAGTCTGGGTGAGAGAAATACTGCGAAAACAAGATTTTATCAAGCTGAGTCCATTTTTATCACAATAGCTGTCAGCTTGATTTTGGGCGCTGTATCCTTGGTCTTTGGAGGGCAGATGCTGCGCTTCTTAGGGACAGCTCCTGATGTGACACAGGCAGGAAGTCTTTACTTAGCGCTGGTTGGCGGTCTGATAGTCAGCCTAGGCTTACAGACAACCTTGGGCGCTATTTTGAGGGCTCAAGGCAAGGCAAGTCTGCCGATGTATGCCAGCCTTTTGACCAATGTCCTAAATGCTCTTTTGTCAGCGGCAGCTGTCTTTTTATGCCACTGGGGTATTGCGGGTGTTGCCGGCGCGACAGTCTTCTCGCGTTTTCTTGGCGCGGCAGTTCTGGCGAGCCAGCTGCCAGTTAAGGAGATTCTGGCCGCGACGAAATTTAAACTGGATAAAGATCTGACGGCTCTCGCTCTGCCTGCAGCAGGAGAGCGGCTGATGATGAGGGCAGGAGACGTTGTTATCATAGCTATCATCGTCAGACTCGGAACGACAGCAGTGGCAGGAAATGCCATTGGAGAGACCCTGACACAATTTAATTACATGCCCGGTATGGGTGTTGCAACAGCAACGGTTATCTTGGTAGCGCACTATCTGGGCGAAGGCAGGAAAAAGGACATTCGGCAGGTCATCAAGGAATCTTATATTCTTTCTACTATATTAATGCTGTCAATTGGAGCCCTTGTCTTTTTTCTGGGAAGGCATCTGACGTTTCTTTTTACAGATAATGAAGAGGCTCTTCGGGCTAGTTTGATAGTGCTGTTTTATTCTTTTGCCGGCAGTCCTGCGACGTCAGGAACTTTAATCTTTACAGCGGTCTGGCAGGGTTTGGGAAAAGCAAAGCTTCCGTTTTATGCTACAACAATTGGAATGTGGCTTATCCGTGTTGTCCTAGGCTATATTTTGGCAATCAGTCTGGAAATGGGATTGTCCGGTGTCTGGCTTGCAACCTTGGCTGATAATGTTTTTCGCTGGCTCTTCTTATATTATATGTACAAAAGAGTGTATGAAAAAACGCCTAATCAATAAAGGGAGCAGTTCAACGGCTGTTTCCTTTTTAAAACCCTTTCATGGCAGAAAATAAAAAAAAGTCCTCAAACCCCTTGCAATGCTGGGGTTTATTTGTTATACTAATCGGGTGCTGTAAAAACAGCTTTTAGCTTTGATGCAAGAGGTTGCGACACGCTCGGCTGCATTGCCACGCAGCGGCCTGTCGGTTTTCTTGTGGAGCTAGCCTATTATTTTAAATAGACGAGAGGAGAAAAGATGGCAAACAAAAAAATCCGTATCCGTTTGAAAGCATACGAACACCGTACACTTGATACAGCGGCAGAAAAAATCGTAGAAACAGCGACTCGTACAGGTGCAAGTGTAGCCGGTCCAGTACCGCTTCCTACCGAACGCAGTCTTTACACAATTATTCGTGCGACTCACAAATATAAAGATTCCCGCGAACAATTTGAAATGCGTACTCACAAGCGTCTCATTGATATTGTGAACCCAACGCAAAAAACTGTTGATGCGCTTATGAAGCTTGATCTTCCAAGCGGTGTAAACGTAGAAATCAAACTTTAATTCGGTTTGAGCACAAAAAACGCTCGTTAAAAACTTTTTTGAGCATGAAAAACGCTCATTAAAAACTTTTTAAATCAAAATAAGTAAAGGAAATATTTTCTCATGACAAAAGGAATCTTAGGGAAAAAAGTGGGAATGACTCAAATCTTCACTGAAGCTGGTGAATTTATCCCTGTTACTGTCATCGAAGCAGCTCCAAATGTTGTGCTTCAAGTGAAAACTGTTGAAACAGATGGTTATGAAGCAGTTCAAGTTGGTTTTGATGATAAGCGCGAAGTATTGAGTAACAAACCCGCCAAAGGTCACGTAGCAAAAGCTGACACGGCTCCTAAGCGCTTCATTCGTGAATTCAAAAACATTGAAGGCTTAGAAGTTGGTTCAGAATTAACTGTTGAACAGTTCGAAGCCGGTGATGTTGTTGATGTTACTGGTACAACTAAAGGTAAAGGTTTCCAAGGTGCTATCAAACGCCACGGTCAATCACGCGGTCCTATGGCTCACGGTTCTCGTTACCACCGTCGTCCTGGTTCTATGGGACCAGTTGCGCCCAACCGTGTTTTCAAAAACAAACATTTGGCTGGACGCATGGGCGGCAACCGCGTAACTATTCAAAATCTTGAAGTAGTTCAAGTTGTTCCGGAAAAAAACGTTATCCTTATTAAGGGTAATGTGCCAGGTGCTAAGAAATCTCTTATCACCATCAAATCAGCAGTTAAAGCTGCTAAATAATAAGGAAAGGGGAAATCAGTTAACATGGCAAACGTAAAACTATTTGACCAAACTGGTAAAGAAGCTGGTCAAGTGACACTTAATGATGCTGTCTTTGGAATTGAACCAAATGAATCAGTAGTATTTGATGCTGTGATCAGCCAACGTGCTAACCTTCGCCAAGGTACTCATGCGGTTAAAAATCGTTCGGCAGTATCAGGCGGCGGCCGTAAACCATGGCGTCAAAAAGGAACTGGACGTGCACGTCAAGGTTCTATACGCTCACCACAATGGCGCGGCGGCGGTGTTGTCTTCGGACCGACTCCACGTTCATATGGCTACAAACTTCCGCAAAAAGTTCGTCGCCTCGCGTTAAAATCCGTTTATTCAGCAAAAGTTGCTGATGAAAAATTTGTAGCTGTAGATGCTCTTTCTTTTGAAGCTCCGAAAACTAAAGAATTTGCACAGGCACTTGCTGCACTCAGCATTGATTCAAAAGTACTTGTTATTCTTGAAGAAGGAAATAAATTTGCTGAATTATCAGCTCGTAACCTTCCAAATGTAAAGGTTGCTACAGCAGCAACTGCAAGTGTCCTTGATATCGTAAACAGCGACAAACTTCTTGTTACTAAAGAAGCAATCTCTAATATCGAGGAGGTTCTTGCATAATGAATTTGTACGACGTCATTAAAAAACCAGTTGTTACTGAAAAATCAATGGTTGCCCTTGAAGAAGGTAAATACACATTTGAAGTTGATACTCGCGCACACAAGCTCTTGATCAAACAAGCTGTTGAAGCAGCATTTGACGGAGTAAAAGTTGCCAGTGTCCGTACAGTAAATGTAAAACCAAAACAAAAACGTGTTGGCCGTTATACAGGCTTCACAAACAAAACTAAAAAAGCTATCATCACTCTTACAGCTGATTCAGAAGCAATCGAGTTGTTTGCAGCTGCTGAAGCAGAGTAATCTAAGGAGGAAATAAGGTGGGTATTAAAGTTTATAAACCAACGACAAATGGCCGTCGTAATATGACTTCTTTGGATTTTGCTGAAATCACTACAAGCACTCCTGAGAAATCATTGCTTGCTCCGCTGAAAAACAAGGCCGGCCGTAACAATAACGGCCGTATCACTGTTCGCCATCAAGGCGGCGGTCACAAGCGCCACTACCGTTTGATTGATTTCAAACGTAATAAAGACGGTGTTGAAGCAGTTGTTAAAACAATTGAATACGATCCAAACCGCTCAGCCAACATTGCACTCGTGCACTATGTTGACGGTGTTAAGGCTTATATCATTGCACCGAAAGGTCTTGAAGTCGGTCAGCGTATCGTTTCAGGTCCGGAAGCAGATATTAAAGTCGGAAACACACTTCCGCTTGCTAACATTCCAGTCGGTACCGTTATCCATAACATTGAGCTGAAACCGGGTAAAGGTGCAGAACTTGTTCGTGCAGCCGGAGCTTCTGCTCAAGTGCTGGGTCAAGAAGGAAAATATGTGCTTGTTCGTCTTCAATCAGGCGAAGTTCGCATGGTTCTTGGAACTTGCCGTGCTACTGTCGGTACAGTTGGTAACGAACAGCACGGATTGGTTAACTATGGTAAAGCTGGACGCAGTCGCTGGAGAGGTATCCGTCCGACTGTCCGCGGTTCTGTAATGAACCCTAACGATCACCCGCACGGTGGTGGTGAAGGTAAAGCACCGGTTGGACGCAAAGCGCCATCTACTCCATGGGGTAAACCTGCGCTTGGTCTTAAAACTCGCAATAAAAAAGCTAAATCTGACAAGCTTATCGTTCGTCGCCGCAACGAAAAATAGGCGGCCAAGCAGAAGTTTGTTAAAACTTTGTAGCGAGACCCCCGCACAGTTGACGAGGAAAACAGCAAGTTAAAACGCCGCTGTTTGACGTCAGCCACTGCGCCGGTCGGTTATGACACATTCCGCCAGCTCGGTAGGGTCTGTCAGGAAAAAGCTCAATTTGGACTTTTTTCCTCTTCCCAAGCCGCTGTGGTACATCTATTTAAAGGAGAAAATTACATAATGGGACGCAGTCTTAAAAAAGGACCTTTCGTCGATGAGCACTTGATGAAAAAAATCGAAGCTCAAGCTAATGACGAAAAGAAAAAAGTCATCAAAACTTGGTCACGTCGTTCAACGATTTTCCCAAGTTTCATCGGATACACAATCGCAGTTTATGACGGCCGTAAACATGTTCCTGTTTACATTCAAGAGGACATGGTAGGTCACAAGCTTGGTGAATTTGCACCAACACGTACTTACAAAGGTCACGCAGCTGACGATAAGAAAACACGTCGTTAATAGGAGGAGGACACAATGGCAGAAATTACTTCAGCTAAAGCAATGGCTCGTACAGTGCGTGTTTCACCTCGTAAAACACGTCTTGTTCTTGATCTTATCCGTGGTAAGAACGTTGCTGACGCAATCGCAATCTTGAAATTCACTCCAAACAAAGCAGCCCGCATTGTTGAAAAGACGCTTAATTCAGCAGTTGCCAATGCAGAAAACAACTTTGGTTTGGAAAAAGCTAACTTGGTAGTATCTGAAACATTTGCTAACGAAGGACCAACAATGAAACGTTTCCGTCCGCGTGCCAAAGGTTCAGCTTCACCAATCAACAAACGCACAACTCACGTTACAGTAGTTGTTGCAGAAAAATAAGGAGGTAAAATCGTGGGTCAAAAAGTACATCCAATTGGTATGCGTGTCGGGATCATCCGTGACTGGGATGCGAAATGGTATGCTGAAAAAGAATACGCGGATTACCTTCATGAAGATCTTGCAATCCGTAAATTCATTCAAAAAGAATTGGCTGACGCTGCGGTTTCAACTATTGAAATCGAACGCGCAGTAAATAAAGTAAATGTTTCCCTTCATACTGCAAAACCAGGTATGGTTATCGGTAAAGGCGGAGCAAATGTTGACGCTCTTCGTGCGCAACTTAACAAATTGACTGGAAAACAAGTTCACATCAACATCGTTGAAATCAAATCACCTGATCTTGATGCTCACCTTGTTGGTGAAAACATTGCTCGTCAACTTGAGCAGCGTGTTGCTTTCCGCCGTGCACAAAAACAAGCTATCCAACGTACAATGCGTGCAGGTGCTAAAGGAATTAAAACTCAGGTATCAGGCCGCTTGAACGGTGCAGACATTGCCCGCAGCGAAGGATACTCAGAAGGAACTGTTCCGCTTCACACACTGCGTGCGGATATTGATTACGCTTGGGAAGAAGCTGACACAACTTATGGTAAGCTCGGTGTTAAAGTTTGGATTTACCGTGGTGAAATTCTTCCAGCTCGTAAAAACACTAAAGGAGGCAAATAACAAATGTTAGTACCTAAACGTGTTAAACACCGTCGTGAGTTCCGCGGGAAAATGCGCGGTGAAGCTAAAGGCGGAAAAGAAGTAGCATTCGGAGAATACGGCCTTCAGGCTACAACCAGCCACTGGATTACCAACCGTCAGATTGAAGCTGCCCGTATCGCAATGACGCGTTACATGAAACGTGGCGGTAAAGTTTGGATCAAAATCTTCCCTCATAAATCATATACAGCCAAAGCTATTGGTGTGCGTATGGGTTCAGGGAAAGGTGCTCCAGAGGGTTGGGTAGCGCCGGTTAAACGCGGCAAAGTCATGTTTGAAATTGCCGGCGTGCCGGAAGAAGTTGCTCGTGAAGCGCTTCGTCTTGCCAGCCACAAGCTGCCGGTTAAAACTAAATTCGTGAAACGTGAAGCAGAATAAGGAGAAAACATGAAACTTCAAGAAATTAAAGATTTTGTTAAAGAGCTTCGTGGTCTTTCTCAAGAAGAACTTGCTAAGAAAGAAAACGAACTTAAGAAAGAACTTTTCGACCTTCGTTTCCAAGCTGCAGCAGGTCAACTTGATCAAACTGCCCGTTTGAACGAAGTTAAAAAACAAATTGCACGTGTGAAAACTGTGCAGTCTGAAAACAAATAATAGATTGGGAAAGGAGTCTTTTAAATGGAACGTAAACAACGTAGAACATTAGTTGGTCGTGTTGTGTCAGATAAAATGGACAAAACAATCACAGTTGTAGTTGAAACAAAACGTAACCACCCAGTCTATGGTAAACGTATTAACTACTCTAAGAAATATAAAGCGCATGATGAAAACAATGTTGCTAAAACCGGCGATATCGTTCGCATCATGGAAACTCGCCCGCTTTCAGCAACAAAGCGTTTCCGTCTTGTTGAAGTGGTTGAAGAAGCTGTTATTATTTAATCAAGCCTGAAAGGAGAAAAAACTTAAATGATTCAATCAGAAAGTCGTTTAAAAGTCGCTGACAACAGTGGTGCTCGCGAAATTTTGACCATCAAAGTCCTCGGTGGATCAGGTCGTAAATTCGCAAACATCGGTGATGTTATCGTTGCTTCAGTAAAACAAGCTACTCCTGGTGGTGCGGTTAAAAAAGGTGACGTTGTCAAAGCCGTTATCGTTCGTACTAAATCAGGTGCTCGTCGTGCTGATGGTTCATACATCAAGTTCGATGAGAATGCAGCTGTTCTTATCCGTGATGATAAAACACCTCGCGGAACTCGTATCTTTGGTCCGGTAGCTCGTGAATTGCGTGAAGGCAACTTCATGAAGATCGTGTCATTGGCACCAGAAGTACTTTAATTAAAAAAACAAACTTAGTCCCCTAGGACTTCCTAGGGTGCCCTCAGGGCGTAAGAAATATACAGAGGAGAATAACTCAAATGTTTGTAAAAAAAGGCGATAAAGTTCGCGTTATTGCTGGCAAGGACAAAGGCGTTGAAGCTGTAGTTCTCAAAGCTCTTCCAAAAGTAAATAAAGTTGTTGTCGAAGGTGTGGCTATCATCAAGAAACATCAAAAACCAAACAACGAAAACCCTCAAGGTGCTATCGTGGAAAAAGAAGCACCTATCCATGCATCAAACGTTCAAGTTCTTGACAAAAACGGTGTTGCTGGACGTGTCGGTTACAAGTTTGTTGACGGCAAAAAAGTTCGTTACAACAAAAAATCAGGCGAAGTGCTTGATTAATCACGAAGGAAAGGAGAAGTATAATGGCAAATCGCTTAAAAGAAAAATATCTTAATGAAGTAGTTCCTGCATTGACAGAAAAATTCAACTACTCATCTGTAATGGCTGTGCCTAAGGTTGAAAAAATCGTCCTTAACATGGGTGTTGGTGACGCTGTATCAAATGCTAAAAACCTTGAAAAAGCTGCTGATGAATTGGCGCTTATCTCAGGTCAAAAACCACTTATCACTAAAGCTAAGAAATCAATCGCCGGCTTCCGTCTTCGTGAAGGGGTTGCTATCGGTGCGAAAGTTACTCTTCGTGGCGAACGTATGTATGAATTCTTGGATAAATTGGTTACAGTATCACTTCCGCGTGTGCGTGACTTCCACGGAGTTCCGACAAAATCATTTGACGGACGCGGTAACTACACACTTGGTATTAAAGAACAATTGATTTTCCCAGAAATCAACTTTGATAATGTTGACAGAGTACGCGGTCTTGATATTGTTATTGTAACAACTGCTAATACCGATGAAGAATCACGTGAATTGCTTACAGGCCTTGGAATGCCTTTTGCAAAATAATAAGGAGGTTTAAATTTGGCTAAAAAATCTATGATTGCTAAGAGCAAACGCCCAGCAAAATTCTCTACGCAAGCTTATACTCGTTGTGAAAAATGCGGCCGTCCGCATTCAGTCTACCGCAAATTTAAACTTTGCCGTGTCTGCTTCCGTGAATTAGCTTACAAAGGTCAAATCCCAGGCGTTACTAAAGCGTCTTGGTAATTAAATGATACTAAGGGCGTGACGGACTAAGTGAAAATAGGAAATCTAACGACGAACGCTTGCGTTCTAGGTGTATTTCTCTTTTTCACACAGGCCGTAGCCCGAGTTCAAATAACATGATACCAAGCCCGTAATGAACAAAGTAAAATTAGGAAATCGAGGATGTTTGCTTGCAAACAAGTCGATTTATCTATTTTGCACAGTTCATAGGGCGAGTTCAAATGAAATGATACTAAGGCTTTATCCTTAGTTCAAATCAGCTTTTCAGCCGAAAAGCATGTAACTAACCCGTGAGGGTTCATTAACTAGCAAGTGAAAGCATCAAACTACTAGTAAGAGGAGAATAATTTAAATGGTTATGACTGACCCAATTGCAGACTTTCTGACACGCATCCGCAATGCTAACCAAGCAAATCACAGCGTTGTTGAAGCTCCTGCATCAAACATCAAAAAAGGAATTGCAGAAATTCTTAAGCGTGAAGGCTTTGTAAAAAATGTTGAAGTCATCGAAGATGACAAACAAGGCATCATTCGTGTCTTTCTTAAATACGGACAAAATGGTGAAAAAGTTATTACCGGCTTAAAACGTATCTCTAAACCAGGTCTTCGTATTTATGCGAAAAGCCAGAATGTTCCTAAAGTTCTTAACGGACTTGGAATTGCTATCATTTCGACTTCAGAAGGTCTGCTGACAGACAGAGAAGCACGTCAAAAGAACATTGGCGGCGAAGTGATTGCTTACGTTTGGTAATTTAAGATACTAAGGACGTTAAAAAATCCGTATGAAAATAGGAGATTGACGCAGAAGTCTGAGGACTTCAAGGAAATCTATCTTTTTCACTAGGATTTTAGTCCGTGTTCAATTCAGCAAGCTTGTTGAATTGTTCGTATCAAATTTAAAGATAGAAACAAGATATTGTAATCGAGCACGCCTGCAACTCTTTGAAAAAAGATAAACTCTCCCTAGATGCGAGCATCTTTCAGTTGAGCTTCCTATTTTTCTTTGAGTTGCTTAACGGCTAAGTATCTTGTTTACCCCGTGAAAACTAGTCGCTTAGAGCGGCTTGATAATCTAACAGGAGAAAAGAAAACATGTCACGTATTGGTAATAAGGTGATTACATTGCCTGCTGGTGTAGAACTCAGCAATAAAGACAATGTGGTTACTGTAAAAGGACCTAAAGGGGAACTTACTCGTGAGTTTCCAAAAAGTATTGAAATCAAGGTTGAAGGTACTGAAGTATCACTTCACCGTCCAAACGATTCTAAAGAAATGAAAACAATCCACGGTACAGCTCGTGCTAACTTGAATAACATGGTTGTCGGCGTTTCTGAAGGTTTCAAAAAAGAACTTGAAATGCAGGGTGTCGGTTACCGTGCTCAGCTTCAAGGGAAAAAACTTGTGCTTTCCGTTGGTAAATCTCACCAAGATGAAGTGGAAGCTCCGGAAGGAATCACTTTTGAAGTTCCGTCCGCTACATCTATCATCGTAAACGGAATCAATAAAGAAGTTGTCGGTCAGACAGCTGCTTACATTCGCGGACTCCGTGCTCCTGAACCATATAAAGGTAAAGGTATCCGTTACGCTGGTGAATATGTACGCCGCAAAGAAGGTAAGACAGGTAAATAAGATTGGTTTGATAGCATTTGTAAGATATTGCAGCTGCTATAGAACATCTTTGTCAGTTTGATAATTATAAAATTTAAGAGGTAAAAATTGTGATTTCGAAACCAGATAAAAATAAAATCCGTCAAAAACGCCATCGTCGCGTTCGCGGTAAACTCTCTGGAACTGCTGATCGCCCACGTTTGAACATTTTCCGTTCTAATACAGGCATCTACGCTCAAGTAATTGATGACGTAGCGGGTGTAACGCTCGCAAGTGCTTCAACTCTTGACAAAGAAGTTTCAAAAGGAACTAAAACAGAACAAGCCGTTGTTGTTGGTAAACTCGTTGCTGAACGCGCAGTAGCTAAAGGTATTTCTGAAGTGGTGTTTGACCGCGGTGGATATCTCTATCACGGACGTGTTAAAGCTTTGGCTGATGCAGCTCGTGAAAACGGATTGAAATTCTAATAGGGAGGACACTTAATAATGGCATTTAAAGATAATGCAGTAGAACTTGAAGAACGCGTTGTTGCAATCAACCGTGTTACAAAAGTTGTTAAAGGCGGACGTCGTCTTCGCTTTGCTGCTCTTGTAGTTGTCGGAGATCGTAACGGCCGTGTCGGTTTTGGTACAGGTAAAGCTCAGGAAGTACCAGAAGCTATTCGCAAAGCAGTAGATACTGCTAAGAAAAACATGATCGAAGTACCAATGGTTGGGACAACAATTCCTCACGAAGTGCGTTCAGAATTTGGCGGCGCTCGTGTCTTGCTGAAACCAGCTGTAGAAGGTGCTGGAGTTGCTGCCGGCGGTGCTGTCCGTGCCGTTGTGGAATTGGCTGGTGTGGCAGATATTACATCTAAATCACTTGGTTCAAACACTCCAATCAACATTGTTCGCGCAACAGTTGAAGGTTTGAAACAGCTTAAACGTGCAGAAGACGTTGCTGCCCTTCGCGGTGTTTCAGTTTCTGATTTAGCATAAGAAAGGAGAAGTCATGGCACAAATTAAAATTACTTTGACTAAGTCTCCAATCGGCCGCATCCCTGCACAACGTAAAACAGTTGTTGCCCTTGGACTTGGTAAATTGAACAGCTCAGTTGTTAAAGAAGACACCCCAGCTATTCGCGGTATGGTCAATAAAGTTTCACACTTAGTGACTGTAGAAGAAGTTAAATAAGCGGGTCAGCTGAAATAATGAGAAAAGCTGATTTTCTCAAAATGATTTTAAGCTTGTCCCTGCAAGGCAGACTGTACAGGTAACCCCAGCTTTGGCTGGAGGAGCTGCACAGTCAGTTGCTAAAATTTATCAAGTCGCAGCGATTTATCCCTGCGGCTTGAATGCAATATAAATTCGTATAGGCGAGTCTTTACAGGGAACACCTTTTCCCCTGTAAAGGCGTTAGCATTTTACACATAAGGAGAAAAAATTTAAATGAAACTTCATGAATTAAAACCTGCTCAAGGTTCTCGCAAAGTCCGCAACCGTGTTGGACGTGGTTCATCATCAGGTAACGGTAAGACTGCAGGCCGCGGTCAAAAAGGTCAAAAATCCCGCAGCGGCGGCAGCATCCGTCCTGGATTTGAAGGTGGTCAAACACCGCTTTTCCGCCGTCTTCCAAAACGCGGATTTACAAATATCAATGCTAAAGAATACGCACTTGTTAACCTTGACAAATTAAATGTCTTTGAAGACGGTGCAGAAGTTACTCCTGCTGTTCTCAAAGAAGCAGGAATCGTTCGCAATGAAAAATCAGGGGTTAAAATCCTTGGCAATGGCGAATTAACTAAAAAATTAACTGTTAAAGCAGCTAAATTCTCAAAATCTGCTGAAGCAGCAATCACTGCTAAAGGTGGTTCAATCGAGGTGATCTAATGTTTTTTAGACTTTTAAAAGACGCCCTAAAGGTGAGAAGTGTTAGAAAAAAGATTTTCTTTACTATTTTTATCATCTTTGTATTTCGTGTTGGTACACACATCACTGTACCAGGCATCAATGCTAAAAGTCTTGAACAAATAAGTGATCTGCCATTTTTAAACATGCTAAACCTGGTCAGTGGTAATGCCATGAGTAACTTCTCCGTTTTCTCAATGGGGGTCAGCCCTTATATTACTGCATCGATCGTGGTTCAGCTCTTACAAATGGATATATTGCCTAAGTTTGTTGAATGGGGGAAGCAAGGTGAGGTAGGACGCCGCAAGCTTAATCAGGCAACGCGTTACATTTCGCTGGTTCTTGCTTTCTTCCAATCTATTGGTATTGCTTACGGCTTCAACGCACTTTCCAGTGTCGGTATCGTATCAACTCCAAATCTGCAAACCTTCCTTTTAATTGGTGCTATTTTAACGGCAGGAAGTGTGATTGTGACTTGGCTTGGGGATCAAATTTCTGATAAGGGGTTTGGCAACGGTGTTTCAATGATTATCTTTGCCGGGATTATTTCCTCCATACCTGAAACCATTAAATCAGTCTATGAAGATTATTTTGTCAATATCCGTTCTGATGAGCTGACAAATTCTTTGATTTTTGTAGGTCTGCTGATTTTGGCCAGTCTGATCATTATCTTCTTTACAACCTTTGTTCAACAGGCAGAATATAAAATTCCAATCCAATATACCAAGCTGGCACAGGGTGCGCCGACGAATTCTTATCTTCCATTAAAGATAAATCCGGCTGGTGTTATTCCAGTCATCTTTGCAAGTTCAATCACGACTATCCCAAGTACTATCCTGCCGTTTTTCCAACACGGCCGTGATATTCCGTGGATGGCGACCTTGCAGGAATGGCTGTCCTATACTAATCCAACAGGGATGGCTGTCTATGCGGTTCTCATTGTTCTGTTTTCATTCTTCTATACTTTCGTACAGGTGAATCCGGAAAAGACAGCGGAGAATCTGCAGAAGAACGCTTCTTATATTCCAAGTGTCAGACCTGGCCGTGAAACAGAAGAGTACTTGTCTTCGCTCCTTAAAAAGCTTGCTACAATCGGTTCTGTGTTCTTAGCCTTTGTTGCTCTCAGTCCGATTGTTGCTCAGCAGCAATTTGATTTGTCATCGAGCGTGGCTTTGGGAGGAACCAGTCTTTTGATTGTTATTTCGACAGGTATTGAAGGAATGAAACAATTGGAAGGCTATCTTTTGAAGAGACAGTATATTGGCTTTATGAATACTGCAGAATAGATAACAAAGCAGCACTTTATAACAAAGCGTTAAAGACGCAGACGTTATTAGCTTAACAAAGCAAGGGCTGCGGGGGCAGAATAATGAATTCACTGATTTTCTCTGAGTTCATATTCTGCTCCCTTCTATTTTGCTTTTTAATAAGTTTGCCAAGCTGGTAAATTTATTTGAAAACAAAATAAGGAGACTATCATGAATCTTTTAATTATGGGTTTGCCGGGCGCCGGGAAAGGAACTCAGGCAGCCAAAATCGTTGAAAAATTTGGCCTTGTTCATATCTCAACAGGAGATATGTTCCGCGCTGCCATTGCCAATCAAACAGAATTGGGACTCTCAGCCAAGTCATATATGGACAAGGGAGACTTGGTTCCTGATGAAGTGACTAATGGCATTGTCAAGGAACGTCTGGCACAAGAAGATATCAAAGAAAAAGGCTTTCTTCTTGACGGCTACCCACGTACATTGGATCAGGCAGAAGTACTGACGGCTATCTTGAAAGAGCTTGAATTGCAGTTAGATGCGGTAGTCAATATTGAAATTGCATCTGACAAGTTGGTTGAACGCTTGAGCGGCCGCATTATCAATCGTAAAACCGGCGAAACCTTCCACAAAGTTTTTAATCCCCCTGCTGATTACAGCGAAGAGGATTATTACCAACGCGAGGACGATAAGCCGGAAGCTGTCAAACGCCGTTTAGATGTTAATATTGCTCAAGGTCAGCCAATCATTGAGTATTATCGTGCTAAAGGCTTGGTTCATGATATTGAAGGAGATCAAGATATCGATCTGGTCTTTGAAGCTATTGACAAGGTTTTGTCAAATTTAAAATAAAATCAGATTAGTGGCTTGATTTTTCTTGCAAAGAGTGATAGAATAAGCTAGTCTGGCTTATAATTGTTACCTCTGTGCTCAGAGGACATCAAATCGAAATTTAGGGGGGGCTTTTGCGTGGCAAAAGAAGATGTGATTGAAATTGAAGGCAAGGTTGTTGAAACCATGCCAAATGCGATGTTTACAGTCGAGTTGGAAAATGGACACCAAATTTTAGCGACCGTATCCGGAAAAATTCGGAAGAATTATATCCGTATTTTAGTAGGTGATAAGGTCACTGTTGAAATGAGTCCTTATGACTTGACACGCGGACGCATCACATACCGCTTTAAATGATCGAAATAAATGGAGGGATAAAAATGAAGGTAAGACCATCGGTTAAACCAATTTGTGAATACTGTAAAGTTATTCGCCGCAACGGCCGTGTTATGGTAATTTGTCCAACAAATCCAAAACACAAACAACGTCAAGGATAATAATAGAAAGGAGAAAAAATGGCTCGTATTGCTGGAGTTGATATTCCAAACGATAAACGTGTAGTCGTATCACTTACTTATGTGTATGGTATCGGTTTGCCAACTTCTAAAAAAATTCTTGCTGCAGCAGGTGTTTCAGAAGATATTCGTGTGAAAGATTTAACATCTGATCAAGAAGATGCTATCCGCCGCGAAGTTGATGCAATCAAAGTTGAAGGAGATCTTCGCCGTGAAGTTAACCTCAACATCAAACGTTTGATGGAAATCGGTTCATATCGTGGAATCCGTCACCGTCGTGGACTTCCTGTCCGTGGACAAAACACTAAAAACAATGCTCGCACTCGCAAAGGTAAAGCTGTAGCGATTGCTGGTAAGAAAAAATAAAATAGGAGGTAAAAAAATTGGCTAAACCAACACGTAAACGTCGTGTGAAGAAAAATATTGAATCTGGTATTGCCCATATTCACGCTACATTCAATAACACTATTGTTATGATTACAGATGTGCATGGTAACGCTCTTGCGTGGTCGTCAGCTGGTGCGCTCGGTTTCAAAGGTTCGCGTAAATCTACTCCGTTTGCTGCCCAAATGGCTGCAGAAGCTGCTGCTAAATCTGCTCAAGAACACGGTCTTAAGACTGTTGAAGTTACTGTAAAAGGGCCGGGTTCAGGTCGTGAATCTGCTATTCGTGCGCTTGCAGCTGCTGGTCTGGAAGTAACAGCAATTCGTGATGTGACTCCTGTACCGCATAATGGTGCTCGTCCTCCAAAACGCCGTCGTGTATAATCATAATCTCATAGTACACAGGAATGTTTTAGAGGAGTAAAATAGATGATTGAGTTTGAAAAACCAATAATAACAAAAATTGATGAAAATAAAGATTACGGCAGATTTGTCATTGAACCGCTTGAGCGTGGCTATGGTACAACTCTAGGTAATTCTCTTCGTCGTGTACTCTTGTCTTCACTTCCAGGTGCAGCTGTTACGTCAATTAAGATTGATGGGGTACTACACGAATTTGATACCGTTCCAGGTGTGCGCGAAGATGTCATGCAAATTATCCTTAACCTTAAAGGACTTGCTGTAAAATCTTATGTTGAAGAGGAAAAAATCATTGAACTGGATGTTGAAGGTCCAGCAGAAATTACTGCCGGAGATATTTTAACAGACAGTGATATTGAAATTGTTAATCCTGACCACTATCTCTTTACCATTGCTGAAGGTGCCAGCCTGAAAGCTACTCTGACTGTGGATACTAATCGCGGTTATATTCCGGCAGAAGAAAATAAAAAAGATGATGCACCGGTTGGGACACTTGCAATAGACTCTATCTATACACCGGTTAAGAAAGTCAATTATCAGGTTGAACCTGCCCGTGTCGGCAGCAATGATAATTTTGATAAATTGACAATCGAAATCATGACTAACGGAACTATTATTCCTGAAGATGCTTTAGGTTTATCTGCCCGTGTTTTGATTGAACACTTAAATCTCTTCACTGATTTAACTGAAGTTGCAAAAGCAACGGATGTCATGAAAGAAACAGAACAAGTTTCTGATGAGAAAGTACTTGATCGTACGATTGAGGAACTTGATTTATCGGTACGTTCATACAACTGTCTGAAGCGTGCCGGTATTAACACAGTCTATGATTTAACAGAAAAGACTGAACCTGAAATGATGAAGGTTAGAAATCTTGGACGCAAGAGTCTTGAGGAAGTTAAAGTAAAACTTGCCGATCTTGGTTTGGGATTAAAAAACGATAAATAATAATATAGGAGGAAATAATGGCTTACCGTAAACTAGGACGTACTAGCTCACAACGTAAAGCAATGCTTCGTGATTTAACGACTGATCTTCTTATCAACGAATCTATTGTAACAACAGAAGCTCGTGCAAAAGAAATCCGCAAAACAGTTGAAAAAATGATTACTCTTGGCAAACGCGGCGATCTTCATGCCCGTCGTCAGGCAGCTGCATTCGTTCGTAACGAAATTGCATCTGAAAACTATGATGAAGCTAATGACAAGTATACGTCAACGACAGCTCTTCAAAAACTTTTTTCAGAAATTGCACCACGTTATGCAGAACGCAATGGCGGATACACTCGTATTCTTAAAACAGAACCACGCCGTGGTGATGCTGCCCCAATGGCAATTATTGAATTAGTATAATTTTTATCAATTTTGTTGAGTGTTACGATGATGGAATTTTAAAAATTCTTAGTCTAGCTCTGGTCTGCCACTAGGAGCCTCTCCTAGTGGAACACTCATCATATTGAAACGACAGCGTTTATTTAGGAAATGTTTTTAAGGTTAGAAGCACTTCCTAAATAAGCGCTTTTTTGAATTCCTTAAAAATTTTGTTATAATTAATCTCAAATACTTGGGAGCGAAAATATGACTAAAGCCATAGATTTACTAAAAAAGCGTTACCTCGATAATATTAAAGAAGCTCCTGAAGCCTACATAGGGATTGAGCTGGAATTTCCAATCGTTAATTTGAAACAGGAAGCAACTGATCTGCACGTTACAAAGTCTTTGCTGTCTTATCTTCCTCAAGTTCTGCCTTTTGAGGCGGAAAAGTACGATACAGATGGGCAGCCAATTCAGCTTGTTAATAAGAGCTCAGAAGACAGAATTCTCTTTGAAGTATCTTACAATACAATAGAGTTTGCTCTTGGGAAAGTTAAAAGAATTCAGGATGCTGAAAAAAGATTTAATGGCTATTTAGAGACCGTTCAAAATTTTTTGGGCCAATACCACCACGCCATACAAGGTTTTGGGGTACATCCTTATTGGAATTTAAATGACAATAGTGCAGTTAAGCTACCGCGCTACCAAATGCTGCTAGATTTCTTAGCCTTATCAAAAAATAAGAAAGATGCCTTTTTGCATAAATTTCCCCAGTATGGCTCTTTTATCTGCGGAAATCAAGTCCAGCTGGACGTCAGCAAAGAGAACTATCTGCGCGTCATCAATGCCTTTAACAAGATTGAAGCAGCTAAGGCCTATTTGTTTGCCAACTCAGAATTTTGGGGAGAAAATTGGCCGTTTAAAATTTCACGAGATATTTTCTGGGAAAATTCGATGCACGGTATTTTCAAAGAAAATGTCGGTGTCAATAGCAGAAGCTTTAAAACAGAGGATGATTTTTTTAATTATCTTGCCGGTTCGGCTGTGTTTAACGCAGAAAGAGAGGGAGAACTCTATTATTTTGAGCCGATTCGCGTCAGAGATTATCTGCTGAAAAAAGATATCTCAGCTTGGAATCTTAAGGGAGAAAAGGCGATACTGTTCCCTCAAGAAGCTGATTTGGAGTATCATCGCAGCTATCAGTATCAAAATTTAACTAAGCGCGGGACAGTCGAATTTCGCAGTGTCTGCACTCAGCCCCTAAATCAAACATTTGCCCCCATTGCCTTTCATGTCGGCCTTTTAGCAAATTTGGATAAATTAGAAGATTTGTTAGCAAACAGTGAGTTTTTATCCGCCTATCATCAAGATTACAGACATATCAGACACCTAAGCATAGGACGGGAGCAGTCTCCGGCTTTTCTGAGAGCCCTCAAGGTGTTTGCCTCCAGCCTTTTAGCCTGCAGTCTATCGGGCTTGACGGCGCGCGGTTACGGGGAAGAAGGGTATTTACAACAATGCCGGCCAAAAAAAGTTGAAAAAAGGAGTTGACAAAGGGGGAAAGAGCTGATAGAATATAGTAGTTGCCTCGCAAGAGGTGAAGCCCTTTGAAAACTGAACAAGACGAACCAAGTGCGGGTTACGGAAGTAACCTGTCAAGAAACAATAAGTCAGCGATGACACAAAGTGAGTTAAGCGCTCAAACTTAAGGATAACTGAGAGTTTGATCCTGGCTCAGGACGAACGCTGGCGGCGTGCCTAATACATGCAAGTGGAACGCAGTTGATTCACCGGAGCTTGCTCCATCGAATTAACTGAGTCGCGAACGGGTGAGTAACGCGTAGGTAACCTGTCTTTTAGCGGGGGATAACTATTGGAAACGATAGCT
>NZ_AUIN01000002.1 GCF_000423725.1 Streptococcus devriesei DSM 19639
TCTGCCTTATGCGCAAAGCGCATGGCGTCAGCCTCCTATTTTCTTCTCGCTTTCTTAACGCCCTTTGTATCTTAATAATTGAACACGGGCTAAAATCCTAGTAAAAAAGATAAACGTCCTTGTGTCTTAGCGACACAGCGTCCGTTTCCTATTTTTATACGGATTTCTTAACGCCCTTAGTATCTTAATAAAAGGGGGAAAAATGGAACAAGCAAAAATTAACCGGATTAACGAGCTTGCTCGCAAGAAAAAACGTGAAGGTTTAACGGGTGCTGAAAAAGTTGAGCAGGCACGGCTTCGTGAGGAGTATATTGAAGGCTACCGACGGAGCTTCCGCCATCATATTGAAGGGCTTAAAATTGTTGATGAACAGGGCAATGATATTACGCCTGAAAAGCTCAAGGAAATCCAGCGTCAAAAAGGTCTTCACGGCAGAAAGCCCGGAGATCACAGCTAAACATCAAAAAAAGACAGCAGTATGTGTACAAACTGCTGTCTTTTTATCTTTGCTTGTCAGCCTTGCATTTGTTATCAAAAAGGCACGGCAAGCATTTTTATTGACTGCTTACCAAGAGCTGGGATATAATCGAAAAATAGAAAGGACTTATTATGAAAAAAAGATTATTAGCCCTCGCACTGACTGTTTGTTCCGTTTCGCTGCTGGCAGCCTGTGATACTGATGATGATAATCAGCAAGCACAGACTAAAACAGAGCAGACAACCAATTCTCAAGCAGATCAATCGGACAGCTCTCAAACAAAAATTTCAGCGGACAAGGCCAAAGCTATTGCTCTTAAGGACGCCGGTTTCGCGGAAAAAGATGTTACCCTTTTAAGTGTTGAACAAGATACTGATGACGGTCTGGCAGAATTTGAAATTGAATTTACCAAAGACACAAGGGAGTACAGCTATACCATCAATGCTGATACCGGAGATATTATTTCCAAAGAATCAGAAAATGTCAATGACTAGATTTTTCTGGCTGTAAGGTAAAAAACGTGAACATTCCAGCTTGATTTTAAAAAGCTGAACAAACATATTAATAAAAGGATTGCCTCTTTGTATGCAGAGAGGCAATCCTTTTTTGTTTTTAGAAACAGTAAAAATAATATTTATCGGTTAAATCGGCGTTTGGCAAAGAAGCTGAGTCCTATAAGAGCTATGCCCACTCCTAAAGCGGCGGGCAGCAAGGAAGCTTTAGTGCCTGTCTGAGGAAGACGTTCCGCCGCCTCGTTTTGAGCAGTGGCTTGGGCTGTTTTGGGAGAATAGCCAGCTAAAGAAGGAGCAGGACTGATTGCTGCCGGGTCACTGTTTAGATCGGGTTTTGCTGCCTGCGGGCTGTTTGGTGCAGGATATTCTGCCGCGGGTGTGGGTTCACTCTTATCGGCATCCGGATTTTGAGGAGGAACAGGATTGCTGTCTTTTTCAGCAAGTGGCGGCTGAGGATCAGCCGGTGCGGCTTTTCTGGCAGCCGCAGAAGTCTTATAATGGAAGGTTGTATCTGGAAGAAACTTGACGGACTTGCCATTGTAGTAGAGCACCCAGTTGCCGTCAGCATCTTTTTGAGCAGAGAAACCTTCTTCATTAGCGCTGCCTCCTGCACCTCCAAAAATGAGTTCAGCATACCATGACTGTTCTTCGCCGCCCTGTCCGTCAGCAATACCAAGCCCCATAGCATCTCCGGAAGCAGAAAGAATACTGATAGCATGACCGAATGATTGCAGTCCGTCGTTTGGATCATTTAGAATATTAAAATAATCAGCAAACCAGTTAAGAGCCAGATAATAAGCAGTTGCTTGGTCTGAGGCGACCGTTTGCCCCTCAGCATTAGTTCGGCGAAGATTGTTATCCATGTGGCCGTTTTCTTCGTACCAAGTCATGCCCTGAGGGAAGGCTAACTTAGTATCGTGTTCCAGACCGTCCGATTCGGCTGCCTCTTCATCTGCCCGAGCCTGAGCGAAGTCCTGCATCACTTGATTGACCGGAGGAACAGGAAAGTCAATGCCATTAATCTGACGAAGTTCTGTTAAATAGCAATTGAGATGTTTAGCAATTTCTTCAGTGTTAGGCTGATAAGGCTGACTGGGGTCATTGACAGTGATGTATTCATCTCTTGTACCATTGTAAACAACGTCTGTGACCTTAGCAATTTTGCCCACCGATTCCAGCTCATCCTTAAAATTGACGCTGTCATAAACAGCTGTTGTATTTTCATCAGCACTGGTTTTTGGCTTATCAGCAGTAGATGTATTAGAGGCTGCTTGAGCTGAAGACTCTGCAGGCTGGGTACTTGACGGCTGCGTCTGAGCCGGCTGTGTTTCCTCTGCTGTATCGGCAGCAGAGGTATTTGCAGTACTTGTCTGCGGATTGCTTGCTGTCGAAGCTGTTTGTTCGGCTGTGCTTGTTTGAGGTGTTTCAGCTATATCTGCTGTCTGCGGCGCAGTTTCCTCTTGAGCAGAATGATTAACATCGGCAGGCGCTGCCGCTGTTGTCTCTGCTGGCTCAGCGGATGTGCTGCTTGTCTGTGTCAGTGTGCTGTCGGCTGCGAAAGACTGGCTTTCTGTCATCTGAGTGGTCTCTGCCACTGTTTGTGCCGGAACATCATCAGCTTGTACAGCTCCGGCTGTTCCCAAAGCAATAGCGGCAGCAGCTAAAATGGCACCGCAAAGTCCCAAGACCTTATTTTTACGTTTGCTAAAAATTTTCTTTTGCATGAATCTACCTTTCTTTTTAATGATTTTGGACAGTCGTACAATCAAAAATTAGCTTATCATTAGTTTGATAAAATTCAGCAAAAATCCGATTGCAATTAGATTACAATTTTTTGTGACTGTCTGAAAAATGGCAGCGAAAATCTTAAATATTCCCTTAATATCAGTGCACATTTAAGATTTTTATAGTATAATTTTTCTTATGAAACGGAATTTTGAAACGGTCAAACGTTTAGTCATTAAAATTGGAACGAGCTCGCTTGTTCTGCCAAATGGTAAAATTAATCTTGAAAAAATTGATCAGCTGGCCTTTGTCATTGCCAGTCTTATGAATAAGGGCAAGGAGGTTGTCCTGGTATCGTCTGGTGCTGTGGGTTTTGGTTTGGATGTTCTGGGACTAGCCAAGCGTCCGGCTGAAATTGCCCAGCAGCAAGCAGTTTCAAGTGTTGGTCAGGTGGCGATGATGAGCCTTTACTCACAGATTTTTTCGCACTATCAGACCAATGTCTCACAGATTTTGCTGACGCGCGATGTTATCGAGTATCCTGAAAGTCTTGCCAATGTAACTAATACCTTTGAAACCCTGTTATCTATGGGAATTGTGCCGATTGTCAATGAAAATGATGCGACCAGTGTTGATGAAATGGATCATGCCACTAAGTTTGGCGACAATGACCGCCTCTCGGCCGTCGTTGCTAAGATTACCAAAGCAGATTTGCTGGTTATGCTGTCAGACATTGACGGCCTCTATGACAAGAATCCGACGATTTATGAGGATGCCGTTTTGTATCAGCAGGTGTCAGAGATTACCGATGATATTCTAAAATCAGCAGGCGGCGCCGGCAGTAAATTCGGAACAGGCGGCATGATCAGCAAACTTCAAAGTGCTCAGATGGTATTTGACAGCAAAGGACAGATGATCCTCATGAACGGTGCCAATCCGCGTGATATTCTGCGCATGTTGGACGGTGCCAATCTGGGAACATGGTTTATCCAAAAAGGAAATGAGGTGGAGTGATGACCTACATTGATGAGTTAGGACGCAAAGCTAAAAAAGCCAGCCTTAGTCTGACTAAGCTGGGAACGGCGGAAAAAAATCAGATACTCAGACAGGCAGCTGAAAATCTGCTGGCTCAGACTGATTATATTTTGGCTGAAAATGCGCATGATATTGCCAATGCCAAAGAGCATGGCATTTCTGATATTATGGCAGACAGACTGCGTTTGGATGCTGAACGGATTGAAGGAATCGCTGAGGGCGTCCGTCAGGTGGCTGATCTTCAGGATCCAATCGGTCAGGTGGTTCGCGGCTATACCAATTTGAATGGTCTTAAAATCGTTCAAAAGCGTGTGCCCCTGGGTGTCATTGCCATGATTTTTGAAAGTCGGCCCAATGTTTCGGTGGATGCTTTCAGCTTGGCTTTTAAAACCAGCAATGCTATTATTTTGCGGGGCGGCCGTGATGCCATTAATTCCAACAAGGCCCTGGTCGGGGTGCTTCGCAAGACCTTATCTGATTTTGGAGCTGATGCTAATATTGTGCAGCTGGTTGAAGACACTAGCCATGCAGTGGCAGAAGAACTGATGCAGGCAGTGGATTATATTGATGTCTTGATTCCGCGCGGCAGTGCCCGTTTGATTCAGACAGTTAAAGAAAAATCCAAGGTGCCTTTCATTGAAACAGGTGTCGGCAATGTACACATTTACGTTGATAAGTCTGCCGATCTTGATATGGCAGTTAACATTGTAATCAATGCGAAGACCTCTCGCCCAAGTGTCTGCAATGCTGCTGAGTCTCTCATAGTTCATGAGAAAATAGCCGAGCAGTTTTTACCAAAACTGGAGGCTGCTGTTCAAAAAGTTCAGCCTGTTGAATTTCGTGCGGATCCATCAGCGCTGGCCTTTCTTCAAAATGCTAAACCGGCAAGCGAAAAAGACTATGGCACCGAGTTTTTAGACTATATCATGTCAGTTAAAACTGTGGGTACTCTTGATGAAGCCATCAGCTGGATAAATACTTACAGCAGCCACCACTCAGAATCCATCATTACCCGGGATCTCGTATCGGCTGAGCGTTTCCAAGATGAGGTGGACTCTGCAGCAGTCTATGTCAATGCCTCAACTCGCTTTACCGATGGTTTTGTTTTTGGTTTGGGGGCAGAAATCGGGATTTCAACTCAAAAAATACATGCCCGAGGCCCTATGGGATTGGAAGCTCTGACCAGTACCAAATTCTATATCAACGGACAGGGGCAAATCAGAGAATAGAGCTGCAAGGAGCTCACTGGCATCTGAATAGTAACGATTATAGGGATCGGACATGTTTGCCGATCCCTTTTGGTCTTATCAGAGCTTTCAGCTTAATGGCACTATCAAGTAAACAGCTGAGCAGGAAAGGACATGCTTTTTGACAGCAGATTAAAAGAAAGAGAAATTTCTTATGGAATTAAACAAATGAGCTTTCTCTTTTTGGTTTATTATAGAATAAAAGTGTGGTAAAATAAAACTTATGACTAATGATTTTCATCATATCACGGTGCTTTTGCATGAGGCCATTGACAGGCTTGACGTTAAGCCTGATGGCATCTATGTTGATGCTACGCTCGGCGGTGCGGGGCACAGTGAGTATTTGCTCTCAAAACTTAGCAAAAAGGGGCATCTGTATTGTTTTGATCAGGATCAAAACGCTATTGCTAATGCCCAAAAACGCCTGCAGCCGTATGTTGAAGCGGGTCAGGTTACTTTTATTAAGGATAACTTTCGCAATCTAAAGGAACGTCTGGCTGAGGAAAAAGTCTTTGAAATTGACGGCATTTGCTATGATCTAGGCGTATCAAGCCCTCAGCTGGATGAAAGAGAACGCGGTTTTTCTTATAAAAAGGATGCACCGCTTGACATGCGAATGAATCAAGAAGCTAAGCTGACGGCTTTTGATGTCGTAAATACCTATGATTATCATGATTTAGTGCGCATTTTCTTTAAGTATGGCGAGGATAAATTTTCCAAACAGATCGCGCGAAAAATTGAAAATGCCAGAAAAGAAAAGGCAATTGCCACGACCGGAGAGCTGGCAGAAATTATTAAGTCAGCCAAGCCTGCTAAGGAGCTTAAGAAAAAAGGGCATCCAGCAAAACAGATTTTTCAGGCCATCCGAATTGAAGTCAACGATGAACTGGGAGCTGCTGAGGAGTCTTTATCTCAGGCTATGGACTTGCTGGCAGTAGACGGGCGGATATCCGTGATTACCTTTCATTCCTTGGAGGACCGCCTGGTAAAGCAGCTGTTTAAAGAAGCGACAGTCGTTGATGTTCCTAAAGGTCTTCCTTTTATTCCCGATGACAGGCAGCCCAAGTTTTCTTTGGTCAGCCGCAAGCCGATTCTGCCCAGTCAGGCAGAGCTTGAGGCTAATAATCGTGCGCATTCTGCTAAATTGCGAGTCATTCAAAAAATTCGAAAATAGAGAAAAACCATGACAAATGAAAAACGCAGCGAAGCTATTTCGCAAGCCTTGCAAAAACGTATCAGAACCTTTACTAGATTGGAAAAGGCTTTTTATGGTGCCATCATCATTACGGCTATCACGCTGTCCATCAGCATTATTTACCTGCAGAGCCGAAGCCTGCAGATTCAGCAGGAAATCAGCCATTTAAACAGCCAGATTAATGACAAGGAAACAGAATACAACAATGCCAAGCAGGAGGTCAATGAGCTGAGCCGCTATGATCGGATCGCCGATATTGCCCAGAAGGCGGGCATGACTGTTCAAAAAGATAATATTAAGAAGGTGGACTAGCCTATGAAAAACTTTAAAAAGCGATTTTTAGACTATGTCATAGGTGATCGCAGGACACCTGAGAAAAACCGCGAGCGTGTCGGACAAAATTTAATGATTTTGTCTGTCTTTGTCTTTTTTGTTTTTATTATCAATTTTATTATCATTATCGGAACAGACAGAAAGTTCGGTGTGAACTTATCTAAGGGCGCATCATCTGTTTACCAGACAGTGCAAAAAGTTCAGGCTAAGCGCGGAACGATTTACGACCGTAACGGCAATCCTATTGCCGAAGACTCAACAACCTATAATGTCTATGCTGTTATTGATAAATCCTATGTGTCAACTGCCGGAGAGAAACTTTATGTGCAGCCTTATCAGTACAATAAGGTTGCGGATATTCTCAATCAGCATCTGGGCATGGATAAAAAATATGTTATTTCTCAGCTGGAGCAAAAAAAATTAACTCAGGTTTCTTTTGGGACCAAAGGGTCAAATATCACCTACAGCACGATGACAGCTGTGACCAAGGCGCTTGAGGATGCAAAGATTAAGGGAGTTGCTTTCACGACAAGTCCCGGCCGTATGTATCCAAACGGCACTTTTGCATCACAGTTCATCGGCTTAGCGCAGGTCAAAGAAAATAGGGACGGCAGCAAGAGCCTGGTTGGTGCAACAGGCATGGAAGCTGCTCTTGATAAGCTTTTGTCCGGGAAAGACGGACAAGTGACCTACGAAAAAGATAAAAACGGCAATACCTTGCTGGGGGCTGCGACAACTGTCAAAAAAGCAGTGGATGGAAAAGATGTCTATACGACCTTGTCTGCTCCCATCCAGACCTATTTGGAAACACAGATGGATACCTTCCAAAGCAAGGCCAAGGGTGTTCAGGCAAGTGCGACGCTTGTCAATGCTAAGACGGGAGAAATCTTAGCAACCTCACAGCGCCCTAGCTTTAATTCAGATACCAAGGAAGGATTGGATGCTAAGGGATTCACCTGGCAAAATACCCTTTATCAGACCAACTACGAGCCCGGCTCAACCATGAAAGTCATGCTGCTTGCAGCAGCTATTGACGAAGGTGTTTTCAATCCCAATGAGACCTATAACAATGCCAGTCTCTCTCTGGCTGATGCCACTATCAAAGACTGGGCTGTCAATGAAGGTATTTCTCAGGGAGGCTATCTGACTTTTGCTCAAGGTTTTGCCTATTCAAGTAATGTCGGAATGACCTTGCTGGAGCAAAAGATGGGCAATGATAAATGGCTTCGTTACCTCAGCGACTACCGCTTTGGCATGCCAACTCGTTTTGGTATGGGAAGTGAAGCCTCAGGACTGCTGCCATCTGATAATACGGTTACAATTGCCATGAGTGCTTTTGGTCAGGGTATCGGAGTGACGCAGACGCAAATGCTGAGGGCTTTTTCATCCGTATCAAACGATGGTGTGATGCTGGAGCCTCAATTCATCACAAAAATTTATGATCCTAAAACAGGAACCAGCCGGACAGCTAAAAAAGAAGTTGTCGGCAATCCTGTGTCAGCAGATGCGGCCAAGCAAACCCGGCAGTATATGGTGACTGTTGGAACAGATCCATACTACGGAACCCTTTATTCAAAAGATTTAGGGGGACCTGTCATCAAGGTCGGCAACCAATCTGTCGCTGTGAAATCCGGAACGGCTCAGATTGCTTCTGAAGATGGTTCAGGCTATCTGACCGGAGGCAATGATTATATCTATTCGGTTGTTGCCATGGTTCCGTCTGAAAATCCAGACTTTATGATGTATGTAACCCTGCAGCAGCCTGAAACATTCAGCATGAGTTTTTGGCAGGATGTTATTAATCCGGTGCTGGAAGAAGCAACACTCATGAAAGATACGCTGCTGTCACCGGTTGAGACACCTGAGGATCAGCAGACGAAGTATCACTTGCCAAAAGTTATTGGAAAAAGTCCGGGCAATACAGCCGACGAACTTCGTCAGAACCTCGTTCAGCCTATTGTCCTTGGAACAGGTAACAAAATCACCAAAACGTCTGTTGCGGCTGGTTCGAACTTAAAGGAAAATCAGCAGGTTCTAATGCTGACCAGTCACTTTGAAACCATGCCTGATATGTATGGCTGGACCAAAAAAAATGTTAAAAAATTCGAGGATTGGACGGGCATAAATGTGACGTTCAAAGGGAAAAAATCCGGAAAGGTCACCAAACAAAGCATCAGCGCAGGCAGTAAACTTAAAAACTTGAAAAAAATTAGAATAACTCTAGGAGACTAACATGTTAACCACTATGATCATTGCAGGAGCAGCGTCTTTTATCTTGACCGTTCTTGCTATGCCCTCTTTCATCCGATTTTATCAGCTGAAAAAAATTAATGGCCAGCAGATGCATGAGGATGTCAAGCAGCATTTGGCCAAAGCAGGTACCCCGACCATGGGAGGAACTGTCTTTTTGGCAGTTGCTGTTTTGGTGACTTTCGTATTTGCCTTTCTGGTTAATCTTGTGAAGGGACCGGCTTTTGGAGCAACGTTAGCTATCTTATTCATTATTTTAATTTATGGAACTGTCGGCTTTCTTGATGATTTTTTAAAGATTTTTAAGAAGATTAACGAAGGTTTGACTGCAGGACAGAAGATGGCCCTGCAGATCATTGGTGGTTTGGTTTTCTATTTTGTCCATGTCAGACCAAGCGGAGCAGATTCGTTAAATATTTTTGGCTTTCCTTTGCATCTGGGTATTTTTTACATGGCCTTTATTTTGTTTTGGATCGTCGGCTTTTCCAACGCTGTCAACCTGACAGACGGTATTGACGGCTTGGCTTCTGTTTCAGTTGTCATCAGCCTGACAGCCTATGGGATTATTGCCTATCAGCAACAGCAGTTTGATATTCTTCTCATTATTATTGTTATGATCGGTGCCTTGCTTGGTTTCTTTGTCTATAATCATAAACCGGCCAAGGTTTTCATGGGAGATGTCGGAAGCCTTGCTCTGGGAGCAATGTTGGCTGCTATTTCCATAGCTCTGCGGCAGGAATGGACCTTGCTGCTTATTGGAATTGTTTATGTTCTTGAAACAGCTTCAGTCATGCTGCAGGTTGCTTACTTTAAATACACAAAGAAAAAGTATGGCGAAGGCCGACGCATTTTCCGTATGACCCCCTTTCATCATCATCTGGAATTAGGAGGTCTGAGTCTGACCAAAGCAGGTGCTAAATGGAGCGAGTGGAAGGTTGATGCTTTTCTTTGGGCTCTGGGCATCTGCGGAAGCCTGTTGACGCTGGCTCTGCTGTATTTATAAGAAGATAAGGGTGCGGTATTTGCCGCATTTTTTAATGGATAAGGCAGGAGGCTTCTTTCCTGTCTTATTTTCTGCTATAATAATTGAGAATGCTCTTTAGAATATCAGGTTTATAAGAGCGTATGAGGTACCTATGACATTTACAGATTTTGCATTTAAAGATTACATCAACCGGGCCTTGGCAGCCCTGCATTTCGAAGAGCCGACAGAGGTGCAAAAGCGCCTGATTCCTCTTGTTTTATCCGGTCAGGATTTAGTCGGAGAATCAAAGACAGGCTCGGGAAAAACGCATACTTTTTTACTGCCTATTTTTGAAAAGCTGGATGAGAACCTTGATGCGGTTCAGGCTGTAATTACAGCACCCAGCCGAGAATTGGCCAGACAAATTTATGAAGCTGCCAAGCAGATTGCGGCTTTTTCCGATAAGGAAATTCGGCTTGCCAATTATGTTGGCGGGACGGATAAGCTGCGCCAGATTGAAAAATTAAAAGCTAATCAGCCGCAAATTGTAATCGGCACGCCGGGGCGTATCTATGATCTCGTTCAATCGGGCTATCTTGCTATTCATAAGGCAGGGACATTTGTTGTTGACGAAGCGGATATGACACTTGATATGGGCTTTTTAGATACGGTAGACAAGATTGCTGCTGCTCTGCCTAAAGATGTACAGATACTGGTCTTTTCAGCGACGATTCCGCAAAAACTGCAGCCTTTCTTAAAAAAATATCTGAGCAATCCGATTATGGAAAAAATCAAAAATAATACGGTTATTGCAGATACAATCAGTAACTGGCTGATTTCTACCAAGGGCCGCGATAAAAACAGCCAGATTTTGGAAATTGCTCAGCTGTTAAACCCTTATCTGGCGATTATTTTTGTCAATACCAAGGAGCGGGCAGACGAATTGCATGCCTATTTGACGGCCAATGGTCTGAAAGTTGCTAAAATTCATGGAGGTATCCCGCCGCGTGAACGTAAGCGCATTATGAATCAGGTGAAAAAGCTGCAATTTGAATACATTGTGGCAACAGACCTTGCTGCGCGGGGAATTGATATTGACGGGGTCAGCCATGTCATTAATGACGCTATTCCGCAGGATCTGTCTTTCTTTGTGCACCGTGTGGGGCGTACCGGCCGTATGGGGCTTTCGGGCACAGCTATTACTCTTTATCAGCCGAGCGATGATTCAGACATCAGAGAGCTTGAGAAAATGGGGATTGCCTTCACACCGAAAATTGTGAAAAACGGTGCTATTCAAGATACTTATGACCGTGACCGCCGCAGCAATCGTGAGAAAACTTATCAGAAACTGGATACTGAAATGATTGGTTTGGTGAAGAAGAAAAAGAAAAAAATTAAGCCGGGCTATAAAAAGAAAATTCAGTGGAAAGTGGACGAAAAACGCCGTAAAGCCCGTCGGTCAGAAGCTCGTGCTAAAGGACGGGCGGAACGCAAGGCCAAAAAACAAAGCTTTTAACAAACCAAAAGTTAGGGATAAAGTTTTAACGCCGGCAGGCTGATATGTTTCATGGCAAGAGGCTGGGACAGCATGCTCCAGCTTTTAATTTTAGATTTGGCTGATTTTTGCTGCGGCAGTGATAGAGAAAAATTATCACTGCGATAGAAAAAAACTATTATACAGGGTCTGCTTATCGTGATAGACTGAGGTATAAACTATATACCGATTTTGGGAGAGAATAATATGAAGATAAAAAAATTACTGGCTTTCTTTATTTTGCTTGCCGCAGTTTTGGCTTTGGCTCTGCCGGCTAAAGCAGCTGCCAAAGAGACAGTAACTGTAGCGACAGATTCAGATACGGCACCTTTCACCTACAAAAAGGATAAGCGCTTTGACGGCTATGATATTGCTTTAGTGAAAGCTATTTTTAAAGGATCCAAACAATACAAAGCTAAGTTTGAGACCGTAGCATTTTCATCCATTTTAACAGGGATAGATGCTGGGCGTTACCAGATGTCAGCCAATAATTTTAACTACAGTGAAGAAAGAGCAGAAAAATACCTCTTTTCAGATCCGGTTTCAAAATCTAACTATGCCATTGCCAGTAAGAAGGGCAACTATAAGGCTTTAGATGATCTGTCCGGCAAATCAGTGGAAGTTTATGCAGGCTCTAATTATGCTGCTATTCTTGAAAATTGGAACAAAGACCACTCAGATGAGAAAGCTATTGACATTCATTATGTCGCTAACACTGTTACCCTGACTCAGCGTCTTCAAAATGTTGAAGCAGGGAAGATTGATTTTCTGCTTTATGATGCCATTTCTCTTAAAACCATTATCAAAGATCAAGGGATGCAGTTGAAGGTTGCCAATGTCCAAGGAAAAGTCGGCGGTAAAAAAGACGGTCTGGAATACCTTCTTTTTGCTAAAGATGAGACCGGTCAAAAACTGCAAAAATTTGTCAATAAGCGCATCAAGGTGCTGCAAAAAGACGGAACATTGAAAAAGCTCAGCCGAAAATATTTTGGCGGTGATTATGTGTCTTCACTTCAGAAATAATAGAAAAGGAAAACGATGTTTAGTACATTTTTAACAATCAGCTGGTATGATAAATTTGTCACCAGCTTGCCCAGCGGCAAACTCTTTAGCTGGCGTGCTGTATTTGATGCTATCCCAGCTATATTAGAAAAGCTACCGACGACCCTGATTTTAACCCTGGGCGGCTCTGTCTTTGGTTTGGTTTTGGCTCTTCTGTTTGCCATTGTCAAAATTAATCGGGTTAAAATTCTCTACCCTATTCAGGCATTCTTTGTTTCTTTTTTGCGGGGAACACCTATCTTGGTTCAGCTCATGCTGACCTACTATGGGATTCCTCTATTGCTGAAAGCTCTTAATCAAAAGCTGGGAACCGATTTTAATATCAATGCTATTCCGGCATCTGTTTTTGCCATTACAGCCTTTGCCTTTAATGAAGCTGCCTACACCAGCGAAACCATTCGGGCAGCTATTCAGTCGGTCAATTCAGGAGAGATTGAGGCTGCCAAGAGTTTGGGAATGACGACTATTCAGATTTATCGCCGGGTCATTATCCCTAATGCTGCAGTCGTTGCGACACCGACCCTGATTAACACCTTAATCGGTTTGACCAAGGGAACCTCTCTGGCCTTTAATGCCGGTATTGTCGAAATGTTTGCTCAGGCTCAGATTCTGGGCGGCAGTGACTACCGTTATTTTGAACGTTTTATTTCGGTAGCGATTATTTATTGGGGAGTCAGCATTTTGATTGAACAGGCCGGACGGCTGATTGAAAAGAAAATGGAGATTTCCGCTCCTGATAACCTCGTGAAGGATCAAGCAGTGGAAGGAGGTGTGCGCTAGTGATTCGAATTTCCAATTTAACCAAAGAATTTTCCGGACAAAAAGTGCTGGATGGCCTTAATCTTGATATCGAAAAGGGAGAAGTTGTTGCTCTTGTCGGTGCATCCGGTGCAGGCAAGTCGACGTTTTTGCGCAGCATGAATTATTTGGAACAGCCTGATTCCGGAACGATTGAGATTGATGATTTTAAGGTGGATTTCACGACTATCAGTAAGGAAGACGTTTTGATTCTGCGCCGGAAATTGGCAATGGTTTTTCAGCAGTTTAACCTGTTTGAACGCCGGACAGCACTTGACAATGTCAAGGAAGGCCTTAAGATTGTTAAAAAATTATCAGACGAAGAAGCGACTAAGATTGCCAAGGAAGAATTGAGCAAGGTTGGTCTTTCTGATCGCGAAAATCACTATCCCCGCCATTTATCGGGCGGTCAAAAGCAGCGTGTGGCGCTGGCCCGGGCTCTTGCAATGAAGCCGGATGTGCTGCTCCTTGATGAACCTACATCTGCACTTGATCCCGAGCTTGTCGGCGAGGTTGAAAAATCTATTGCTGACGCTGCTAAAAGCGGCCAGACCATGGTTTTAGTCAGCCATGACATGAGTTTTGTCCGCCAAGTGGCAGATAAGGTGCTTTTCCTTGAAAAAGGCCACATTCTGGAAGAAGGAACACCGGATCAGCTCTTTAATCATCCAAAAGAAGAACGGACAAAAGAGTTTTTTGCCAGTTACAAAAAAACCTTTATTTGATATAATAAGAATACTCTTTACTTGGAGTATTTTTATTTAGGGTGGTAATATGTTAGCAGAGATTTTTAATTTATATGTACAAGGACTGCTTTTGTCTGCTTTAACAGTTGTTTTAGTCAGTGCCGGCTGGATTCTTTATCGTGCGGTCAGGAAAAAAGATAAGACGTCCAAAGAACGCCTGACGATTCTTTATGAAGCTCTTTTGATGGATTTAGTGACTATTCCCATCTTATCTTTTGCTTTTATGGCTATTATTTTGATGATCAAAGCATAACATTGGTAAATTTTGAAAATTTGATTTAGAATATAAGAACAAAAAAGCAAAGAAGGGAAACTATGTACGATACAATTATTATTGGTTCGGGCCCGGCAGGAATGACGGCAGCTCTTTATGCTGCCAGGAGCAATCTCAAGGTTGCTGTCTTGGAGCAGGGAGCACCGGGCGGCCAAATGAACAATACGTCTGATATTGAAAATTATCCCGGCTACGAAATGATTTCGGGACCGGAATTATCAATGAAGATGCATGAACCTCTTGAAAAATTTGGTGTTGAAAATCTTTACGGCATCGTTTCTGCGGTCGAAGACCACGGCGAATTTAAAAAAGTGCTCACCGAAGACGCCAGCTATGAAACGAAAACAGTTATTGTGGCTACAGGTGCCAAGCACCGTCCTCTGGAAGTAGCAGGGGAAGAAACTTATAACAGCCGAGGAGTTTCTTACTGTGCGGTCTGTGACGGAGCCTTTTTCCGCGGTCAGGACTTGCTGGTGGTCGGCGGCGGTGATTCTGCTGTTGAAGAAGCCCTTTTCCTAACCAGATTTGCCAATAAGGTGACCATTGTCCACCGACGTGATGAACTGCGTGCCCAAAAGGTCCTTCAAGACCGCGCTTTTGCCAATGACAAGGTCGACTTTATTTGGGATTCAGTTGTCAAGGAGATCAAAGGTAACGATGTCAAGGTTACCAGCGTGGATATTGAAAATGTCAAAACCGGTCAGGTGACCAACCATGAATTTGGCGGTGTCTTTATCTATGTCGGGCTTGATCCGGTTTCAAGCATGGTGGAAGGTCTGTCTATTACAGACGAAGCCGGCTGGATTCCGACAGATGAGCACATGAATACCAAGGCTGCGGGAATCTTTGCGGTCGGTGATGTCCGTCAAAAAGATTTGCGTCAGATTACCACTGCTGTTGGTGACGGAGCAACAGCTGCTCAGTCAGCTTATCAGTATATTGTCAACAATTTTTAAATTAAAGAAGCCGCTCCAGATTCTGATCTCAGCTTGGTCAGAGTCTGGAGCTGGTTTTTTAATACTCTGTGACAATCAAAATACCTTGTTAACCTCAGCTTGCTATACCAAGTACAGCCTGCGTCTTGACTGTCTTTCTTTGAGTATAATATGTTTAAAGATCCGGATTTTTCAAGCAACAAAATGCAGCTGTCACCTAAAAGAGAAAGGGAAGCTGATTTTTTGTGAATGTTCTCACTTTAGCTTATCAGCCGGCAATTTTGTGATATAATAGTAGCCATAAACATAATTAAGCACGGGCTAAAATCCTAGTAAAAAAGATAAACGTCCTTGTGTCTTAGCGACACCGCGTCCGTTTCCTATTTTTATACGGATTTCTTAACGCCCTTAGTATCTTGTTAATTGAACACGGCTACGACACTGTGCAAAAAGATAAAGACTTCCTAGATGCTAAGCATCTTCGTCAGCTTTCCTATTTTGCTGTGTGTCGCTTACGCCTTTGTATCTTAATAAAAAGGAGAGTATGTATGTATAAGGATGACAGTTTAACCTTACATACAGATTTGTATCAAATCAATATGATGCAGGTCTATTTTGACCAAGGTATCCATAATAAAAATGCTGTTTTTGAAATCTATTTTCGCAAGGAACCCTTTGCAAATGGCTATGCCGTTTTTGCAGGTTTAGAGCGGATGATTGCCTATTTGCAGGGATTAAGATTTTCAGAGACAGATATCGCTTATTTAGAAGATCTGGGTTATCCGGAAGATTTTCTTGCTTATCTTAGAAATTTTAAACTGGAATTAAGTGTAAGATCGGCTAAAGAGGGCGATCTGGTTTTTGCCAACGAGCCCATCGTTCAGATTGAAGGCCCGCTTGCCCAGTGTCAGCTGGTTGAAACGGCTCTTTTAAATATTGTCAATTTTCAAACCTTGATTGCCACGAAAGCAGCCCGCATTCGCTCAGTAATTGAAGATGAGCCGCTTTTAGAATTTGGCACCCGGCGTGCGCAGGAATTGGATGCAGCTATTTGGGGAACACGGGCTGCTGTTATCGGCGGTGCCAATGCAACCAGCAATGTCCGCGCCGGAAAACTCTTTGGTATTCCTGTTTCCGGTACACATGCCCACGCTCTTGTTCAGGCTTATGGCAACGATTATGATGCCTTCATGGCTTATGCCGGAACTCATAAGGACTGTGTATTTTTGGTTGATACCTATGATACGCTTCGTCTGGGCGTGCCCGCTGCTATTCGGGCAGCCAATGAATTGGGCGATAAGATTAACTTTTTAGGTGTGCGGATTGATTCCGGAGATATGGCTTATCTGTCTAAGAAGGTGCGCAAGCAGCTGGATGAGGCCGGCTATCCTCATGCTAAGATTTATGCTTCTAATGATCTTGATGAAAATACCATTCTCAACCTCAAAATGCAAAAGGCCAAGATTGATGTCTGGGGAGTTGGCACTAAGCTAATAACAGCTTATGATCAGCCGGCTCTGGGAGCTGTTTACAAGATTGTTTCCATCGAAGATGATAAGGGCGTTATGCAGGATACCATCAAACTCTCCAATAATGCTGAAAAGGTCTCAACACCGGGCAAAAAACAGGTTTGGCGTATCACCAGCCGTGCTAAAGGAAAATCAGAAGGCGACTATATCACTTTTACCGATATTGATGTCAATGATCTGGAAGAGCTGGATATGTTCCACCCAACTTATACCTACATCAATAAAAAAGTGAAAAACTTTGATGCAGTGCCGCTCTTGGTAGATATTTTTGACCGCGGCCGTCTTGTTTATGATCAGCCAAGTCTGCAGGATATCCAAGATTACGCCCGCAAGGAGTTTGATAAATTGTGGGATGAGTACAAGCGTGTTCTCAATCCGCAGGATTATCCGGTTGACCTTGCGCGTGATGTTTGGCAAAACAAGATGGACCTTATTGATCGTATCCGCAAAGAAGCCTATGAGAAAGGTGAGGTTCAATGACTTTACAAGAAAAAATAATTGCTCAGCTCGGTGTCAAACCCAGCATTGATGCTAAGGAAGAAATTCGCAAGTCAGTTGACTTTTTAAAGGATTACCTGAAAAAACATACCTTTTTAAAGAGTTATGTCTTAGGCATTTCCGGCGGACAGGATTCCAGTCTGGCCGGTCGCTTGGCTCAGATTGCCATAGAGGAGCTGCGCAAGGAAAGCGGCAATAATGACTACCGCTTTATTGCCCTGCGCCTGCCCTATGGTGTTCAGGCAGACGAAGCAGACGCCAAGCGTGCTCTTGACTTTATTCAGCCGGATATCAGCCTGACAGTGAATATCAAAGCTGCTGTTGACGGTCAGGTGGCTGGTCTTGAGGCGGCCGGAGTAGCTATTTCTGATTTTAATAAGGGTAATATCAAGGCTCGCCAGCGTATGATTACCCAGTATGCCGTTGCCGGTGAAAATAGCGGAGCTGTCATTGGAACCGATCATGCTGCCGAGAATATTACAGGCTTCTTTACCAAGTTTGGAGACGGCGGAGCAGATATTTTGCCGCTTTACCGTCTGAATAAGCGCCAAGGAAAGCAGCTGTTGGCCGAATTAGGAGCAGATAAAGCCTTATATGAAAAGATCCCGACTGCAGACCTTGAAGAAAATAAGCCGGGGCTGGCCGATGAAGTAGCACTCGGAGTCAGCTACAATGATATTGATGACTATCTTGAAGGGAAAACCATTTCTCCTGAAGCTAAGAAAAAAATCGAAAATTGGTGGCACAAGACGGAGCATAAACGCCATCTGCCCATTTCCATTTTTGATGATTTTTGGCGCTGAACATTAGGGCAGAAAAAGCAGAGAAAGACAGAAAAAAGCCTAGAAACAGCAGGCTTTTTCAGATATCTCAGCTGCTGTGAAACTTAAAAGCAGCAGCTGGAGTTTCATGTTGATAGTATAAGAAAGGGAGATTATCTTGTCAGAATTAACAAAAACATTTACAGATAAATTATTTGAGCAATATGAAGCAAATGCTAAATTTCAGGCAGTCGAAAATGCCGTTACTCACAATGGCCTGCTGAAATCGCTGGAAACACGTCAGAGTGAAATTGAAAATGATCATGTTTTTTCAATTGATCTGACCAAGGATGAAGTTGCCAATCAAAAAGCGTCCGGCCGCTGCTGGATGTTTGCGGCTTTGAATACTTTCCGCCATAAACTGATTGCCGATTTTAAATTAGAAAATTTTGAACTGTCTCAGGCACACACTTTCTTTTGGGACAAATACGAGAAAGCCAACTGGTTTTTCGAGCAGATCATTGCGACGGCAGATCAAGACCTTGGCAGCCGCAAGGTGAAATTCTTGCTTGATGTTCCGCAGCAAGACGGCGGTCAGTGGGACATGGTTGTAGCCTTATTTGAAAAATACGGTGTGGTTCCTAAATCCGTCTATCCTGAGTCTGTATCGTCAAGCAACAGCCGAGAACTAAATCAATATCTCAATAAGCTGCTGCGTCAGGATGCGCAGATTTTGCGGGAATTAATTGCTTCCGGCGCTGACGAAGAAGCGGTTCAGTCCAAAAAAGAAGCTTTCTTGCAAGATGTTTTTAACTTTTTAGCCATCAATCTTGGCTTACCGCCGCGCAGCTTTGACTTTGCCTACCGCGACAAGGATAACCACTATCAATCTGAAAAAAATATAACACCGCAGGCCTTCTATCAAAAGTATGTCGGTCTTAAGCTCTCAGATTATGTTTCCATTATCAACGCTCCGACAGCTGACAAGCCTTACGGTAAGTCCTATACTGTAGAAATGCTGGGAAATGTTGCAGGCAGTCCTGCTGTCCGCTATCTCAATCTGGATATGGCACGTTTCAAGGAATTGGCCATTGCTCAAATGCAGTCGGGTGAAACCGTATGGTTTGGTTCTGATGTTGGTCAGGTTTCTGATCGGCAAAAAGGTATTTTAGCGACCAATACTTATGATTTTGCATCAAGCATGGATATTGAACTGACGCAGGATAAGGCTGGGCGCCTTGATTACAGCGAAAGTCTGATGACCCATGCCATGGTTCTGACCGGTGTTGATTTGGATGAAAAAGGCCAAGCTGTTAAATGGAAGGTCGAAAACTCATGGGGGGATAAGGTCGGTCAAAAAGGCTACTTTGTTGCTTCAGACGCTTGGATGGATGAATACACTTATCAGATTGTTGTCCGCAAGGATCTGCTTACGGCTGAAGAATTAGCAGCCTATGAGGCTGAGCCAATCGTTCTTGCGCCTTGGGATCCAATGGGCGCCTTGGCTAAGTAATCTCTCAAGCTATTGGTGGTCTTTAGCAGGCTGATTTTCAGCGGAATCAAAAGAACCCGTTTTAAGTCTGCTGTTCAGCTCTAGCTCGTTAACAAGTATGAGTATGTATTATCTTGAAAAATAGAGCCTAAAAAAGATACTTGGACGTTAAGTCTTCAAGTATCTTTTTTCTTATATCATGAAACGTTTATTCAGAACCGGATGATGCAGCAGCAGAGGTTGCTTCACTGTTTGCCGAGGAAGCTTCACTGCTTTGCGGAGCTTGGGTAGCCGGCTGTTCTGTTTGTTCCTGATCGGAATTTTGCTCATCATCTTGATTGTCGGTGTCCTCTTCCTCGTCGCTGTCAGCATCATCATCAGCTGCTGACGAGCCTGAGGTTACCGGAGCAGCACCGTAGCGGCTGTTTGAACCGGAAGAACCATTTAAGTAGAGATAACCGCCGCTGCGATAGAGCCCGTCAGGCATCACCCAGTCAGAATTGCCTGAGCTTGATAGATAAGACATCATAGCCCGGTAAACCTGAGTGGCTATTTTCAAACTTTCCCCATAAACAGGTTTCAGACGATCCTTGTAGCCTGTCCAAACGGCCATTGAGTACTGCTGTGTGTAACCGACGAAGTTTTCATCGGGAGCTATTGTACCAAGTCCGTATGGATTAATACCGTATTTTTCAGCCATTTCAGTCAGTTCGTGATCATCATAGTTTGATGTACCTGTTTTACCAGCCTGATAGAGACCTGGAATGGCAGCTTCTGTCCCTGTACCATAGGTCAGTACAGTCTTCAGCATGTCTGTCATCATATAAGCCGTTGTCTCTTTCATAGCTCGGTTACCTTTGGCATCATAGGTTTCTGATGTACCGTCGCTAAATTCTATTTTATTGACATACTGAGGTTGGTAATAAGTACCGCCGTTGGCAAAGGCCGCAAAGGCCGCAGCCATTTTTTCACTGCTGGCTCCGTATTTTTGGTCAGCGCTGCTGGTATTACTTGAGATGGCATTTGAATAACGCATTTCCGGATAGTCAATTCCAAGACCGTTTAAGAAGCCTTTAGCAGTATCCAGCCCGGCAGCATCAAGGGCTCTTACAGCAGGAACGTTACGGGATTGCTGGATAGCTGTTTGGATGGTCATCCAGCCGTTGTAACGGCGATCCCAGTCATAAACCTGAGTGGTTGTTCCCGGATAGTAGTAAATGGAGTCATTGAGCATTTGTGCTGTGGTGGTGAAGACTTCGCTCTCTAAGGCAGGACCGTAAGCCGAAATCGGCTTCATGGTTGATCCCCAGTCACGGTCTGTCAAGACTGCCTGGTTGGTACCAAAAGAAACTTTAGTGTCCTGATTGCGTCCGCCAAGCTGAGCGATGACTTTACCGGTAGTAACGTCCATAACAGTTGAGGCAACTTGGAAATCAGCATCCGGATAGGCAACGTATTGATCGGTATTGTAAATATTCCAAAGGTACTGCTGCGCATCAGCGTTGACATTTGTATAGACTTTCATGCCGGCTGAGAAGATATCCTGACCGGTACGTTTCTTGACTTCAGCGATAACTTGCTTCAGGTAGTTATCCATGTATTTTGGATAGCTTGAAGTGCGTTTGAGCTCTTGCAGACCATCTGAAATCGGTGTAGCAACCGCAGTGTCGTATTCAGACTTAGTAATTTTTTTATGTCTGTACATTTGAGACAAAACAGTGTTTCGTCTGTTAGTTGCTGCTTTTGGCCGAGCGTAAGGATCATACTGCGTCGGAGCCTGCGGAATCCCGGCTAAGGTTGCCAGCTGAGCGATAGAGAGATTTTTAAGGTCTTTTCCGTAGTAGGATTTAGCAGCCGTACGCATACCGTAGTTGCCGTTCCCCATGTAAACCTTATTGATATAGAAGGTCAAAATCTCTTCTTTTGTGTATTTTCTTTCCATTTGCAGCGACAGCCAAACTTCCTGAGACTTACGCTTTAAGGTTTGGTCCGATGCTTTGGTGGAGAAATATGCCAGTTTAATCAGCTGCTGATCGAGTGTTGATCCCCCTTGAGTGGATTTACTGACCAAGTTATTCCAAGCTGCACCAATAATCCGATAGATATCAACCCCGCGATGTTTGAAAAAGCGGTGATCCTCAATAGAGGTTACAGCATTGACCAAATTGATAGGAATATTGTCAGAAGAAATACTCTCACGTTTTTCAGCTCCCAAATCGGCAATCAATTTATTGCTGCTGTCATAGACCAAACTGGAATTGGTTGCCTTGAGCTTGGTCTCAGAGAGTTTAGGGGTGCTGCTGACGTAGTAGGTAAAGAGGAGTCCCCCGATAATAATAGCTAAAATAACGGCGCTTAGAATAATGCCAAGTCCATATTTTAAAACTTTTAATCCAAAACGCTTATCGAATTTCACGTTTTTAAAACTGGATTTATTAAATTTGAGATTTTTTAATTTGGATTTGTCAAATTTCAATTTATTTTTAATTTTAATCACCGCCTAAAATATTTTTTTCAAGAACGTCTAAATAAGGAACTTGAGGAAATGCTGACTCATTGACCTGATAGCCGTTTTTTTTGATATAATCAAGTGGCATAGACTTCCCGCCCTTATCAATCTGATAAAAGCGAATCAGGTGGGAAGCAGGAAGCAAATAGGTTTCTCTAAGTGTTGAAAAATGCAGTAAGACAAAACAGATACCCTGTTGGTCTAAAACTTGTGACATATGCTTGATCTGATGAGCATGAAAATTTTTCATGGGTATCGATGTTTTATGTCTCGTTTCTTTCGCCTCGAAATCGATGTAATATCCCTTATAAACTCCTGAATAATCTGTCGTTGAGGCCTGTCTGAAATAGGCTTCGACAATTTTAGCGCGACTCCTCTTAGGATAATCCACCCTTACAATTTGAACAGGTGTCGGCTTCTTGTGGATAACAGCAATCTGCTGGGACAGATAATATTCATTTGTCGCATTGATCGCTGCTTCAAAGGACATCCCTCGATTGGCAAAATCAGTTGTTTTAGCCGTTTGGTCAGGCCTGCTTTGTTTACGAATTAAATGATGCGGATAGTTGACCATAGTTCTCCTAACTCTGCAATAAAGTAAAACATAACATAAAGCATATCCTATTATATCATAAATTTAAAAAGGAAAACAGTCTATGACCGCAATTCTTATTACTGGTTACAAAAGTTTTGAATTAGGAATTTTTAAAGATAAGGATCCTAAAATACCAATTATCAAAAAAGCCATCAAACGCGACCTCCTTCGCTTTTTGGATGAGGGAGCAGACTGGTTTATTTTTCTGGGAAATCTGGGCTTTGAATACTGGGCGCTGGAAGTGGCTTTAGAACTCCAAAAAACATATGACGTTCAGTTGGCTACCATTTTCCTTTTTGAAAATCATGGACAGAACTGGAATGAAAGCAATCAGGAAAAACTGGCGAAATTTAAACAGACAGATTTTGTTAAATATGTCTATGATAGCTATCAAAATCCCAGTCAACTCAAGCAGTACAATCAATTTTTGCTGAACAATACAGACGGTGCCTATTTATTTTATGACGAAGATAAAGAAACGAATCTCAAATATTTGTATCAAATGATCAAGGCTAAAGATACTTATCCGCTGAAATGTCTTACTTTTGAAGAATTAAATGATATCGTGCAGGATTTAGATTAGAATTTGTACATAAAAGACTTGATTTTTAAATTAATTTTCTGTATGATTATGAATGATAGTGTAGGCCAGTTCTACACATAATGATATGTTTGGAGAGATGAACGAATGGCAAGTATTATGTACACCCCTAAAGATATTTTTGAACAAGAATTCAAATCGAGCATGAGAGGCTATGACAAAAAAGAAGTTGATGAATTTCTTGATGACATCATCAAGGATTATGAGACTTACATGTCAACGATTGAAGAGCTCCGTCAGGAAAATGCTCGTTTGAAGGAAGAAGTCAAGCAGGCTAAAAAACGTCAGGAGACCGTTCATCCGTCAGCGGCATCGGCTTCTGCTGTAGGTTCCAGCCATGTGGCGACAACTGCAACAAATTTTGATATTTTGAAGCGTATCAGCCGGCTTGAAAAGGAAGTTTTCGGCAAGCAAATTACCGAATAAAAAGGGAGAACTGTGCAATTTTTGGATAATCGCGTGGTAGTTTTATCATGAGGAAAGTCCATGCTAGCACTGGCTGTGATGCCGGTAGTGTTTGTGCTAGGCGAACAAATAAGCCTAGGGATGTGTTTTGCACATTACGGCGGATAAAATCACTAAGTCTTCGGATAGGTGAGAGTCATCCTGAAAGTGCCACAGTGACGTAGTTTTTGCGGAAACGTAAAAAGTGGAACGCGGTAAACCCCTCAAGCTAGCAACCCAAACTTTGGTAGGGGCATGGAAGAGCCGGAAGCAGAACGGTCTTTTCTGACTGCATAGCAGTAGACAGATGATTATCGAAGAAGGTGAGACCTAGTCACCTTTGGAACAAAACATGGCTTATAGAAAATTGCATAATAGGTGAGCTAGCGATTTGCTAGCTTTTATTGTCATTTAGTGAGGAATTATGAAAAAATCTTTTGATTTAATAGCAACAGCGGCAGCAGGAATTGAAGCAGTTGTCGGCAAGGAATTAAGGCAGCTGGGAATTGACTGTCAGGTGGAAAACGGCAGAGTTCTTTTCAAAGGAGACATCGAAACAATCGCTACAGCAAACCTGTGGCTGCGCTCGGCAGACCGTATTAAGATTTTGGTTGGAGAGTTTCCGGCTAAAACCTTTGAAGAGCTTTTTCAGGGGGTCTATGCTCTTGACTGGGAAAGCTATCTGCCTTTAGGCTGCCGCTTTCCTGTGGCTAAGGCCAAGTCTGTTAAATCCAAACTGCACAATGAGCCCAGCGTTCAAAGCATCACGAAAAAGGCAGTTGTCAAAAAACTGCAGAAGCATTTTCACAGGCCTGAAAACATCCCCCTGCTTGAAAACGGACCTGAATTTAAGATAGAAGTATCCATTTTAAAAGACAAGGCCAGACTGATGATTGATACAACAGGGTCCAGTCTTTTTAAACGCGGCTACCGAACAGACAAAGGCGGAGCACCGATTAAGGAAAATATGGCTGCCGCTATTCTTTTGCTGAGCAACTGGTTTCCGGATAAATCTTTTGTTGACCCGACCTGCGGTTCGGGAACGTTCTGTATTGAAGCTGCTATGATTGGCATGAACATGGCACCGGGCCGTAACCGTGATTTTGCTTTTGAAAAGTGGCCTTGGGTGGATAAGGACTTGGTTGATAAGGTGCGCAAGGAAGCAGATGAAAAAGTGGATTACGATGCAGAGCTTGATATTTCAGGATTTGATATTGACGGACGGATGATTGAGATTGCTCAAAAAAATGTCAGAGAAGCCGGACTCGAAGATGTAGTCAAATTGAAACAAATGCGCCTGCAAGACTTTAAAACCGATAAAATCAACGGTGTTATTGTCTCCAATCCTCCTTACGGGGAGAGATTGCTTGATGACAAAGCAGTTGACATTTTGTATAATGAAATGGGTAAAACTTTTGCTCCTTTGAAAACCTGGAGTCAATTTATTTTAACCAGTGATGAGGATTTTGAAGAAAAATTCGGAAGAAAAGCAGACAAAAAACGTAAACTTTACAATGGAACCTTAAAAGTTGATTTGTATCAGTTCTACGGTCAGCGTGTCAAGCGCGTGCTAAAATAGAAAGGCGGAAACATTGCGTGTCCAAGGAAGAAAATAACTCAGTAGAGAACACGGAAAATGCAGAAAAACTTGATTTTCAAGATGCCAAAGACATGACAGTCGGTGAGGCTGTACGCAAGGATTCTGAAATCAAGGCAGGTGTAACGGAAGACGATGGCGTGCTTGATCGCTATATAAAGCAGCACCGTGATGAAGTTGCGTCACAAAAATTTGATACCAAAAGTGATGATTTTCAGAACATCGATACCAGTGCGCTGGATAATTTCATCAAACAGCAGCGTCAGGAATTAGCTGATACCGGCTTAATTGATCCTATAGAAGAAGATGATCCTGCTGATAAAGAGCCTGAAGATCCGAAAGCTGCAGCTGAAGAGGTTCATCATGAGCATGAATTGGAAGATACCATTGTTGCTCCGGCTGTTAATCCTGATCAGGAAGTCTGGCATAAGGCAGAATTTGATGATGTCCCTTTGACAGACACGCAGGAAAAAACAGTTCCTTTGGAAGAGCAAGAGGAGGCTCCTGTTCCGGCTGCTTCCACTTACAGCAGAAGCGGTGCGGCTTCTGATGATTTATTTGATGACTTTGATGAAGATGACGAGCCTGAAGAAAAGCCCTTTTATAAGCGTAAGCGGGTTATTATTCCCTCTCTTATTGTCCTTTGCTTGTTAGCCGGCGGCATAGCTTACGGTGCCTATCAATTTAGCAATCAGCCAGCTAAAACAAATAAAACAACAAAGACATCAACATCGACAAAGAAGAAAACAGATTTTGCCGCAGTATCGGAAACATTTGAAAAATCGTATGCAGCTTTCTTTGCAGATGCTAAGCGCGTTAAACTGAAAAACAGTCAGTTTGCCAACATGCCTAAGCTGGAAAAAACGTTAAAAAAACTTAAGGGCAGCAAGTATTATGATGAGGCTAAGAAGAAATATGACAGCCTCAAGCGGCAGTTTTCAGCCATTAACGCGGTAAATGGGAAATTTAAGTCCAATGCGATTGTTGATGGTGCTAAAAAAGCGGCAACTGTTAAAGATGACGCCAATTTTGATGATATTTCAGAAAAAACCTTAAACACAGGCAACGCTACCTTGGATGCACTTTTGAAATCCGTCATTGCTGACGGCCGCAAACAGTTGGAAGCTAAGAAAAAAGCGAACAACGCAGCCTCTTCACCTGCTGCAAACACTAACAGCAATAATGCTGCCCCAAGCTCAGGCAACAGCGGGCAAAATGCTCAGAATTCAGCATCTGATTCAGCCAGTTCGGCAGCTGCTGATAACTCATCTAATTCAGCGGCTGGCAATAATAAGGCACCAAGTGCACCGGCACAGGCAGCTCCAAGCAGCGGATCTTCCAATGCCGCTTCTTCATCCGGCGCTTCCGGTCATGGTATTTCTAATTATGAGGTATCTAAGCTTCAGCGGAACCGCAGCCGTGTTCCTTATGATCAGGCAAAAATTGCTGACAGCGGAAATCCGGCTTGGACCTTCAATGCAGGTGTGTTGGAAAAGATTGTTGCGATTTCACAAAAACGCGGTTACATTACCGGCAATAATTATATCCTTGAAAAAGTTAATATCATTAACGGCAACGGCTATTACAATATGTTCAAGCCAGATGGAACCTACCTTTTCTCTATTAATTGTAAGACGGGCTACTTTGTCGGTAATGCTTCCGGAAATTCGGACAAATTAGATTTTTAAAAAAAGCAAAAAAGCGACTGTCAATTCCGCTGGATTCAGCTAGGGGATTTGGCAAACTCGCTTTTTTTAATTGAGCAGATTTTTAGTAATCAGACAAGATGGCGCTCAAAAGGATCATCGGAAATGCCCTGCTCGAGAATAAGAGCTGACCATTCTTTAGCGGAAAAAAGGCTGTGATCCTTGTAGTTTCCGCAAGATTCAATAGTTGTCCCGGGAACATCTTCCCAGGATGTAACTGTGGCAATCTCTTCCAAACTGGACTTGATGACTTTGGCAATTTCTGTTGTGGTATGACTGCCCCACATGATAAGATGAAAGCCGGTGCGGCAGCCAAAAGGTGAGCAGTCAATCATACCATCAATCCGTTCGCGGATGAGCTTAGCCAGCAGGTGTTCAATCGTATGAAGGCCGGCGGTTGGGATAGAGTCCCTATTAGGCTGCACCAAGCGGATATCGAAGTTTGTAATTACGTCGCCCTTAGGCCCCTTATCTTCTGAAATGAGACGGACATAGGGGGCTTTTACGGCTGTATGATCCAGTTCAAAACTCTCAACAATAACTTTTTTAGACATAATGTTCTCCTTTGTCAATTTACGATAATCATATCATAAATTAGGAAATACTGCTGATAATTTTATTGTGGAAAATGATATTTTATGATAAACTATAATTTGGATTTTCTAATTGAAATCCAATAAAATTTTTGAGGTAAAACATGTTAAATATTCTTTTAGCACTTGTTTTCTCCCTCATTGGTTTGGTTATTGGCTATGTTGTCATTTCAGCCCGATTAAAAAAGGCTAAAGAAACAGCAGAGCTGACTCTTTTAAATGCAGAACAAGATGCTGTCAATGCTCGGAGCAAGGCGGAAATGGATGCCGAGCATATTAAAACAACAGCAGAACGTGAGAGTAAGGCCTATAAAAAGGAATTGCTTTTAGAAGCAAAAGAAGAGGCTAGAAAATATCGCGAAGAGATTGAAAAAGAATTTAAATCTGAAAGACAAGAGCTCAAGCAAATGGAAACACGCTTAACCGAGCGTGCAAGCTCTCTTGACCGTAAAGATGAGAATTTAAGCAGTAAAGAACAGTTGCTTGACAGCAAAGAGCAAAGTCTGTCCGATAAATCTAGACATATTAATGAGCGTGAGCAGCAAGTTGAACAATTAGAACTTGAGAAAACCCAGGAGCTGGAAAGAGTAGCAGCTCTCAGTCAGGAACAAGCGCGTGATATTATTCTTTCTGAAACAGAAAAAAACTTGTCACACGATATTGCTAATCGCATTAAAGAAGCTGACCGTGAAGTGAAAGATAAGGTTGATAAGACCGCTAAAAATCTATTAGCTCAGGCTATGCAGCGATTGGCAGGAGACTATGTCACAGAACAGACGATTACGACTGTTCATCTGCCTGATGACAGTATGAAGGGCCGGATTATCGGCCGTGAAGGCCGTAATATCCGAACGCTGGAGAGTTTGACCGGAATTGATATCATTATTGATGATACTCCGGAAGTTGTAGTATTATCAGGGTTTGATCCGATCCGCAGAGAAATTGCGCGAATGACCTTGGAAGCTCTTATCCAGGATGGCCGCATTCATCCGGCTCGAATTGAAGAATTAGTTGAGAAGAACCGTTTGGAAATGGATAACCGCATCCGCGAATACGGTGAAGCAGCTGCTTTTGAAATCGGCGCTCCAAATCTTCATCCGGATCTGATTAAATTGATGGGACGTCTGCAATTCCGTACGTCTTATGGTCAAAATGTCCTGCGCCACTCGGTTGAGGTCGGGAAATTGGCCGGGCTGCTTGCCAGTGAACTGGGTGAGAATGTTGACTTGGCTCGCCGGGCAGGTTTTCTTCACGATATTGGAAAAGCTATTGACCGTGAGGTTGAAGGCAGTCACGTTGAGATTGGTACAGAATTTGCCCGCAAGTATAAGGAACATCCGGTCGTTATCAATACTATTGCCAGCCACCACGGCGATGTTGAACCAGAGTCAGTTATTGCTGTTCTGGTAGCTGCAGCAGATGCTCTCAGCTCTGCCCGTCCCGGTGCCCGCAATGAATCTATGGAAAACTACATTAAGCGTCTGCGTGATCTGGAAGAGATTGCAACCAGCTTTGAAGGTGTGCAAAACAGCTATGCCCTTCAGGCCGGACGTGAAATCCGCATCATGGTAGAACCTGCCAAACTGTCGGATGATGATGTAACTATCATGGCTCATAAAGTCCGTGAGAAAATTGAAAGCAATCTGGATTATCCGGGTAATATTAAAGTTACGGTTATTCGTGAACTGCGTGCCGTTGACTATGCCAAATAAGATTGAGCTGCTGACTTAATAGGTTATTGCAGAGCAAATGTGAGAGAACAAAGCAAATTGATATCTTCAAGGAATCAATAACGCTTTGTTCTTTTTTTCTTCAAGAACGGTCTTTGTCTGTATCTCCAAAAAGCGCAGCAGTCAGGCGGAGATTTTTCGCCAGGTGTGGTTTTGCTTGTCTTTTACGAGCGCAGACGGGTAAAATTTTCTTGATAAACAAGTGGCTTTTTGTTAAACTAGAAACAGAAACTTTAAGGAGCTAAAAATGTCTGAACGTGGTTTGTTAATCGTTTTTTCAGGACCTTCCGGTGTTGGCAAGGGAACTGTCAGGCAGAAAATTTTTTCAACACCTGACCATAAATTTGAGTATTCGGTTTCAATGACAACGCGTCCGCAAAGGCCCGGTGAAACTGACGGTGTTGACTATTTCTTTCGGACACGTGAGGAATTTGAAGAGCTCATCAGACAAGGCCAGATGCTGGAGTATGCAGAATATGTCGGCAATTATTACGGAACACCCCTGACTTATGTCAATGAGACGCTCGATAAGGGAGTTGATGTTTTCTTGGAAATTGAAGTTCAAGGAGCGCTTCAGGTCAAGAAAAAAGTTCCGGATGGCGTTTTTATCTTTCTGACACCGCCTGATTTAGCCGAGTTAAAAGATCGCTTGGTGGGCCGCGGAACCGACAGTCAGGAAGTCATTGCCCAGCGTATTGAACGTGCCAAAGAAGAAATTGCTCTTATGCGCGAATATGACTATGCTGTGGTTAATGATGAGGTTGACTTGGCTGCGGAGCGCGTTAAGCATATTATCGAAACAGAGCACTACCGTGTCGAACGCGTCATCGGGCGCTATGATAAAATGATTAAAGAAGAATTACCCTTAAGATAAATTAGAAAAGAGAAAAAGACCTATGATGTTAAAACCTTCGATTGATACTTTATTAGATAAAGTACCGTCAAAATATTCCCTTGTTATGCTGCAGGCTAAACGTGCCCATGAGCTTGAAGCCGGTGCGAAACCAACACAGGAATTTTCATCCGTGAAACCAACCCTTCAAGCGCTTGAGGAAATTGAATCAGGCAATGTTGTTATTCATCCTGACCCAGAAGGAAAGCGGGCAGCTGTTCGTGCCAAAGCTGAAGCTGAACGTCTGGCTAAGGAAGAAGAAGAGCGCAAAATCAAGGAACAAATTGCTAAAGAAAAGGAAGAAGAAGGTGAAAAAATCTAAGGTTGGCAGCAATCTTAGATTTTTCATATTTGAGGTAGATGATGGTAAAAATTGCAGAGGTTATTGTCGATGTGCCTTTGATGCAGACGGATAAACCTTTCTCTTATAAAATTCCGGAAGAACTGTCATCGGTCCTTGTGGCAGGTTCCCGTGTTCATGTTCCTTTTGGCAAGGGAAATCGTCTGCTGCAGGGGTTTGTAGTCAATATTGCTGAAGGAGAAGATGAGCATTTAAAGTCTTTGGCAGAAGTTTTAGATCCAGAGCCGGTGCTCAATCAGGAACAGCTGCTGCTGGCAGATCAGCTGCGCAGGACGGTTTTTTCTTATAAGATTTCGATCTTGAAATCGATGATTCCAAGCCTTTTAAATTCAAACTATGATCGGCTCCTAAAAGCCCAAGATGGCTTGTCTCAGGCAGATAAAATACTGATTTTTGGCGGCAGAAAAGAAATTAATTTCTCACAGTTAAGTCAGGAAGCTCAGCTGAAAAGTCTGCGTTTGATTCAAGCCGGGAAAATTGCTGTTTCTTACATTGCCAAAGATAAAAAGAGCATTAAGACACAAAAGTATTATGAAGTGGATCTGGAAAAATTAGCAGCCTTAACGGTCAGCAAACGTGCCAAAAAGCGGCAGGAGTTAAAAGACTACCTGATTAAACATCCGCAGAATCAGGCGCTTTCTGAGCTGTTTTCCCTTTTTTCGCGGGAGGTTGTCAATTATTTCATTTCAGAAGATATCCTTAAAATATCGGAAGTAGAAGTCAACCGCAGCGCTGCTTACTTTGCAGATGTTCCCCAGTCTGACTTTTTGGATTTGAATGAAGAACAGCAGGGAGCGGTTGAAACCATCACAGCTGCTATTGGACTAGGCAGTAAGCCCTACTTGTTAGAGGGGATTACCGGCAGCGGGAAAACGGAAGTTTATCTGCATGTTATAGACAGAGTCTTGAAAATGGGAAAGACAGCCATTGTTTTGGTGCCTGAAATTTCCTTGACCCCCCAGATGACCAATCGTTTTATTTCTCGCTTTGGCAGTCTGGTAGCCATTATGCACTCCGGCTTGTCAGACGGTGAGAAATTTGATGAATGGCGCAAGATAAAATCCGGTCAGGCTAAGGTTGTTGTCGGTGCACGTTCAGCCATCTTCGCACCTCTTGAAAATATTGGTGCCATCATTATTGACGAGGAACACGAAGCGAGCTATAAGCAGGAGTCAAATCCTCGTTATCATGCGCGTGATGTTGCCTTGCTGCGCTCTGAGTATCACAAGGCCGTACTTGTTCTGGGCAGTGCTACGCCCAGCATTGAAAGCAGAGCTCGAGCCAGCCGCAATGTCTATCAACTGCTGAGACTGTCCAGGCGAGCCAATCCTTTGGCTCAGGTGCCTAAGGTAGAAATTGTTGATTTCCGCGATTTTATAGGACGGCAGGAAGTGAGTAATCTAACGCCGGTATTGATTGATAAGATCAAGGAGCGCTTAGACAGGCAGGAACAGGTTGTGCTTATGCTCAATCGCCGCGGCTATTCCAGCTTTATCATGTGCCGTGACTGCGGCTATGTTGATAACTGTCCTAACTGTGATATTTCCTTAACCCTGCACATGGATACAAAAACCATGAACTGTCATTACTGTGGTTTTTCTAAGGGCATTCCGCACACCTGTCCCAACTGCGGCAGCAAGAAGATTCGCTATTATGGAACCGGGACACAAAAAGCTTATGATGAATTGCTGCAAGTGCTGCCTAAAGCCCGGGTGCTGCGCATGGACGTGGATACGACAAGGAAAAAAGGGGCACATGAAAAAATTCTTCGAGCTTTTGGCAAAGGAGAGGCAGATATCCTTCTGGGCACCCAGATGATTGCAAAGGGTCTTGATTTTCCGAATGTCACCTTGGTGGGCGTTTTGAATGCGGATACTTCTTTAAATCTGCCTGATTTTCGCTCCAGTGAACGGACTTTCCAGCTATTAACTCAGGTGGCCGGCAGAGCAGGGCGGGCTGATAAGCCCGGGGATGTTTTGATTCAGACCTATAATCCAAATCATTATGCCATTCAAATGGCTAAGGATCAGGATTATGAAGCTTTTTATCACTATGAAATGGCCATTCGCCGAAGTCTGGCTTATCCGCCCTACTATTTTACGGTGGGGCTGACGCTGTCACATAAAGATGAGCAAGAGGTCATTAAAAAAGCTTATGAAGTAGTAGGTCTGCTTCGGACTGAACTGACCGATAAGATTAAAATTTTAGGACCGACGCCAAAGCCTATCGCGAGAACACATAATCTATATCACTATCAAATTATTATTAAGTACCGCTTTGAAGAGCACTTGGAATCTGTTTTGAACCAGATTCTGGATTTAACGCAGAAAAAAGAAAACCGTAATCTGCGCTTGATTATTGATCATGAGCCGCAGAGTTTCATGTAAGAAAGTTTCAACTATCAACACGATTAACGAGGTGAATATGACAAAATTAATTTTTATGGGGACGCCCGATTTTTCAGCGACTGTTCTCAAAGGTCTCCTGGCAGACGGCCGCTATGAGATTTCAGCAGTTGTCACTCAGCCCGACCGAGCTGTCGGCCGTAAAAAAGAAATCAAGATGACGCCTGTAAAGCAAGTAGCTTTGGAGCACGGCTTGAACGTTTATCAGCCTGAAAAACTCTCAGGCTCTCAAGAGCTGACTGAGCTGATTGACTTAGGAGCAGATGGCATTGTCACCGCAGCTTTTGGACAGTTTTTGCCGATGAAGCTGATTGACAGTGTTGATTTTGCTGTCAATGTTCACGCGTCACTGCTGCCCAAATACAGAGGCGGAGCTCCTATCCACTATGCTCTTATCAACGGAGACAAGGAAGCCGGTGTAACGATCATGGAAATGGTTAAAGCAATGGATGCCGGTGATATGGTAGCCTCGGCGTCAATACCGATCAGCGATGATGATAATGTCGGAAGTTTGTTTGAAAAGTTAGCTCTGTTGGGGCGGGATCTGCTGCTAAAGGTGCTGCCGGATTATATTGCCGGCAGGATCGAACCTACAGCCCAGGATGAAAGTCAGGTCAGCTTTTCACCCAATATTACCCCTGAGGAAGAAAGAATTGACTGGAATAAATCTGCCCGTGCTATTTTCAATCAGGTGCGGGGTATGAATCCTTGGCCTGTTGCCCATACTCTTTTAAATCAGCAGCGCTTTAAAATCTATGAAGCAAAAGAAGCTGAAGGTCAGGGGAATCCCGGTGAAATCATTGAAAAGACGAAGAAAAAGTTAGTTGTCGCTGCAGCTCAAGGGGCTCTGTCTTTGACAACGGTGCAGCCGGCCGGCAAACCCAAAATGAGTATTGTTGACTTTTTGAATGGCTTGGGGCAAAAGCTTAAAGTGGGTGATTATTTTGGAGACTAAACAGCTTGCACGCAGCGGTGCTCTCGCTGTTTTGGCTGAAATTTTTGACAAGGGAGCATACAGCAATATCGCCCTTAATCATTATCTGACAAAGCACCGGCTATCGCAGCAGGATAAGGCTCTTCTGACAGAGCTGGTTTACGGAACGTTAACGCGGAAAATCACTCTGGAGTGGTACTTGGCTCACTATATTGAAGACCGTGAAAAAATAGATACTTGGATTTATTATTTATTAATGCTCAGCCTTTATCAGATTCTTTATCTGGATAAGATTCCTGAGCATGCTATTGTCAATGATGCGGTAACGATTGCCAAAAAGCGGCATCGAGGAGCTGATAAGCTGGTCAATGCTGTTTTAAGGCAATTTTTGCGGCAGGAAAAACCGGATATAACAGCTATTAAGCGAAAGAACAAGCGCTATTCGGTGGCTTATTCGCTGCCGGTCTGGCTGGTCAAGAAAATGATTGATGAATTCGGCGAAGACAGAGCTATTGCCATGTTTAAAAGCCTTTTAGTCCGCAGCAAAGCCAGTATCCGTGCAGTCAATCCGGCTGAATTAGAGACAGTAAAGCAGCTGACTGGTGCAGATAAGTCTTTACTGTCTCCGGTGGGGCTGGTCAAAGCGTCCGGTAATTTTACCGGCAGCGATCTTTTTAAAGAGGGAAAAATTACCATTCAGGATGAAAGCAGTCAGCTGGTCGCACCGACTTTGAGCATTCAAGAGAATGACTGTGTTCTTGATGCCTGCAGTGCTCCCGGCGGCAAGGCGGTCCACATGGCTTCTTATCTGAAAAGCGGTCAGCTGATCGCACTGGATTTGTACGATCACAAATTAAAGCTAATCAGAGACAATGCAGAGCGCCTCAAACTTGCAGACAAAATACAAACGCAAAAATTGGATGCCAGAAAAGTTCATGAACACTTTGCTCCTGATACATTTGATAAAATTTTGGTGGATGCGCCCTGCTCAGGAATCGGGCTGATCAGGCGCAAGCCTGATATTAAATACAATAAGGAAAATAAAGACTTTGTCAGCCTGCAAAAAATCCAGCTGGAAATTTTAGATAGCGTTTGCCAAACCATAAAAAAAGGTGGTATAATAACATACAGTACGTGTACTATTTTTAAAGAAGAAAATCAAATAGTACTTAAGCAATTTTTGGATAACCATCCGAATTTTGAACAGGTTAAATTATATCATGAGAAAAAGGATATTGTTGTTGATGGCTGTCTTGTGATTACGCCTGAGCAATATCTTACAGATGGCTTTTTTATCAGCCAAGTAAAGCGGATTTCATAGAATTTAGAAGGAGGCTGACTTTGTCAGACAAGAAAGACATGAAAATTTCCCTTTTTACAGATATTGGGCAAAAACGCTCCAATAATCAAGATTTTATCAATAAATTTGATAATCGTTCTGGGAAAACCCTGATTGTATTAGCAGATGGAATGGGCGGACATCGTGCCGGCAACATTGCTAGTGAAATGACGGTTACTGACTTGGGCCGGGAATGGGTTGATACTGATTTGACTGATTTAGGTCAGATCCGTGACTGGCTGGTCAGCAACATTGAAACTGTTAATCGCCGTATTTATGAATTAGGGCAGACAGAAGATTTCCAAGGCATGGGAACGACAATCGAAGCCTTGGTTGTTGTTGATAACAATGTCCTTTTCGCCCATATCGGCGATTCACGTATCGGCTTGGTTCATGAGGGTGTTTACACTCAATTAACGAGCGACCATTCCTTGGTCAACGAGCTGGTCAAGGCCGGTCAGCTGACTGAAGAAGAAGCAGCCAGCCACCCGCAAAAGAATATCATCACCCAGTCTATCGGTCAGGCTAATCCGGTGGAACCCGATCTTGGGATTCAAACCTTAGAAGCGGGAGACTATCTGCTGGTCAACAGTGACGGTCTGACCAATATGATTTCTAATAAAATCATTGTCAATGCCTTGAGTGATGACAGCAAAAACTTGGATGAAAAAGCCAGATACCTCATTCAATTAGCCAACGATGCAGGCGGTCTTGATAATATCACCGTTGCTTTAGTCCACGCCGAAAGAGAGGGAGATGAATGATTCAGATTGGCAAATTATTTGCTGGTCGTTATCGAATTCTCCAGTCTATCGGACGAGGCGGGATGGCCGATGTTTATTTAGCTAATGATTTGATCCTGGATAATGAGGAAGTAGCCATCAAGGTGCTGCGGACAAATTATCAAACAGATCAGGTCGCCGTGACGCGTTTCCAGCGGGAAGCGCGGGCCATGGCAGAGCTCAACCATCCTAATATTGTTGCCATTCGTGACATTGGAGAAGAAGACGGTCAGCAGTTCCTTGCAATGGAATATGTTGACGGTGCTGACTTGAAAAAATACATTCAAGATCATGCCCCTTTATCAAATGCTGAAGTAATTCGGATTATGAAAGAGGTTCTTTCCGCCATGACTCTTGCCCATCAAAAGGGCATTATTCACCGGGATCTGAAACCTCAAAATGTGCTTTTAACAAAGGACGGTACAGCCAAAGTAACCGACTTTGGGATTGCCGTAGCCTTTGCTGAAACCAGTCTGACACAGACCAATTCAATGCTGGGCAGTGTCCATTACCTGTCTCCTGAGCAGGCACGCGGTTCAAAAGCAACGGTTCAAAGTGATATCTATGCTATGGGTATCATGCTCTTTGAAATGCTGACCGGGCATATTCCTTATGATGGTGACAGTGCTGTGACCATTGCCCTGCAGCATTTTCAAAAACCGCTGCCGTCAATCATTGCGGAAAATAAAAATGTTCCTCAGGCTTTGGAAAATGTGGTCATTAAGGCAACAGCCAAACGTCTGACGAATCGCTATACGTCAACAGAAGAGATGCTGCAGGATTTAAGAACCTGCCTGCAGCCCAGCCGCAGCCGTGAGAAGAAACTAGTCTTCAATGATGCTGCGGATACGAAACCTCTGCCAAAGCTTGAACAGGCTGCAACAGCCGCCTCGGTTTCCCAGTCCTTGAAAAATAAAGCGACAAATCCGGATAAGCCGGCCAGCCAGCCCAAGCCTAAACCTAAACTTCCGGACAAGCCTAAAAAGAAGGGACGCTTTTTATCCCGCTTCTTCAAGCTTTTCTTCGCCTTAGTTTTTATTGGTATTATTATCTTGGCCTACCTTATTTTGACGAAGCCGAGTACTGTTTCTGTACCGGATGTTTCCGGGGATAAGCTGTCAGCTGCTAAGACAGTCATTAGAAATTCAGGCTTAAAGGTCGGTCAAGTTCGTAAGATTGAAGATGACAGCGTATCCGATGGCAAAGTCGTTCGCACGAATCCGAGTGCAGGAACGAAAAAGCGTGAAGGAGCCAAAGTTGACATTTTTGTAGCCAGCTCCAAAGGTTTTAAGATGGAAGACTACACCGGCCAAGATTATCAAGATGTTATTGATAACCTAACCAATAATTACGGCGTTTCCAAAAGCAAGATTGTTCTGAAAGAAGTTTCATCAGATGAGTACAGCGGCGGGACAGTAATCGGTCAGACGCCAAAAGCCGGAAAAACTTATCGTTCCGGCAGCGGCAAGAAGATTACTCTCAAGGTTGTTGAGATGACCATGCCTAATTTTAAAAATACAACCTATGAAGAAGCGGTCAATACTTTAACAGCTATGGGCATTTCGACAAAACGCATAAAGGTTTATGATGCCAGCGATTACTCAACAGAAATTTCGTCACCGGACTCCTCAGCTGTGGTTGTAGGTCAAAGTCCTTATTATGGAGAGGCTGTCAGCCTGTCATCTGATGATGATGTCATTCTCTATGTTTCAGAATCAGGAATCTCCAATCCTCATCCGTCTTCGTCCGAAGAAACAGAAGAAGAGACAACCGTGACAGAGGAAGAGACGACACAACCGACAAGCAGTGAAGAAAGCACAACGCCGCCGACTTCATCAGAGTAAGCAACTTTAATTATTAATTGAATAAAAGGAGAAGGAGCAGCAGATTTTTGGATGAAATCTGCACCTTCTCTTTTTTGATTGCTGATGGCAGATGAAATTTATCTTGAATTTTGATACAATGACAAAGAATTATACGACTTGAAGGTAACCTATGCGAAAATTCCAATTTTTTTTAGTCGTTGAGACCATCCTAATTGCTTTGGCCTTTATGACGATTCTAGCCAGCGATTTATCGAGTTTTATCTTGATTCTGGTGATTACGCTTTTAGCCCTGAGATTTTATCATCTGGGCAGTAAGAATGATTTTCTGCTAACAGCCAGTTTGCTGCTGCTTTTTCTGATTTTCATGCTGAATCCCTATACCATCGCTGCGGTGCTTGTGGGAATCCTCTATGTCATGATTAATCACTTTGCCCAAGTTAAAAAGAAAAATCGCTATGCTTTATTAAAGCTGCAGGAAGAAGGGCTTGATGTCACTAAAAAACCGCATCAATGGATCGGTAACAATGAGTATATTGAGACTGATTCTTATGCCTTTGATGATATTAATGTGATTCGCTTAAGCGGCAGTGATGTGATTAATCTGAGTCAGGTGATTGTGACAGGCCAAAATAATCTTGTCATCATTCGCAAGGTCTACGGGCCAACCAAGATTTTAGTTCCTGTTGATGTTGCTGTCAAATTAGATGTCAGCAGTATTTATGGCAATGTTCGCTTCTTTGATTCGCCCGAGTATGATCTGCGCAATGAAAGCATTAAGCTAATCGATAACAAGAAGGATCTGACCAAGTCGGTCAAGATAATTGTGAATGTCATTGCAGGAGTAGTGGAGGTGGAACGGATATGAGAAAACGAACCATTTTCATGATATTTCTCTATGCTGCGGTTACCGTTGTTTCGATTGTTTTTGTCATCATCAACAGTCTCAATCTTGATTTAGATGATTTACTGAAAGATTGGGTTGTTATGGAGCAGTTCATTTTATCGCTTCTTGCAGCTTTCATTTCGCTGACCTTTCTTTTGCTCTTGGTATGGATGATTGTTGATGATAACAGTAAAAGGCACTTGAATCAAAATTTAAGGCGGATTTTGCTCAACCAGGCCATTAGTCAGGAAGATGACACTGAGCTGGGGAAAAATGTTAATCGCCTATCAAATAAGATGCAGCAGCTGACCAATAATCTTCAAAAAACAGAGAATGCTTATATTGCCAGCAGCCAGGAAATCGTCAAAAAGGAGAGAAAAAGGATTGCCCGTGATCTGCATGATACGGTCAGTCAGGAGCTCTTTGCCTCTTCGATGATTCTGTCGGGCGTTTCGCATAATCTGGAACAATTAGAAAAGAAGCAGCTGCAGCCCCAGCTCTTAGCTGTTGAGGATATGCTGAATAATGCTCAAAATGATCTGCGGATTCTGCTGCTGCACCTGCGTCCTACTGAGCTGGAAGGCAAGACCCTTTCAGAAGGGCTGGCTATGATTATTAAAGAACTGACAGACAAAAGCAATATTGAGGTTGTTTACAAAGAAACGATTGATAAGCTTCCCAAAGCGATTGAAAGTAATTTCTTTCGCATTGCCCAAGAATTTATCAGTAATACGCTGAAACATGCCAAGGCAAGCCGAATGGAAGTCTACCTGTATCAGACACCGTCAGAGGTTCAGCTTAAAATGATTGACAACGGTATTGGTTTTGATACGGATGCTGTTCGCGATCTGAGTTACGGCCTGAAAAATATTGAAGACCGCGTCAATGATTTAGCCGGGACAGTGACCTTCTTAAGTGCCAAGGACAAAGGCGTTGTTATGGATATTCATGTACCGATAATGAAAGGAGATGTTGATGAGTAAAATAAAGGTTATTCTGGTTGATGACCATGAGATGGTAAGGCTGGGTTTGAAGAGCTTTCTTAACCTGCAGGCAGATGTTGAAGTTGTCGGAGAAGCCGGCAACGGTCGCGAAGGGATCGAGCTGGCCTTACAATTAAAGCCTGATGTTGTCGTAATGGATCTGGTCATGCCCGAAATGGACGGCGTTGAAGCAACGCTTGAACTGCTGAAAGAATGGAAAGACGCTAAAATTTTAGTGCTGACCAGTTATCTGGATAATGAAAAAATTTATCCTGTTATCGAAGCTGGGGCTAAAGGCTACATGCTGAAAACATCCAGTGCCGCAGAAATTCTGAATGCCATCAAAAAGGTTGCTAAAGGTGATTTGGCGATTGAGACTGAGGTTGATAAGAAAATCAAAGCCCATCATGATAATCCTGATTTGCATGAGGATCTGACTGCTCGGGAGAGAGATATTTTAGAGCTGCTCGCCAAAGGCTATGACAATCAGACAATAGCTGATGAGCTGTTCATCTCCTTAAAAACTGTAAAGACCCATGTTTCTAATATCCTGTCCAAACTGCAGGTGGACGATCGGACACAGGCAGTAGTCTATGCTTTTCAGCATCATTTGGTACCGCAGGATGACGATTAGTATGTTATAATAATAAACGAAATTAGTTTCACAAGGGGTGAAAGATGGATTCTGAATTAAAACACAAGGCTAAAAAAGTTAAGGCTGTCTTTTTTGATATTGATGACACGCTTCGTATCAAAGACAGCGGTTATATGCCGCCATCAGTCACAAGGGTTTTTGAAAGTCTGAAAAAGCAGGGGATTCTGACAGGTATTGCCTCCGGCAGAGCACCTTACGGTGTTGTTCCTGAAATCCGTGCTTTAGAGCCAGACTTTTTTGTAACCATCAATGGTTCTTATGTGATTGATCATGAAAACAATGAAATTTTTAACGATCCTATTGACAAAAAGATCATTGAAAAGTATGTTGCCTGGTGTCAGGAAACCGGTATTGACTACGGTTTTGCCGGTAAGGATAAGGCCGTTGTTTCAAGGCGCACCGACTTAGTTGACAGGGCACTTTCTCCTGTTTACGGCCTGTGTGATGTTGAACCGGATTTTTATCAAAGGCATGATGTTTATCATATGTGGACATTTGAGGCTGTTGGTGACAGTTTACAGCTTTCAGATGAGCTCAGGCAATATGTCCGTTTGGTTCGCTGGCATGAGAATTCTTCGGATGTCATCAAAAATGGTGTTTCTAAGGCATCAGGACTGGCTCATGTGTTAAAAAAAGTTCATTTGAAACCCGACAATGTCCTTTTCTTTGGTGACGGACTCAATGATTTGGAAATGTTTGATTATGTCGGCATCACAGTTGCTATGGGCAATGGTCATGGCGATTTGAAGGAAAAGGCTGATTTTATTACAAAAAATGTAGAAGAAGATGGCATTTTATATGCCTTGGAGGAATTAGGTTTGACAGAAAAAGAAGTACAGTTTCCGCAGCTGAGTTTGAACAGTCTCAATGTTCCCGCAGCAGTTATCAAGACCAATCACGGTGATTTAACAGTAAAATTATTCCCGGAACAAGCGCCAAAAACGGTTGCGAATTTTATTGGGCTGGCTAAAAAGGGCTATTATGATGGTGTTGTTTTTCACCGGATTATTAAAGATTTTATGATTCAAGGGGGCGATCCGACCGGTACCGGTATGGGCGGCGAGTCTATTTACGGTCAGCGTTTTGAAGATGAATTTTCAGAGGAGCTCTACAACCTTCGCGGTGCTCTGTCAATGGCAAACGCGGGCCCAAACACCAACGGCAGTCAGTTTTTCATTGTTCAGAACCAAAATTTCCCTTACAGTGCTGAAGAATTGGGGCGCGGCGGCTGGCCGCAGGAAATTGCGGCTGCTTATGCTGATAATGGCGGCACACCGCACCTTGACCGCCGCCACACTGTCTTTGGGCAGCTGGCTGATCAGGCTTCTTATGATGTCTTAGATAAGATTGCCAATCTTTCAACAGATGCTTCAGACCGTCCGCTGACAGAAGTTGTCATTGAAGCCATTGAGGTGACTGACGATGAAGATCGGTGATAAGATAAAGGGAGAAATTACCGGTATCAAACCCTATGGTGCCTTCGTTCAGCTGACAGATGGCTCAGTAGGTCTCATTCATATTTCTGAAATTAAAACAGGCTATATTGATAATATTTATCGCACCCTGTCTGTAGGCGAGGAAGTTCTTGTTCAGGTTGTTGATTATGATGAATACAGTCAAAAAGCCAGTCTGTCTTTGCGAACTCTGGAAGAAGAAAAGCATCATTATCAGTACCGGCACCGTTTTTCCAACAGCCGTTTGAATATTGGCTTTAAGCCCTTAGCTGAAAATTTACCTGTCTGGATTGAGGAAAATCTTGAGTATTTAAAACAAGCTCAAGGTGAAGATGATAATCAAAATAAGACATAAATGTAAGCAGTATTAAAAAGATAATACTCTTTGAAAGTCATATTCCCTTGTGTCCTACTTCAGTACTGTCTGCGGCTCGTCGCCTAGTCTGATTTAGTATAAAAAGACAACCTATACCCTTAAGTTTTGAAAAAGTTCCAAACCTAAGGGTACAGGTTTTTTGTTTTGCATTTTAAAAATAACAGTCAATACCGTGTTCCAGGAAAACAGCTTGGTAATCATAAAGATCTTCTGGATGAAGGGCTGCATAGTCAGACATTTCGTATTTGCGGTTTAGAAGTTTATACTTATTTTCTCCAAATTGATGAAAGGGCAGCAGCTGAACTTTGTCCACTTGAATATCATTAAACAGTTTTGCAAAGTGTTGAGCATCATCTAATGAATTATTAAAATCAGGAATGACAGGAATTCTTAAAACAATTGTTTTATTGTGTGTAAAGGCGTAATTGATATTTTGAATAATAAGATTGTTGTTGACACCTGTCACTTTACGATGTTGAATTGTATTATAGTGTTTTAAATCCGTGTAAATAAAATCGACATATTGGATCAAGTCAGTAAATTTTTCGTGTTCAGCAAAAGCTGTTGTTTCAATAGCTGTATGAAGACCTTCTTCCTTAGCACGTTTGAGAATAGCTTTAGCAAATTCAAACTGTGCAAAAATTTCACCGCCAGATAGAGTAAGACCGCCACCGGATTCTTCATAAAAATCAACATCTTTTTTTACTTCAAATATAATGTCGTCCACTGTTTTTTCTTCTCCCATAATCGTTGGAAGCTTTGTTTCAGCATCCAGCATTTGTTCGGGCTGACGTTTTTGAGATTCAGGGTTGGAGCACCAAGGGCATCGCAAAGGACAGCCCTTTAAAAAAACGGTTGTACGAATACCTGGGCCATCATGGATAGAAAAATGCTGAATATTGAAAATGATTCCTTTTTCACTAGTCATGTTTTTGCCTTTCTTTTTTATCTTAATGTCAGTCTATCACAAAAACGAAATTAAATCAATTACGAACGTAATTTTTGATTTGCTTTCATTTTTAATACTTATCTGTTAAAATGAATTCAGAGGTAATTATATGAAACGTTTAGATGATATTATTAATTTAGTTTCTCAGGCTAAAAAAATAGATGTTAATACCCTATCTGAAAAGTTAGGTGTATCAAAAGTAACTGTCCGTAAAGACTTGGATAAATTAGAAAGCAAAGGCTTACTGCATCGTGAGCACGGCTATGCAGTATTGAATAGCGGCGATGATTTAAATGTCAGACTATCTTATCATTATAGGACCAAAAAAGCCATTGCAGAAAAGGCAGTTGAAATGGTTAGTGATAATGAAACGATTATGATTGAATCAGGCTCGACCTGTGCTTTATTAGCGGAAGCTATTTGTCAAAAGAGACGAAATGTTAAAATCATTACCAATTCTTGCTTTATTGCGACTTATATTCGAAAGTATGATTCTTGCCATGTGATTTTGCTTGGTGGCAATTATCAACCTAATTCCGAAGTCACTGTCGGTCCCTTGTTAAAAGAGATGGTCAAGTCATTTCATGTTGAAAAATTATTCGTAGGGACAGATGGCTTTGATGAAGCATTAGGTTTTATGGGAAAAGACATGATGCGGTGTGAAGTTGTTCAATATATGGCTAAATCAGCTGATGAATTAATTGTTTTAACAGATTCAAGTAAGTTTACTAAACGCAGTTTGGTCAATCAATTTGCTTTAAGCCAAGTCTCGCAAGTCATAACAGATTCTGATGTTTCAAAAACCTTACGTGAACATTTAAAGGCTAATCATATTAATCTACAATTGGTGGACTAAAAATAATAATAGTGTAAGACTGCTATGAATAAAGAAAAAAGACGTTTGCTGGCTAAAACATCAATCAATTGGTGACTGACAAGTTACTATTTTAAAAGTTTTAGAGTTAGATCAGGATCTTGATACAGCCAATCTAGGATAAAAATTCAGTTGACATTGTTGGCTAATAAAAAAACTTTTGGTTTAAAATGAAATATAAAAATCTGGCCTTGTCCAGATTTTTTTGCTAAAATGTTTAGATTTGCACAAAAAGCAAAAAAGGGTCAGTGGTTTCATTTACAAAAGCTGATCTTTTTTTAAAAAACGATTGTATTTTACGAAAAATAGTTGCATTTCAGAAAATATACTGTTATTATAGTTACGAAAGAAAGAAAAAAGATTACGAACACAAAAAGGAGAAGAAAAATGACAGTTCAGCTTTTAACTCAAAAATACACTAATGATGTTCAAAAAAATTCTCAAAAACACTTTGGCTATTTAACAGAACGCATGTATAACTACCGTGATAAGGTTCTTGACAAGAAGCCTTACATTGATGCAGAGCGTGCTCTTCTTGCTACTGAAGCATATAGAGAACATCAGGAAAAACCAAATGTTCTTAAGCGTGCTTACATGCTTAAAAATATCTTGGAAAAAATGTCCCTCTATATTGATGACGAGACCTTGATTGTTGGTAACCAAGCTTCCGGTGATAAAGACGCGCCAATCTTCCCTGAATATACTCTTGAATTTGTTTTAAACGAACTGGATCTTTTTGAAAAGCGTGATGGGGATGTTTTCTACATTACAGAAGAAACCAAAAAGCAAATTCGTGAAATTGCTCCTTTCTGGGAAAATAATAACTTGCGTGCTCGAGCAGGTGCCCTACTTCCGGATGAAGTGCAGGTGTATATGGAAACAGGTTTCTTCGGCATGGAAGGTAAGATGAATTCCGGAGATGCTCATTTGGCTGTCAATTATCAAAAACTACTTGAACTAGGGCTCATTGGTTTTGAAAAGCGTACGCGTGAAGCTAAAGCTAATCTTGATTTGACAGATCCAGCCAGCATTGATAAATACCATTTTTATGATTCTATCTTGATTACAATAGAGGCTGTCAAGACTTATGCAGAGCGTTTTGCAGCCTTGGCAAAAGAAATGGCAGAAACAGCTAATGCTAAGCGCCGCAAAGAACTGCTTGACATTGCAGCGATTTGTGAACACGTACCTTACCATCCAGCCAGAACCTTTGCAGAAGCTGTGCAGTCTGTCTGGTTTATTCAATGTATTCTTCAGATTGAATCAAATGGTCACTCTCTTTCCTACGGTCGTTTTGACCAATATATGTATCCATATATGAAGGCAGATATAGAAGCAGGTCGTGAAACTGAAGAGTCAATTGTTGAGCGCCTGACCAATCTTTGGATTAAGACACTGACGATTAATAAAGTGCGCAGCCAAGCTCACACCTTCTCATCTGCTGGATCACCGCTTTATCAAAATGTCACTATCGGTGGTCAAACACGTGATAAAAAAGATGCTGTTAACCCTTTGTCTTTCTTTGTTTTGAGATCAGTCGCTCAAACACATTTGCCGCAGCCTAACCTGACGGTTCGTTACCATGCTGGACTTGATCCAGATTTCATGAATGAAGCTATTGAAGTGATGAAACTAGGCTTTGGTATGCCAGCCTTTAACAATGATGAAATCATCATTCCGTCTTTTATCAACAAGGGTGTAACAGAAGAAGATGCTTATGATTATTCAGCAATCGGCTGTGTGGAAACGGCAGTTCCTGGTAAATGGGGCTATCGCTGTACCGGCATGAGTTATATGAACTTCCCTAAAGTATTGCTTATTACTATGAATAATGGTATTGATCCAGCTTCTGGCAAACGCTTTGCCCCAGAATTTGGTCACTTTGTCAACATGAAGTCCTATGAAGAACTCAAGACTGCTTGGGATAAGACCCTTCGTTATTTGACGCGGATGAGTGTCATTGTAGAAAATAGCATTGACCTAAGTCTTGAACGTGAGGTTCCAGATATTCTTTGTTCAGCTTTGACTGATGACTGTATCGGTCGTGGTAAGCATTTGAAAGAAGGCGGTGCAGTCTATGACTACATTTCCGGACTTCAAGTTGGGATCGCTAATCTTTCTGACTCTCTGGCTGCTGTTAAGAAATTGGTCTTTGAAGAAAAACGTTTAACAACGGCTGAGCTTTGGGAAGCTCTTCAATCAGATTATGCTGGTGAGCGCGGTGAAGAAATCCGTCAAATGCTTATTAATGAAGCTCCTAAATATGGTAATGACAATGATTACGCAGACCAATTGGTATGTGATTGCTATGATGTTTATGTTGATGAAATTGCTAAATACCCTAATACGCGTTACGGCCGTGGCCCAATCGGTGGTATCCGCTATTCAGGAACATCTTCTATCTCAGCCAATGTTGGACAGGGTCGCGGGACTTTAGCTACTCCGGATGGCCGTCATGCCGGCACACCGCTTGCTGAAGGCTGCTCGCCATCTCACAATATGGATAAGAATGGTCCTACATCTGTGCTTAAATCCGTTTCTAAATTACCAACGGATGAAATTGTTGGCGGAGTTCTTCTCAATCAGAAGGTAAATCCGCAAACCCTAGCAAAAGAAGAGGATAAACAAAAACTTATTGCCTTACTTCGGACCTTCTTCAACCGTCTTCACGGTTATCATATTCAGTATAATGTAGTTTCCCGCGAGACTTTGATTGACGCTCAGAAACATCCTGAAAAACATCGCGATTTGATTGTTCGTGTTGCAGGTTATTCAGCCTTCTTCAATGTTCTTTCTAAAGCAACTCAAGATGATATTATTGCACGGACAGAACACGCATTTTAAGAAAAAGAGGAAAAGAAAATGGAATTTATGCTTGACACACTCAACTTAGAGGAGATTAAAAAATGGGCTGTCATCTTGCCATTAGCCGGTGTGACATCCAACCCATCTATCGCTAAAAAAGAAGGGGAGATTGACTTTTTCGAACAGATGAAAAAGGTTCGTGGTATTGTTGGCGAAGAACCAAGTCTTCATGCTCAAGTTGTTGCAGAAGATGTGGAAGGTATCATCAAAGATGCTCATAAACTTCGAGATACACTTGGAGGCAATCTCTATATTAAAATACCTGTTTCTCCAGAAGGTCTGACAGCTATTAAGCAGCTTAAAAAAGAAGGGTTTCAAATTACAGCAACGGCTATTTATACTGTTTTTCAAGGGCTTTTGGCCATTGAAGCTGGAGCAGATTATTTAGCACCTTATTACAATCGTATGGAAAATCTTAATACAGATCCAGTTGAGGTAATCAGCCAGCTTGCTTTGGCTATTGAGCGTAAACAAGCCACTACAAAAATTTTAGCCGCAAGCTTTAAAAATGTTTCTCAAATGACCAAAGCTCTAGCTGCCGGTGCTCAAGCTGTCACCGCTGGAGCAGATATCTTTGCTGCTGGTTTTGCCAATCCGTCTATCCAAAAGGCTGTTGATGATTTTGCTGCCGATTGGGAAAGTACCCAAGGACGTTCAACTATATAGTATTTAAAAATTTTTGAGATGAAAGGAGATCCTACGATGAGAATTTTTGCCAGTCCCTCTCGCTATATTCAGGGAGAAAATGCCTTATTTAATAATCCAAAGGCCATTATCAATTTAGGAAGTCGCCCAATTCTACTTTCTGACGAGACTGTTTATCAGATTATTGGACAGCAGTTTGAAACCTATCTTAATCAAGAAGGCCTGCTTGTAAAATATGTTCCTTTTAATGGAGAAGCTTCGACAAAAGAAATTGACCGAGTTGTCTCAATTGCAGAAGAAAACAAGAATGATTTGATTATCGGCCTTGGCGGAGGCAAGACGATTGACAGTGCAAAGGCAATTGCAGATATCCTAGAAATACCTGTTGTCATTGCTCCGACCGTAGCTTCCACAGATGCTCCAACTTCAGCTTTATCAGTTATTTACACAGAAGAAGGAGCGTTTGAAAAATATATCTTTTATTCAAAAAATCCTGATTTAGTTTTGGTGGATACGGCTGTTATCAGTAAGGCACCCGTACGGTTGTTAGCTTCAGGAATTGCTGATGGCTTGGCAACCTGGGTAGAGGCAAGAGCCGTGCTCCAAAAAAATGGCCAGACCATGGCTGGTGCCGGGCAAAGTTTAGCCAGTCTTGCAATTGCTAGATCTTGTGAAGAAACTTTATTCGCTGATGGTTTGCAGGCCTTATCAGCTTGTAAAGCCAAAGTAGTGACTAAGGCTCTTGAGAATGTCATTGAAGCCAATACTTTATTAAGTGGTCTAGGATTTGAAAGCGGAGGCTTGGCTGCTGCTCATGCCATTCATAATGGATTTACAGCCCTAGAAGGAGATATTCATCATCTAACACATGGTGAAAAAGTTGCTTATGGAACATTGACACAGCTTTTCCTTGAAAACCGTCCAAAAGAAGAAATTGACAAATATATTCATTTCTATAGAGCTATTGGAATGCCAACCACTTTAGCAGAGATACACTTAGAAAATGTTGATTATTCTGAACTTCTAAAGGTCGGTAAACAGGCTACAATTGAAGGTGAGACAATCCATCAAATGCCGTTTGAAATTAGTGCCGGTGATGTTGCCCATGCACTTTTAGCAGTCGACCAGTACAGCAAGTCGCTGGAATAAAAAGCAGTAAAAGTTAGTGAAGTATTCCTAATGAATAAGGAATGAAAATCAAAAAATATTAAAAGGACAGTCTGATTTTTTGAATACTAAAGAATCAGACTGTTTTGTGTTTGAAAGGATAGTTCAGAAGGCTGAGACAAGACCAAAAAACCTCTTATCACATTTTAGCAAATTTTTATTTTTGCCAAGGTGCGCTAAGAGGAGTCAATTAATTATATTTTTTAAATCAAACTTTTGTTCAGCTTTGAGAGCTGCTAGAAGATAGAACTATATTTTAGTCAAATTCATACAAGGCTGTTGAAAGATAGCGTTCGCCGTTATCCGGTGCAATAGCCAAAACTTTTTTGTCTTTGCCCAGTTTTTTAGCTACTTCGATAGCAGCCCAAACGGCAGCTGAGGCAGAAATACCCAGAAGGAAGCCTTCTTTACCGCCAAAATTACGGCCGGTTGCCAAAGCATCGTCAGATTTAACACGGATAACTTCATCATAAGATTGAGTATCAAGCGCTACCGGAATGAACCCGGTTGAGATGCCTTGAATCTTGTGAGGACCTGGTTTATCGCCGGAAAGAACGGCAGATTCATCGGCTTCAAGACCGTAGATCTTAATATCAGGATTATCCTTTTTGAGAACTTGTGAAACGCCGGTGATTGTACCGCCGGTACCAATACCGGCTACGAAAGCGTCAAGTCCGTGTGAACCAAAAGCATCTAGGATTTCTGGTCCTGTTGTCAGTTCATGCGTCTTTGGATTAGCCGGATTGTCAAATTGGAGAGGCACCCAGCCGCCAACTTCCTTAGCAATTTCGTGAGCTTTTTCAATAGCCCCCTTAGTTCCGGCACTGCCTGGTGTTAAGACAAGTTCGGCGCCGTAGGCTTGGATAATTTTACGGCGTTCAACGCTCATGGTCTCAGGCATAGTGATGATCACCTTATAGCCCTTTGCCGCACCAACCCAGGAAAGTCCGATACCTGTATTGCCGCTGGTTGGTTCAACAATAGTGTCTCCAGGTTTTATGATACCGCGTTTTTCAGCATCTTCAATCATGTTTAAAGCGATACGGTCTTTAACTGATGAACCGGGATTGAAAGCTTCAAGTTTAAGATAGACATCTGCTGCATTATCAGGAACAACCTTGTTTAGTTTAACAATAGGTGTGTTTCCGATCAATTCGGTGATGTTATCGTAAATTTTTGTCATAATACTATACCTCGCAAAATTGATTTGTTTCCAGTATAGGCTGAAAAAGAGGCTTTGTAAAATATAAATTATTTATCACCGTGATAAATAAATCATATCACATGGCAGGAATTTCAACGACCTGACTGCCGGAGATACGGCTGGTAACTTTTCCCTGGTAAAAATCATTTAGACTGCCTTGAATCCTGTCAATATCCTTTTCGTCTACATAAATAGTTGTCGTAACATGGACTGAAAAATCGGTATCATACTCTTGCAGTCCATGTGCACTTAAGAAATTGGCAAAATTTTGATACTGGGGATAGCTTAATTCCAGCTTAAGCCCCGTCTGTTCCTTAACTTCGACCATCCCGAGTGCTTTGATTGTACTTGCCACACTTCCCGAGTAAGCACGAATAAGACCGCCGGCTCCTAATTTGATGCCGCCGAAATAGCGAGTAACAACGACCGCAAGATTGGTCAGATGATTTTTTTCAAGGACACTTAGCATCGGAACTCCTGCGGTGCCGCTGGGTTCCCCATCATCGCTGGAGCGCTTGATATCACTGCTTTCCCCGATAATCATGGCAGAGCAGGAATGAGTAGCTTTATAGTGCTCTTTTTTTATTTGGGCAATAAAATCGCGTCCTTCTTCTTCTGAGTAAATTCTTTTGGCCTGACAGATAAAGCGGGATTTTTTAATAACTTCTTCTGTGCAGCCGTTTTTAGCAATTGTCCGATAGTTCATAGACAAAGTGTACCCGTTTTTTTGAAAAGGTGCAAGCTGATTTTTACTACTTTTTGCGAATAGTAAAACAGATGGACAACTTAAAAAATTATTATGGCCGCCTATGGACTGAAAGTCAGCTGGATGATGATCTCAAAAAACATGCCCAAACTTTGCCGGCCATGACAGAGAAATTTCCCTATTTTATTTGCAATCGCTGCGGCAGCAAAAACAGCAGAGACAACAGTCTGCCTGATGGTTCGGTTTACTGCAGAAGCTGTCTGGTATTTGGCCGCATCAGCAGCCGAGAAAAACTGTTTTATTTTGAACAGCAGACCTTTCCGGAAATTGAGGCGCTGAGATGGCAGGGTCAGCTGACGCCTTTCCAGCAGAGCGTTTCAGATAGTTTGAGAAAGGCTGTCAAAAATAAAGAAAATATCCTTGTTCATGCGGTGACCGGGGCTGGAAAGACCGAAATGATTTATGGGACACTGGATGATACCCTTAGGCAGGGCAAAGCAGCGGCGCTGGTCAGTCCTCGGGTTGATGTTTGCTTGGAGCTGTATAAACGCTTAAGCCGTGATTTTTCCTGTTCTATCAGCCTGCTGCATGGAGAATCAGAAACCTATGAGCGCAGTCCTCTGGTCATTGCAACGACACATCAGCTTTTAAGATTTTATCAGGCTTTTGACCTTTTAATTGTCGATGAGGTTGATGCCTTCCCTTTTGTTGATAACAAAATGCTGCACTATGCTCTGGATCATTGTCTTAAATCTGACGGGACCAGAGTATATTTAACAGCCACGTCAACAGAGCAGCTGGACAGGCAAATTAAGCAGGGTCAGCTGAAAAAACTGCACTTGGCCAGACGTTTTCACGCCAAACCTTTGGTTGTACCTCAAACTGTTTGGCTGAATTTTTCTCTTGAAAAGGCAGATAAGCAAAAGCTGCCTGCCCGCTTTTTAAGGTATGTTCGAAAGCAGCGGCAAAGCCGGTTTCCCTTGCTCATTTTCTTTCCTCACATTGAATTGGGGTTACGTTTTACAGAGTCTCTGAAAAAATATTTTCCGGACGAATCCATTGATTTTATTTCCAGCCTAAGCCCGGACCGTCTGGAAAAAGTTGAACAGTTTAGGAACGGTCAGATTCAAATGTTAGTATCAACAACTATTTTAGAAAGAGGGGTCACCTTTCCCGGCGTTGACGTTTTTGTCATGGTAGCCAATCATCGTTTATTTACCAAGACAGCCTTGATACAAATTGCCGGCCGTGTCGGACGCTCACAAAACCGACCGACAGGAACACTGATTTTCTTTCATAATGGCCTTAATAAAGCGATTAAAAAGGCTGTTTTTGAAATTAAAGAAATGAATCGAAAGGGAGGATTTAAATGATTTGTCTTATATGCCATTTACCCTTTGAAAGCAATCTGAACTTTTCTTCTGTTTTTTTCCTGAGTGCTGTAGAGGATGCGGTTTGCAGCAGCTGTTTTTCTAAATTTCAGCCTATTTCAAACAGTCATTGTCCCGCCTGCTGTAAAAATAATGTCAATACTTATTGTCAGGACTGCCTTTATTGGCAAAACAAGGGACAAAAGGTCAATCACAGAGCCCTCTTTTGTTATAATCAAGCCATGAAAGATTATTTTAGCACTTATAAGTTTCAGGGAGATTATCTTTTGAGGAAGGTTTTTGCAAAGACTGTCAGGAAAGTGTTAAAAAACAGCCGCGGTTATACGTTGGTTCCTATTCCGCTCAGCCGCTCGAGCCTAAACAGCCGCGGATTCAATCAAGTACAGGCTTTTTTAGATGAAGCTAAATTGCCTTACAGCCAATTATTAGGAAAAAATGACAGTATTAAACAATCCAGCAAAACACGGCAGGAGAGGCTGTCCAGTCAGCAATTTTTTTATTTAAGAAAAACTAAAGAATTGCCTGATAAGGTTATATTAGTTGACGATATCTATACTACGGGTGCCACTATCCAGTTAGCCAGTCAGCTATTGCTTGAAAACGGCGTGAAAACAGTGAAGTCCTTTTCTTTGGCAAGATGATAAAAAAACTTGCAAATTTTCATGAAAGCGATATAATAATAATGAAGAAAGCGCTTATCTAAAGCGTAAGAAAAGAGGTAGCTTATGATTAAATGTAGTATTCGTGGGGAGAACATTGAAGTAACAGATGCGATCCGTAACTATGTTGAGTCTAAACTCAAAAAAATCGAAAAGTATTTTAATGCTGATCAGGAATTAAATGCGCGTGTCAATCTAAAAGTATATCGCGAAAAAACGGCTAAGGTTGAGGTTACTATTCCTCTCGATTCAGTCACCCTTCGCGCTGAAGATATTTCTCAAGATATGTATGGTTCGGCCGATTTAGTCGTTGATAAGATTGAACGTCAAATTCGCAAAAACAAAACAAAAATTGCCAAAAAACATCGTGAAAAGAAACCGGCATCCCATGTTTTTACAACTGAGTTTGAAGCAGAAGAAATTGAAGAAACGCCGGCAGTCAAGGTTGTAAGAACGAAAAATATTACATTGAAACCAATGGATATTGAGGAAGCCCGCCTGCAAATGGAGCTTTTGGGGCATGACTTCTTCATTTATACAGATGCTAATGACAATACAACTAACGTACTTTATCGCCGTGAAGACGGAAATCTAGGAGTTATTGAAGCAAAATAATATATGATAGTCATAACAAGGCTGGGACAAAAGTGTTCCAGCCTTTTCGCTTGAATGAATTGACTGCAAGGAAGCTTTATAGTTTGCCGTCTGCAGAATAAAGAAATGAACTTTAAACAGCCGATCATTTAATGATCTGGACGAGGGTAGACTGAGAAGTCTGTTTTCTTGGAAATGATGATAGAATCTCTCTTAGAGCTTGCTGTTATCACCTTGTCAGATTAAAAAGCTCATGCTATAATTTTTTATTATGTAACATAATTGTAAGGAGATTGATATGAATAAAGAAGATTGGCTGGATTACTTTGAGGCTGTTAACGGACGCGACCCGTCTGCCAAAGAGATTGCAGAAGCTCTGGCTGCAGGAGAATTTCAAAATGATGCCGTTGCTGAAGGCTCAAAAGAGAAAAACGAGCTGACTCCAGAGCCAGTGGCAGCAGTATCAGAAGAGGCCGAAACCAAAGTAAATCAGGAAGAGGCGTCTGTTGCCAAGCAGGCTGATAATCAGGGGGCACCCCATCAACAGGCTGAACAGTTGAAGGAAAAAGGGAAAGGTTATTTTGCTTGGTTTCTGGAAGGCTTAAAAAGGCCAGCAGCCCAGTCTGCAAATAGTCAGTTTGCTTATGGGGCGGTGACCTTAATTCTTGCAGCGCTTTTTCTAGCTGCCGGTCTAGTCAATTATGTTCATCGAATTTTTACCTCGATTATCAATATGACCATTGGCGGTGAAAGTCTTAAAATGAATGAACCGGAAGCTTTTTCTGTCGTTGAAGATGCTGTCCGTACCAATTTTGGTTTTAGTAAAGTAATTGTCATAACAGTTATTATTTTCATTGCTTATGCTCTTGTAGCTGCTGTACCGGCTTTGCTTGACAAATTTTCTGCTAAATCTCAAGAAAAAGTGACCTTTTTATTGGGGAAATATGTTGCTTATACACCGCTTTTAGCAGCTGTTAATCTGCTCATCTTTTTACTGAGTTTCTTAACGTCAGCTAAATTAATTGTTTCAAGCGATTATTCCTATCAAATCGCATCATCTTTTGGGTCTATCGGCTCCAATCCTTTTGAAGGGCTGTCGTCTGTTTCGCATTTGATTAAAGAAGTGCCGGCTATCCGCTCTATTCAAACAGTATTTATATATTTAACTCTTTTAAGTGTTGTTAGCTTAGCCATTCTAATAGTAGCCTTTTTAGCAAATATCAAGGTATCATTGGGAAGCTTAAATAATTTTTATGTGCGTCTGATTGCGTTTCTTGTGTTTATTCTAATTATTTTCTTCATGGATAAATCAATTGCAGCAAACCTTTTGGGCGGATTAGATGGCATAAAAGATTCATTGACAAAGTTATATTAAAATAGGATGGTACTATGGCAAGCAAAGAAAAATGGGTAGAATTATTTGAAAAGGTTATCGGCCGTAAGCCGACGCCGCAAGAATTTTTAGAAGGTAAAAAAGCTGATTTTGACTTAAAAGAAATTAAGAAAATAGCAAATGTTTCTGCAGACTTGACAGAACCCTTGTCAGCAGATTCTCAAGGCAGTCCTGCAAAGACTTTAAATGCGGCCGGCCAAGCTTCTGCGGAGCTTGCAGCTCAAATGACAGAAGAATCCCAAGCTTCAAAGTCACCTGCTGCTGGCAGTGAAAAGTCCCCCAAGCAATTGTGGGTGGAAGCTTTTGAAAAGCAGATTGGCCGTAAGCCGACTCCTGACGAATTTCTCCTTGCCAAAAATCAGCAGTTTGATCTGGCTAAGATTAAGCAATCAACAGAAAATAAACCTGCCGGCAGTCCGGCAGAACCGGCTGAAAAATCTTGGTCAAAAGGGAAGAAAATCTTAGCTGCGCTGGCAGTCATTCTTTTACTTGCGCTTGGAGCAGGTTATATCTACGGCAATCAGTATTTTTCTCGCGAGGCAGTTGCAGAAAGGTATTTGAAAACTGCCAATCATAATTTTACCAAAGCTTTAGCTTTTGAAGTGTGGAGTGATACAGAAAAGCCAATAAAACAATCAGAATTAATTTATAGAAATTCCGAAGAAAACAGGACACTGCAGATGGATGACCTTATGTCTGACTATCGGCAAATGAAAAATGTAGGCAGAAAGTTTTTGATTTTCCCTGATTGGCGAGTTGCCGTCAAACCCGTTTCAGCTACGGTATCTGTCAACACAAAAGGCTTGGAGTTATTTGTTAATCATAAGAGACTTGCTAAAACGGACAGCGATTCTTACACGAAGACTATTTCACGGCTTTATCCGGGAACCTATCATTTTGCTGCTAAGGGGACACTATCTGGTCAGAAACTTGAAGTCTCATCCGAAGAAACCATTACCAATAACATAAAAGTTAATTTAAATGTTAAATATCTCAGTTTTCAGGTTAACAGCAATCTTACTGATGGAGATCTGTACGTAGGCAGTCGAAAAATCGGAAAGCTACACGATGGCAAATACAAGGTTTCAAAATTAGCTGTCACAGATGCTTCCAAGATCTATGTTCAGAAATCATTCTCTGGGAAATCTCCTCTAAAATCAGAGACACAATCAATAGAAGATATCTATGATGGTGATACTATTACTCTGGATGCCAAAGGTGTTCTTGACCGTGATACTGCGGATTCACTCATTACAGAAGCTTACCGCAAAATGAGCTCATACGCTTCTTCACAAACTACACCGGATGATTTGGATGATATTTTTACCGGCGGAAACAATAATAAATTCTATCAAGATGTAAAAAACACGATAGATACCAATACCACCGGTGCGAAAAATCGAAGTGCTGACTCCATCACATTTAGTGATGTTGATGTCACCAAGGTAACCCAAACCGGACCAACAACTTTTTCAGTTGAATTTACAGTTGTCTATGATTTTTACTATGGCTATGACTCAGAGCACAAATCATCTGGGGACATCATTCAAAAATTATCATGGTCAGCTCTTGTTGAATATGCTGGCGATGATAAAAATAGGGACAGCTATCCTTATAGTACTTATGATGATTACCGCATTACTTCCGGTAACAGTAAATCAAGTGTTTTAAGCACTAAAAACACAGTCGACTAAAAAGAACAAAATCTTACTAGTATTTTGGGAAGCGGTCGGATAGGATTGTTTCAGCAGTAGATAATTGACACACTGAGATGAACTTTATTCATCTCAGTGTTTGATGTCTGACAGTTTCCTAAGCCAGTTATGTTTAGAGTAACAGCTGTTTCATGTATTCTGTTAGATACTGAGCGGCCTCCGCACGCTAACCGCCAGCCTTTTAGCCTGCAGTCTATCGGGCTTGACGGCGCGCGGTTATGGGGAAGAAGGGTATTTACAACAATAACGGCCAAAAAAAGTTGAAAAAAGGAGTTGACAAAGGGGGGAAGAGCTGATAGAATATAGTAGTTGCCTCGCAAGAGGTGAAGCCCTTTGAAAACTGAACAA
>NZ_AUIN01000003.1 GCF_000423725.1 Streptococcus devriesei DSM 19639
GGTAGCGACTGACTCTAGTCAATACGATTACGACCGAGAGTTTAAACAATACCATACTGCTCAAGAGATGGCTGATTTCCTCATTCAACTCTACAAGAGTGATGAGGTGGTTGGCTTAGTTGATGTAACAGATTTCAGCTTCCACCTGAGCGCGCCGCTGTTTAAGCATTAAAATGAATTATTTTAAAGGGAGTGGGAAAGAACCCAAAAATTGAAAATTTTGGTTCTCACCACTCCCTAGTTTCAAGGTGGTGACCTGAAACGGTCTCTCCCCAGACCGTTTCACTCCCACCCCCGCACAATTGGCTAGGTTTTCCGCTTTGGCCTTGTGGCAAAAGGAAAACCAGCCAGCAGTGGTTCATTGGTGCTAAAGCACCTAATGAACTGTGCAGGGGTAAGACTAAGTTGGCTTAGCCAACAAGTCTTACCCCCAACCACTGCGCCAAGAGTTTATTCCAAAACAGGAATACTGGACGAGTTTTTGCCCTGCCTCTTCTTTGTATTATACCGCCGGTTCAATCGGCAGGTTCATGCCCTTCCAGCCTTCAAAGGCTCCTGCAAGCTCATAGGCTTTGAAACCAGCCTTATAAAGAGTCAGTAAGGCCTGTTTGCCCAGAATTGTGCCGCCGTTCCAATCATAGACCACATAGGTTTTACTTTTATCAAGATCGGCTAAGTGCGCGTGCAGATCTTTGGCTGGTATAGCTCTTGCTCCCTTGATTTGCTCTTTCTTCATTTGCGCCGGAGCATTGCGAATATCAAGGGCGACATAGTCTTCATTCCCGCTCTTCATAGCTTCTAAGACTGTAAAGTGGTTAATATAAAGTTCTAAGTACATTTCTAAAAATTCAATCTTATCCATCTTATTTTTCTCCCATTTCATTTGCGATGCTGTCAAGCACTTCTTTTTGCCAATCAGCCAGATTAGCAATGACACCTTGCTCTATTTGGTGCATTTCTTGCCACATTTTAACCACTAACGTTTTACCTTCATTTGTTAAGACGATTAGGTTTTGCCGTCTGTCCTTAGGATTTTGTTGGCGTTTCACAAATCCTTTTGATTCCAGCATATCAATCAGCTGCCCAACCCTGGTCCTATCAATGGACATCAGTTCCCCGATTTTTATTTGCGTAATAGAATCATTGTTACTCAGCGTAACTAAAACACCGTACCCCCTCGAATCGATACCATACATCGAGAGAGATTTGGAAAACTGTTTATCCATCTTCTGAGCGACTTTACTAAGGGTATAGCCCCATGATTGTTCTAATTTCAAATCATCACCTCTTTTGATTATCAGCTATCCTGATTATATATTTTATGCAATAGTTTCCTTGCTTGCTCAGATAAATCTTTGACAAAAATACTGATAAATTGTACTCTTAAGATAGTTACACATCAAGTTTTTTTGATATGAGGTGATTGCAATCGGTCAGTATACACGTGATGCTCAAATTTTCAAGGCACTTGCGGATGAGAAGCGCCTGCAGGTATTGGATTATTTACAGCAGGGAGAAACCTGTGCCTGTGTCTTAATTGAAGCTTTAGATATTCCCCAGTCGGCACTTTCTTACCATATGAAAATTTTATGTCAGTCTGGTCTTGTCACCAGCAGGCAGGAGGGAAAATGGAAACATTACAGCATCAGCAGTCTGGGCGCTAGCTATGTCATAGAGCGCCTCGGGCAATTAACCGCTGCTGACAGCAGTCATGCTAAAACCTGCCATTGCCAGCGAAAGTCATCGTAAGCATGACTTTTATTTAAACCTAATATATCAAATTTTTTTGATCTATTATCTGTAAAACGTGAACGGAGGCCCAATGATGTGGTCATTTATCCAAGATCAGATCCTCGGTATGAAATGGCTGAACAGCCTTGTCGGCAGAATCCTATCATCACTCGGCCTTGACTTAGAGTCAAGACTGGGAGGGAGTTTACAATTTTTTGTTTATGATGTTATCAAGATTACCATTCTTTTATGTGTTCTGATTTTTATCATTTCCTATATTCAAAGCTACTTTCCGCCAGAACGCAGCCGAAAGATCTTGAGCCGCTTTGACGGTCTGACAGCAAATATTATTTCTGCCCTGCTGGGAACGGTAACCCCCTTTTGCTCCTGCTCCTCCATTCCTCTTTTCATGGGATTTTCAAGTGCCGGTCTGCCGGTCGGCGTGACCTTTTCCTTTTTAATTTCATCACCGATGGTTGATTTGGGGAGCTTAATTTTGCTGATGAGTATTTTTGGCGGTAAAATCGCTGTTATCTATGTTATTTTGGGCTTAGTAATTGCTGTTGTTGGCGGATCTATTATTGAAAAACTGGGGATGGAAAAATACGTTGAGGATTTCGTCAAAAATGCTCAGGCTATTCATTTAGAGGCAGAAAGCTTAGCATGGTCTGACAGGCTGTCTTTTGCTAAAGAACAGGTTGCCGACACCTTTAAGAAAGTCTTTCCTTATATTCTGGCTGGTGTTGGCATTGGGGCTCTTATCCACAATTGGATACCGGAACATTGGGTCACTCAGGTGCTCGGCAGCCACAATCCTTTAAGCGTTATCCTTGCAACACTGATTGGTATTCCCATGTACGCGGATATTTTCGGCTCTATTCCGATTGCTGAAGCACTGCTGAGTAAAGGTGCTCAGCTGGGAACGGTATTATCTTTTATGATGGCTGTCACCACTTTAAGTCTGCCATCGCTCATCATGTTAAAAAAGGCTGTCAAGCCTCAGCTCTTAGCCGTTTTTATCCTGATTTGCACTGTCGGTATCATTTTAGTAGGGTATGCTTTTAATATCCTGCAGGCATTTATATTTTAGGAGGTATCAAGATGTCACTATTTGGAAAAAAAGAAAGTCAAAGTCTTAACAAGACTGCCCCTGCTGGAAGCGATTCTGTTGTTTTTAAGGTGCTGGGATCGGGCTGTAAGAAATGCCAAACTTTAGAAGCTAATGTCAAGCAAGCTTGTGAGGAAACTGCGCTCAAAGCTGTTGTCGAACATGTCAAAGATTTCAGCCAAATTGCTAGCTATGGTGTTATGTCCACACCGGCTCTTGTTCTAAACGAAGAAGTCGTTTCTGCTGGTAAGGTCTTGTCTGCCGAGGACGTGAAGGCCATTATTCAGGAGAAACTGTCATGACCTAAAGCTCAAAGTTGCCTTTGTCTGCCTGCACAATTCCTGCAAAAACCAGATGACCGAAACCCTGTTCCATTATTCAGATATTTTTGAGGCCTATTCAGCAGGGATACAGACAAAATTAAAACAGCTTAGGTAAAATTTATCTAGAGCTGTTTTTTGTTGTTAATGTCCCCTTCTAACTGGCTAATACGAGGCTTTATTTAATCCCTAGAAATCTGCTAATAAACCGCAAGAGCAGCACAAACCAAGTCAAGAAAACAGGCAAGGCGCATGCTTTTTCGACACTTATTTCTCTCCTGCTTTCTCTAGCAGACTAACTAAATCATAAGTCTCCTCGATGAATTGTTCACGGCTATAATTTTTTTGTGATAAAAACCACTCAATCATGGCAATAAGTCCAGCAATTCGGATGTGGATGGTAAAATCTTTTGAGTTGCCAATTTCCTCAGAAAAGACGCTATCGTTCTCTGTTAAAAATACTTTGAGTACTTTGCGTATCGAACGAATGGCAAAGGGATAATTCGTTTCATTGAATAAGCGTTTGAAAAAGATGGTATTTTCCTGAAGATAATCATAAAGCTTACCCAAACTAACAAGAAATACATCTTGCTGGCTAAGGGATTGCATCAAGTCAATATCACTGACAATTGGCAGCAGACTTAGCAGATAAGCATCTAAAAGGGCATACTTATCCTCAAAATGTAAATAAAAGGTTGAACGATTGATGTCAGCTAGGTTGCTAATATCATTGATGGTTATTTCGGTAAAATCTTTTTCTAAAAGTAAGTTTGCAAATGCTTCATATATAGACTTTTGTGTTCGTTTGAAGCGACGATCTTGTTTATTCATTGGTGACTTTCTAGACAATATTAAATATGTGTTGATTATACAACAAATAGGGATTTTTGCCCATTGTTTCCTCGTTTTCATCTGATAAACTGAAAGCATTAAGAAACTGGAGGAAAAACGATGAAACGTATTATCTTTATGGGAGTTCCCGCATTTGGTCACACCAATCCGACCTTATTAGTGGTCCAAAAATTAGTTGAAAACGGACATCAGGTTCGCTACTATACCGTCTCAAATTTCAAAGAAAGCTTAGAAAGACTTGGTGCTGAGGTGATTTGCTACGATGAGAAAATGGCTTATATGACGGTTGAACATGTCAATCAGCCCACTCACAATCAAAAAAACCATTTTTCAGCCCTTTTAGCCATCGTTTCAGAAGCTATTGAGGATATCCGAAATACCTATCTTGAAGAGATTGGAGCTTGGCAGCCTGATGTCATTGTTGGCGACTCTCTTGCCCTGTGGGCCTCGGTTATTGCTGATAACCTAGATGTTCCATACGTTTCCTACAATACGCATTTCGCTTTTAACGAATATACACCGACCATGTTAAGCGATTCTTCTTTCAAAGACAACTTTAAAATGCTTTTACACTTGCCTGAAATGATGGCAAATTACCATAAAATAAAAAGGCTTGGCTATCCAAGCAAGCACGTCACTGATCTCGCTTTAACCAGAACCGACTGTCCTGTTATTGTAACAACATCACAAAATTTTCAGCCTGCTGGTGCTAGCTTTTGCGAAACGATTCACTTTGTCGGACCGGTTATTCGAGAAAGCACCGCAGTTTGGAAGAAGTCTAATCGCCCGCTTGTTTATATTTCATTGGGGACTGTTAATAACCAAGCGAGCGACTTCTATCGTCACTGTTTTACAGCTTTAGGGAATAAGGAGTTCGACGTCCTCTTATCTGTTGGGGCCAAAACAGATATAAACTCATTAGGACAGATTCCTCAAAATTTCCAAGTCGCTCATTCGTTTGATCAAATAGCTGTGCTAAAGTCAGCTGATGTTTTCCTCACTCATTGCGGCTTAAACAGTACTAGCGAGGCACTCTATTACGAGGTTCCCCTCCTTGTTTTTCCGCAAACAATTGAACAAAATATGGTTGCTGAACAGGTTCTTGCAGCTGGTGCCGGTTTCAAACTTGAAAGCTACGCCCCTACGGCCATAGCTCAAGGCATTGAGGAAGTCCTTTATCATGCTAATTATAAGAAACAAGCCAGCAAAGTAGCACAAGATTTTAGAGCTAGCGGTGGTGTTGAAGCCGCTATGCAAATTATTCTAAATCCCAAACAATAATGGAGTGAATAGCCTATGAGCAAGACAGACAGAACAATCAAAAATTCAGGTCAAGAAATTGTCTGCGCTAGCATCAAAAACCTACGTGATTTAGGTGGTTACAGAACCGTTGATGGAAAAACGGTCAAACACCATCTCCTTTTCAGAGGACCTGTCTTAGCAAATCTCTCTCAAGAGGCTCAAGCAAGAATAGATAGCTTACAGCTCAAACAAATTTTAGATTTAAGGTCAGAGCAGGAAGCTATGCAAATGCCCGATTATATTCCGAAAGAATGTTCTTATGTGAGACACTGTGCCAGTGTCATCAACGGAGTTGAAATCGACCTATCTCCAGAAGCATTAAAAAACAATATTTTCAAAAACCCTTGGAATTTTATCCGCTTGCTAAAAAACTCTTTCAATCAAACCAGTTATAATGACATGGTCTTTTCAAATCCAGCCTTCTATGAGCTCTTTCAATTACTAGAAAATCAACAAGTACCGCTTTACTTTCATTGTACAGCCGGAAAAGACAGAACTGGTCTGGCAGCACTTCTCATCTTATTGGTATTAGGCGTAACCAAAGAACAGGCTTTAGATGATTTCGAATTGACAAATCATTACTATGCGAAGAAGATTAAAGCAGCACAAGAAAAACATCAATTACTGTGTTGTTTTTCCAAAAAAGCAAGGCTACTTATCCAGTCAAGTGAAGGGGTAACTAGACTAGCTGCAGAACATGCTCTGCAAGCTATTTTAGACAAATACGCTTCCTTTGAAAACTACTTTTATCAAGAATTTGGTCTAGATGAAACAAGGTTGGAACAACTTAGACAAAATTATACCGCTTAACGTATTTTAAAATCATACAGCGCCTCTAAGAATAGGCAAAAAGTCCATCTTTTAAGGTGCTGTATGATTTATCCCAAAAGACTTCCTACTCCATCTAACTAGGTCATATAAAACTTTATTTAATCCCTAGAAATCTGCTAATAAACCGCAAAAACAACATAAACCAAATCAAGAGTGCAGGAATAATGATAAAGATAGTCTCAAATGGCAGTAACCAAGGATAGGCCATGACAAGCTGCGATAGTGCGACAAGTATCCCCGTAACTAAAATGAGCTTGGATTTTTTAGACAGCGAGAAACTGATGGTCACAATAAGCACAGACAGCGCTAGGGAAGCCATGTGAACTGCTGCCACCATAGATGAGATGACCAGTTTAGCAATGGTATCATCTAAAACCATATGATAGACTGGGTAAACAAGCCTTCCTGAAAATAGAGAAGTTAAAACTAAAGCCATAGCAAGGATAATGATCAAACTGCTGCCAATACTTTTAACCAGTCGGCATTTGACATAGGCCAATAAGAGATGACTAGAGATGAGCAGAAAAACCACAGAGAAGATGGCTGCTTCAGAAATAACCGCAAGGGCTGTGCCATGTTTTTCTACCCATAATACGAGTTCAGAAGAGGTTGATAAATCTTGCGTTATGGACATCAGAAAGTAATAAATGGCTGAAATGAATAAAGCAAAGCCCCAAAGCGAGCAAAATAGCAAGTATTTTTCTATTTTTCCCTTGTTTTTCATTTCGCCTTTCCCTCCATGATATGCTCTATCAAAACAAGTTCATTTCACAAAGCACTCACTATTTCAAACCATTAAACTTTTCTGTTTTCAGCTGCTTTATGTCAATCCCCTTATCCGCAAGAAACTTTTTCATAGCCTCAACATCATCAGGCTGACCAGCTAAGAGATAGGTGGCTTTGTTGCCGTACTTATCTACTGCTTTCTTCAAGCTTTCTTTACTTTGGGAAAGGCTGGCGCTGCTGTCGTAGGTCAGCTTGCTGTCTTGTTGATCCAGCCGATACAATTCTTTATCAAAGACCGTCACTCCCTTATCCAAATGGTTGAGGATAAGGTCACGTTTACCGACCCACTCTTTAACGATTGGCCTCATCGCTGCAATACCAACATCAGAGGCAAAGCAGACAAACGGTGAATCATCATTTTGAATCTTTAAGGTGGACTCCAGCCAACTCACCTCAACCTTGCTGCCAACTGGCAAACTGGTCAAGGTTTTCTTAAAAGTACTGCTGCTATTATGCGTCAGAATGAGAATCTCATTGTCATCAGGATTGGAAGCAATAGTCAGCCAGCGACTCTTTTGAGCGCTTTCTTTGACTTCAGGTAAAGTAATCTTAGCGTAAGAACCAGCTTTCCAAGTCATATTCTTGGGTTTCGTCAGATGAATGAAATAAAGATCGCTGCTGGGATTTTCAATGGATTTGACAGTCAGAGTTTGACTGCGGCCCAAGTAGCTAATCACTCCCCAAGTTATCAGACAGCCAAGAAGTCCCACTGCAAGAATTGATAGAATAATCGTTAACATTTCAGAAGGTCCTTTCTTCATTTATTTTCTCCTTATTATTGCCAAAATTTAAGCGATAGCCAAGCCGCCAAAGCAAGGACAGGAACAAAACCAATTACCTTAATGATTAAGTCCGTATCCGGCAGGCTGTAAATATAAAGCATGGTAGCTGCTGCCGCCAGCCAAATCCCTAAAACTTTGCAAATTGCAGGCAAGTCCGCAATCATGCAAAGCCCGATAGCTACGAGCAGCAAACCGCCTGTCACAAAAGACATAAAGTCAGGGCTTGAAAAATTGATTGGCTGTAAAGTCGCTCCCCAAATCACCACCAAAAGCCCAATCACAGCCAAGGCTGCTCCAAAAATACCTAGTCCATTCATTTCTTTGCCTCCATTTTTAGTCATGATTTTTTCTCCTTTTATTTTAAATTTAAGTAACCTCTAAAACCTGTTTGCTTAGGACTTTTCGACTGAATGAACAAAAATATTTATTCATTCAGTCACTTTTAAAAAAATAAAGAATTCCTATTCTTTATTTAAAAAGTCCTTTGACAAAATAAGTAGCCAAAATTTCAATGGTCTGACTGACATTAGAAAAATCCTTTTCAGTGATATGGGTGTCCATATAGTAGAAAAGCTGATAAACCTGCAGCACCTCTTGGATTTTCTCTTGAGAATAGCCTTCTGCCAGCATGCGATTAGTAAAGGTTTCCACTAAAAACTGATGAAAGGGATTATCAGACTTGCCTTTTTCTGAAGCATAATAGCTGTGCAGCTCATCAGAGATGGCGGGATTATACCATTCTGTCAGAATCTTATTGGATGAAATAAGGCTGCGCGACTGCCCAAAAATCTGACCAATGAGTTCAACCGCGTCTCCTTCCCAATCAATCTCATCCATCATAGCTTGGCGCACGCGGTTATTCTCATCAATATAAACATCCAGAAAAATAGCTTCCTTGCTGTCATAGTAATTATAGAAAGTCCCAGCTGCCACTCCGGCTTTTTTAGTAATTTCAGAAATGCCTGTCGCCTTGTAGCCTTTTTTCGAAAAGACCTCACAGGCAGCTGTCTTTAAGGCTTGTTTTTTGTTTGTCAACATCAACACCATCCTTCTTAGCAATATGAATGAATTTCAACTTCTATTCATTCATATTTTACAATCTTTTTTTCTGCCTGTCAAGCCAAGGATCAAAGTTAAACGCCTTATCGCTTTAAAGAGCAGAAAAGAAAGCGGAACAGATTTCCATTGCGGTTAACAATGGCGTTTTAGTCTTTATCCATATGGTGTTTTTCTTTCCATTCTTTGATATAGTTGAGCCGCTGTTTGATTCTGGCTTCATGGCCTTCTTCGGTCGGCTTGTAATAAGTATGATCAGCTATGCTTTCAGGGCGTGTTGGCATCGCAGTCAGTTTATCTTTATAAAAATGCGCCAGCTGATAGCCTTTGCCGTAACCGACTTCTTTCATGAGCTTGGTTGTCGCATTGCGCAGCTGCAAGGGCACCGGTTCATCAATGGTTTGTTTGATGTCCTTTTGCACAGCCGTTCTGGCCTTATAAACCGCATTTGACTTGGGCGCCAGAGACAGATAAATCACACACTGGGTCAGATGCACATCACACTCGGGCAGGCCGATATAGCGGCAGGCTTGAAAAACATTAATCGCCAGATTGAGGGCACTGTTGTCCGCTAGCCCGATATCCTCACTGGCAAAGCGAATCAGACGGCGGGCAATATAAATAGGATCCTCACCGCCATCAATCATCCGCCCCAACCAGTAAATGGCCGAATCGACATCGCTGTTGCGCATGGATTTATGAAGGGCAGAGATGATATTATAATGCTCCTCACCGGCCTTATCATAATAGGCCGTTTTCTTATCCAGCAGCTCTTCCAAAAGGTCACCGGAGATGGTGGCTGTTTTATCTTTTATATCGCTGTTAATGACCAGCATTTCCAGCGTATTGAGAGCTGTCCTGGCATCCCCGTTAGAATAAATGGCAATTTGTTTCAGGAGCTCATCGCTGATACTAATCTCTAAATCCGGAAAAGCCTGAGGGGATTTGAGAACCCGTTTGAGCAGTTCTTCAATATCTTCTTCGGTCAGCTGCTTGAGGACAAAGACGCGGGTGCGTGACAGCAAAGCCGAATTAACTTCAAAAGAGGGATTTTCAGTTGTCGCTCCGATCAAAATGATACTGCCCTTTTCCACATAGGGCAAAAAAGCATCCTGCTGAGCCTTGTTAAAGCGGTGAATTTCATCAATAAAAACGATAGTGCGCTCACCCAGCTGGCGGTTTTCCTCTGCTTCGTTCATGATTTTACGGATTTCTTTGATGCCGTTTAAAACCGCACTGAAAGTAATAAACTTTGATTTTGTCTTTTTGGCAATAATTTCAGCCAGTGTTGTCTTTCCCACTCCGGGCGGCCCCCAGAAAATCATGGACGACACCTGGTCTTTATCAATCATTTCCCGCAAAAATTTTCCTTCTCCCACCAGATGTTTCTGACCGACAAAATCATCCAGACTGGTCGGTCTCACACGACTGGCTAAAGGTGCTGTCATATCCATATCTTGGTCAAATAAAGATGTTTGCGCCATGGCTGTCCCTCCGATCTCAATACTATAAACAAAAACCTAAATCGCTGCTCTTGTTTAAGAGTCTGCTGAATCTCCTATCTGCTCTTTATAGAACTGAATTTTGTCAAGCAGCTGAGCTTTATTGTCTAAAAGAGACTGAATCGTTTTATCCAGTACTTTTAAATGATTTTCCAGCAACTGCATTCTTTCCAAATAAGTGCCGGCTCCTTTTTCTCTCAGTTCAGAATACCTTTTGATTTCTTTGAGCGGCATGCCGACAGCTTTCAAACGCAGTATAAACAGCAGCCAGCGGTAGTCATCATCAGTATAGCAGCGCCTGTTGCTACTATCTCTCTGCGGCTTTAATAAGCCTTGATTTTCGTAATATCTAAGCGTATGGATACTGAGCTTGCTGCGTTTTGCAAATTCTCCTATTGATTCCTTCATTTTTTCCCCTTCCGCTGTCAACCTCTAGTTAACTCTAGGTGCTATCTTTATTATAACCCAAAAGAAGGGGAATTTGATAAAACAGCACACAAAAACTCGAGTTCGGGACAGGCAGCCATGATAGCTGCTTGTTCCGAACTCCAGCTTGACGGACTTTTGGTGTCTTTAGCCACCACAGTTTCTTGTCAAATCTTCTCCTAATTTTTTCCAATAATCATTTAAATAAATTGAAACTATTTTCTGAAAATGATTTGATTCATAAAAATATTTCATTTTTTTACATAAATTTGATACACTACTAGTAAATAGAAATTTTTTCTTCGTCTGTTACTATTCAAACTAATAATCGAAAACACCTAAAGGAGGTTAGTATGGGAAAAGAACCTGTTATTGAGTTTAAAGAGGTCAATAAAATTTATGGAGACAATGTTGCTGTTGAGCATATCAATCTGAAAATTATGCCCGGAGAATTTGTCTGCCTGATTGGTACCAGCGGTTCCGGCAAAACAACCATCTTACGTATGATTAACCGGATGTTAAAACCAAGCAGCGGTGAAATCTTGATCAACGGTCAGGAAATTTCACACTTCAACCCTGTCCAGCTGCGGCGAAAAATCGGCTATGTCATTCAAAATATCGGTCTCATGCCTCACATGACCATTTATGAAAACATTACGCTGGTTCCAAAACTTCTGAAATGGCCGGAAGAAAAGAAAAAAGCCAAGGCAAAAGAGCTGATAAAATTAGTTGAGCTGCCGGAAGATTTCTTGGATCGCTACCCTTATGAGCTGTCCGGCGGGCAGCAGCAGCGGATTGGTGTTATCAGAGCACTGGCTGCCGACCAAGAGATTATCCTCATGGATGAGCCTTTCGGAGCCTTGGACCCTATCACAAGAGAAGGACTGCAGGACCTTGTCAAGTCGCTGCAGGAAAAGACCGGAAAAACCATTGTCTTGGTTACCCATGATATTGATGAAGCCTTAAAGCTTGCAACCAAGATTGTTGTCATGGATGAAGGCCATACTGTTCAGCAGGACAGTCCTACTGAATTGCTGCGGCACCCGGCAACGCCTTTTGTGCAAAAGATGATTGGGGAAGACCGCCTGATTCAGGCACGCGCTGATGTCACGCCTGTTAAGACAATCATGTTAAAAGATCCGGTTTCCATTATGCCCGAACAATCCCTGCATGAAGCCATCTCCTTGATGAGACAAAGACGTGTTGACTCTCTTTTAGTCACAGATAAGGACAATAAACTGCTCGGCCTGATCGATATTGAAACCCTCAACAACAACTATAAGAAGGATCTTTCTGTTGGTGATATCCTAAACAAAGTTACTTTCTACTTAGAAGAAGACCAGCTCCTGCGCGATACAGCCCACCGTATTTTAAAGCGCGGCTTAAAATATGTTCCGGTGGTTGACAAAGAACACCACCTCAAGGGAATTGTAACGCGGGCATCATTGGTTGATATGCTCTATGATATCATCTGGGGCAGCCAAGATACGGAGGACACGCTATGAGTGACTTTTTAGCACAATACGGCAGTGAATTAATCGTTAAGACTTGGGAACAGATTTATATTTCGGCAATGGCTCTGTTTTTGGGAATTATTGTCGCTGTTCCTATCGGCGTTGCGCTGACTCGGTTTCCTAAACTGGCTAAGTTCTTTATCGGTCTGGCCAGTATCCTGCAAACCGTTCCCAGTCTGGCTCTTTTAGCCATGATGATTCCTTTATTTGGTGTCGGAAGAACGCCTGCAATCATCGCACTTTTCATTTATTCTTTGCTGCCAATCATGAGAAATACCTATATCGGAATGAACAGTGTGGACCCCATTTTAAAAGACAGTGCGAAGGGCATGGGAATGACCCCGATTCAGTCAATTTTTCAAGTTGAGTTGCCCTTGGCAGTGCCGGTTATTATGACAGGAATCAGGCTGTCTGCTATTTATGTCATTGCCTGGGCTACCTTGGCGTCCTATATCGGTGCCGGGGGCCTTGGAGATCTTATTTTCAGCGGTTTAAGCCTCTTTCAGCCTTCTTTAATTATCGGGGGAACCATTCCTGTTATTCTCCTTTCTTTAATTGTTGATTATCTGCTCGGGCGCCTTGAAGATTATTTGACACCGCGACAAAAGAGGAATTTATGACATGAAAAAACGACTATATTTTTTAGCAATCCTTACAATAATTCCACTAATTGCTTTAGCCAGCTGCAGCAAAGGCAACAATGCGAAAAATAAGGACGACGCTAATATAAGAATCGCCGCACAGAGTACGACAGAATCCAGTATTATGGCTAATATGATCAGCGAATTGATTACTCATGAATTGGGCTATAAAACGACCCTGATTTCCAACCTCGGCTCCACCAATGTAGTCCATCAGGCGCTGATGCGAGAAGACGCTGATGTTGCAGCAACCCGCTATACAGGAACAGACCTGACAGGAACGCTGAATTTGCCGGCTGAAAAGGACAATATCAAGGCCAGCAAAATTATCAAAAAAGAATTCACCAAGCGCTTTGATCAAACCTGGTTCCCAAGCTACGGTTTTGCCGATACTTACGCTTTTATGGTGACAACTAAATTTGCCAAGGCAAACAATCTTACAACCGTAGCGGATTTAAAAAGAATCGCAACGACTGCTAAGGCGGGTGTTGACAGTACCTGGATGAGACGCGAAGGCGACGGTTACAAGGAATTCAGCCGCACTTACGGTTTCTCCTTTAAGAGCATCTATCCGATGCAGATAGGCCTTGTTTACGATGCTGTTGAAAATGATAAGATGCAGGTAGTTCTGGGATATTCCACAGACGGCCGCATCCAAAGCTATGACCTTACCATTCTTAAAGACAATAAGCATTTCTTCCCGCCTTACGATGCGTCTATGGTTGCTAACAACCGGATTTTAAGACAGTATCCTGAATTAAAGCCGCTTTTGCACCGCTTAGACGGAAAGATCGACCTTGAGACCATGCAAGAGCTCAACTATCAAGTAGATGACCAACTGCTGGAGCCGTCTGTCGTCGCACATAATTTTTTGAAAAAACATCATTACTTCCGTGAAGGAGGGGATTAATAATGAGTCATATGAGTATTACAGAGCAGTTGATTTACTATTTTCAGCACAACAGCAGCTATGTTCTGACACAGTTCCTGCAGCACTTCCTCATTTCTATATACGGCGTGCTGCTTGCTGCCCTCATAGGAATTCCGGTAGGAATACTGATTGCTAAGAAGGGGCAGCTCAAAGGATTTATTATGGGCATCGCCAATGTCATACAAACCATTCCTTCTTTAGCCATGATTTCCATTATCATGCTGGCTTTGGGTTTGGGAACTAAAACTGTTATTGCGACCGTCTTTTTATACTCCTTGCTGCCTATTATCGGCAATACCTATGCTGGTATTCGAAATGTCAATGCTGACCTAGTTGACGCTGCCAAGGGCATGGGAATGACTGGTAAACAGCAACTGCTGATGGTTGAGCTGCCCCTGTCTTTAGCTGTCATCATGGCTGGTATCCGCAATGCCTTGGTGCTGGCAATCGGGATTACGGCTATCGGTGCCTTTGTCGGCGGCAGCGGTCTTGGAGATATTATCATACGCGGTACCAATGCAACCAACGGCGGGGCTATCATTCTTGCAGGTTCCCTGCCAACCGCCTTTATGGCTGTTGTCTCCGATTTAATTCTCGGAGCTATCCAACATTACCTGGAACCAAAAGGTATGTCAACCAACCGTTAAAACCTAAAAACTGCATAATAGCTGATACTCAGCTTAACCAAGTCTCTTCATCTGGTAAGAGGCTTTTTTTAGAAATTTTGGAAACATGACGATTGCCCACTACGTAAAAACAAAGCGGCTCTGTTCGCCAGCGGTCATTGCAGGTCACACCGATGCGGGGCCTTGCGGCAATACGGCGAGGTGACCTATCCTTTACCAGCTGCAGTTTAGACGCAGGTAAAAAGTCTCCGTTGAAGCGCTTATCAATCCCTGCAAATTTTGTTAATTTTCCGGGGCCATTAGCCAAGAGTTCTCCGTTAGGAAGTTCCAGAGCCCGGATGAGAACAGCTTCTGCAACATCACGCCTTTTGGTCACCAAGTTAAGCATCTGATGACCATAGATCTGATAAACATACCAGTGCCCTGCAGACAGATACATGGCTTCATTTTTAGGTGTCCGCCGGCCCTTAGCACTGTGACAGGCACTGTCTTTGCTGCCCAAATAAGCTTCTGTTTCTACGATTCTGCCAAGCAGCTGATCGTTTATGCACAGCTGCATTCCCAGCAAGGCTTTGGCTGTACCGACAGTGTCTGTTTCCATTAACTTCTTAAATTCATTTGATAACATAGGCTCATTATATCATTTTAGAGTTTTTTGTCGAAAAACTGCTAAGTACTAAGCATCATTATTACACAGAAATAATTGTTTTGATGGCTTAACTGAGCTTTGTTTCAAAGGTGCAGTAAAAAAACAAACTCAATTCTTGAAATCGGTTTCAAAAATGCTATAATAAGTTTGACTAAACAAAAATTGGAGGAAAAACTATGGCCTATAAGACAACCTATCCTTATACGAACGAGGTTTTAAAAGAATTTGCAAACAACAGTGATGCAGATTTAGAAAAGGCACTGGTAACAGCGCATGCTCTTTATAAAAAATGGCGTGCTGAAGGCGGCTTAGAAGAACGCAAAGCTCAGCTGCACAAAGTTGCTGATCTGCTTCGCAGGGACCGTGACAAGTATGCTGAAGTAATGACCAAGGATATGGGAAAACTTTTTGTCGAAGCTCAGGGGGAAGTTGATTTATGTGCAGAAATTGCAGACTACTTTGCCGATAAAGCTGAAGAATTCCTGCAGTCTAAATCATTTGAACCTATCCATGGAGATGCTTATTATATCAAGCAGGCTGTCGGCGTGCTCTTTATGGTAGAACCATGGAATTTTCCATTCTATCAAATTATGCGCGTGTTTGCCCCTAACTTTATGATCGGCAATCCAACCGTTTTAAAACACGCTTCTATCTGCCCGGGCTCAGCCCAAGCTTTTGAAGATTTGGTTAGGGAAGCAGGCGCTCCTGAAGGCTCTTTCAAGAACCTCTTCCTCACTTACGATCAAGTAAACAATGCCATTGCAGACCCACGAGTTCAAGGTGTTGCCTTGACCGGTTCTGAACGCGGCGGTGCTTCAATCGCTGCCGAAGCAGGAGCAAATCTGAAAAAATCTGCACTTGAACTCGGCGGTAACGATGCCTTCCTTATTTTGGAAGATGCCGATTTCGACCTCTTGAAAAATACTGTTTTCTTTGCCCGTCTCTACAATGCCGGTCAAGTATGTACGTCATCAAAACGCTTTATCGTTGTTGGCGATGACAACTATAAGAAATTTGTTGATATTGTTGTTGAAGCCTTTAAGACAGCTAAATGGGGCGATCCAATGGATCCCGAAACAACACTTGCACCGCTGTCATCCGCTGAAGCCAAAGAAGATGTTCTCGGTCAAATCAAATTGGCTGTAGATAATGGAGCACATGCGGTCTATGGCAATGAACCAATTGACCATCCGGGAAACTTTGTCATGCCTACTGTCTTAACAGACATTACTAAAGACAACCCGATCTACAACCAAGAAATCTTTGGTCCTGTGGCATCTATTTACAAGGTGGATACAGAAGAAGAAGCCATCGCTCTTGCTAATGATTCCAGCTATGGACTGGGCGGTACTGTCTTCTCCAAAGATCTTGACCATGCCAGAGAAGTCGCTGCTAAAATTGAAACGGGTATGTCCTTCATCAATTCTGGCTGGACATCTCATCCGGAAGTTCCATTCGGCGGTATCAAGAACTCAGGCTATGGCCGTGAGCTTAGTGAACTAGGCTTCAATGCTTTTGTCAACGAACACCTTGTGTTCACGCCTCATCAATAAAGTCAGCTAAATGTTTCAAATCTCCTAGATGCGCTTGCATCTGGGAGATTTTTGAATTGCCTGTATTTTCCAGAAAAATTAAACTTTTTTTGCACCACTTTCAGAAAATAGGCGTATAATCATCTTATAAAGTAAAAGGCTTACATTAGATGGGAAGTGTTTTTCGTGATTAGAAAGCGCAATCAGCAAAACATTAACAGGCAGCCTAATTTATACCAATACGATATACAGACTGTCTTTGAACAGGCAAAGTCCAATCCCCAAGGGCTTTCTTTTGATGAAGTCGCCAAAAGGCAGGAAGTATACGGTCCTAACCAGCTGGAAAAGGTCAAAGGAGAACCCATAATTGTCAAATTTGCTAAGAACTTTCTGTCCTTGATGGCAATTTTGCTCTGGATTGGCGGAGCAGTCGCCTTCTTCTTTGCAGGAACACCTGAACTTGGGATAGCTATCTGGCTGGTCAATATTATCAACGGCTGCTTCTCTTTCTTCCAAGAATATAAGGCCGGCAAAGCAACAGAAGCCCTTGAAGACATGCTGCCTTCCTATGCCCGTGTTACCCGGCAAAATCAAGAAGAAAAGATTCTTGCCCAAGAGCTGGTACCGGGTGATCTGATGATGATTGAAGAGGGAGATAGTATTTCTGCCGATGCCCGCATCATCTCTGCTACAGATGATTTTCAGGTTAACCAGTCTGCTCTCACAGGTGAATCCAATCCTGTCAATAAAAATAATCGTGCTATTTCTGAGAAAGATCCTGATCTTCTCAGTCTGGATAATCTTGTCTTTGCCGGCACGTCTGTCAGCAAAGGCAATGCCAAAGTATTAGTAACCAATATCGGTATGGCAACAGAATTTGGACAGATTGCCCATTTGACACAAGGTGTCAGCAATGTCATCAGTCCTTTGCAAAAAGAGCTCAACCGTCTGACCAAGCAGATTTCCTTGATTGCTATATCGGTGGGTATCTTCTTTTTGCTCACTTCGGTTTTAATTATTAAAGAGCCCTTAGCGCAGGCTTTTGTTTTCGCATTGGGAATGATTGTCGCCTTTATTCCCGAAGGTCTTCTTCCAACTGTGACGCTGTCACTTGCCATGGCTGTTCAAAAAATGGCTAAGAAAAATGCTCTGGTCAAAACCTTAGCTTCTGTGGAGACCTTGGGAGAAACCTCTGTCATCTGTTCTGATAAAACCGGAACGCTGACACAAAATGAAATGACGGTCAATCATATCTGGACGCCGCAGCAAGAATACGATGTAACAGGTCTGGGCTATGCCCCAAAAGGAAGGATTGAAGCCAATCAAAAGCCGGTTCAAGTCAGTGACAATCCCAGCCTAAACTGGCTCATCAGAGGAGCTTCCCTTTGCGGCAATGCGTCGATTGAACCGCCTCACGGGGATCAGACACGCTACACTGTCCTTGGTGATCCTACCGAAGCCTGCCTAAATGTCCTTGCCCAAAAAGCCGGGATTGACTTAAGAGACAATGAAAAGACAGCTCCCAGACTTTATGAACTGACCTTTGATTCTGACCGTAAGCGCATGACAACAATCCACCAGCTTGAGACTGCGCTGGCTGGAAGCCGTCTGATTAGTTTTACTAAGGGCGCACCTAAAGAAATCGCAGAGCTGTCCAGCAGAATTTACGACCAAAACCAGATCAGACCCTTGACTGATAAGGAAAGAACTGCCATTTTAAAAGCCAATGACCAATATGCCAAAGATGGACTGCGCGTGCTGGCTCTGGCCTGCCGCCAGCTTGATCAAACGCCTGACCTGCCGAAGGATTTCGCGGATTATACCCCTGAAATCATTGAACAAGACCTCATCTTCATGGGACTCCTTGTCATGCAGGATCCGCCGCGTATGGAAGTTGCTGAGGCTATTGAAAAATGCCATAAGGCAAACATCAGAATTATCATGATCACCGGTGACTATGGCTTGACTGCCTTAAGTATCGCCAAGAAAATCGGTATCGTTCAAGGGGATAATCCCCGCCTCGTCACAGGTCAGGAATTAGGAGAGCTGTCCGACAGTGACCTTCAGACGATTCTTAAAGACGAGGTGGTGTTTGCCCGCATTGCTCCTGAACAAAAATACCGCATCGTGACCAATTTGCAGGAACTAGGCCATGTTGTTGCCGTAACCGGCGATGGTGTCAACGATGCTCCTGCTCTGAAAAAAGCTGATATCGGCGTTGCTATGGGCATTACCGGAACCGATGTCGCCAAATCCTCGGCTGACATGATTCTAACCGATGATAACTTTGCCTCCATCGTTAATGCTATTGAAGAAGGACGAACAGTCTATCAAAATATTAAAAAGTTTTTAACCTACATCTTCAACTCCAATACATCTGAGGCCGTACCGTCAGCAAGCTTCCTTTTTTCCCGCGGGTTCATTCCTCTGCCATTAACCGTTATGCAGATTCTGGCTATTGACCTTGGCAGCGACATGCTGCCTGCCTTAGGTTTGGGTATTGAAAGTGCTGAAAAAGATATTATGGAAAGACCGCCCAGGCGTAAATCGGACTCACTGCTTACTAAAAATCTGCTGATTAAAGCCTTTATCTGGTATGGTTTGCTGGAAGCTGCCCTGGCCATGGGAGCTTTCTTCTTCACTTATTTGATTCATGGTCAGGGTCTTTCCTTTAACGGCAGCTACTATGCGGAAGCCACGACCATGACGCTGGGAGCCATCATTTTCTGCCAAATCGGTATGGTACAAAACTGCCGGACGACCAAACAGTCTGTCTTTGATCTCAAACTCTTTTCTAATGCTTATATTAATCTGGGAATGCTGGCTGAAATTTTGCTCTTCATCCTTTTGAGCTATCTTCCTCTTTTCAACCGTGTTTTTAATACAGCACCCTTAGAAGCCGTGAACTGGCTCTACCTGATCTGCTGCCCGCTTCCTATTCTTGCTTTGGAAGAAATTCGCAAGGCTTGGCTCAGAAAGCATTCTCACAGCTGAGTTTAAAGGCCATACAGAATTTTTCAGAAAATAATAGAATTTTGCAACAATTATACTGATTACAAGCAGGATTTGTGCTATAATGTTTTATAAAGTTATAGCATTCTTCCTCAGATGACTATATATGATGAGATGAAAGGAAGCGGTCAAATGACTGACAAAGAAACTCTTAAACATTTAAGAAATCGCAGTTCTGTCTACGATTCAATGGTTAAATCCCCTAACCGTGCTATGCTGCGAGCAACCGGCATGCAGGACGAAGATTTTGAAAAACCTATTGTTGGTGTTATCTCAACTTGGGCTGAAAATACACCCTGTAATATTCACCTGCACGACTTTGGCAAACTGGCAAAAGTCGGGGTTAAAGATTCAGGAGCCTGGCCCGTTCAATTCGGAACAATCACTGTTTCTGATGGTATTGCCATGGGAACCCAAGGCATGCGCTTCTCGCTGACATCACGTGATATTATCGCTGATTCGATTGAAGCGGCTATGGGCGGACACAATGTTGATGCCTTTGTCGCTATCGGCGGCTGTGATAAAAACATGCCAGGATCGATGATTGCCATTGCCAACATGGATATTCCGGCTATCTTTGCCTACGGCGGTACTATTGCTCCTGGCAATTTGAACGGCAAGGACATTGACCTCGTTTCTGTCTTTGAAGGGGTCGGCCACTGGAACCACGGTGATATGACCGAAGAAGAAGTTAAGGCGCTTGAATGCAATGCCTGTCCCGGTCCTGGCGGCTGCGGCGGTATGTACACAGCCAACACCATGGCAACAGCCATTGAAGTTTTGGGAATGAGCCTTCCGGGCTCTGCTTCCCATCCTGCCGAATCTCCTGAGAAAAAAGCTGATATTGAAGAAGCCGGCCGCGCTGTAGTGAAGATGCTGGAGATGGGCATTAAACCATCAGACATCTTAACACGCGAAGCTTTTGAAGATGCCATCACAGTGACTATGGCACTGGGCGGATCCACCAATTCAACCCTCCACTTGTTAGCGATTGCCCATGCGGCTAATGTTGAGCTGACTCTTGATGATTTCAATACTATCCAAGAAAAAGTTCCTCATTTGGCTGATTTGAAACCATCCGGTCAGTATGTCTTCCAAGACCTGTATAATGTCGGCGGCGTACCGGCAGTGATGAAATACCTCTTGGCAAACGGCTTCCTGCATGGTGATCGCCTCACCTGTACCGGTAAGACCGTCGCTGAAAACTTAGCCGAATTTGACGACCTGACACCAGGCCAAAAAGTCATCATGCCGCTGGAAAATCCAAAACGTGCGGACGGACCGCTGATTATCCTTCATGGTAATCTCGCTCCGGAAGGTGCTGTTGCTAAAGTTTCAGGTGTTAAAGTTCGCCGCCATGTCGGACCGGCCAAGGTCTTTGACTCAGAAGAAGCTGCTATCGAAGCAGTGCTGACAGATGAGATTGTTGACGGAGATGTTGTTGTTGTTCGTTATGTCGGACCAAAAGGCGGACCTGGCATGCCGGAAATGCTTTCTCTTTCTTCTATGATTGTCGGTAAAGGTCAAGGAGACAAGGTGGCCCTGCTCACTGACGGCCGTTTTTCAGGCGGTACTTACGGTCTGGTTGTCGGACATATCGCCCCTGAAGCTCAGGACGGCGGACCAATTGCCTACCTTCGTACCGGTGATACAGTTATTGTTGACCAAGATACCAAGGAAATCACCATGGACGTCTCAGAAGAAGAGCTTGAACGCCGCAAGGCTGAAACCGAAATTCCGCCGCTTTATTCTCGCGGAGTTCTGGGCAAATATGCTCACATCGTTTCCTCCGCTTCCAAAGGAGCTGTGACAGACTTCTGGAAACCCGAAGAAACCGGCAAGAAATAGCCTTTCAAAATCACAGGGTTCAAGAAATATCTGTTGAAATACAAAAAATTCATCGTTTTCAGACGATGAATTTTTTTATAATCTCAACTTAAATCATTTTAAGAAAAGCTGTTTAAAAAAGCTATTCTTATTTAGGGCTGATACCTAGTGCGATTCTGCCAAAACGGCTGATCCGTGTCACCTTCCAAGCCGGGGACCAGACGACTTCCACTCCAACTTTATTGATGCCATCAATTTCTGACAGAGAATCAATGATTTCTGCCGGCAGCGTATCTACGCAGCCGCAGTTAATCTCAGTAAAAGTAATAACCAGTTTGCAAAAACCTTCTTCATCAAGATTGATTTCATAAATCAGACCCAGATTATAAATATCCAGCTCAATCTCCGGGTCGTATATGTTTTCAAGTTTTTCAATCAGCTGATCGCTAATGGCTGCAGCGCGCTCATTGATTTTGATATCATCTCTCATCTATGTTCTCCTTCACAAAGTGATTTGGCTATATTTTCCCATAAATAGCCCCTTTTTTCAATATTTAATAAAGGATTTTTTCCATTTGAGAAAATTTCCTCTCTAAAAACAGGCTTTTTATGTTAAAATAAGAAAAATTATAAAAGAAGCGAGAATTAAAGGATATGAAAGCTTTGAAAAATCCACCTCTTGTGATGTCGGGTCTGAGTCTTGGCTTGTTTGCTCTTGGCAATCTGCTGGAGCTTTACCATCCGGTTTTACGCTACATACTGGGGATAACTGCCGTCTTTATTTATCTGCTATTAATCATTGGGATTTTGAGAAATCTTCCTCAGGCAAAAGAGCAGCTGCAGCAGCCCTTGGTTGCCTCGGTTTTTCCGACTTTTTTTATGTCAGGTATGCTGCTTGCAGGCTATATTCAAATTTTTTCAGGTTTAGGACATTGGGTTACCCTTGTCAGTCTGCTTATCTGGTGGCTGGCTTTCTTGGGAAATGCCGGGCTAATCATTTATTTTACTGTTACATTTGTCCTGCATTTCAGCTGGGACTACGTTTTCCCTTCGTGGTCTGTCCTTTACGTCGGCATTGCGGTAGCCGCTCTGACAGCCCCTATCAGCGGACAGTATCTGCTGGGGCAAATAATCTTTTGGGTTTGTCTGTTTTTGACTCTGCTGGTCCTCCCTTTTATGACCATCAAAGCCTATCGTATTGGTCTGCCCGAAAGTGCTAAGCCTAATATTTCCACTTTTTGTGCTCCCTTATCACTCCTGCTTGCAGGCTACTTAAAAACCTTTCCGGAAGGGCAAAGTCCAAATACCCAGGTCGTCTGGTTCTTACTTTTGGCTTCGCAGCTCCTTTATTTCTTTGTTGCAGCTCAATTACCTTTTCTGTTAAAACGAGATTTTAACCCGGGATTCTCCGCTTTTACCTTTCCTTTCGTCATATCAGTTACTTCACTGCGCTCTGCCGGCCTTTACCTGAATCTGCAGCAGCCCTTATTTCAAATATTGGTTAAGCTAGAAGAATTGCTGGCTGTTTTACTGGTTTTCTTTGTTCTTGTTCACTATCTGAGATTCTTATTTCAAAACAAAGCACCTGACAGCTAAAAAAGAAGGAGAAAATCCTTATTTTGACTTTATCCGCTGACACTCTTTGTGTCTTGTATAAGTCTGTCAACCTGTGAACATAACTTGGGCTGTTATCTGTGCAGGTTTTATGTTAAACTATTAGCATGAATTATAAAGGTTTAGTATTTTTTGATCTTGACGGGACGCTTTTAAACAAGCAGTCACAGATTTCATCCGATAACAAGTTGGCTCTGCAAGCGCTGACTGCTAATGGCTATCTTCCTATTATTGCTACCGGACGCTCAACAAAAGAGATTAAAGGGGTTTTTGAACAGTCAGCAATAACATCTGTCATTATGATGAATGGCATGTCTATCTATATTGAAGGCAAGGAAGTTTTTTCTCAAACTATTGACAGCAAAATTACCAACAAATTGATTGGCCTGGCCCGCAGTCTTGAAGAAGAAATTGCTTACTACACTCCCCTTGACATCTACTTGTCAGGAAATTGTCAAGGTCTGACGGAGCATTTTACTTACTTTAATGAGGAACTGCCGCCGGTTAAGGAACATTTCTACCTTGACAACCCTGTCAACATGCTGCTGGTCGGCAGTGCTGATAAAAGCCATGATGCGATTTATCAAAAAGCTCTTCCCCAGCTTCATTTTTTCAGAAACAGTCCTTATTCTATCGACGTTACCAAAGCAGGATTTGACAAAGGAACGGGTGTCACTATTGTCAAGGATATCCTTGGTCTGCAGCACATCCCAACTTATGCCTTTGGAGACGGAAAAAATGATGTTCCTCTTCTTTCTGCCGTTGATTATCCCATTGCAATGGAAAATGCCGTTGAAGAAGTTAAAGAAATAGCGGCTTTTATAACTCACCATCATGATCAAGACGGTATCAGGCATGCTTTACAGCATTATCATCTCATTTAACAGTAAAAAAGATTGGAAATTATTTTAATTCCAATCTTTTTTAGCTTTATGCAATCAAATCAAAAGAGTAAAGTCTGTTTATTTGTTAAGCCGTTCTTTGCAAAGCAACTTTGCGTTTTCCAACCAGTAAACCCAAAGCGGCAAAGATAAGGAAAAATACTCCTAAAGCCAAAACTTGACTGCCGATTGTACCGGCCATTGAAATCGTTTCTCGCAGACCGGATACAGAGTAACTCATTGGTAAATAGGGGTTGACTTTTTGGAAGAACTTATCCGTTACATCAAGAGGATAGGTTCCTGCACTGGATCCTAATTGCAGTAAGAGCAAGATTAAAGAAGCAAAGGCACCAAATTTATCATGCCAGGTTACTAAAGCTGTGACCAACGTCATAAAAGTGATGCTTGTAAGAATAGTCAAGCCCAGAGTTCTAAGCTCGAAATTAGAAGTCAGACCTATCATACGAACCCCAAAATAAAGGATAACAGCTCCTGCTACAGCAATCAAACCATTGACTGCAAGTTTTTGCTCAAGCCATTCTTTCAGCGTTTTTGCTTTTTTACCTGAAAGAGCCTCTCTAAAGATCGTATTGGTTGACAAGGCCATAACCATCAAAGCTGCTGACATCATGTAAGGCGCCATCCCCACACCATTGTTCTTTACGTGGTCTTTATCGTGATGCTTGATGGAAACAGGACTTGCCAAAGCTTTAGCGTTTGGCTGCGCAACTGACACAAGGGACAGTTTCGTTTTTGCACTTGACAAGGCCTTAGAAAGCTGGCTGCCACCGCTTGACAAAGCTGTCAAATTCTTTGTCAAAGTATTGCTGCCTTCTGCCAACTTACCTGCTCCTGTGGAAATTTGATTGGCACCACTTGCCAGCTGGCTTGCTCCTGTCGTTAATTGATTGCTGTTAGCAGCCAAAGTATTTGCACCATTGTTAAGAGTGCCAACTGCATTAGTGTAGGCAGTTAAGCCTTTACTCAATGCAGCAGTTCCTGCCGACAGACCATTTCCAAGCAAGTTGGCACCATTAGCTAAAGAGCTGCTTGCCGGAATAATCTGGCTAGTTAAAGCTGAATTAATCTGTGTCAATCCACTTGACAAGGTTGTCAAGCTTGAAGATGCACTTGGCAGAACCAGATTTGCTGTTTGTTTTAACTGAGTCAAAGCTGCACTATTATTAGCAGTATTATTGGCCGGAACCTGTCCATTTGGCAGCAGATTTTGAATACTTTGCACACTCGTCAAAATAGCATTTGCCTGAGAAACCGTTGCAGCATTAGGCGCTGGTGCTGTCGCCGTTGAGCTTCCTGTATTAGCCAAGGCAGAGGCAATTTCAGATTGATCTGTCGGAGACAGCTTTTGGTAAGCACTGGTTGCCTGCACGGCAGCTAAGGGATTCTGCTGACTGCCTGTTGTTTGCTGAGTCGTATTCCCCGAATTAACAATATTTTGCGCTGCTGTTTTAATAGCTGATAGATAGCTGCTGATATCAACATTGCCAGATGTTGGTGCAGAAGCTCCGCTGTAATTTTGAATAGCCGTATTGAGACCGTTTAAAGAGCCTATCAGCTGGTTAATTTGCTGACTTTGCTGAGCAGACAGATTTGTTTTAGTCGAAAGACCAACCAGACCCTGATTGAGCTGACTGGCTGCATTCACTAGCTGCTGAACCTGCCCTGAACCATTAGCTAATTGGGAAACCCCTCCTAAAAGTTCCTGTGACTTGCTGTTCAGCTGGCTGGTCCCTGCTGCTAACTGTCCAACGCCTCCTGTATAAGTCTGAAGCCCCAAGTACAGCGTATTAGCTCCTTGGTTAAATGTCTGGCTGGAATTGGCCAGAGTTGCCAGATTAGTACCGATCACCTGACTCCCTTTTTCCAGCTGGCTGGAGCCGCTTGCTAATTTTTGGCTGGCAGTACTTGCCTTACCAAGGCCAGTTTTTAAGGTTGACATACTCTTAAAAAGAGATTTGGTATAGCTGCTGGTAACGTTTTTTGAAACGGATTCTTTTAAAGTTTTGGCGGCTGTTTCACTCATTTTAGAAGCAACAAAACTGTGCCCTTTAGAGGTTTGGTAGGAAATAGTGATTTGTTTAGGATTATCCGTCAAAACACTGGCTGCATTTTGGGATAGATCGTTCGGCAGGGTGATAATCATATAATAATCACCCTCTTGCAGCCCCTTTTGCGCTTTTTCACTGCTGACAAAATGATAATCCAGATTTTTATTCTGCGCCATATTGTCAACCATGTCCTTGCCAATTGTCATCTTTTTATTCTGGTAAGACGCCGCTTTATCTTTATTAACAACAGCAACCGGCAAGTCAGACACATGCCCGTAAGGATCCCACATTGAGCTCAAAAAAATAATATTATACAAAGCAGGAACAAGGGCTATTCCCACCATTGTAATCCAAAGCATGGGCTTTTTTAAGACTGCTTTTAGTTCCGTTAACATTTTCTCTCCTTTTTGTACATTATGTCTAAATATTTGATATAATAGATTATACTCATAAATAAGTATTTTACAAGATAAAAAACACTATTTTAGACAGTGTGTATAATTTTGTTCAAAAGGAGTTCCGCTATGACAAAATCTCTAAAAAAAGAAAAAACGAAGCAAGCCTTGGAAGCAGCTATGGCCCATTTATTAGAAAAAGAAAGTTTTAACGACATTACAACAACTGAGTTAGCCAAAGCAGCCCATATCAGCCGCAGCGGTTTTTACACACATTATAAAGACAAATATGAAATGATTGATATTTACCAGCAGACGCTTTTCAGCAAATTGGAGTATATTTTCGATAAAAATTCAGCCAATCAGGAAGGGGCTATTTTGGAAGTTTTTGAATTTCTCAACCGGGAGCCTCTGTTTGCAGCCCTGCTGTCTGAAAACGGAACTAAGGAAATCCAGGAATTTCTGAAGAACAAATTTCGGCTGCTAATCACTCAGGATTTACAAGTTGGTCTTTCCATTACTATTCAAAATAATTTTCAAAACAAAAATTTGACGGATGTCGAAAGGGAATACGGAACTATCTACATCATCAACGCGCTCTTTGGCGTCTGCCAAATGTGGATTGCCCGCGGTAAGGTTGAAAGTCCTGAGCAAATGACAGATTTTATTATTAAAATGATGCACTAATTATTTTTAGAGCATTTCTAAAAATAAAAAACAGCAATTATAAAAGTCCTCTAGCCGAGAAACCAACGTTTTAAGACAAAAGCAAAAAGCCCACTTTCGTAGGCTTTCTGCAAGATTGTTCTTAAAATTAAAGCATTTTGTTGTAGTATTCAACGACAAGAGCTTCATTGATTTCCGGATTGATTTCATCACGTTCCGGAAGACGAGTCAGTGAACCTTCCAGTTTATCAGCATCAAATGATACGAAAGCTGGACGTCCAACAACAGCCTCAACTGCTTCCAAGATAGCTGGAACTTTAGCTGATTTTTCACGAACTGAAATAACTTGACCGACTTCAACACGGTAGCTAGGAATATCAACACGTTTGCCATCAACAAGGATATGACCGTGGTTTACGAATTGACGTGCTTGACGGCGAGTCGTTGCCAAACCTAAGCGGTAAACAACATTGTCAAGACGGCGTTCCAAAAGAAGCATGAAGTTGAAACCGACAGTTCCTTCTTTGATTTTAGTAGCTTGAACGAACAAGTTACGGAATTGTTTTTCACCCAAACCGTATGAGAAGCGCAATTTTTGCTTCTCAGCCAATTGCAAACCGTACTCAGAAAGTTTTGAGCGGTTGTTTGGACCGTGTTGACCCGGTACGTAGTTGCGGCGTGCCAATTCTTTACCTGTACCTGTAAGTGACAAGCCGAGACGGCGAGATTGTTTCCATGATGGACCTGTATAACGTGACATTAAAATGTCCTCCTATAAAATAAAAATTTTGTAGGAAATAACGTCTTGAGCAAACCTAATTCGTGCAGATGCCCTTCGCCCAAACAGCAAAGGTTACTGATAAAAGTTAGTGTACTATCTTGTGCTGAATACCAAGAGCCCTAGGCAAAAACAAGCGTTCAAACCTAGGCAGCAATGTATTCAGTGCAATCAGTCACTGGGACACCTGTTGACGAGCTTTATTTCGCTCTGCTGCTATTTCACACAAAGGATAGTATAACATAGAAAAAAGCCTTTGTAAAGCCTTTCCCCACAATATTTTATCTCTGGAAAAACGGGTAAATCAATGTAGAGACTTTTGATCCCTAACACTTAAATAAGCAGATGATAAGGCTTTCGTTTAAAGGTGGGTCTTGCTAATGTGTCAGCTTTAAAGAGCCTGGCTATTATTAGGAGGTTTACAGCCTTGTCAAGTTTTTGTAAACTATTTCGGTTGATCAAAGCTTCTCTTAAACTGTAATAAAAAAGATTAGACCTTCATTTGGTCTAATCAAAATAATGAATCAGCGTTTTTTCTGTCAAAATATCAGAATAAGTATAGGACTCAACGTAGGTATTGTCAATTTCACCCGGAATGCTTGCTTCGTCCTTATATTCAACAATAAAAAGTGAAGAATAGACTTCAATAAGGCGGCCAACCTTATTTTTTTCTCGTTTACGGCCGTTTTCAAGTGTCAATTCAACCAGCTGGCCTTCATGATTTTTAACGTCTTCTTTAATTTTTTTCATCTTTGCGACATCTGTAAATGCATCACTCATGTAAATTTATCTCTCCTATCTCTCTTCAAATGGGGCTATCGGTGAAAACTTATTGTACTGCTTTTGGAAGATTAGCTTGACAGTTCCTCTGGCACCTGCCCGGTTTTTTTCCAGTATAACTTCAATAGTATTATCTTCTAATTGATCCTGTCCTTCTTCCTTGTCACCTCTGTCATAATAATCATCACGATACAAAAAGGCAACAATATCGGCATCTTGTTCGATGGAACCGGACTCCCGAATATCGGAGAGAACCGGCCGTTTATCCTGACGCTGCTCAACCCCTCGAGACAGCTGACTGAGGGCAATAACCGGAACTTTAAGCTCCTTAGCAAGGATTTTTAGCTGGCGGGAAATATCAGAAACTTCCTGCTGACGATTCTCAGGACGGGTTCCTGTAATCAGCTGAAGGTAGTCAATAACAATTAAGCCCAGCCCATTTTCAAGCTCCTGGTCCAGTTTGCGGGCACGCGCCCGAATCTCTGTTACTTTAATTCCCGGAGTATCATCAATATAAATGGGAGCATCAGCAAGAGTTCCTTGGGCCAATGTAATATTTTGCCACTCCTGATCGTTTAGCTTCCCGGTCCGTAAATGATGGGCATCTACCATGCCCTCTGATGCAAGCATCCGGTCAACCAAGCTTTCTGCTCCCATTTCAAGTGAGAAGATGGCAACCGGCCGATTGCTTTTTGTTCCAACATTTTGAGCAATATTAAGAACAAAAGCTGTCTTACCGACTGCCGGTCTGGCAGCCAGAATAACTAACTGATCCGGATGCAGACCTGTTGTAATTTTATCAAGATCGGGAAAGCCGGTGGGTAAGCCGGTAATATCTGAGGCTTGGGTTGAGCGCGATTCAAGATTTTCATAATTGATAGCTAAAACATCAGAAATCTTGCGAAAACCGCTGCGATTGCTGCGCTCATTGACATCAACCAAAGCTTTCTCAGCCCCTGCAATAATGTCCTCAGCATCTGTCGCTCCCTCATAGGCCTGGTTGACAGTTTCTGTCAAGCGTTCAATAATTCGGCGCAGCATGGACTTTTCAGCCACAATTTTAGCGTAATATTCCGCATTGGCACTGGTCGGTACACTGTTAACCAATTCAACAAGGTAAGAGATGCCGCCGATATTTTGCAGATCTCCCTGACTGTCAAGGATTGCACGGACAGTGGTTGCATCAATAGCATCATTTCGGTCATTGAGGCTTATCATCGCCTTAAAAATGACCCGATGCGCATACTTATAAAAATCCTCAGGTTCAATATACTCTCGAACAGTAATGAGCTTATCAGGCGATATGAAAATAGAGCCTAAGACAGATTGTTCTGCTACCAAATCCTGAGGCTGAACTCGTAATTCCGGAGCTTCTGGCAAAACTTCTCACCCCCTAACCTTCTTTTGTCTGATCATAAACTCAGGCTTCCTTAATTTGAAGTTTGATGACGCCGTCAACATCTTTATGGAGCTTTACAGGCACTTCAATAAGCCCAATCGCACGGATAGAGTGATCCAGCTTAATGTGGCGCTTATCAAGTTTGATGCCAAACTGCTTGTTCAATTCTTCAGAGATTTTTTTAGCTGTGATCGAGCCAAAAGTCCGGCCGTCCGGGCCAACTTTTTCTGTAAACTGAACAAGGGTCGTTTCTTTGTCCAGCTCTGCCTTGATTTCCTTAGCTTCAGCCAGCAGCTCTGCCTGAGCTTTTTCTTCTGATTTTTGTTTGCCTTTCAGTTCATTAATAGCCTGCTTGGTCGCTTCTTTAGCCAAATTTTTTTTAAGTAAAAAATTCTGAGCATAGCCTGTAGGAACTTCCTTGATCTCGCCTTTTTTACCCTTTCCCTTAACATCCGCCAAAAAAATAACTTTCATCACTAAGACTCCTTATTTTCCTTAAATTCTTCTTTAATTTTCTCTAACAAAAGCTCACGGACTTCTTTAACATTACTATCTTGTATTTGACAAGCTGCTAAGTTAAAGTGACCGCCGCCGCCCATTTCTTCCATAATCCGCTGAACATTGATTTTATTGCGGCTGCGTGCCGACACCGAAACAAAGCCTTCAGGCGTTCTGGTAATGACAAATGTCGCCTCGATACCTGCCATGTTTAACATGGTATCAGCAGCTTTGCCGGCAATAACCTTAGAATAGCTGACATCTTCTGAACCGGTCGTTACAATGAGATTTGGCAGAATGCGTTCGCCGCGTAAAATTAATTCATTAACAGATCGGTATTCATCAAAATCAAGAGCCGATATATTTTGGATTTCAACATTATCGCTTCCCAGCGTTCGCAGATAACTGGCAACATCAAAAGTACGGCTGGTGACTCGCGTTGAAAAATTCTTAGTGTCAAGCATGATTCCTGCCATGACAATGCTGGCTTGAATTTTACTTAACCGGTATTTGCTGTCTTGGAACTGTAAAAGCTCCGTCACTAACTCGCTGGCACTGCTGGCCCCGCTCTCAATGAAAGTCAATGTAGCATTTTCTGGGAAATCATCATCTCTTCTGTGGTGATCAATGACAATAACTTCTGTAAACTTATCGTAAAGCTCTCTTGACAGTGTTAGCTGCAATTTAGAATGGTCAACCATGACAAGAAGAGAATTTTCCGTCACCTGTCCAAGAGCTTCCTTTACAGTCAGCAGCTGCGTATTGTCATCATACTGTAAACGTTCAACTGCTCTTTTGACATCCTGACCCATGCTGTTTTCATCATAAACCGCATAGGCATGCTCAATAATATTATTAGCAAAAACCTGCATGCCGACAGAAGCGCCCAAGGCATCCATATCTAGGTTTTTATGGCCTACCACAAAGACACTGTCAACAGTTTTTATCTTGTCTGAAATAGCTGTCATCATAGCGCGCGTTCGTGTTCTGGAACGTTTTACTGTTGAAACACTGCCTCCGCCAAAATAGAGCAGCCTCTTGTTTTCTTCATTTTCACGGACAACAGCTTGGTCACCGCCTCGAACCAGAGCAATATTAAGATTTTTCAGAGCAATCTGACCAATCTGACCATGATTGGTTCTGCCATAGGAAATTCCCATGCTCAAAGTCAGAGGAAGCTGACGTTCCTGAGCTTCCTTACGGAATTGCTCCAGCACATCAAATTTATCCTGAATCAGCTGATTTAAAGTGCCGTAATCTGTAAAGAAGTAAAACCGATCCATATTGACACGGCAGTAAAAAATGCCGTTATTGCGAGCGAATTCAGAAATAAAATTAGCAATAAAACCATTAATCTGGGATACATCTGCATCAGCTAAAGATTCGACGGTATCATCATAATTATCAATCGAAATAACACCGATAACAGGCTGCAAATCCAGACCTTGTTTTTGGCTGTCATTTTCTCTTGACAGATTAAAGAAATAAAAGATGCCGTTAGTTACATCTAAATAAACAGAATACTTATTATCCCCGACTTCCATCGTCTGGTCAGCGGAGCCTTCTTTTTTACTTTTGATGACGGAGGTGATAAATTCACTGTCAAATTCACCGTCTTCTTTGGTAAAAATCAATTCTGCAAAAGGATTGAACCACTCAATCTTGTCTGTTTCAGGATCGAACTGAACAACACCGACCGGCATCTGATCAAGCAGAGTAATCAGCTTTCCTTCTGTCTGACTGTTCAAAAGTTCGATCCGCTCTAACTCAGAAATTTCATAGACGCTTTTTTGATAATAAAGTAATATGACGATGGCTGCACATGTTAAAAAAATAATAAACATCAGCAGCGCAGAATCTGGAAAAACACGGGCACTGATAGCCAAAATTCCAAATAAAATCATGCCTATCATGATTAGGTGGCTGGTTGCAAAACGAAATCTTTTCATTATCTAAACCTCTTAAGCCCTAATTATACCATAAAAGCTTTATAAAATATAGGGGTTAAAGAAGGTTGCTTTCTTTGTTATTGCTAGTTTTTAGCTGAGTGTCTTCTTCCTTCAAGATAGACCATCAAAATTGAAATATCTGCCGGGTTGACTCCGGATATGCGGCTGGCCTGCCCGATTGTTTCTGGATTGATTTTTTTAAATTTTTGCCGTGCTTCTGTCGCGATGGAATCAATGGCATCCCAGTCAATGTTTTTAGGAATCCGTTTTTCTTCCATGCGTTTCATTTTGGCTACCTGATCAAGCGCTTTTTTGATATAACCTTCATATTTGATTTCTGTTTCTAAAAGCTCGATTATTTTAGCGTCTAAGTCTTCAGCTGCCGGACCGATAAACCTGACAGCATCGGCATAAGTGACTTCTGGGCGGCGCATAAATTCTTTCGCTGTCACAGCATCTGTTAAAGGTTTGAAGCCCAATTCTTCAACCATCTGATTAGTCTCCGGTACCGGTTTCAATTTCAAAGAATCCAACCGTTTGAGCTCATTGTCAAATTGGGCTTTTTTGATTTCAAACTGGCGGTAACGTTTTTCATCCACCAATCCAACTTGGTGGCCAATTTCGGTCAGACGCATATCAGCATTGTCATGGCGCAAGATCAAACGGTATTCCGCGCGTGACGTTAAAAGCCGGTAAGGCTCAAGGGTTCCTTTGGTCACCAAATCATCAATCATAACACCGATATAGGCATCGCTGCGCTTGAGGATAAGTTCTGGTTTTCCTTGAATTTTAAGAGCAGCGTTGATTCCTGCCACAATTCCCTGACCGGCAGCTTCTTCATAACCTGAGGTTCCGTTGGTCTGTCCGGCAGTAAAAAGTCCGGAAATTTTTTTCGTTTCTAAGGTTGCCCGCAGCTGATGCGGCAAAACAATATCATATTCAATCGCATAGCCCGTACGCATCATTTCAGCCTGTTCAAGGCCTTTAATGGAATGAACCAAATCTTTTTGGACATCCTCCGGCAAGCTGGTTGACAGCCCCTGAATATAGACCTCTTCCGTTTCCCGGCCTTCGGGCTCTAAAAAGAGCTGATGCCGATTCTTATCCGCAAACCGTACAATCTTATCCTCAATAGACGGACAATAGCGCGGACCCACACCTTGAACAATGCCGGAAAACATGGGCGCACGGTAAAGATTTTTATTGATAATGTCGTGACTGGTTTGGTTGGTATAGGTCAGCCAGCAGGGAATTTGATCCTGCAGGTAGTCTTCGTCTTTTGACATGAAAGAAAAATGATTCGGTTTTTTATCTCCGGGCTGAATTTCAGTTTCGTCATAATTAATAGAATTAGCCTTCACTCGCGGAGGTGTTCCCGTTTTAAAGCGGCCGATTTCAAGACCTAATGCTTTCAAATTGTCAGCAAGCCCAATAGACGCTAAGCTGTTATTAGGCCCGGAAGAATATTTAAGCTCTCCCAGAATAATTTCCCCGCGCAGGGCTGTCCCTGTCGTGACAATAACAGCTTTGGCAGAAAATTTTTGATTGGTGGCTGTCCGCACACCGACAACTTTGCCATCTTCCGCCAAAATTTCCTCAATCATAGACTGACGAAGGGTCAGATTTTCCTGCTGCTCAACAGTATGCTTCATATTGCGGGCATAAAGTGCCTTATCGGCCTGCGCCCTAAGAGCACGCACAGCAGGACCCTTGCCGGTATTGAGCATCTTCATCTGAATGTAGGATTTATCAATATTCTTCCCCATCTCACCGCCAAGAGCATCAATCTCGCGAACCACAATTCCTTTGGCAGAACCGCCAATAGACGGATTACAAGGCATAAAAGCCAGCATTTCAAGATTGATGGTTGCAAGCAAAGTCTTGCAGCCCATGCGGGCCGTTGCTAAGCTAGCCTCAACACCGGCATGGCCGGCACCGATGACAATAATATCATAGTTTTCAGTAAATTCGTGTATCATTTGTATCTCCCAAACACAAAAATAGCCAAAACCCTCGAAAATTGTACGTCAAAAGACCTACAATTCTCATGAGCTTTGACCATCATGATTATTGTTAAAATTATTTTAACACTTTAGAACAATTTGTCAATATTCGTTTAAACCAAATATTAAAAGATCTTTGACAGGACTGTAAAGCTAAATATACTGACAAACCTTCTCTTCTTGATAAGCATTGTCAATGATACCGCCGCCAAGACATTCTTCACCGTTGTAGAAAACAACAGCTTGCCCCGGTGTAATAGCACGCTGAGGTTCAGCAAAGACAACCTCTGCTTTGTCACCTGATACCTTTACAGTTACTTTACTGTCTGGTTGACGATAGCGAAACTTTGCCGTGCATTCAAGCTCGAATTCTTCAGGCATTTCTCGTGTAAAGTGAATTGACGAAGCGTCAAGTGATGTTGACATGAGGTGTTCATGATAGAAGCCTTGTCCAACATACAAAATATTTTTAGATAAGTCTTTACCGACAACAAACCAAGGTTCATTATCGCCGCCGCGCTGACCGCCAATACCCAGGCCGCCGCGCTGACCAATAGTATAGTACATCAGACCTGCATGTTCACCCATGCCTTTCCCGTCAAGAGTCATCATCCTACCCTTTTGGGCAGGCAGGTATTGACTAAGAAATTCTTTAAAATTCTTTTCACCAATAAAACAAATACCGGTAGAATCTTTTTTCTTAGCAGTTGCCAAGCCAGCTTCTTCTGCAATTCTGCGAACCTCTGGTTTTTCAAGATGTCCCAGCGGAAACATCACTTTTTGAAGCTGTTCCTGTGACAGCTGACTCAAAAAATAGGTTTGATCCTTATTATTGTCAGCGCCGCGAAGCATGTGAACAAGGCCATTTTCATCGCGTTTTACTTGAGCATAGTGCCCGGTTGCTACATAATCGGCACCAAGTGTCAGAGCATAATCCAGAAAAGCTTTAAACTTGATTTCCTTATTGCACATGACATCCGGATTTGGCGTACGTCCTGCACGGTATTCTGCTAAGAAATACTCAAAGACACGATCCCAATACTCTTTTTCAAAGTTGACAGAGTAATAGGGAATACCAATCTGATCAGCAACTGCGGCTACATCTTTATAATCTTCAGTGGCTGTACAAACACCGAATTCGTCTGTGTCGTCCCAGTTTTTCATGAAAACGCCGATAACATCGTAACCTTGCTGCTTTAAAAGCAGAGCTGTCACTGATGAATCAACGCCGCCGCTCATACCGACAACGACACGTGTTTTTGAATTATCAGTCATAGATAATCCTCCCATCAAATTTTGAGATATATTAGCTAAAACATCCGTTAGAAAATAAAACATGGTAAAAAACCTCATTTACCAGCTAATATTTTTTCCATGATCAGCTAATATTCAATTTTTCTAACATAGACTTGAAGGGTCTAGTTTTCAAAAGTCGATTTGAAGGTCGATTTTGAAGCGCCTGAGCGCAAAACATATTATATCACAAAACAGACTCTAATAACCAGTATATAAATTTAAGAAACCACTCACACGCGCCTGAGGACTATCAGTCAGTTTATTCTGGATCAAAAGATATTGTCAGCCTTGTCAAGGCTGACAGCTGCATCTTCTATAAATAAAGGCTAGATAGCCTTTCATAGGTGTAAATATCTTGTCAACTACCCCTGACACTTACCCTTTAAGCTCATCAAAGACACTCAAAAAGCCATTAGTAAAAACCTAATGACTTTATGTTTAATTACAATTTCTAAAATCTACATACCCCAAGCTGATAAGCCTTGAGCATTGTAGGCATTGATGGCGGAATTGACCTGATCCTGAACAGTTGCTGTTGAACCCCAGCCAGGCATGGTTTGGAAAAGCCCTGAAGCGCCTGAACCATTAGCTGCATTTACTTGACCGTTTGATTCACGGGCAATGATGTATTCCCAAGTTGATTGCGGAACACCGGTTGCTGCTGCCATTTGTGCCGCCGCTTCTGAACCCGTTGCCCCGGCAGTATTGCCATTAGCAAGATTGCTGTTAGAAACAGCGCTGGCAGCTTGGGCCTGCTGCGGAGCATAGGCTGTATTATTATAAGCTGCATTGGTTGTATTTTGAACAGTTGCAGCATCAGGTGCTGCCGTTTCTGTCACAGTCTCTGCAGAAGAGACTTCCTCAGCAACAGGCTGCTGACTGTCTTCAGGCGCAGTCACGGTCTGAGCTTGAGTTTGATTACTATCTTGAGGCTGTACCACTGCAGCTTGAGCGAGAACAGATTCTGATTTCTTAATATGTGCTTCTGTATTTACAGATTCTCCTGTAAAAAGGGTCGCAAATCCTACAAAAAAAGGTAAAACTAAAAATTGGCTTTTAACAACTTTTTTGAATTTCGATTTTTTGACTCTACTGTACATAAAAAATTCGTTTCCTTTCATTATCTCGCTCTCTATCATATAAGTTAATTGTTACTTTAGCTTTATTTTTATATTAAAAATATTACAATTACATTTAAAGTAAATAAAAAATACCCAAAACTATTGAAATTTTGAGCATTTTAGACATCTATTCAAAATTAATACCAGCCATTAGCATTCCAGAAGGCCTGAGCTGCTGTCCACGAACCATAGCGGCTGGTTACATAAGCATTTGCCACACGTTCTTGATTTTCAGCTGATAAATCACCGTTTAAGTAGGAGCTGCTCAGCTGATAGCGGCCATAATATTGCCCGTTTTGAGCACTGTAGTTGCCTCCTGATTCTTTTTGAGCAATAAATTCTTTAGCAGCGGCATCTGATGCGCTTAAACTATTGCTGGTTGATGCTGCTGTTGTCTCTTTTGTCTGCGCTTCAGCAGGTGCAGCGGTTGTTGCTTCAGTAGTTTGAGGTACTTCCGGAGCTGCTGTGGTTGCTTCGCTGACCTGTGTTGCTGCCGGCGCTGCCGATGTTGTAGCTTCACTTGCCGATGTTTCTGCAGCCGGAGACTGTACTGTCGTTTCAGCCGTTTGGCTTGTTTCAGAAACGGCCGGTGCCTGTGTTTCCGCTGAAGCAGCGGGTGCTGTTTCTTCTGCTGCCTGAGGTGTTGCTGTTTCGTCTAACTCTAAAACCTGATCAGTGTAAATAAGGTGAACATCTTTGATCTTATTTATTTTAGCAAGCTTTTTGACTGTTGTTTTATGAGTTGAAGCTATCTCTGACAGAGTATCTCCTGATTTTACCGTGTAGCTTTCTGCATGTGCTGCAATAGGCAAAATCAAGCTGGCAGCTGTTGCAATTCCTGCAACACTGGTCTTTATTGTTTTACTTTTATTTTCTAAAATATTTTTTAATGACATATCTTACTCCTTTTAGCATTATATATCTCATCATACAGTAGATATATTACTTACTTTTTAGGGTAAGATTAAATATATTACAATTAGGTTTTAATTAGAAAAAGAAAGCGCCTTCCTTTGCTTTGTTAGCAATTATTTAAACCTTGTCAAATAATTACATCTCCGCATCAGCCAAACGTTTTTCTCATTTTTTTAATAAAAATAATATCAAACCAAGACAGCAAATGGCAATAATAGCCATGCTGTCTTTATAAGTCCATTTTAACAACCGATATTTACTGCGGCCTGATCCGCCTTGATAACCACGCGCTTCCATAGCTGTTGCTAAAGCATCAGCTCTTTTAAAGCTGGAGGCAAAGAGGGGAATTAAGATAGGAATGATAGACTTTACTTTTTGAATCAGGTTCCCTTCTCCAAAATCAACACCACGCGCTTTTTGAGCATTCATGATACGCGTCGTGTCATCCATCAGCGTCGGTACAAAGCGCAGGCTTAATGACAGCATCAAACCAATCTCATGCACAGGAACCTTTAAAGGTTCTAAAGGTTTTAAAAGAGATTCTACCGCATCTGCCAAACTAAGAGGTGTTGTTGTCAGGGTCAGAAGTGTTGAAAATATAATAATCAGCACAAAGCGCATAAAAATCAATGCTGCCTGCCCAAGACCATAATCGGTTATTTTGATAATCCACAACTGAACCAGGACTTGCCCTGTCTGGGTAAAAAGAACCTGAAACAGAGTTGTAAAAAGGATCAAGCCTATCATCGGCCTTAACCCTTTTAGAAAAAAGCTGATTTTAATGCGGGACAGCAAAACCAAAGCCATTGTAAAAGTAAACATCAAAAGGTTTGTAGCAGCATTATTGGCCCAAAAAACAACAATAATGAAAATAAACATTGACAGCAGTTTGCTTCTTGGATCCAGGCGGTGAATGAACGAATCACCCGGAATATAGCGGCCAAGTATAAGATTATTCATTCTTAATAGCCTCCACAAATTCTTCTAGGGTGATGGGTAAGGAATCAAAAGCCATGCCCTTTTCTCTTAAATTGGCAGCGAACTGAGTAATTTTAGGAACTCCCAACTGTTTGCTTTCTAAAAAGTCAATTTCCTGAAAAACGGATTTAGGGCTGCCTGACAGAACAATCCTTCCCTTTTCCAAAACATAAACCCAGTCTGCGTGGTTAGACACATCATCCATTAAATGAGTGACTAATACAATGGTCATCCCTTGCCGGTGAAGCTCTTCAAACAGATTCATCAATTCACGCCGGCCTTTGGGATCCAGACCTGCAGTAGGCTCATCTAAAACCAAAATGCTGGGCTCCATCGCCAAAATACCTGCAATAGCTACCCTGCGCATCTGTCCGCCTGATAATTCAAACGGATTCTTTTCAAATAAATCCTCAGCAATACCAACCAGAGCTAATTTTTCACGTGCTATTTTTTCAGCATTTTCCTGAGAAATACCAAAATTTTGCGGCCCAAAAGCAACGTCTTTTAAAACTGTTTCATCAAAAAGCTGACTTTCCGGAAATTGAAAGACCAAGCCGACTTTTTTACGGACATTTTTGATATCTTTATTTTTAGAATCGGGCTTGATAACCACATCATCAACGTAAACCGTTCCCTCAGTCGGTGTGTTGAGCCCGTTCAGAAGCTGCATGATAGTAGACTTTCCACTACCGGTATGACCAATAAAAGCTGTGAAACTGCCATCTTTAATTTCCAAATCAACATCGAAAAGGGCACGCCCTTCAAAAGGGGTTCCCGCCTGATAAGTATAACTTACTTTTTGGAGAATAATGCCCATAACTTATCTTCCAATTCCTTTTCTAGCAAATAACCTTCATCAACTGTAAAACCTATTTGCTCAAGAGCTTTGATAATCGTTGAAGTGAAAGGAATATCCAACCCTAAGCTCAGCAGCTCATCTCCCCGAGAAAATAATTCCCGCGGGGTCGATGTGGATTCTATCTGACCTTCCTTCATCACCAAGACCCGGTCACTCAGAGCAACCTCGTCTAAGTCATGAGTGATGGATATAACTGTCATCCCATAGTCATCACGAATTTTTTGGATAATTTTAATCAATTCCAGCCGGCCTTCCGGATCCAGCATACTGGTTGCTTCATCCAAAATAATAATACTCGGCCGCATAGCTACTGCTCCTGCAATGGCCACTCTTTGCTTTTGTCCTCCTGATAGTCTGGCAGGCTCTCTTGTCTTAAAATCAAGCATGCCGACAAGACTTAACGCTTCTCTGACACGTTCTTGCATTTCTTTCAGAGGAACACCTTGATTTTCCAGTCCGAAAGCAACATCATCTTCTACAGTGGCACCAACAAACTGATTGTCCGGATTTTGAAAAACCATGCCAATCTTGTGGCGAATCTCCCAAATGTTGCTGTCAGACAGTTCTTCACCTTCTATGAAAATTTGTCCGGATTCAGCTTCTAAAAGTCCGTCAATCAGGCGAACAGCCGTTGATTTCCCGCTGCCGTTATGGCCGATAATGGCTAACCATTCTCCATGTTTCACGTGAAACGAAATATTATCTAATGTCGGTTTTTTTTGATGATCATCATAACGAAACGTAACGTTTTTTAATTCAATCGTTTTATCTGCCATTGTCTATTTAAAGGTATCCTTGAAAAGGAAGCCGGCTCCCTTGAAATAATCGTAACCTGAGTAAAGAGTGAAAAACAAAGCAAGGTACAGCAAGATAGTTCCCAACAGTTCAAAGTGGCAAAGCAAAAAGATAATTGAAAACATCTGAGTTGCTGTTTTAATTTTTCCGGGCATGGCAGCAGCTAAAACTTCCCCGCCTGTTTCAACCAAAAGCAAACGCAAACCAGTCACTGCTAATTCTCGGCAAATGATAACAGCTGAAACCCAGGCAGGTGCTAAATCAAGCCCAACAAGCATGATAAAAGCACTCATAACCAGCATCTTATCCGCCAGAGGGTCAGCAAATTTACCAAAATTAGTCACCACTTTCCACTTGCGGGCCAAATAACCGTCCAGATAATCCGTTAAGCTTGCTGCAGCAAAGATAATCGCTGCAACAATATGCCAAGCTGTACTGCTGGTGACAGAAGTTAAAAGCAGGAAAACCGGTATCAGTAAAATACGAATAAGCGTTAATAAATTGGGGATATTTTCTTTTTTAGTCATTAAAAACTCCTTTATTGGACTGTCACATTAATGTTTGTCAAACCGGCATTAATGAGATTAGACGTGTCCAGTTTTTGACCGTTTATGGTTATGTCAACGCCGCTGAGCACCGCAACTGTCAGCATAGAAGTTGTTGAACCTTCTGCTAAAGTTACTGTATAAGTCTTCTGGGCTGCTGTCAGTGTTGTTCCGGACTCTCCAGCATCGGTATTGCTTGCTGAAACCCAGCTTTCCTCTTCTCCTGTCAAGGTAAAGGTAATTTCTACCTTGCCATTTGTATTGCTCAACGTTACATTATTGCCGCCTTCTGCGAAATCTGTTGTAATGTTTGTCTGACTTTGTGCAGTCGTTGTGGTTGAATCACTGGTCGTGTCTTTCTTTTGTTTAGAAGATGTGCTCAGCTCAGTTTTGTCAGAATCATTGTGCAGCTGGTTATAAGCAATATAGCCGACGTAGCTGACAATAGCCAAAGCCAGCAGCACAAGCAAAATCAAGGCCCAGGGGAAACGTCTGCTCGGCTCTTCTTCGTAATCATATTTACTGAGGCGAGACGGAATTTTCTCAACTGCAGGAGCAGTTTTCTCAAGCTCTTCCTCAGTGTCATCCAATTGCAGTGTTTCCTCTGTCAGACTGATATTTTGAGTAACATCTAAGTCAATGGACAGATCTTGAGGAGTTTCAGATGGTTTTTCGTCGCTTTGATCTTCAGACGCAGCTGCAGATGCTGTATCTGCTGAAGCTGAAGAAGCAGCAGGCTCATCTATTGAAGAAGGAAGAATCAAGTCATCACTTAACTCTTGATTGCGATAGCCGTGAATGATAGACACCGGATCTAAACCGACAACTTCGGCATACTTTTCTAAATACTCATTGGTCTTTCCTTCCGGCAGTAATTTGAGCTGATCCAGCTCCATAGCCAGTATGTAATGAGGCGCAATCCCTGTTTTATCGACCACATCATCAAAGCTTAATTTTTTTTCAATGCGTGCATCACGTAAAATATCACCTATTTTATCCATTTTATTTTACCTCAGTCCTTTCCGTCTCTACTAATCCTGTTTATTATAACAAATTTTAGAGTGTTTTTCTGCCTATTTTGGAAATAGTGTAAAATCTGTCACTTGCATTTCTCTCATAATCTTCTGTCCAAATTCCACAACATCTCTTATTTCCAAGCTTTGCAAAACGCTCGGAAAATCAAAGTAGGTTTCCTTTTTCCACAAATTATCAATAAATTGATTAGCAAGTGTATCCATGGTATCTAAACTGCTGATAAAATCACCATATAACTCATTTTTCAGAGTTTGTAAATGGCTTTCCGATAAATTCTCATCTGTTTCAAATTTTTTGACCGCCTGCCGAAGCTGATTGGACATGGCAATAGGTTCTTTAGTGTCAAGCATGATGACAACAAATTGATAGGAGGCCGATACTTCAATTTTCATATCAAAAGAATCATCAATTTTTCCTTCTTCATACCATTTTTGATAACGCTGAGAAGTCCAGCCGAACAAAAGTGAGAAAAAGAGTTTTAAAAGCAGTTTTTCCCTTAATAAAGATTTGGTCATCTTTCCAATAAAATCAAATCGAAATCCTACAGCTAATTTAGGAAGTGTGACATCTTTTTGCAGCGAACTGGCTGATGTAACAGGCAAAAGTTTTAAATCTGAACGTTCAATTTGAGGTGCCTTTACCTGAGGCAGTTCTTTTTGAACAGTGACAATGTCCTTGTAAACTTGCTTGACATCAAAGGATCCCACAACTAAAAGAATGAGATTGGAAGGATGATAAAAATAGTGAAAATTTTCTTCTAAATCACGCTTATTTAAATGGCGAATGCTCGTTTGACTGCCGACAATATCTTCTGCCAGAGGAGTCTTAGGATAAAGCTTGGTTAAAATTCCTTGATACAAAAAGTCATCAGCGTCATCTTGATACATGTCAATTTCCTGCGCAATAATGGCTTTTTCATTTTCAATTGACGCATCTGTAAAGATAGCTTTACTGGTAAAATCCTGCAGCAGGGCTAAATTTTCTTTAATGCTGTCAACTGCTGAAAAGTAATAGACAGTCTTTTCAAAATCTGTATAAGCATTGCTGTCTGCACCTAATTTCGTAAATTCATAAGAAGCATCTTTATTGTTTTCCATTTCAAAGAGCTGATGCTCTAAAAAATGAGCAATTCCCGCTGGATACTTTTTGGTTTTTCCATCTACTGTAAACTCTGTGTCAATCGAACCAAATTGGCTGCTGATCATAGCAAAAGTTTCTTTGAAATCTTTTTTAGGCAGCAAAAAAACAGTGATTCCATTGTCCAGCTGATTAAAATAAAATTCTTCACCAATATCCGGAAATTGACGTCTTTTTAATCTCGTTGCAGCCATTCATTCTCCTTCCAAAAAATAGATAGACTGTAATTTGATAAGGTTGGCAACCCTGACAACATCTTCTTTACTGATCTTGTCAACCTTGTCAATCCAGTCTTCTATATCTATGCAGCTCTCCTTTAAAAATTGACAATTGTAGTTATGCTCGATCATACTTTTGGGATGATCTTCTGATAACTGGATGTTGTTAATCAGCATTTTCTTGGTCTGATTCAATAAATGACCGGAAAAACGCCCTAACTTCAAATCATTAAATTGTTTATTGATTAACTGAAAAGTCTGGGGTCTTTTTTTACTGTCAATTCCAGTGTAAAGCTGCAGTAAACCTTTAAAACTGTCAAAATGGCTGCCGATATTATAGGCCAGACCTTGTTTTTCTCTGATTTCAGTAAACAATTTTGAATGCGGAAAAGCTCCTAAAATACCATTAAAGACAAGCAAGGCATAGTAATTGCTGTCACCATAGGTTATTGGCAGATGGTAGCCCAATTGCAAAATAGATTGCTGATTTTCTCTTTGTTCAACCTTTTCCTGGACAACTTTTGAATAATTCTGCTGATAAAAAAAGACTAATTCTTTTTGCCGATCTCTTAACGGAAACTCTTCAATTAACTGTAAAACGTGATAGTCGTCGAAACTGCCTAAGACAAAAATATCAATGCGGTCTTCTTTCAGCATTTTTTGAAATTCTTGATAGGTGGTATATGAATTTTCAGCATCCACTAAATCAGCTCTTGCATCCTTTGAATACTGCATGATTTCTTCCTTGAAAAAAAGTTTCTGCAATTCCAGATGACTGTAGTAAAAAGCGTCTTCTTTATCAGCTTCTAAATACCTCATTAAATTTGCCTTTTCAAGGTCAAAAGTCTTACTCTGATAATGTTCCACGGAGGCTAAAGGATTGAATAAAGCCTCTCTTAAAAAAGCGACTATTTCTCCCAAAATAGAACTGCCTTCCGGTACAAAAGGATCAGATACAAAGGAGATGTCAATATCAACGATATGAACCCGTCCTTTGGCTGAGACCTGTGTTGAAAAACGAGCACCGTAAAGATCGGCTAATTTTTCTCTGAATGCCTGCGGCGTCGGATAGGCATTATTCGCTGTGGCTAACATTTGAGCAACGAGAACACGCCGGGCTAATGTTTTGCTGTTTAATTCTCCGGAAAAACGAAAAGTAATATGATTAGTCTTAAATTTGGTCGTTTTAATCAAGTGTAAATGTACATCTTGGGCTAATTTCATGGGACTTCCTTCAATATGTTATTCCGTTCAATTATATCATTTTATGCTATAATTATCCTTAGAGAAAGTTGAGGAATTTATGGAATACAAACTTTTTGGAGACTATATTACACTGCAGGCACTTTTAAAAAATTTAGGCATTATTTCAAGCGGAGGTGCTGTCAAGTCTTATCTAGCCAACACAGAAGTTCTGTTTAACGGTCAAACTGAGACACGTCGCGGAAAAAAGATTCGCTTAGGCGATCAAATTACTATTCCAGCATCAGATATCACCATTACTATTGTTGAGCCTTCTTCAAAGGAGAAGGAAGAGCATCTGAGCCAGCTGGCAGAAAAAGAAAGAGTAGCAGCTCTTGTCAAGGAATTAAACCAAAAGAACAAGAAAACCAATCAGCATAAAGGACCAAAAACAGCCTCTAAAACTAAAAAAGCTGTTAAATTCCCCGGCACTTAACTATGTGGATAGAAAAAATCAAACTAACCAATTATCGTAATTATCAGGAGCTTGAAACTGAATTTTCCCCAAAACTTAATGTTTTTGTCGGTCAGAACGCTCAAGGAAAAACTAATTTTTTAGAAGCCATCTATTTCCTGTCTTTAACACGCAGCCACCGAACACGCTCAGATAAAGAACTGATCCGGTTTGGTGAAAAAGAGCTGCGTATCCTCGGAATACTAAACCGAATCAATGGTAAAATTCCCTTAGAAATAACCTTATCCGACAAGGGAAGAACAACTAAAATCAATCACTTGAAGCAATCCAAACTGTCAGATTATATCGGCATGATGACAGTTGTTCTTTTTGCGCCGGAGGATTTACAGCTGGTAAAAGGCTCTCCCAGCCTTAGGAGAAAGTTCATTGATATTGATTTAGGGCAAATTAAACCTGTTTATCTGGCTGATTTATCAAATTATAATCACGTCTTAAAACAGCGAAATTCCTATCTCAAAACAGCTGATAAAGTTGATTCCGATTTTTTAGGCGTTTTAGATGAGCAGCTGGCAGATTACGGAACCAGAGTTATCAAGCATCGCTTTGATTTCATTCATGATTTGGCCAAAGAAGCAGATAAACACCATTTTACTATTTCAAACCAGCAGGAACATTTAAACATTTCTTATCTGTCTTCCGTTAAATTTGATGATAAAAAAGACATTGAGAAAAATTTCCTGTCCCAGCTGCAAAAGAATCGTCAGCGAGACATTTTTAAGAAGAATACTGGTTTGGGACCTCATCGTGATGATTTGTCGTTTTTTATTAATGACATGAATGCCGGTTTTGGCAGTCAGGGACAGCATCGCAGTTTGATTTTGTCTTTAAAGTTAGCTGAAATCGAACTCATCAAATCGGTCACCGGAGATTACCCCATCCTTTTACTGGACGACGTTATGAGTGAACTTGACAATCACAGACAAACCAAACTTTTAGAAGGTATTAAGGAAAATGTCCAAACCTTTATCACCACAACCAGCCTTGACCACCTTCAGCAGCTTCCTGAGGATTTAAAACTCTTTACTATCAATCAGGGAAAACTTTCTGGAGATTAACAGCTGTGTCAAAAAACTGTCAATTTTGCTTTACAATTTTGTAAATCAAACGTCAACAATTGCTATATCTAAGGCATTTGTGATTAAAGCTGCTGTCAAGAAAATTTTTACTGATCTATTTCCCTCATATTGAAAATTTAATAACAAAAAAAGAAACTGCTTAACTAGCGCAGTTTCTTTTTAGTTTTATTGTACAGAATAGTTAGGTGCTTCATTTGTAATCTGAACATCATGCGGGTGGCTTTCGATTAATCCTGCCCCTGACATCTCCATAAATTGAGCATTTTCACGAAGTTCCTGCAAGTTAGCAGCCCCTACATAACCCATACCAGATCGGATACCGCCCAGCATTTGGAAGACAATATCTGCCGCAGCCCCCTTATAAGCTACGCGCCCTTCAATACCTTCCGGAACAAGTTTATTAGCTTCATTGACAGAGCCTTGGAAGTAGCGGTCGCTCGACCCTTTCTTCATAGCTGCAATTGAACCCATGCCACGGTAGGTTTTAAACTTACGGCCTTGGTAAATTTCTGTTTCACCTGGCGCTTCATCAGTACCTGCAAACATAGACCCGAGCATAACAGCATTGCCGCCCGCAGCAAGAGCTTTGACAATATCACCGGAATACTTAATACCACCGTCTGCAATAATGGTCTTGCCGTACTCACGCGCAACGCTGGCAGCATCATAAATGGCTGTAATCTGAGGAACCCCGACACCGGCAACCACACGGGTTGTACAGATAGATCCTGGGCCGATCCCTACTTTGACAACATCAACACCGGCATCATAAAGAGCTTTTGCACCAGCAGCAGTGGCGATGTTGCCGGCAATTAAAGTCTTATCAGGAAAAGTAGCACGAATTTCAGCGATTTTCCGAAGAACACCGGCAGAGTGGCCGTGGGCTGTATCAATAACAATGGCGTCTGCTCCGGCTTCAAAAAGGGCTTCTGCACGCTCAAACGTATCAGAAGTAACACCGACAGCACCGGCGACTAAAAGACGGCCAAACTCATCTTTAGCAGCATTCGGAAATTCTATGACTTTTTCAATATCCTTGATTGTAATAAGGCCTGACAGACGTCCAGTCTCATCAACCAACGGTAATTTTTCAATGCGATGTTCATGTAAGATACGCTCAGCTGTTTCAAGATCTGTTCCTACAGGAGCTGTCACCAATTTTTTACTAGTCATATGCTCTGAAATCGGTGTATCATAATCAGAGATGAAACGCATGTCACGATTGGTAATGATACCGACCAATTTACGATTTTCAAGCGTTTCTACGATGGGAACTCCGCTGATGCGATAGCGCTGCATCAGTTCTTCAGCCTCAGAAACCTTGTGCTTAGGCGTTAAGAAGAAAGGATCAATAATAACCCCGTTTTCTGAGCGTTTTACCTTTCGAATTTCCTCAGCCTGCTCTTTAATGGACATATTCTTATGAATAACACCAAGACCGCCTGCCCGTGCAATAGCAATAGCCATTTTACTGTCAGTAACAGTATCCATGGCTGCAGTGATAATTGGAATATTTAATGTCAAATTTTTAGCCAATCTGGTCTGCATATTAACTTCATTTGGAAGAACATGGCTTTCAGCCGGGATAAGTAATACATCATCAAAGGTATAGCCTTTTTTCAAAAATTTAGTGTCCCAATTTGACATTATTTAATCCTCTTTTCTATACATTTTTGCCGGTCGGCTAGTTTAATTGTTACTATAATAACACGCCAAAATCATTTGTCAATAAATTCAGGAAAATTTGCCCAAGAAAAAAAGCAGAGGAAACGATTGATTTTTACAGCGTCTTCTCTGCTTTTTTATACGAAATTTTTTAAAAATAATTGATTCCCATGGCTTTTTTGACATCATCTAAAGTACTTGAAGCTGTCTGACGAGCCTTTTCGCTGCCTTTTTTCAGCATATCAAAAACATAGCCCATGTCCTTGGCATATTCCAAACGCCGTTCACGAATTGGTTTTAGTTCCCGCTCTAAAATATCAAGCAGGTAACGCTTGGTCTTCACATCGCCAAGACCGCCTTTTTGATACTGCTCTTTCATAGCTGCAATGTCAGCTGCATCTTCTGGCTTACCAAAAACATCAAGGTAATGGAAAACCATATTGCCTTCAATAGAACCGGGATCTTCCACACGGATATGATTTGGATCCGTATACATGCTCATCACTTTTTTGCGAACAGTGTCCGCATCATCAGACAGATAAATGCCGTTGCCCAGAGATTTGGACATTTTAGCATTGCCATCAAGCCCCGGCAGGCGGCCGGCGGCCTCATTTTCCGGATAAATGCCTTCTGGCTCGACTAAAACATCACACTTATAAGTATGGTTAAAACTGCGGACAATTTCACGTGTCTGTTCAATCATTGGTTTTTGGTCATTCCCAACAGGTACATAATTAGCTTTAAAAGCTGTGATATCAGCAGCCTGTGAAATAGGGTAAACCAAAAAACCTGTCGGAATAGACTCGCCAAAACCTTTTTGGGCAATTTCTGTCTTAACGGTTGGATTGCGCTCCAAACGAGCCAGAGACACTAAATTCATATAATACATGGTCAGCTCAGCTAATTCAGGAATTTGACTCTGGATGAAAATCGTCACTTTGTCCGGATCGAGACCTACTGCCAAATAATCAAGGGCAACATTGCCGACAGACTCCTTGATGATTTCAGATTCTTTAGCATGATCGGTCAGGGCTTGCTGGTCTGCCAAAAAAACAAACATGCGGTATTTGTCCTCATTTTGCAAAAGAACACGGTTTTTGAGGCTGCCGACATAATGCCCCAGATGCAGTTTTCCTGTCGGACGGTCACCTGTCAAAATAATAGGTTTTGTCATTTCTATTCTCCCTAAATTACAATTAGTTCAATTATAACATAATTATCAAGAGCAGGAAGCCAAAAGCAGCAGCTAAAAATTTACAGCTGAGGGATTTAATTGAAAAATAAGGGCTTTTCCTGTAGAATGTAGTAGTAATAAAAGATGAGGTGGAAAATTGTTAACTGTATCAGATATATCGCTGCGTTTCAGCGATCGTAAACTTTTTGATGATGTCAATATTAAATTTACAGCGGGAAATACCTATGGCTTGATTGGTGCTAACGGCGCCGGAAAATCAACATTTTTGAAAATCTTAGCCGGTGATATTGAACCGACAACCGGACATGTAGCGCTCGGTCCTAACGAGCGTCTGTCTGTTCTTCGTCAAAATCACTTTGACTATGAAGAAGAACGTGCTATTGATGTTGTTATCATGGGCAACCAAGAGCTCTATGATATCATGAAAGAAAAAGATGCTATTTACATGAAAGCAGATTTTTCCGACGAAGACGGGGTCCGTGCTGCTGAGTTAGAAGGACAGTTTGCTGAACTGGGAGGCTGGGAAGCTGAAAGCGAGGCGGCTCAGCTGCTGCAAAATCTTAATATTGCTGAGGATCTTCATTACCAAAATATGAGTGAGCTGGCTAACGGCGATAAGGTCAAGGTTTTGCTTGCCAAAGCTCTTTTTGGTAAACCGGACGTTCTCTTGCTGGATGAGCCCACTAACGGTCTTGATATCCAGTCCATTAATTGGCTGGAGGATTTTCTTATTGATTTTGAAAATACGGTCATCGTTGTTTCTCACGACCGGCATTTTCTTAATAAAGTCTGCACTCACATGGCTGACCTTGATTTCGGTAAGATTAAACTCTATGTCGGCAATTATGATTTCTGGAAAGAATCCAGCGAACTGGCAGCAAAACTGCAGGCTGACCGCAATGCCAAAGCAGAAGAGAAGATTAAGGAACTGCAGGAATTTGTCGCTCGTTTTTCTGCCAATGCTTCTAAATCCAAGCAGGCTACCTCTCGCAAAAAAATGCTGGATAAAATCGAATTGGAAGAAATTGTCCCTTCCAGCCGAAAATATCCGTTTATTAAATTTCAAGCAGAGAGAGAAATCGGCAATGACCTTCTGACTGTCGAAAACCTTTCAGTTAAAATTGATGGTGAGACTATTCTTGACAATATCAGTTTTATTTTAAATCCGGGAGATAAGGCTGCCATCATCGGTCAAAATGACATTCAGACAACAGCTTTGATGCGTGCGCTGATGGGAGACATTGACTATGAAGGTACAATCAAATGGGGTGTCACAACAAGCCGCTCCTATCTTCCAAAGGATAACAGCAGTGATTTTGCAAATGGTGAATCTATCCTAGAATGGCTACGTCAATTTGCCAGCAAAGAAGAAGACGATAACACATTTCTTCGCGGTTTCTTGGGCCGTATGCTCTTTTCCGGCGATGAAGTTAACAAGTCTGTCAATGTCCTTTCAGGAGGTGAAAAAGTGCGCGTGATGCTGTCCAAGCTAATGCTGCTTAAATCCAATGTACTTGTTCTCGATGATCCTACCAACCATTTGGACTTAGAGTCCATCTCAAGCTTGAATGACGGTCTTAAAGATTTCAAAGAATCTATTATCTTCGCCAGTCACGACCATGAATTTATCCAAACCTTGGCTAATCATATCGTTGTCATCTCTAAAAACGGTGTTATTGACCGTATTGATGAAACTTATGATGAATTCCTTGAAAATGAAGAAGTGCAGGCAAAAGTTGCCAAGCTCTGGCAATAGTCTGGGACAAAAGTCTCAAACTCTTTCAATTTATGAAGTATCACATATTTAACGCAGTGGTTGGGAGTAAGACTTGTTGGCTTAGCCGACTTAGTCTTACCCCTGTACAGTTCATTAGATGCTTTAGCACCAATGAACCACTGCTAATTGGAAGTCCTTATCCCTTGCTACGCAAGTGATAGAGGATATTTGAAGCTAACTTAGTTAGCTTTATTATCACTCTCAAAAGGTCTCCCAGACCTTTTGAGCTAATAAACTGTGCGGAGGTGGGATAGAAATTATCCAGTGGATGATTTCTACCTGAGCCTTAAAATAGGAGAGCGAGGAAAATCGAAATCGCCATTTCATGACGATTTAC
>NZ_AUIN01000004.1 GCF_000423725.1 Streptococcus devriesei DSM 19639
TGCTCTACCATTTCCAGAAAAAGAATAGCCAACACTTTTTCGAGTTGATTCACGACTGCAAAGAGACGGTCAACACCCTATTTTTCACTGTTTTTAAGACCTTTGAAAAATACAGACCCTATATTACGAACGCACTCGAGCTAGATGACTCAAACGCCAAGCTCGAGGCAACTAACAAGCTTATCAAAGATATCAAGCGTCAAGGGTTTGGTTATCGTAATTTCCCTAACTTCAAGAAACGGATTTATCTTATCTTGAACAGCAAAAAAGAGAGAACCAACTGGGTTCTCTCCAGAACTTAGCTTTTCATCACCCACTATAGTTGACAAAGAGCCCTTTTAGATTCCTCTAATTATAGAAAAAAATTCGCTATTTCTATTAATTAAAGGAATGAGAATATTCAATTTGTACTCCAAAATGCTAGTAAGTGAGTGACCAAAAAGTGACCACTTTTAAAATTTTTAGTGCATTTTGTAAAATTGTGAGAATCTAAAACCTTTTTAAATCAATGTTTCCGACGATTACAAGACTTACAGAACTGAACTAGGGGTCTTGCATATTCATCATAAGATTTTCTAGATTCCTTTCGTATCAAGGGGTTAGACCCTGTTTGTAAATTTTCGTTGCCTTATTTTGCCTTATTGTTAAAAATTTTCAAAGGCAGAGGCGACTTCTTTTTGTTGTGCTGGAAATAAATGTGAGTAAACATTTATTGTGGTGTTGATGGAGCTATGCTTCAGCGTATTAATTAGCATTAATATGATAATTAGTAAGCACATAAGCATACAATCGCGTTCTGCCTTGTAAAAAGCTATTTTAAAGTACATTAGCCATTATATCATTTTTGAACAGTAACTTAAATCCCTAAATTTTCTTAGCTGTCTTTTTTGAAAAACGTCTATCATTTATGCTCCTTGTAATTCTCGAATGACTATGATTGCTGAGTTTAGGAAAGTCTCTGCTTATTAATGCTTAGTTTTACATCAGTTTCTTTAAAGCAGCACTTAAAAGGTTATTATCGTCAATCATTTGCTGAGCTTTATCAAGTGACATTGGTGCCAGGTTCCCCAAGCAATCCTTGAGCACTTTTTCGACATCGCTCTGAAGAGATCTGCCGTTTTCAGTTAGTTGAATGAGCAGCCGGCAACGCTCTTTTTTAGGACGCATGCGCATCAAATACCCCTTGTCTTCTAAACGTTTCAGCAAGGGAGTTAGGGTATTGCTGGTCAGGCCAAACTGCTGTCCAAGTTCCTGTAAGGACTGTCCGTCTTGTTCCCAAAGTGACAAAAGAACCAAATACTGTGTGTAAGTCAGATCGAAGGATTTGAGGCTTTTTTTGTAAAATTGATTGAAAAGGCGGTTGCTGTTATAAATCGAAAAGCAAAGCTGATTGGCTAAATGCGTCTTTTTTTCTTGCATAATGGTTTCTTTCCTTGCGTATAATTGGAAACATCATAGCATAAAGTCAAATATTTGACAAGCTTGTGAAAAAGCAGCAGACTGACAATAAATCGCGTACGATTGAAACGATTACGGCCGCCAGTATCGAACAGGTATCTACTATGTGACTGAGGACGATAAAGAAACAGCTAAGCAAGTCATGGAACAAATCAGCAGTCAGATTCAAACCGAAAGTTGATTTGCCGTTTTTTTGCTATTTAAAATCTGAGGATTTTTACACTCAAAGAAAATCAAAAATAGACAAAGCACAGACAATACGTAAGTACAGCAAGCTGAAGACAATGATGGATTATTTTGATTTTCAAAGAGTGTTATTCTGAAAAGGTTGTATACGGAATATCAAGCGATGAATTGGCCAAGTCGACTGTCAGCGCATAGTTGCTGTTATCGCGTATGGTATGCTCAAAATCGGTGGTATAAAGAATCACTCTGAGAGTGTCTCCTTTTTTGAGTTGGTAAATACTTGCTTGCAGCTTAAACTGCACAGTCATCCATTCTTTGTGAACGACCTCTTCAATTTTTAGCAGGTCTGTTCGGTTTTGTAAATTGAGTACGGCCTTGCTAATTACCCGATAAGGTGTTTGTTTGTAAGGCAGTTCACGAAGAGCTTCGCAGGAGAAGTTCTGGCCGTTGTCAATACTGTTAAACTCAAGAATTTCCGGACGGTCAGCAAAACGTTTTTTCTGGCCGAAATCTAGCACTTGTGCTGAGAGAATCCCCTTGTTGCTGCTGGATTTGAGTCTGATGTTTAAAGTCATTTGGCCGTTAATGAGCAGATCTTCCTGAATGGGCAGATCAACAGTGATTTCATTTGCTTTTTTTCTGAAGAGATCTGCCTTGAAACTGTGGTAGTCCTTGCTATAGCCTTTAAAATCAGCAGAAGGATAATGATTGTCAATCATCTGCTGATCTTCTCCAAGAGGCAAATGTATGGTTTGCCTGCTGCCAAAATGCTGTAAATTTTTCCAGGTATAATCCTGTGAATTGTCCTGCCAGATAACAGTCGGCAGCTGAAAATGATTGGAGCGGCCCAAAAGTTCCTTGGTTAGGAGAGCATTCATGCTTTCGCGAAAATCAATAGACTGCCAGTTGTGCATATAAATATGCTCGCCATGGTGCAAAAAGGCATGTTTTTCGACATGGGAAGGAAGGGCATTTAAAATATCATAGACATGACTAGGTTTGACATTCCAGTCTTGCAGACCGTGTGTGTAAACCACATGGGCTTTGATGCTGTGCGCATAGGGCAGGTAGTTGCGATTCTGCCAGAACTGATTGTAGTCTCCGCTGACACGGTCTATTTCTTTTGACTGCTCATCCAGCATTTCCTGATAGCGGGAATGATTTCTCAAATAATCACCGGCTGTCAGATTGCGCGAATAAGTCAGCTCGGTGAGAACGTCCAAATCCTCGCCGGGATAGCCGCCGGGGCTGCAGACCAGTCCGTTTTCCCGGTAATAACCGTACCAAGAAGAAATAGCCGATTCTGCAATAATAACCTTGAGCTCTTCAACACCTGTTGTCGCCAGTCCGGTTGACATGGTTCCAAGATAGGATTTTCCGGTAGTTGTGACCAGTCCGTTTGTCCAGTCAGCCATAACGAGCTTGTCACGCTTGTGACTGGTGTAGGCGGCTGCTCTGCCATTTAACCAATCAATGACAGCTTTAAAGGATTCAATCTGGGCATAGTCACCGCTGGTCATGAACCCGTCGGAATCTTTAGTGCCAACACCGGACACGTAAATATTGGCAAAGCCGCGGGCCAAAAGATAGTCATTGAGAGTATAGCTGCTGATATGAGCAAAGCTCTCCTGAGCAGGACTTACTGGTAAGTCAGGAATGCTTGTTTCAAGCGGCTGAAAATCGTGTTCAGCGACCTTGATATGGCCGGCCTGTTTGACAGTCAGTTCAGCTTCCATCTGATGCAGTTTTTGATCTGATTTTTTCTCATTGACACCTTGATGGTAGGGGCTGGCTGTCATGATAACAGGAAGCAGTTCCTTAGTTTTAGGACGAATAATATTAACCTTAATAAGATCTAGCTTTCCGTCCTTATCGGTATCAACAGGAGCTTCAACATAGACGATTTCACGGATGACATCATTGGTATCAAAGGTTGCTAAGCTTTTGCCATTAAAATAATGATAGGTATTATCCGCAGCAAGAAAGCCCTGACTGACCAGCCGATCGATAAGCGTCATGCCGTTTTTAGTGCGGGTTGCCAGCAGCTGATAGAGATTGAGCAGAAACTGGTTGGCGTCAAAAGTTATCGGGAAATTGATTTCTTTCACAAAGGATTTGCTGTCTGTGAAATCGACATAAGCAGTGAACTCTAAAAGCTGCAGGGCAACCTGATAGAACACCTCATCTGTCAGCTCCTGGGAAGACTGGAAAAAAGCAGCCAAATCAGTCTCACTGTCAGCAATCAGGCTTTTAAAGACATAGTCCTTATCAGGATTTTGAAAATAAATCTGACTGATGAACTCAGCCAAGTTTTCCTTATTTGTCTGTTGAGTGCTTAGGTGAAATCCGAGTTTTTGCAGTTCTTTTTCTGCCTGAGCTTTTGATGTTTGAATGTAACTGTATTGATTGTATTTCATATGAACCTTTCAAAGTAAACGTTTTTAATTTTCTAAGAGGCTTTACATTATCTATTATACTTGATAAAATGGTACATGTCTAAAAAATTTGAACTCGGAGGATTAAAAGACAAATGGATGTTACATGGACTGTGAAGTATATCACAGAATTTATTGGTACAGCTCTGCTTATTATTTTGGGGAATGGTGCCGTTGCAAATGTTGAATTAAAAGGAACAAAAGGTCATAAAAGCGGCTGGGTTATCATCACTTTAGGATATGGTTTTGGTGTTATGCTGCCCGCTTTGATGTTTGGTAATGTATCTGGTAACCATATTAACCCGGCTTTCACGCTCGGTCTTGCTGTCTCAGAACTTTTCCCATGGAAACAAGTCCTTCCTTATCTTTTGGCTCAGCTTTTGGGAGCTATTTTCGGTCAATTGGTTGTTGTGGCAACTCATGCGCCATACTACAGACAAACTGAAGATGCCAATGCTATTTTAGGAACTTTCTCAACGACATCAGCTGTTGATGATGATACGGATGCGACTAAGAAAGCATCATTGATTAATGGCTTCCTCAATGAGTTTGCCGGTTCATTTGTCCTTTTCTTCGGAGCGATGGCTCTTACTAAAAACTATTTCGGCGGTGAAATTGTTCAGCAATTAAATTCGATGGGAACAGACGTAGCTTCATCATCATTTAAATTTTCTCAAGTCGGTCTGACAGTTGGTGCTAACATCAATTCTGGTTTGGCAGTTGCTCACTTAGGTTTAGGCTTCCTTGTTATGGCTCTTGTTGCAGCTTTAGGAGGACCTACAGGTCCTGCCCTTAACCCGGCTCGTGACTTAGGTCCGCGTCTTTTGCACCACTTCTTGCCGGAATCAGTTCTGGGCAAATCTAAAGGTGATTCAAAATGGTGGTATGCATGGGTACCGGTTTGTGCACCAATTCTTGCTGCTATCGCAGGCGTTGCCTTATTTAAATACTTATACTTGAAATAATACCTAAAGGCCGGGATATTTAATAGAAATTCCCAGCTTTTTCTTTTTGACAGATAAAGAATTTATAAAAGAAGATACTCTTGCGGCTGAATCACATGCAGCAAGAATTTGGTATCACTAAATGTTAGTCAGTAATTACTGAAAAGAGCAGTAATCTGGACTGACTGCCACTATAAATGATGGGCAGGAATAAATTTTGACTGCTTTTTTGCTGGGAAAATGCCTGATGGAGCACATAATTTCTTGTCAAAATGTCATATTTTGTCTAAAATGGAAATGTTAAGGGAGGACAGGACAATGAGCTTATTTGGACAAATGGATTTTCATTCGCCGGTTTTACGGGTTAATGACCGCGATAAAAATATTGATTTTTATCAAAAGACTTTAGGATTTAAGCTTTTTTCTGAAGAAAATGCGTTGGCTATCTTTACAGATTGGTCTCATGCAGGCAGCCGTTTTGTTATTGAGGAATCGCCTGCTGTGAGAACAAGAATGGTTAAGGGTTTAAAAAAGCTTCAAAAAATGGTTATCAAGGCTGCCAATGCAGATGACATTGCGGCTTTGCTGGCAAACGGGGCTGAGACAACTAAAATTCTAAAAGGAGCAAACGGCTATGCTTTTGAAGCATTATCACCTGAAAATGATCTTTTTTTACTCCATGCTGAAGACGATCTGACTACCCTCAAAGAAGTAGAGGAGGCAGATGTCCGGCCGCAGGAAAGTTTTGAAGGACTGTCTGCCTATAAGGTGGAAAAACTTATCTTAAATGTTCCGGATAAAAGTAAATCGCAGGATTTCTATCAAGGACTGTTTCAAAATCAATTTCCGCTGTCTGTAGATTTTGTTGAAGGGCAGGGAGATGATTTGGAAACTGCTCCGCATATTGCCTGGGATCTGGAAATCTTAGAAGTTCGGGTAGCACCAGACTATGATTTGGCAGCTTTGAAAACTTATCTGGAAGAGCAAGGACAGGAAGTTTATCTGGATAAAAAAGAAAAAGTTTTGGTCTTGTCGGACCCCAGCCGTATAGAAATTTGGTTCCGTAAACTATCATGAGCCATCAAAAGATATTAAGCAAGATTCATGAGCAAATCAGTCAGCATATTTATTTAGGGGCTAGTCTCGCGCTCTATGAAAAAGACGGCTGGCAGGAGTTTTATTTGGGAGAGACAGCGTCTGAAGAAAAAAACAAACCTGCTCTTGTCTATGATTTGGCCAGTGTTTCTAAAGTTGTCGGTGTTGGGACCGTTTGTATTTTCATGATAAATAAAGGTCTTTTGGATCTTGATCGGCCTCTGCAATTTTACTACCCTGCTTTTCATGATCCATCAGTCACCCTGCGTCAGCTGCTGACTCACACGAGCGGCATTGATCCTTATATCCCCAATCGTAACAGTTTGTCAGCTGGTCAGCTGAAAGATGCCATTAATCATATCAAGGTAACAGCGGATAAATCGTTTAAATATACCGATATCAATTTTATTTTACTTGGTTTCATGCTGGAAGAGCTGACTGGTCAATCCCTAGACTGGCTTTTTGACAAGGAAATTTTTACACCTTGGCACATGCGCCAAACAGCATTTGGCCCTGTTTCTTCAGCTGTACCGACAGTTAAAGGAGTTCCCTCGGGAACCGTTCATGATCCCAAGGCTCAGGTTTTAGGTGTTCATACCGGTTCGGCTGGCTTATTTTCGACACTGAAAGATTTGGAAATTTTTGTCAATCACTATCTGACTGATCATTTTGCAAAAAAACTGACCCAAAATTATTCCCTTGCCCTTAAAGAGCGCAGCTTAGCCTGGGACTTAGACGGAGAGTGGCTTTTGCATACCGGCTATACGGGAACTTTTGTTCTTATTAATATTCCCAAACAGCGCGCAGCTATTTTTCTTAGCAATCGAACCTATGAAAAAGATGAACGTGCTCAGTGGATATTGGATCGCAATGAATTGATAGACTTGATTGAGCAGGAATTAGCTCCTTAAGAGCAGTCCAAGAATGTCTGTGCCAAGGCTGCTTGAGTGGGAGAAGAAATGAAGTATCCTTTGCTTTTGCGCGAAATGAATGTGGACGGTAAAAATACAATCAGTATGGCAGATTTGCGGGCAGCATTGTTAGATCACTAAAAATATTATGCAGACTTCAAGGCTGAAACCTTTGAGTTAAACCAATAAAAAAGCGGAACTAAACCGGTATTTCTCAGGAATCCATTTAGCTTCGCTTTTTTGTTTTACTTTTCTTATAACGTTTTTTCAACAGTGATATGTTCAATACCAGCCTCTAAAAACCGCTCTCCTACCGGTAGATATCCGTTTTTCGCATAGAAGTCATAAGCAGTCATCTGGGCATGAAGAGTAATTTTTTTAAATCTCTGCTCTTTGGCAAATGTTTCTGCTGCTTGCAGAAGTCTGCGGCCCAAGCCGAGTCCTTGATGGGTATCAAGGACAGCCATGCGCTGCAAGGTCACAAAACCTTTTTGCTCATCGGGCAAAAGCCTGCAGGTAGCAAGAGGTTTGTCATTATCATCGTAAAGAACGAAATGAATACAGTAGGCTTCGTTTTTATCAATTTCAATAGACAAAGGAACGCCCTGCCCTTGAACGAAGATAAGATTTCTGATTTTAACGGCATCAAGATAGGTAGTTGATAAGGTATCGCGTGTTTGTTTGATTTTCATACGTTTGTTGGTATTTTTTCTTAAGATAGTTAGAAATAAAATATGATTTTTAAATCATAATCACAAAAAACGAGCTTGAGATTATTTTATCTCAAACTCGTTTGCTAGCTTCAAAAGATTAAGCTTTTTGACCTGTAAGAGCTTCAGCAGCATCGTCCATTGAAAGAACTTCGTGGAAGACACGTTGTGTCAATTCAGTCTTTTGTTCTGGTGTAAGGTATTTAGTATTTACACAGTAACCAGAGATACGAACGATAACATCTTCACCACTCATAATCTTGTCATAAACATCTTTGAGGCTCATAACATTCAAGTTAACGTGTTGACCGCCATTTTCGAAGTAACCGTCAAGAATAGTTACCAAGTTATCAACTTGTTCGTCAAATGTTTTACCAAGTGCTTTAGGTGAAACTTGCGTTGTCAGTGAAATACCATCAGCTGCATAGGCAAAGTCAAGACTTGCAAGAGAGTTGAGGTTTTGCAGCCAGCCGCCGCGAGCTTTGTTAGATGGGTTTGCACCTGGTGAGAAGAATTCAAGTTTAGACAAGTTTACGCTGCCGTCTTCGTTGAGGTAAACACCCTTGTGAACTGGTGAGTTACCAGTTTGTTTAGAGTAAGCAACGTTTGAAGTGATGGTAAGAAGTGATACAGTAGCTTCAGCGTTCTTGTAAAGTTTGTGGCTGCGAAGACGAGTTGTGTAAGCTTCAATCAACCATTCTGCCAATTCGTTTGAACGAGGATCATCTTCACCCCAACGTGGGTATTCGCCAGTTGTTTCGTAGTCGTAGATGTAGCCATCTTCGTCGCGGATTGGTTTAACAGTAGCGTACTTGATAGCTGACAATGTATCAACAGTATTTGCGAAACCACAGATACCAAATCCCATGTTTGCACGTTGTTTAGTTGGCAGGAAGGCCATTTGAACAGCTTCGTAGTTGTACTTATCAGTCATGTAGTGGATGATGTTCAAAGCATCTACGTAAGTTGAAGTCAGCCAGTCAAGTGATTTTTCAAAGTTAGCTTTAACAGTGTCAAAGTCAAGAACATCATCACGGACAGGGTCGATATCGAATACCTTGTAGTCTTTGTGAACATCGTCGTAACCGCCGTTGAGACCTGTAAGAAGAGCTTTAAGGACGTTTACACGAGCACCGAAGTATTGGATGTTGTGACGTTGTTCTTCATTTTCTGGGTCAAGCGGTGATACACAGCATGAGATACATGACATTTCGCCATAACCATCTTTAGCCATTGTTGTCACACCTTCATATTGAATAGAAGAGTGTTTGTGGCTCATTACCATACAGTAGCGGCGGAATGAGTAAGGCAGTTTGTCAGTCCAAAGAACTGTCAAGTTTGGTTCTGGAGCATTACCGATATTATCAAGAGTGTTCAAGAAACGGTAGTCCATCTTAGTAACACGGTGACGTCCGTCAGCACCCATACCAGCCATAGAAGTTGTGATGAATGTTGGGTCACCTGAGTAAAGTTCGTCATAAGCTTTAGTACGAGCAAATTTCACTGTACGAAGTTTCATAACGAAGTCATCTACAAATTCTTGAATTTCACTTTCGGTGAATGTTCCGCGAGCAAGGTCACGTTCTGCAAAGATGTCAAGAACGATTGGAACACGTCCAAGAGATGTAGCAGCACCGTTGATGACACGGCAGACAGCCATAAATGCAATGTTAACCCATTGGATAGCTTCTTTAACGTTCATGGCAGGTTTGCGAACATCAACGCCGTAAAGGTCACCCAATTTAACAACTTCACCAAGTGCTTGGTATTGAAGGTTAACTTCTTCACGAAGACGGATAGATTCTTCATCAATTTCAGTGATAGCATTCCAGTCGTTTACTTTTTCCTGCATCAGGTAATCAGCACCGTAGAGAGCAAGACGTGCATAAACACCGATAATACGTCCGCGTGAATAAGCATCTGGAAGACCAGTTACTGTGTGAGCGTGACGTGCACGGCGAATGTTAGAAGTGTAAGCGCGGAAAATACCATCGTTAACGGTTGTAACATACTTAGTGAAGATTTCATGAACAGCCGGATCTGGTTCATAGCCATGTTCTTTCAAGGCAGTTTCAGCCATGCGGATTCCGCCTTTTGGCATGAAGTTCAATTTGAAAAGTTCATCGTTTTGGATACCGTAAATCAACTCATCTTCTTTTGAGATGTAGCCGGCAGGAATGTCAGCAATTGATGTTGGGCGAGTGTCCATTGGGAAACGGCCGGCTTCTTCGTATTGAGCCTTAGTTTCGTCTACAATCTTTTTGATTTTCAAAGAACGTTCAGTTGGTCCTGCTAAGAAGCTTTCATCACCGTCATAAGGTGTGTAGTTAGCTTGTACAAAGCGGGCAATGCTGGCTTTTTCTTTCCAGTCAGTTCCCTTAAAGCCTTCCCAAGCTTTTTCGAAAACATCAGTGTTAGTTTTAACAGTTGCCATAATGCAATATCCTCTTTTTCTAGTAACAGTGCATCTGTTACATTTTTCAGTTACATTCTATCATACAGTAACCGTTTTCACAACTAAAAAGCTTTAGAAATAAACAGTTTCTTTTATAATACAGTTTATTAAAAGAAGCTTAACTGTATTATAAATGGAAAAAAACAATCAAAAAGAGTATAATGAAGATAGACTTATAAAAGGATTAAGGAGACCTGCCATGAAAGACAGCAGACGTGTTACAGGTTTTAATTTTCTATGGCTGGCTTTGTATGCAGCAGCTGCTTTCTTATTTGAAGTTCTGCTAGCATTGATTGAAGAGCTTTTGGGTATATCACTCAGTCAGGCAAGCCCCTTTCAAATGATTGTTCACTGGATTATCACCAGTTTGGGCTGGCTGATTTTAGGGTTTGCTATCATTGCTTTGGGCAGAAAGCAGACTGGTTTTGAACTCTTAAAAAGCAGTGCCAAGAAGGTCTCTGCTTGGCAGTGGCTGGCAGTTGCCCTGAGCTTTGTTTTGATCACACTTGTTCAATATTGGGACTGGAAAGGCTTTAAAATCTTCATCGAATTTCAGCATCTGGGCTGGCTGAAATTTGTATTTCAGTACCTGTATTATGCTGCTGAGAGCTTTTTGATTTCTCTGGTGCTGGTTTTTGGGCAGAAGGCTTTTGAAACCTGGTTTAAAAATGACAAAATTCCCTATGGAGGCATTTTGCTGGGTTTGACCTGGGGCTTAATGCATATTTTTTCGAAAGGCAGTGTTTTGACAGGGATTTTAACCTGTCTGGCCGGTTTTTTATTCGGCAGTGTCTATCTTTTGGTTAATAAAGACTATAAGAAAACCTTGATTATAGTAACTTGTTTGTTTATGCTTTAGGATAACTGACAGGAGGTCTGATGTTAATTTTCCCTCTGATTAACGACACATCGCGAAAAATCATTCATATTGATATGGATGCTTTTTTTGCTGCGGTGGAAGAGCGGGATAACCCCAAACTGCGGGGTAAGCCGTTAGTTATCGGTGCCGATCCTCGTCAGACAGGCGGCCGCGGTGTGGTTTCGACCTGCAATTATGAAGCGCGAAAATTCGGTATACACTCAGCCATGTCTTCTAAAGAAGCCTATGAACGCTGTCCACAGGCTGTTTTTATTAGGGGGAATCATGCCAAATACCGTGAAATCGGCATGCAGATTCGGGAAATTTTCAAACGTTATACAGACTTGGTAGAACCGATGAGTATTGATGAGGCCTATTTGGACGTCACAGAAAATAAACTGCACTTGAAATCAGCTGTTAAAATTGCCAAATTAATCCAGCATGATATCTGGAAGGAGTTGCATCTGACCTGTTCAGCCGGTGTTTCTTACAATAAATTTCTGGCTAAACTGGCCAGTGATTATGACAAGCCTCGTGGTTTAACAGTCATCTTGCCTGAGGAGGCGGAGGCCTTTTTAGCCGACCTGCCTATTGAGAAATTTTACGGTGTGGGCAAAAAATCGGTTGAGAAACTTCATGAGCTCAAGGTCTTTACCGGCAAAGACCTGCAGCAAATACCAGAAATGACCCTGATTGATCTTTTTGGCCGTTTTGGCTTTGATCTCTATCGGAAAGCACGCGGCATCAGCAATTCACCAGTTAAAAATAACCGTATCCGAAAGTCTATCGGCAGTGAAAGAACTTACGGCAAGCTGCTTTACAGTGACGAGGATATCAAAGCAGAACTTTCAAAAAATGCACGGCGGGTGGCTGACAGCTTAATAAAAAATGAGCGAAAAGGCAAGATTATTGTCATCAAAGTTCGCTATTCGGATTTTTCGACACTTACGAGGCGCAAAACATTGGATTTTCCAACACAGGATTTTGACGCGATTGAGCATCAGGCTCATCAAATTTTTGACAGTCTGGCTGAGAATAATTCCGGTGTCCGCTTGCTGGGTGTCACAGTAGCAGCCCTAGAAGACAGCCGTCAGGAAGAGCTTTCTCTGACCGCAGATGATTTTTAAAAGCTGCCCATTTTAAAACTAAGTGCAATGATTTCGGCATTACTAAGAATCAAAGGTCTGTCAGTGAAAATGGATTGCAGCCCGGTTTTTACATTTATCAATCTTTTTTTAAAATGTTTGGAAAATCAGACAAAAAGACCTGAGAAACAATTCTTCTCAGCTTCTTTTAGTTTTACAGCAAGAGTTTTTCCAGTTCTTTAGCAACACCATCATGATCATTGTCAAACTGTGTCATCTTATCGGCATAAGGCAGCAGGATTTGATTGGCATTCTTCATGGCGTAGCCAACCGACGCGAATTCCAGCATCTGAGTGTCATTGTGTTCATCACCAAAAGCAATTAGATCTTCTTTGGAGAGGCTGAGTGTTTTTAGCAGGTGCTTAAGGGCATAAGCTTTGTTGACACCTTTGGGCGAGAACTCCAGAATATTCATAGGGCCGCCCCAGCTGCTGATTTCCATTTCATGGTTAAAATGCTTAAGCATGTCATCGGCTAAGGCATACTTATCAGCTGCCCTTGTCTGCATGAGCAGGGCGTGGGGGTCGCGGGTAATTTTTTCCGGTTTCAGCTGCATCTTATCTGTCAGCTTTTTAACCCCAAATATTTCTGGTTTGATGGCCTGGCGGTGATTGAAGGTCAGGTAAAATTTTTTGCGGTATTCACTGGCAATAAAATCAGCTTCAAACGCTTTTTCGTTTTTTAAAACATCAAAGAGATATTTGCGTTCAATCTTAACCCGGTGCTCACCGGCCCATTTCTGCTCAGGAATATGTGTGAGGGAACCGTTGAAATTAATCATCGGTGTTTTTAAACCAAGAATTTTGTAATATTCCAAGGCCATGCGGTAAGGACGGCCGGTTGAGATAATCACCAGATGTCCTTGTTCCTGAATTTTTTTAATAACAGCAACCGTATAGTTTGAAATGGTTCCGTCACTTTTAAGAAGTGTCCCGTCTAAATCAATAGCGATCATTTTTTTAGTCATAGAGCAATTATAGCAGAAAATAAGCAGGATAAGCAAGCAAAGGTCTGTATGGTTTTCACGGAAAATAAGAATATGATATAATTTACTTTTAACATGAGGAGAATAAATATGAAACATAAGCTGCTGATCAGCCATCTTTTCTTTTTTATTATTTCTTTGGCTATTGTCTATTTTAAAATAGAAGAAAAGTATCTGATTTGGAATATGATTTTGGCACTGCTGGCCTTGGATTTTAGCTTTTGCCTGAATCGTTTTAAAAATCTTTTTTTGATCCTGATTTTTGGATTGCTCTGGTTTTTCTTTTACCCCAATACTTTTTATATGCTGACAGATGTGGTTCATATGGATTTTGTGACCAGTATTTTCAGCGATTCAAGAAGCCTGATTCTTTATTTCCTTTTTTTGGCAAGTATTTTATTTGGCCTCTTGTGCGGTGCTGAAAGTATCAATCAGGTTTTCAAACGTTTTGCCATCAAGGATTTTTACGTCAAATCAGCTTTTATGCTGCTGCTTTCATTGGTATCCAGTTTAGCGATTCATCTGGGCCGTTATGCCAGACTTAATTCATGGGATATCGTTTTGCGGCCCATGCTTGTCATTGATGAGCTGACCAAGCTCTTCTCACCGGATGCTCTGCCTTTTATTCTGGGATTTACCTTTTTGCAAATGATGGTTCTGCTTTTTCTCAATCAGGACAATATCAAATAAAGGTCTTGAAGAGAGCTAAATCTTTAGCTATAATAGACCTATCGTTCATAAAAAGGAGAAGCTGATTTTAAAATGGAAAAGTTTTTTAAACTGAAAGAAAACAAGACAACCGTCCGGACCGAAGTGCTGGCTGGTTTCACGACTTTTTTTGCCATGAGTTACATCTTATTTGTTAACCCATCTATTTTGAGCCAGACCGGCATGCCTTCGCAGGGTGTTTTTCTGGCTACCATTATCGGATCCATTGCCGGAACCCTGATGATGGGGCTTTATGCCAATATTCCTTACGCTATGGCGCCGGGTATGGGGCTCAATGCCTTCTTTACTTATACGGTTGTTTTCTCGCTGGGTTATACTTGGCAGGAAGCCTTAGCCATGGTCTTTATCTGCGGTATCATCTCTATTATTATTACACTGACTAGGGTTCGCCGGATGATTATTGATGAGATTCCTGACAGTCTGAAAAAAGCGATCAGTGCAGGTATTGGTGTTTTCTTAACTTATATCGGTTTAAAAAATGCTGGTTTATTAAGCTTTGCCATCGATCCCGGAACCTATACGGTCTCCGGTAAGGGCGCTGCAAAGGGTCTGGCTTCAATTACAGCCAATTCTTCAGCGACACCATCGCTGGTCAACTTTAACAATCCTGCGGTTGTTGTTGCTGTCATCGGGATTATTATCACTGCCTTTTTCATTATTAAAAATATCAAGGGTGGTGTCATTTTATCTATTATTCTGACGACTGTCATTGCTATTTTGGCTGGTATTGTTGATCTGTCAGCTATTGATTTTTCGGCAAATAACCCGGCAGCAGCCGTCAAGGATTTGGGAACTATTTTTGGGGCAGCTCTTGGAAGTAAGGGCTTAGGAGCTCTGTTTTCTGATGCCGGACGCATTCCTGAAGTGCTGATGACGGTCTTAGCTTTTGCTTTAACTGATATCTTTGATAATGTCGGTACTTTGATTGGTACAGGTGCTAAAGCAGGAATTTTTGATGTGACAGACGAGTCCCAGTCAAATGGTCTGAAAAACAAAATGGATAAGGCCCTGTTTTCAGATATGGTGGGAACCACTGTCGGTGCTGTTGCCGGAACATCAAATGTTACAACCTTTGTTGAATCTGCAGCGGGTATTGGTGCCGGAGGCCGAACAGGTCTGACAGCAGTTGTCATAGCAGCTCTCTTTGCTGTTTCAAGTTTCTTCAGCCCTTTGCTTGCTATTGTTCCGACACAGGCAACAGCAGCGGTGCTCTTAATCGTGGGAATTATGATGCTGTCAAGTCTTAAAGACATCGAATGGTCTGATATGAGTGAGGCCGTTCCAGCCTTTTTCGCGACCATTTTCATGGGGCTTGCTTACAGTATTACACAGGGGATTGCAACCGGTTTTCTCTTCTACACATTTTCAAAAGTTATTAAAAAGGAAGCGAAAGATATTCATCCGATCATTTGGGTTCTTGATTTTCTTTTCATTTTGAATTTTATCAGTCTGGCAATCTTATAATTAATTTGATGCTGGCAGTCAGTCGGCTTTAGCATTTTTTATAAGTAATAGAAGAGCAAGACTCAGGCAAGTAGTTTGTCAGGGTCTTGTTCTTTTTTGGGACTGATGCTTGAGTCAGCGGCAAAATCTGTTTTCTTTTGCGGAAAATAGTTGGAAGAGATAAAACATTTTGATATAATATGTCTATGTTTTATAGCCAAAATGAAAATCAGCTGCTGGCTTTTGGCAAAAAAATCGGTCAAAAGCTTAAGGCTCAGGATGTCCTTGTTTTAACAGGAGATTTGGGAGCCGGGAAAACAACTCTTACAAAAGGAATTGCTAAAGGTTTAGGAATTAAACAGATGGTTAAGAGTCCTACCTATACAATTGTTCGCGAGTATGAAGGCCGGCTGCCGCTTTATCATCTGGATGTCTATCGTATCGGTGATGACCCCGACTCCATTGATTTGGACGATTTTCTTTTTGGTGATGGCGTGACGGTTATCGAATGGGGAGAGCTTTTGGATGCCGATTTTTTTGATGACTACTTGACCATCCGCTTAGATAAATTGGATGAAGGCCGGCAGCTGACATTTGTTCCGCACGGGTCACGCAGCCAAGAGTTAGCAAAGGAACTTGATCATGATTGAGCAAGAAGTTATTGTTCGTGAGGTGCTGCCTGAAGATGCAGCAAGTTTAGCAGCTACTCTAAAACAGCTGACAAAAGAAACAGATTTTATTACGCGGGATGAGGACAGTCCTCATATGAGTGCTCAGGAAATGTCTATTTTTATTGAACAAAAAGCACAGTCATTCAATGAAATTTGTCTGGTTGCTAAAATTGCAGACAAGGTAGTAGGCGTCCTGATGATTTCTGCCCACAGTCACAACCGCATCAAACATATTGGCGATACATTTCTGGCAGTTTTGAAAGATTATTGGGGTTATGGGATAGGCCAGCTCTTAATGGAAGCTGCGCTTGACTGGGCAGAACACAGTGCTGTCATTCGCAAGCTGGAATTAACTGTTCAGCAGCGCAATGCCAAGGCTGTCCACATTTATGAAAAGTTTGGTTTTGAAATTGAAGGCATCAAGAAACGTGGTGCAAAAACAAAGGATGGAGAATTTCTTGATGTTTACCTGATGGGAAAACTGATAGATTAATAAAAAACAGATGAAAATTGGTAAAAAAATTCTAATCATGCTTGTCACCATAGTTCTTACAAGCTTTCTTGCCTTGGGAGTTTATGCGACAAGTATCTATAATTTTTCTTTGGGTGAATTTTCAAAGACTTTTAAAGACTATGGAACAGGATCAGGAAAAGATGTTATTGCTGATGAAAAGCCGTTTAGCATCCTCCTGATGGGAGTGGATACCGGTTCAGCAGAAAGAACGTCCAAATGGGAAGGCAACAGCGATTCCATGATTCTGGTAACGATTAATCCAAAGACGAAAAAAACAACCATGACCAGCTTGGAACGCGATATTTTGATTAAATTGTCCGGACCCAAAAAGAATGAACAGGCAGGTTATGATGCTAAGCTGAACGCAGCCTATGCAGCCGGAGGGGCAAAAATGGCCATCATGACTGTTCAGGACATGCTTGATATTACGATTGATAAGTATGTTCAAATTAATATGAAAGGACTGGTACAGCTGGTAGACGCTGTCGGCGGCATTACCGTGACCAATCACTTTGATTTTCCTATCTCTATAGAAGATCATGAACCTGAGTTTACGGCGTCTGTAGAGCCCGGCCGCCATAAGATTAACGGGGAGCAGGCTCTTGTCTATTCCCGTATGCGCTACGATGATCCGGATGGAGATTACGGCCGGCAAAAGCGGCAGCGTGAAGTTATCAGCAAGGTTTTGAAAAAGATTTTAGCTCTGGACAGTGTCAGCAAATACCGTAAAATTCTGTCTGCTGTCAGCAAAAATATGCAGACTAATATTAAAATTTCCAGTTCCACTATTCCTGATCTTCTGGGCTACAGCGATGCCCTTAAAAATGTCGAAACCTATCAGCTGAAAGGTGAAGCAGCCACTATTGACGGAGGTTCTTATCAGCTGGTGACAGCCAAGGAAATGCTCAAAGTACAAAATCGTATCAAGAAGCAGCTGGGACGGAAAAAATCCACTGCGGAAAACTTGAAAACAACAGCCAGTCTCTATGAAAATCTGTATGGCGATACCAGTGTCTATGACAGCGAATCAAGTACTTCGGATGCCGGCAGCAGTGATTATTCTGGCTCAAACGGATATTCTGACTACGGATCCGGCTCGTCTTATGGTTACAGTTCAGACTCAAGTTCCAGTGCTGACTATGGCTCGAGCGGTTCATCCAATTCGGGCAGTTATTCTAATCAGGGCGGTTACTATAATCAAGGCAATTACCAGCAGCCTGCAGCCGGCTCTGGCAGCGGTTATTAGCTAATAGAAAAGAGAGGACAGCGCATAGGTGCTTTCCTCTCTTGTTTTATGTTATGAACGTGTTTAATCTTTGGATTCGTACTTTTGAGCTGTTTTTTTAATTTCTGCTAAATGAGACTGGCTTTCTTCCTGAAAAACCCGGAATTTGTAAGCTAAGTCCTGACTAATGGCAGCCAGATTTTCCTTTTGCTGGCTGATTGTGAGCAAATTGTCTTTGATATTGTCAAGGTCAGCCTTCGCCTGATCAAAATGCTGTTTGGATTCTGTCAGCGAATTTTTGAGAGAATCACGTTTTTGATAAAGCCGATAAAGGCCGGCTCCAAGAATACTTGAGATGATGAAGGTTTTTGTTTTCATGCCTCAATCTCCTTATGAATTTTCTCTGCTAACTGGGCAAGAGCCGGAAAGTCAGGTTCGTGCTCGACAAAGTGGATGGCAAATTCGTCTGAGTCAGCAAAACGAGGGACCAAGTGTACATGAGCATGGAAAACAGTTTGTCCGGCTGCTTCTTCATTGTTATTAACGATATTCAGCCCATCGGCCTTAGTCGCTTTTTTCAGAGCACGGGCAATTTTTGGAATCTTAGCAAACAGTTTGGCTGCACTCTTTTCATCCATAGCAAGAGCATTACGCACATGCTCTTTGGGAACAACCAGCGTATGGCCTGTAGTGGCCTGAGAAATATCAAGAAAGGCTAAAACATCTTCATCCTCGTAGATTTTTGATGAAGGAATGTCGCCCGCTATAATCTTGCAAAAAATACAATTGTCCATTAAAAATCACCTTCTTAGCTTGTTTTTGTTATAATATAGTATATCAAAGTTAGAAAGAAACGTCATGTTAAAAATAGAAAATCTGACAGGCGGTTATGTCAATATCCCTGTCCTAAAAAATATTAGTTTCCAAGTAGACGACGGCGAGTTGGTGGGTCTTATCGGGCTAAATGGGGCTGGTAAGTCAACTACTATAAATGAGATTATCGGCCTTCTGACGCCTTATGAAGGGAAGATCAGTATTGATGGGCTGACCCTGTCTGATCAAGAAGAGGCTTATCGCAAAAAAATCGGCTTTATTCCTGAAACGCCCAGTCTTTATGAGGAGCTGACCCTGAAAGAGCACCTTGAGACGATAGCCATGGCCTACGATATTGAACAGGAAGAAGCTCTGAGCCGTGCCCAAGAGCTCTTGGAATTGTTCAGACTGGAAGATAAACTCGATTGGTTTCCCAGTCATTTTTCTAAGGGCATGAAGCAAAAAGTGATGATTATCTGTGCTTTTATTGTTGATCCCAGTCTTTTCATTGTTGATGAGCCTTTTTTAGGATTGGATCCTGTAGCTATCTCAGATTTGACAGAGCTCTTAGCGGCTGAAAAAGCAAAAGGAAAATCAATTCTTATGTCAACGCATGTTCTTGATTCGGCAGAAAAAATGTGCGATCGTTTCGTCATTTTGCATGCCGGACAGATAAGAGCTCAAGGCAGTCTGGATGAGCTGCGGTCAGACTTCGGCAATCCCCAAGCCAGTCTTAACGACATTTATATGGCTTTGACTAAAGAGGCTTGATCTATGAAAGCAATATTTAGCAAAAGACGGTTCGCTTTTCTCACTCAAAGCAGCAAATATCTGCGCTATGTGTTTAATGACCATTTTGTTTTAGTGCTGATTTTTCTGCTGGGTTTTCTCATGGTGCAGTATAGTCAGCTGTTAAAGCATTTTCCGGCCAATCATCTGCCTATTATCATCATTTTGTCTTTGGTGGTTGCAGCTTTACTGTTTTGGGGGAATACAGCCACTTATTTGGAAGCAGCTGATCAATACTTTTTAATAACGAAGGAAAAAGAAGTTGTTTCTTTAATCAAACAGGCTCAAAAGCGTGCCTTCTTCTTTTGGGGAAGCCTGCAGCTTATGTTGCTTTTGATCTTAGCCCCCTTATTTTTGCGTTTGGGAATGTCTTTTGTCTCTTTCGCACTCTTTTTGCTTGTTTTTCTTGCCTTAAAATGGCTGATTATCACCAAAAAAGGGCAGACCTTTTTGCATGAGGGAAAATTAGACTGGACCAAGGCTATCAGCCAAGAAAGAAAACGCCAGCAGGCTATTTTGAAATTTTTCTCTCTGTTCACTAATGTCAAGGGCATCTCTGCCAGCGTCAAGCGCCGCCCTTATCTGGATTTTGTGACCGGATTTTTATCGCAAAAGCACAGCAATACGTGGACCCATCTCTATTTACGTGCTTTTTTAAGGAGCGGTGATTATCTGGGACTTGCTGTTCGTTTGGGAATTTTAAGTTTGCTGAGTCTTATCTTTATTGCTCAGCCTTTGACTTCAGCTGGGCTGGCAGTTCTGTTTAATTATCTGCTGCTCTTTCAGCTGCTGGCTTTGTATAAGCACTATGATTATCAGTATCTGACAGGCCTTTTTCCGCTTGCCCCAAAAACTAAAAAAGCTAGTCTCAAGCAATTTCTAAGAGCTGTCTTATATCTTTTGACAGCGGTTGAGATGTGCGTCAGCCTTTCTTGGCAGAAGGCGCTTTTTCTGGCGGCAGCGATGATTATTTTAAATGAATTTTATCTGGTTTACAAAATAAAGAAGATAATTGACTAAGCCGTTTAAAACAAGTAAAATAGGACTAGTGATTCGAGAAGAAAAGGAGGGGAAGAGTGTGATCCAATCAGATAAAGATTTAACCTTAACACCCTTAAAAGGGAAAAGCGGTCAAGCCTATATTGGCACTTATCCCAACGGTGATAAAATTTTTGTGAAAATCAACACGACACCGATTCTGGCAGCTTTAGCCAAAGAACAGATTGCACCGCAGCTTTTGTGGGCCAAGCGTCTGGGCAACGGTGATATGATGAGCGCTCAGGAATGGCTGGACGGCAGGCTCTTAACCAGAGCTGATATGAACAGCAAGCAAATCATTCAGATTTTGCTGCAGATGCACAAATCAAAGCCCTTGGTCAATCAGCTGCTGCAATTAAACTATAAAGTCGAAGGACCTCTTGATTTATTGCTGTCTTGGGAACGCAGTGCTCCTTATCAAATTGCAGAAAATGCCTACCTGCAGTCTGTGGTTGCAGAGATGAAGCGAAATCTGCCCGATTTTAAAAAAGAGTATGCAACGATTGTTCACGGAGATGTCAGACACAGCAATTGGGTCGTAACCACGAGCGGTCTGATTTACTTAGTGGACTGGGATTCTGTGCGCGTGACAGACCGCATGTATGATGTGGCACATATTTTAAGCCACTATATTCCGCATACGCGCTGGGCGGAGTGGCTGACATACTATGGTTACAAGAAAAACAACAAGGTTTACCAAAAAATTAAGTGGTATGGTCAGCTTTCTTATCTGTCGCAGATTTTAAAATATTATGAAAACCGCGATATGGAAAATGTCAATCAGGAAATCTATGAACTGCGCAAGTTCAGGGACTCCTTTTAGAAAGAAAGCATGAGAGTCAGAAAACGAAAAGGTGCAAAGGAGCATCTGGAGAATAATCCTCAGTATGTTATTTTAAAGCCGGAAGAAGCAAAAGGAAACTGGCAGGCTGTCTTTGGCAACAGCAATCCCATTCACATTGAGATAGGAAGCGGCAAGGGCCGCTTTATTACAGGGATGGCTGCGCAAAATCCCCAGATTAATTATATTGGGATCGATCTTCAGGTCTCTGTCCTCAGCCACGCTTTGGACAAGGTATTGGAAAATCAGCTTCCCAATGTTCGGCTGCTTTTAGCCAACGGTTCCAGTCTAAGCAATTATTTTGCGGATCATGAGGTTGGTTTGATTTATTTAAACTTTAGTGATCCTTGGCCTAAAAAACGTCATGAGAAGCGGCGCCTGACCTATAAAAACTTTTTAGAGGTCTATCAAAAGATTCTGCCGGAAAAAGGTGAAGTCCATTTTAAGACAGATAATCGCCAACTTTTCGAATATAGCTTGGCAAGTTTCTCACAATATGGTATGATTTTAGAGCAGGTATGGTTAGATTTACATGCCAGTGATTATGAAAATAATGTGCTGACTGAGTATGAGGAGAAATTTTCTCAGAAAGGTCAGCCCATCTATCGTGTTGAGGCGAGATTTTAGTCTCGCTCTTTACGGAGAGGTCGCATAGTGGCCGAGTGCGCACGCTTGGAAAGCGTGTAGTCCTTAACGGGGCTCGGGGGTTCGAATCCCCTCCTCTCCTTTCGAGATTCAGGATAATTATCTATTGGAAACATTTAGAGGTTTCAGATATTGAAGGCTAAAAAGTGGATGGACTGGTAAAAATACCGCATTAAACTTGCATTATCCTCAATTTATGCTATAATAGTAGGAAATAATACAGAAAGGAGCGAAGTTGTGACTTCGCTCCTTGTGTGTGTAAGGAGGGAAATGCAATCGCAACGATTATTGATATAGTAAGGCAGACAGTGGCACCCGCTGTTGCTGAGCCCTTTGAGCTGGTGGATATTGTTTATGAAAAAATGGGCGGTGACTATGTTCTCAGTATTTTGGTAGATAAACCAGGAGGGATTACCGTCGAAGATACGGCAGAGCTGACAGATATTATCAGCCCGCTGCTCGATACAATTCAGCCGGATCCTTTTCCGGATCAGTACATGCTGGAGGTATCCAGTCCCGGCCTTGAACGTCCGCTAAAAACTGCTGAAAGTCTGGCTAATGCTGTCGGCCAATATGTCAATGTCAGCCTTTATCAGGCTATTGACAAGACAAAGGTTTTTGAAGGTGATTTGCTTGCTTTTGATGGTGAAACACTGACAATCGCCTATATGGATAAAACACGTCAAAAAACGGTTGCTATTCCCTATAAGATGGTTGCCAAAGCCCGTCTTGCTGTAAAATTTTAGAAAGGAAGATCCTTGTTGGGCAAGGATGGAAACTATGAGCAAAGAAATGCTAGATGCCTTCCGTATTTTGGAAGAAGAAAAACACATTAACAAAGATGATATTATTGATGCGGTTAAAGAATCACTAAAGTCAGCCTACAAACGGCGCTATGGTCAGTCTGAGAGTGCTGAAATTGAATTTAATGAAAAGACAGGGGACTTTAAGGTCTATACAGTCCGTGAGGTGGTTGAGGAAGTCTTTGACAGCCGCCTTGAAATCAGTTTAAAAGATGCTCTTGCCATCAGCACGGCTTATGAACTCGGAGATAAGATTCGCTTTGAAGAAAGTCCCAAAGAATTCGGCCGTGTGGCTGCTCAGTCTGCTAAACAGACTATCATGGAAAAGATGCGCCGCCAAATGCGTGAAGTAACTTTCAATGAATACAAGGAGCATGAGAGAGAAATCATGACAGGCACGGTAGAGCGTTTTGATGATCGCTTTATCTATGTTAACTTAGGAACTATTGAAGCGCAGCTGTCCCGCCAGGATCAAATTCCCGGAGAGACCTTTGCTTCGCACGACCGTATTGAAGTTTATGTTTATAAGGTCGAAAACAATCCTAAGGGGGTCAATGTTTTTGTCAGCCGCAGCCATCCGGAATTTATCAAGCGTATTATGGAACAGGAAATTCCGGAAGTCTTTGACGGAACGGTTGAAATCATGAGCGTGGCACGTGAAGCCGGTGATCGGACTAAGGTCGCTGTGCGCAGCCACAATCCTAATGTTGATGCTATCGGAACAATCGTCGGCCGCAAGGGTGCCAACATTAAAAAAGTGACCAGCAAATTTCATCCCAAGCGCCTGGATCAAAGAACCGGACTTTGGGTGCCTGTTGAAGAAAACATTGATGTTATTGAATGGGTTGATGATCCGGCTGAATTTATTTACAATGCGATTGCACCTGCTGAGGTCGATCAGGTTCTCTTTGATGAAGAAGATGAAAAGCATGCGACAGTTGTTGTTCCGGATAATAAGCTGTCTCTTGCAATCGGCCGCCGCGGGCAGAATGTCCGCTTGGCAGCTCATCTGACAGGCTACCGCATTGATATTAAATCGGCCAGTGAATTTGAAGAAATGGAAGTTGAATGGGCACAGGAAGATGAGGCGGCATACGAGCCGTCTGATCAGGAAGCAGCTTCTGCAGAAACTGCTGAGACTGATTTTACTCAGGAACTTGTGTCAGACGACATTGAGTAGAAAGTCGGAGGTGTTTGATGGCAAAAACAAGAAAGATACCGTTAAGAAAGTCTCTTGTTTCGGGTGAAATCATTGATAAGCGTGATTTGCTCCGCATTGTCAAAACCAAGGAAGGCCAAATTTCTATTGACCCTACCGGCAAGAAAAACGGCCGGGGCGCCTACATCAAGATTGACAACGAAGAAGCTTTGAAAGCTAAGGAAAGAAGAGTTTTTAACCGCAGCTTTTCCATGGAAGTTCCTGAGAGCTTCTATGACGAATTGATCGCTTTCGTTGATCACAAGGTGAAAAGAAGAGAGTTAGGTCTTGAATAATTTAGAAAAACTGTCACATTTATTGGGTCTGGCTCAGCGGGCAGGGCGTCTTATTTCCGGTGAAGAACAGGTTATTAAAGCCATTCAGACGGGGAAAGCTCAGCTTGTCTTTCTGGCTAATGATGCCGGGACCAATCTAACCAAACAAGTGACTGATAAAAGCAACTATTATGATATAGAAGTCTCCACAGTGTTTTCAACACTGGAATTAAGTGCTGCTGTCGGCAGGAAGAGAAAAGTACTTGCCGTCACAGATACTGGATTTTCAAAGAAAATGAGGACTCTTATGGACTAGAAGAATAGGAGGACAAGATTTGTCTAAGAAAAGATTATACGAAATTGCCAAGGAAATTGGCAAAGGAAGTAAAGAAGTTGTCGAAAAGGCAAAATCGTTGGGCCTAGAAGTAAAAAGCCACGCTTCGAGCGTGGATGAGCAGGATGCTAAACGCATTGCAGAAAGTTTTACAGCACCGCAAAAGCCAAAAGCTGCAGAAGCTCCAAAAGAAGCGGAAAAACCGCAGGATAAGCAACCGGCTGCAGATGTTAAAACAGAAGCTAAGCCGGCCCGCCCAAGACCGCAAAACCGGAATTTCAAGGCAGAACGTGAGGCGCGTGCTAAGGCAGAGGCAGAACGCCGTGCCAGCGGCAATCGCAATGAAGGGCGAAATGGCCGCGGGAATGACCGACGAAATGACAATCGTCATCAAAACCGTCAGGATAATCGCCGAGGTGACAGCCGCAACCGCGGCCGTCAAAATGACAATCGCCGCGATAACCGCAATCAAGCTGCTAATCGCCAGGCTGCTTCAAGAGGAAATCAGACAGAAGCGCGTGTGGACTTTAAGGCGCGGGCAGCTGCTTTAAAAGCAGAGCAGAATGCTGAATATTCCCGTCAAAGTGAAGTGCGTTTCCATGAAGCGCAGGAAGCTAAGCGTCGTCAAGCGGCAGAGGCTCAGGAAAAGGCCAGAAAGGCTAAAGAGGAAGAGCTGAGCACTGCAGCAGCGCTTGCTCAGGCGGCACCTGCGGTACCGCTGCAAAGTCAGCCGGCAGCACCGGCTCCAAGTCCGGCTGCAGCAGATAAGCGTCGGAAAAAACAGGTTCGTTCGGATAAATCACGTGATTTTGCACGTGAGAATGAGGATGGACCAAAACAAAACAAAAATAAGAAAAATCGGAATAAGCAAAACCAAGTGAGAAACCAAAGAAATAGTAATTGGAATAAGAAAAACAAAAAAGGCAGAAATAATCGCAATCATGACAGCAGTCCAAAACCTGTGACTGAGCGCAAGTTCCATGAATTACCTAAGGAATTTGAATATACAGAAGGTATGACGGTTGCTGAGATTGCAAAACGTATCAAGCGTGAGCCTGCAGAAATTGTTAAGAAACTCTTCATGATGGGCGTTATGGCGACGCAGAACCAATCTTTGGACGGAGATACTATTGAACTTTTGATGGTGGATTATGGTATTGAAGCGCATAAGAAAGTTGAGGTTGATGCAGCCGATATTGAGCGCTTCTTTGTTGAAGATGATTATCTCAATCCGGAAAATATGGTTGAGCGTGCGCCCGTCGTGACGATTATGGGACACGTTGACCATGGTAAAACAACGCTCCTTGATACGCTTCGCAATTCACGTGTTGCTACAGGTGAAGCGGGCGGTATCACTCAGCATATCGGAGCCTATCAGATTGAAGAAGCCGGCAAGAAAATTACTTTCTTAGATACACCGGGACACGCTGCCTTTACCAGCATGCGTGCCCGCGGAGCCTCTGTCACCGACATCACTATTTTGATTGTTGCGGCTGATGATGGGGTTATGCCTCAGACCATAGAAGCGATTAACCACTCAAAGGCAGCCAATGTACCGATTATTGTTGCGATTAACAAGATTGATAAGCCCGGAGCTAACCCAGAGCGTGTCATTGGAGAATTGGCAGAGCATGGCGTTATCTCAACCGCTTGGGGCGGTGACTCTGAATTTGTCGAAATCTCAGCAAAATTCGGCCAAAACATCGAAGAACTGCTGGAAACTGTTCTCCTTGTTGCGGAAATCCAAGAGCTCAAGGCAGACCCAACAGTTCGTGCGATCGGTACTGTCATTGAAGCCCGTCTGGATAAAGGTAAGGGAGCAGTGGCTACGCTTTTAGTTCAGCAGGGAACACTGCATGTTCAAGACCCTATCGTTGCCGGGAACACTTTCGGCCGTGTCCGTGCTATGACTAATGATCTGGGCCGCCGTGTTAAAACTGCTTTGCCATCAACACCGGTATCAATTACTGGTTTGAATGAAGCGCCTATGGCGGGAGACCATTTTGCGGTTTATGAAGATGAAAAAGCTGCTCGTGCCGCCGGTGAAGAACGTGCTAAGCGTGCGCTGATGAAACAGCGTCAGTTGACTCACCGCGTCAGCCTTGACAATCTCTTTGATACCCTTAAGGCCGGTGAAGTGAAATCGGTTAATGTTATCATCAAGGCAGATGTTCAAGGTTCGGTTGAAGCCCTAGCATCATCTCTTCTTAAGATTGATGTTGAAGGTGTCAAGGTAAATGTTGTCCATTCAGCCGTTGGTGCTATCAATGAATCAGATGTGACCTTGGCTGAGGCTTCTAACGCTGTCATTATCGGCTTCAATGTCCGTCCGACACCGCAGGCTCGCCAGCAAGCAGAAGCTGATGATGTTGAAATCCGTCTGCATTCAATCATTTATAAGGTCATTGAAGAAGTGGAAGATGCCATGAAAGGTATGCTGGATCCGGAATTTGAAGAAAAAATTATCGGTGAAGCTCTTATCCGTGAAACCTTCAAGGTTTCTAAAGTTGGCACAATCGGCGGCTTTATGGTAACCAGCGGCAAAGTGACGCGTGATTCCAGCGTTCGCGTTATCCGTGATGGTGTCGTTGTTTTTGATGGTAAACTGGGCAGCCTTAAACATTACAAAGATGATGTCAAAGAAATTTCTAACGGTCAAGAAGGCGGACTGATGATTGAAAACTACAATGACATTCAAGTTGATGATGCCATTGAAGCTTATGTCATGGAAGAAATCAAGCGCAAATAAGCTTCTTGAATTAAAATTTCGGACTTGCTGGAGGAGCGGCTTTCTTCCGGCAGGGGAATCGGCAAGGTTTCTTTGCCGTCTACAGTCTTAATTCGTGAATTTCTCGCTAAAAAGAGAAGTGTCGAAAATTTATTGAAAGGAATTGAACCCGAAGGGAGAGTTTGCCATTTAGTTAAGCTGCCTAAGAAATTAAAATTTCTGCTCGGTTTTCTAATATGTAGCTGCTCTTCGTTCGCTTTTGGTATCATAATTATGACTAACCACCGTGTTGACCGTGTCGGTATGGAGATTAAGCGTGAAGTCAACGAGATTTTGCAAAAGAAGGTCCGTGATCCCCGCGTTCAGGGAGTAACGATAACGGATGTGCAAATGCTGGGCGACTTGTCCTTAGCTAAGGTCTATTATACTGTTATGAGTGATTTGGCTTCTGAAGGGCAAAAGGCTCAGACTGGTCTTGAAAAAGCGACCGGAACTATTAAGCGTGAGTTAGGGAAGAACCTGACCATGTATAAGATTCCGGATCTTCAGTTTATCAAGGACGAATCCATTGCTTACGGCAATAAAATTGACCAAATGCTGCGTGATCTCGAAGCTAAGAAATAAGGTGAAAGAGGCTGTTTGTCCCAGCCTCTTTTGTGCTATAATGAAAGGCAGAATGGAGATGTAAAACAAGTCATGAATATCACAGTTTACTTGGGTGCCAGCGTAGGTAAAGACCACATTTACAAGGAAAAAACGATTGAACTGGCAGAATGGATTGCAGCTAACAGCCATATTTTGATTTACGGCGGCAGCAATGTCGGACTGATGGGAGTTTTGGCAGACAAGGTACTGGAAAGAGGGGCAAAGGCTTACGGTATTATTCCTGACTTTTTACAAAAACGGGAGATTGCTCACGAGAACCTGACAGGGTTACAGGTGGTTGAGGATATGGATGAGCGCAAGGCTCTCATGATGGAAGAAGGAGATGCTCTTATTGCTCTGCCCGGCGGTCCGGGAACGCTTGAAGAAATCAGCGAAGCCATTTCTTGGGCGCGTGTTGGGAAAAATCCCAAGCCCTGCATACTTTTCAATATTGATGGCTACTATGATTTTTTGCGGGCCCAGTTTGATCATATGGTAAGCCAAGGTTTTCTGACGCAGACCGATCGTGAAAAAATTTTATTCTCAGATAATTTGGAAGAAATTGCGCGTTTTATTGCGCATTATTAGCCATCAAGAGTGCAGAAGCTTAGAATATTGAAAGACAGTTTTAGGGCTGTCTTTTTTAAAAGCTCATTGTTGACAAATGTAGACAAGTAGTTTAAAATAAATCTACAAACGTCAACGAAAGGAATGCAAAAGGTCATGGGAAACATTTCAAATGCAGAATGGGAAGTCATGCGGGTTGTTTGGGCCAAGCAGCCGACAACCAGCAGGGCTATTATTCAAGTCTTGGGCGAGGCCTATGATTGGTCCGCTTCGACTGTTAAGACACTGATTACACGCTTAGCTGACAAAGGCTTTTTAAGCAGTCAGCGACAGGGAAAAAAGTATATTTATTCTAGTCTTATCTCAGAACAAGAGGCTTTAAAACAGCAGGTGTCAGACACTTTTTCGCGTATCTGTGTCACCAAACATCAGGCCTTGATTAAAGAGCTGATTGAGGAGACCCCGATGACTCTGTCTGATATTAAAGACTTGGAAAATTTGTTATTAACGAAGAAAAAAGCAGCAGTTGCAGAGGTTAAATGCAACTGTACACCGGGACAGTGTACATGCCATAAAGATTTGGAGGTGATGTCCCAATGAGTGAAGAAGTATTTTTGATAGACGGGATGACTTGTGCTTCCTGTGCGCTCACTGTTGAAAATGCGGTCAAAAAACTAGATGGTATTAACAGCGCAGTAGTTAATCTGACTACTGAAAAAATGACAATAGACTATGATGCCGGCAAGGTCGATGAAGCAGCTGTTTCCAAGGCTGTTGCGGATGCGGGCTATGGTGCTAAAGTTTACAACCCAAAAACTGCAGAAAGTCAGGAAGATCGTGAAGAACACAAGCTGACAGCTATTAAAAAGCGTCTTTTCTGGGCTTCTGTCTTTACCATACCGCTCTTTTACATTTCCATGGGAAGTATGATAGGGCTGCCGCTGCCTGGTTTTTTGGCCCCTGAGGCGGCACCGCTCACTTATGCTGGTATTTTGCTGCTTTTGACTATTCCTGTTGTCCTATTGAGCCGGAATTTCTATGATAATGGCTTTCGCTCACTTTTCAAAGGCCACCCCAATATGGATTCCCTCGTTGCTTTGGCGACCACAGCGGCCTTTCTTTACAGTCTTTACGGAACTTATCATGTTTATCTGGGACATGTTCATCATGCCCACCATCTCTACTATGAATCGGTAGCTGTCATTTTGACCTTGATTACCTTGGGAAAATATTTTGAAACCTTATCTAAAGGCCGAACATCAGATGCCATCAAAAAGCTCATGCACTTATCGGCAAAAGAAGCTGTCATCCTGCGCGATGATAAAGAAGTTCGCATTCCTATTGAAGACGTAGCGATTGGTGATCATATCTTGGTAAAACCAGGTGAGAAAATTCCGGTGGACGGCCGTGTGCTTTCCGGACATTCGGCTATTGATGAGTCCATGCTGACCGGGGAGTCCATTCCTATTGAAAAAACAGCAGACAGCCCGGTTTACGGCGGTTCGATCAATGGTCAGGGCAGTCTGGTGTTTGAAGCAGAGAAAGTTGGCAGCGACACTCTTTTGTCACAGATTATTAAACTGGTTGAAGATGCTCAGCAGACCAAGGCTCCTATTGCTAAAATCGCTGATAAGGTATCCGGTGTTTTTGTCCCTGTTATCATTGTTATTGCCTTGTTGACAGGACTGTTCTGGTATTTTGTGATAGGACAGGATTTTACCTTTTCAATGACAGTTAGCGTAGCTGTCCTTGTTATTGCCTGCCCTTGTGCATTGGGCTTGGCAACGCCGACCGCTATTATGGTAGGAACGGGCCGGGCTGCTGAAAATGGTATCCTTTACAAACGCGGCGATGTGCTGGAATTAGCTCATCAAATGGATACAATTGTTTTTGACAAGACAGGCACCATCACTCAGGGCAAGCCGGAAGTTGTTAACAGCTTTTCCTACCGTTCTGATGTCTCTGTGCTGCAATTAACAGCATCTTTAGAAGCTCTGTCTGAGCACCCTTTAAGTCAGGCGGTTGTGGACTATGCCCAAAAAGAAGGACATACCCTGCTTGAAGCTAAGGACTTCACGTCGCTAACAGGTTTTGGGCTCAAAGGCCGTGTCGCTGGTATCGAGCTTTTGGTGGGCAATGAAAAACTCATGCTGCAAAATCATATTTCTCTTGAGAAGGCTGAAAGTGATTTCAAACAAGCGACCGCTAAGGGGCAAACTCCGATTTTTGTAGCGGGAGGCGGTCAGCTTTTGGGCCTGATGACGATTGCTGATAAGGTCAAGCCTGACAGTAAAGCAACCGTTAAAGCTTTGCAGGATATGGGTATTGAAGCGGTCATGCTGACCGGTGACAATGAAGAGACAGCCAAGGCTATTGCTAAAGAAGTCGGCATTACGGCAGTAATCAGTCAGGTTCTGCCCCAGGAAAAAACACAGGCCATTCTTGATTTGCAGGCCAAAGGCAAGAAGGTTGCCATGGTTGGAGATGGGATCAATGACGCTCCGGCGCTTGCAACGGCAGATATTGGTATTTCCATGGGTTCAGGAACAGATATTGCCATGGAGTCTGCAGATATTGTCCTCATGAAACCGGCCATGCTTGATATTATCAAGGCTCTCAAAATCAGCCGGGCTACCATTATCAATGTCAAGGAAAATCTATTTTGGGCTTTTATTTACAACATCTTATCTATCCCTATCGCAATGGGTGTTCTTCATCTCTTTGGCGGACCGCTGCTTGACCCGATGATTGCCGGTCTGGCTATGAGTTTTAGTTCCGTTTCTGTTGTTTTAAATGCCCTGCGGCTTAAAATCGTAAAATTATAAAAGGAGAAATTATCATGGAAAAAACATATCGTATTAACGGTTTAAAATGCCAAGGCTGTGTTGACAACGTCACCAAACGTTTTTCAGAATTAAAAAAAGTGGACAGCGTCACAGTTGATCTTGACAAAAAAGAAGTCACTGTGACAGGAAATCCCAGCAAATGGTCTTTAAAACGTGCTCTAAAAGGGACAAAGTATGAACTGGGAGCAGAAGTTTAGTCATTTTCGACGGTGTTAACATAAGAAGCAGGAGAATCTCAGCCTTTATGTTTAGAGGCTCTCCTGCTTTTATTTTTGATTTTTAGGCCGACTATCAAAAGCTGACAGTTTCACGGGGTGTGATATCCCCGTAAATATGGTAAACTAGTTAATAGATTGATTTAGAAAAGGTCGTAATTATTTTGCTTAAGTTAATTGCTATTGATATGGACGGAACACTCTTAGACAGTCAAAAAGAGCTTCCGCAAAGAAATATTGATGTCATTCAGGAAGCAGCTCAGCAAGGACATAAAATCGTGATTTGCACCGGCCGCATTCAAAAGGGTGTAGAGCCCTATTTTGACAGGCTGGGCTTAGCGGCGAAAGAAGAGTATGCCATTTTGAATAACGGCTGTTCTCTTCACACCATCAGTGAAGACTGGCAGCTGCTAAGTTATCATAATCTGGACTTTCACGATGTCCGCTATCTTTACAGCCTTTTAGATAATTATCCCGAGGTTTATTTGACCTTGATTGCTGATGTGGATTATTTGGTGCTGGCTGATGAGGTGCCGGACTTGGTGGCCTATGATGCCAGCCTAGTTTTCACAGAGCCTCAGCCGGTTTCTCTGGCAGATGTGAAAGCCCAAACCAAACCGGTTTTTCAGGCTATGTACATGGGGGAGCCTGATGTTTTAGACGCTTTTCAGGCTGACTTTGAAGCAGAATTGTCTGAGAAATTTAGCATGGTCAGAAGCCAGTCCTACCTTTTTGAAGCCATGCCTAAGGGCATTACCAAGGCAAGCGGTTTAAGAGAGTTAGCTCAAAAATTAGACGTAGATACAAAAGATATTGTGGCCTTGGGTGATGCGGCCAACGATCTTGAAATGATGAAGGCGGCCGGATTCAGTGTGGCCATGGGCAATGCTGCTAAAGAGGTTAAAAAAATTGCAGATGCCGTCACCAGCTCAAACGATGAAGCCGGCGTAGCTGAGGCTATTCAAAAATATGTCTTAGAAGCTAAAGAGTAACAGTGTGACTGCTGTAATGAGTATAAAAGCGAGACAATAAGAGAGTGGGACAAAAATCTCAAACTCTTTTAATTTATGAAACATCACATATTTAACGCAGTGGTTTATTGGAAGTCCTTATCCCTTGCTGCGCAAGTGATAGCGGCCATCCTAATAAACTATGCGGGGGTGGGAATACGAACCAAAATTTTCAATTTTTAGGTTCTTTCCCACTCCCTGTTTTTGTATTTACAGTTTTTGGCGGTTGATATGATGTTTGTAAATAGCCAGCAGTGTTGATAAGCTGATGAAAATATCCATACAAACAGCGGGATAGGCTTTAATGGTGATGTCATAGATGAGCCACAGCAGCATGTTTTCGATGATGAGCCAGCGCAGGATCTGCATTTTAGAGGTTAGAAAGGTTGTCAGGGTGTAAGACACCGAAGAGATGATTGGCAGAAAGCCGATGACTCCTAAATTATTGACATAGCTGCCCAGGCTGATCTGGATTAAGACCAGACAAAGGGTGATCCATTTGGTATTTTTTTGCTTGATAATCAGTGTATTTCTGATGATGGAGACACTGATAGTCAGAGCACCTGTATAGCCGCCTAAGAGGAGGTTGGCTATCATGGTGAAAATATAATCGCTGATTTGCCAGATTAGCATCTGCTGTTTATTTTTGGTAAAGGAAGAATAGGTCAGGCAAAAAGCGCCCAGACCGGAAAAAATCATTGCTATAGGAAGTTTCATTAGTCATCACCCTGTTTTGTTAGGAACACAGAAAAAGAACACCTGGTGTGTCGCTACTCTTTATTATAAGCAAAAGAATTCAAAAAGCCAATCCCCATTTCACGTGACAGTCTTGAGGAAGCAAGATTTCATTTTCCTTATTCAGCGTCTTATCCCTGCATTTTGACCTCTTATCCAAAAAGCCGAGATTTTTTAGTGGGCTTTTGTTAGACTACAGTCAGATAGATAAGAAAGGAGTTCATTATGCTAGTCAAAACGCAAGGTCTCGTTAAAACTTACGGCAAACATATCGCGGTCAATAACCTAAATGTAAGCATTGAAAAGGGGAGCTTTACCGCTATTTTAGGCCCTAACGGTGCCGGTAAATCTTCTACCATCCAAATGCTCATCGGCCTCTCCCAGCCTGATGCCGGCAAAGTCATCTACACGCAGGAGGCAAAAATCGGAGTGGTTTTTCAAAACAGTGTCTTAGATGATATGCTGAGCGTTAAGGAAAACTTACAAATTCGGGCACGCCAGTACAAGAAGGTTGCCCCTCAAAAGATAGAGGAGCTCGTTGACAAGCTGGGGCTGACGCATTTTATCAATCAAGCCTATGGAAGCCTGTCAGGAGGGCAAAAAAGACGTGTTGATATCGCCCGTGCGCTGCTTAACAGTCCTGATATTCTCTTTTTGGATGAGCCGACAACAGGTCTTGATATTCAAACCCGGCAGGCCATCTGGGATTTGCTGAATCAGCTTCAGCAAAAAGATCAGCTGACCATTGTTTTAACAACTCATTATCTGGATGAGGCAGACAGTGCTGATATGGTCTATATTGTTGACCATGGACAAGTCATTGCTCAGGGCACAGCCAGCCTCATCAAGGAAAAATATGCCAAGAATATCCTTAAACTGCAGAGTAATCAGATAAACAGCCTTCTGGATTGTTTGAGAGATGCCAGTCTGATTGAGCAAGTCAGAGGAAATGAAGTCATCTTAAGGCCTGAAACGGCTGAACTGGCTATGGATATTCTTAGCCACTGCCGAGACTTTATTCATAATTTTGAATTTCGTCCCGGCACCATGGACGATGCTTTTATGACCTTAACCGGACGGGAGGTACGTTAGATGTTTGCTTTGATTAAACGTAATTGCATGCTTTATTTCCGTAACCGCAGCGGTGTGATTTTCTCGCTGATGGGGGCACTTATTTCTTTCATTCTTTATCTTGTTTTTCTCAAGGATAATATTGAGTCTTCTTGGTCACGTATTGACGATACCAATCAGCTTTTAGACACATGGCTGATAGGAGGGACGCTGGCTATCACAGGCATTACCACCACCTTATCCAGCCTGTCTCAATGGACAAAGGACAAAGAAAGTCATGTCCGTCAGGACCTCCTGATTACAGATCTTGGCTACTGGCCTTTGTCTTTCAGTTATATTATCAGTGCTGCTCTTGTTGGTTTTGCCATGCAGCTGATTATGCTTGCTATCATGGGAAGCTACTTTTACATCGTTGATCAGGTCAGCTTTTCTTGGTCAGTGTGGCCTCAGCTCATTGCTATCATGCTTTTAAATACCCTGATATCAACCCTGCTTAATGCGCTTTTGGTCAGCCGCATCAGCTCAGTGGACAATCTTGGCAAATTGGCAACTATTTTTGGAGCCGCCTCAGGTTTTCTTGTAGGAACCTATGTTCCTATCGGTGCACTTCCGGACTTCGCCCAAACCCTGATGAAATGCACGCCGGGAGCCTACATTGCTTCCTTGTTCAGACAGGTACTTATGTCAGATGCCCTCAAAGATAATTTCCGTCAGGACAGTGCCAGAGAACACTTTGAGAAACTGATGGGAATACGACTGGATTGGCAGGATTTGTTGACAAATGTTCAGACATACTATATAGTGATAGGTATCTTAGCGATTGGGCTTGTTCTTTTCAGTTTGCAAACTGCACTGTTACAGCGCCGAGCCCTTGTTTAGAGAGGTAGATTAGGTGGTAAAAAGTCAATTTGAACTGGATTCACAAATTCCAGTCCATACGCCCCTTGTTTTGGTCAGGGCAGCAGAAAAAACGGATGATATTCAGCGCTTGCTTGATTATATTGATAACTATCAGCTGCCTGCAAGCAGCGCCATTCCCATCAAGAGTATGGATAAGATCATCATGCTCAAACTCAGTGAGATTATCTTGGCTGATGTCAGTCAGACGACCCTGAAAATTTATACCTTAAAGGGTGTCTATACGACAACAGAAACACTGGTTCATTTTTTAAACCGCCTGAATAAATCCAGCTTTATCCAAATTTCAAAGCATGCCCTGATTAATCTTGATCATCTGGAATCACTGTCTGACAGTTTTTCGGGCAATATGATGGCCAAGTTAAGCAACAATATTAAGTCCAGCGTGAGCCGTAAGTATGTTAAACTCCTGATGGCTCAGCTGGGGCTTTAGAAAGGAAGCCGGAATGAAAAAAGTATTCAGTGCTATGCTGTCGGGGCTTCGTACGGGCAGTCTGACCTACCTCTTAGTTCTTCTCTTTGACATTCAGAAATCACCGGTCAGCAAAAGCAATATTATCAGTATTTTAGTCATGAGTGCTGCCATCGGACTGGTCAGTCTTATATTTGAAAGTGAGCGTTTTTCATTTCTGCTGCTTTTGATTGTCCATTGTTCGGTCACTTTGGGACTGGTTTCAGCCATGATGGTTTACAACGGCTGGCAGGATGTTTTGCTTCATTCGCGTTTCTGGCTTGAGTATTTTCTGATTTATGTTATTATCTGGTGCTTTGTGCGTTTGGATATTTATCTCAAAACCCAAAAAATCAATCAAGCCTTGTCAAAGCGCCAGCACTCTAAAAATCAAGAGCAGTAAACTCTTGGTTTTTTATTTATAAAGCAGAAAATTTACTGTATAATATAAAAGAAATGGAGGCATCTTTCAATGACAAAATATATTAAGGCTGATCACTTTTTCTATCCCTATAATGTTAAGGGAAAGGGTTTTTTAGAAATTACGGATGGCCGTTTCGGACAATGGCAGAGCGAAGTGCCGCAGGGAGCTGATATTATTGACTGTACAGGGTATTCAGTAGCGCCGGGCTTGGTTGACACTCATATTCATGGGTATGCCGGTGCTGATACGATGGATAATAGCGGAGCTTCGCTGGAGAAAATGAGTCAAGCCTTGCTGGCGGCAGGGGTGACAAGTTTCTTACCGACAGCTTTGACAGCGTCGTTTGAAGAATTGAAGGCCATTTGTGAGACCGCCGCAGATTTTGCAGGTCAGGAAACCGGGGCTAGGATTCAAGGTCTTTATTTTGAAGGACCCTACTTTACGGAGACCTATAAAGGAGCGCAAAATACGTCGTACATGCGCAATCCCAGCTGTCAGGAACTGGATGCCTGGCTATCAGCCAGTCAGGGACTTTTAAAGAAAATAGCTATCGCACCGGAGCGTGAGGGCAGTGAAGCCTTTATCCGCTATGCCAGAGAAAAAGGAGTAACAGTCGCTCTGGGACATTCCAATGCGACCTACCAGCAGGCTGTTGAAGCCGTTGAAGCCGGGGCCAGCGTCTGGGTGCATGCTTACAATGGGATGCGCGGACTCAGCCACCGTGAACCGGGCATGGTAGGAGCAGTCTATAATCTCCCTAACACCTATGCAGAGCTTATCTGTGACGGACATCATGTCACACCGGTAGCTTGCGATATTTTGATGAAGCAAAAGGGACACCAGCAAGTAGCTCTCATTACTGACTGTATGAGTGCAGGAGGCTTAGCAGACGGAGATTATATGCTGGGAGAATTTCCGGTGATTGTGGCCAATGGCACAGCACGGCTCAAAGACGGCGGCAATCTTGCAGGATCTGTTTTGGAGCTCAAAGACGGTCTCAAAAATGTCGTTGATTGGGGAATTGCCAGCAAAGCTGAAGCTGTCCGCATGGCCAGTCTCATTCCGGCTCTCTCTTTAGGACTTGATCAAGTCTGCGGTCAGATTAAGGCCGGACATAAAGCGGATTTTATTGTTTTGGATCGTGATTTCGAGCTGCAGGCTACTTATATCGCCGGAGAAAAGAAATACGAGAGTTCCAATAAGTCCTAAAAGATTTTTGACTAAAGGCACTGGGAACACCTGATAAAATGAAGCATTGGGAGACTTTCAGCCATCTTTTCGCTATGAAGGAAAAACTTGACTTAGTCCTGCTCTAAGGTGTTAAGATAAAAAGTGAAGATGCAAGGTTTTCACTGCCCAAAAGCTAAAACTGTTTTTGGTTCCTGCCGAATCTGATTTGGGTTTTTCCTGAGCCTTGCCTGCAGGAGGCGGGATTGTTTTAATTTGGTTTATTTTTGCTTCCTTGCATTTTTGAATTTATGTGGTACTTATTATCACAGGACAGTACATAAGGAGGATATCTAATGGTTAGTGTTTACACAATGAATGATGGTTTGACCATTCCAAAAGTTGGTTTTGGGACTTTTAAGGCGGCTGACGGTGAAGAAGCTTATCAATCAACTTTAGAAGCTATTAAAGCTGGCTACCGTCATATTGATACAGCAGCCTATTACCGCAATGAAGAAAGCGTGGGTCGGGCTATAAAAGACAGCGGTATTGCGCGTGACGAGCTTTTTGTGACGACAAAACTGTGGAATGACGCTCACAGCTATGAAGGTGCAAAAGCAGCGCTGGCGGCTTCCTTAGAAAGACTGCAGTTGGATTATGTCGATCTTTATTTGATTCACTGGCCTAATCCTAAGGCTATTCGCGATCATTGGCAGGAAGGCAATGCTGAGGCTTGGCGCTATATGGAAGAAGCTCAGAAAGCAGGCCTCATCCGCTCAATTGGCGTCAGCAATTTCTTGGTGCATCATCTGGAAGCTCTGGCCAAAACCGCTAAAGTGACGCCTGCCGTCAATCAAATCCGCTTGGCACCGGGCTGCTATCAGGAAGAAGTGGTGGATTATTGCCGCAAGCACGACATTGTCATTGAAGCTTGGGGACCGCTTGGTCAGGGAGAAATTTTCAGCAATGCGGATATGAAAGCCTTGGCTGAAAAATACGATAAAACAGTTGCTCAGGTGGCACTTGCCTGGTCCTTGTATGAAGGCTTTTTGCCGCTGCCAAAATCAGTTCATAAAGATCGTATCAAGGAAAATCTGGATTTTACAGATATTCAGCTGAGTGCTGAAGATGCTGATGCGATAAGGCATCTGGCAGGTGCAACACCGGCACCTGATCCAGACACTAAGGATTTTTAAGGGCTAAATATAAGTCTGAGGCGGGACTGCCTCAGACTTGTCTTTATTTATTCTATATGACAGGCTTATGAAGTAAAAGCAGCACCCAGCAGCCTGCTTGGGACTGCTGTTTATTTTTAGCTAAACTACTAAAGGAGACAGTTATGGATTATATTAAAACACGTGCCGCAGTTGCCTGGGCACCAAATGAACCGCTGAAAATCGAAGAATTAGATCTCATGCCGCCGCAGGCAGGCGAGGTTATGGTTCGCATCACAGCAACAGGGGTCTGCCATACAGATGCCTACACCCTTTCAGGCAAAGACGCAGAAGGTGTTTTTCCCTGTGTGCTCGGCCATGAAGGAGCAGGGATTGTTGAGGCTGTTGGCGAAGGTGTCACAGAGTTTCAGGTAGGCGACCACGTTATTCCCCTTTACACAGCTGAGTGCGGCAAATGTGAGTTTTGCCTGTCAGGTAAAACAAATTTGTGCTCGGCTGTCCGTGAAACACAGGGTAAGGGACTGATGCCCGACGGCACCGTGCGCTTTTTCAAAGACGGTCAGCCCATCTATCATTATATGGGAACATCAACTTTTTCAGAACACACGGTAGTGTCTCAATATTCTTTGGTCAAGATTCAAGAAGAAGCACCGCTGGAAGAAGTCTGTCTGCTGGGCTGCGGCGTAACAACCGGTATGGGAGCTGTTCTCAATACGGCTAAGGTTGAAGAAGGAGCAACTGTCGCAATCTTTGGACTTGGCGGTATCGGTCTGGCTGCCATTATTGGCGCTCGTATGGCTAAGGCCTCTCGCATCATTGCCATTGATGTCAATCCGGATAAATTTGAAAAAGCGAAGGAGCTGGGAGCTACTGATTTTGTCAACCCCAATGATTACGATCAGCCAATTCAGGAAGTCATTATTGATATGACTGGCGGCGGTGTGGATTATTCCTTTGAATGTATCGGAAATGTTGAGGTTATGCGGTCTGCCTTGGAATGCTGCCACAAGGGTTGGGGTGAGAGTATCATTATCGGTGTGGCACCTGCCGGTGCAGAAATCCATACCCGTCCCTTCCAATTGGTAACCGGCCGTGTTTGGCGCGGGTCTGCTTTTGGCGGTGTTAAAGGGAAAACGCAGCTTCCGGGTATTGTGGCTCAGTATATGGACGGTGAATTTGCTCTCAGTGATTTCATTACGCATACCATGCCTTTGGAACAAATCAACGATGCCTTTGACTTGATGCATGACGGCAAGTCAATCCGCACGGTTATTCATTACTAAGGAGGCTGTCTATGAAACAACTGTCTAGAACAAAGAGCTTCGGCGGCTGGCATGAGCGCTACAGCCACCAGTCACAAACGACCAAGACAGAAATGACCTTTGCGGTTTATCTGCCGCCTCAAGCAGGCTATCAAAAGGTTCCTGTCTTATATTTCCTGTCAGGCTTGACCTGTACAGATGAAAATTTTTCAACCAAGGCCGGTGCCCAGCAATATGCAGCTAAGTATGGTCTTGCTCTTGTAATACCGGATACCTCGCCGCGAGGAGAAGGTGTGCCTGATGATGAGGCTTATGACTTAGGTCAGGGAGCCGGCTTTTACCTCAATGCGACCCAAAGCCCGTGGGATAAGAACTACCGCATGTATGACTATGTTGTTGACGAGCTGCCGGCGCTGATTGAAGCCAATTTTCCGGTAACAGATAAACGCTCTGTTTTTGGCCACAGTATGGGCGGCCACGGTGCTTTGCAAATCGCTTTGAAAAATCCTGATCGCTATGCATCGGTCTCAGCTTTTGCACCGATTGTCAATCCGAGTGCAGTTCCTTGGGGGCAAAAAGCTTTTAGAGCTTACCTCGGTGAAGATCAGACCGCTTGGGCAGCTTACGACAGTACAAAACTCTTGTCACAGGCAGAAAAAGCTGTTCCGATTTTGATCGACCAAGGTTTGGCTGATACCTTTTATTCCGAGCAGCTGCAGCCAGAGATTTTTGCTGCGACTGCCAAAGCCAATGGGATTGATGTGACCTTGGATTTGCATGATGGCTACGACCACAGTTATTATTTTATTGCCAGCTTTGTCGAAAAGCACATTGCTTTTCATGCTCAGCATCTGGGCTTACTCTAAAATATGGAGGAGGAATCTTGTGGAATACAGACAATTAGGAACAACAGACATGTCCATCAGTGCAGTTAGTTTTGGCACATGGGCGCTGGGGCGGCGACTGGGGCATGTCAGTAAAGAGTCTGCTCTGACTGCGCTCAATCACGCTATTGACTGCGGGGTCAACTTTTTTGATACGGCAGATGTCTATGGAAACGGACGCAGTGAAGCCCTTATCGGTGAGGTTTTGAAAGAGCGTTCTGAGCGTGTTTATGTGGCGACTAAATTCGGCCGCCGTGATGATTTCACAAACCCTGAAAACTACACTTATGATAAAGTGCGCAGCTATTGCGAAGACAGTCTGCGCAATCTGCAGATGGAAGCTCTTGACCTCTAACAGATTCACTGTCCGACGACGGAAATTCTGACACAGTCAGATGTCTTTGCCGTCTTGGAAGATTTGAAAAAAGAAGGGAAAATCCGCTATTACGGTGTCAGTGTGGAAACAGACGATCAGGGCAAATTTGTCCTTGAAAATACCAAGGCCAGCAGCCTTCAGGTCATTGTCAATGTTTTGCGGCAAAAGCCTGTTAAAGAAATGATTGCTCTGGCCAAGGAAAAAAATGTCGGAATTCTGGCACGAGTACCGTTAGCTAGCGGTCTTTTGACAGGCAAGTATACCAAAGACAGTGTTTTTCCCGAAAATGACCACCGCAACTTCAACCGCGACGGAGCAGCTTTTAATGTTGGCGAAACTTTTGGAGGGCTCCCTTTTGATAAAGCTATTGAGCTGGTTGAAAAAATCAAGTGGATCGGTGATGAACACGGCGGTTTAGCCAGTGCTTCGCTGAAATGGCTGCTCCAGCAAGATGGAATTACAGCCGTGATTCCGGGATTTAAATCCATTCAGCAGGCAGACAGCAACTTAGCGAGCCTAACAGCCAAACCGTTCCGCCCGGAAGAGCTTGAACGTATTTCGGATTTTTACTGGCAGGAAGTGCATGATTACATCCGTGGAGCCTATTAGTGAACCAAAAAATCGCCTTTATAATGACGGCGATTTTTAACTGTTCAAGCTGCGATGATAGCTTGACTTAGACCCGCTCTAAGGTGTTAAGATAAAGAAAAGGAGGCTGATTATGACAACAATCAGGCAAGTTTCCAACGATTTAGGGCTGTCTGCCATGCTATCCGCTATTATGAAAAAGAAGGAATGGTTGCTATCCCGCGCAATGAACGTGGGATTCGTGATTTTGATGAGCAAAGCATAGACCGCCTAAAAGCCATTGCCCACTACCGCCGAGTAGGAATGAGTTTACAGGATATACGAAGAGTTTTGGCAGAATTTCACAATCATGCCCTGTCGACGGAATTGTTAGAGAAGACCAAGCAGGATTTAGAAGAGCAGATTCGGCATTTGCAGGAGACCCATACCTATCTTGTCGAAAAAATCAAAATTCACCGCCATCTGGCAGAGCTCGAAGCCAAAGGCCTGAGCGATGCGGAGCGGACAGATGCTTATTACGATATCAGAAGGCAAAAAAATGCAGGCAAGGAAAAAGACTAAGGAACCGGAATTTTTGGTCAGTAAAAATGGGGAACTGTATGCCAGCTGGCATCAACAATAAGATATAGACAAAGACGACTTTTGGTTTAAGTCGTCTTTTTAGTACTTAGAATAGATTTAGTTTGATATTTCCGCCAAATTGCGGTTTATTTAAAACAACTTCTGCCAGTTGATTGATTGTTTGATTTCTGTCCTCTTCGGTATAGAATTTTAGCCCTTTTATGACAACGCCATCAACCTCATCTTCAAATTTCAAATCTTCTTGATGGTCATTGATATCTTATATATTTTATATATCAAACTTTTTTGCTTTTTTCATAGTAGAACTTTACACTTTTTGTTTATCTTTGTTCTAAATAATGCTATAATAGACTTAACATAAAGAGGTACCGTTATGACAGTTGAATTTGAGTCTTTATTGGAGTTACAGTCTGCTTTCCCGACAGAACAGTCTTGTATAGAGTATTTGGAAAATATGATTTGGGGTGATATTATCGTCAGCCCTTTTGATGCTTCATCAAAAATCTATAAATGCAAAGGCAATAAATACCGTTGCAAAAATACAGGAAAATACTTCAATGTCAAAACGGGTACACTCTTTGACAATACAAAGGTTGAACTGCGCAAATGGTTTATGGCCATTTGGCTTGTGACCTCGCACAAGGAAAGTATTTCTTCTGTTCAGCTTTCCAAAGATATTGGCGTCACACAAAAGACAGCCTGGTTTATGCTGCAGCGCATTCGTAAGTGTTTTGGTCCTGAAAATAACAACATTCTTGATAAGGCTGTGGAGATGGTATAACGACAAGGAGCTGTCAATGCTCATCCTATAAAGAGATCCGGCACATATTTAACGAAGGAGATTACTAAGGATGTTAGGAGCATTGCCCAGCTTTACACAGATGAATAGCTAGGTTATAATAAAGTGACTGAGAGGTATTAACACGATTGCTTTTAAACGCCTGCGTTCGTTCCAAATACAAGGAGGTGCTCTATGGCTGCTAAACCCCAAACCGATTTGCATTTTGAATTAGAGAGGTCTATTTCCCGCAGAGTTGACAGCAAGTTAATCCCTTACCAAGTTAGCATTTCTGATGATTTTTATGATAGATATACGAACCTGTGGAATGAGAAATTCTCAAAAGACTTTGTCGTAAAACACCGCTCGTTCTATGCTCAATTATCCAAACATTGTATTTATGAGAACCTAGAAATGATGGATAAGAAAGCTGTCGCAAAACGCTTGGCAGAACTGGAAGCCTTGGCTGATATATCAGAGACAAAGGAAGAGTTCAATACTTTCTTTAAGAAAAAGTACAACAAAGAACTGCCTGATTTAACTGAATGGCTGTACCCCAAAAAGCAAGAGCTGTCTGATTTTGATAAAAAGCTGTGGACAGCCATGCACTATAATCCAAGAGGAGACTGACTATGAATTGGTATGAATACATGGTACGGGCCAGCGAACACGCCCAACATGACGGCGATTTATGGTTTCGCTATCTTTATAAGGTTATCCGAGATGATGACACTAAATTAACCTCAGAAGATGTCGAAAGACTGCTTAAAAATCCTACCTTAACACCTTTTCAGAAAATAACCTTGCAGGATGCTCTGACAGAGGGCACGCATACACGAGAACACGTGTTGCAGGCTAATCGAAAGAGCAAGCCTAAAGATATTTTAAAACGGATTAGAGAGGGCGACTATGGATAAGAAAATCCTATTTGAAGCGCTCAATACGGAGTTGGCAAAAGACAGTATCACATTAGAAATTATCTGTGTAGGTGGGTTCGTTCTTGAATATTATAACCTTCGTGGGACACACGATGTTGATGCTTTTTACAATGAAGATGCTAAAGTCAGAAATATTATTAAGGCGGTTGGGGATAGGTTTGGTGTTAATGAACCAGATGAATTATGGCTAAATAATTCCGTTTCCAATCTCAACAGAATACCCTCTAAAACCGTTTGTGAGACAGTTTATAGTTTTTCTCATCTCACAGTTTTAGTTCCAGAACTGCTATATCTTCTTGGTATGAAACTAGAAAGCGGGCGAGATAGGGATAGACAGGATGCTGGCGATATTATCAAATTGATTAAAGTTCTTTCTCCAAAAGAACTTATCAATAAGCTTCAAGACTATGGCTTTCAACCTGATATTTCAATGATTTTAGAAGTTTTTGAAATAGCATACGGAATGGAATGGTTGGCAGAATATATAACTGAAAATCTAGAAGAGTTTACAGATTACTAAAAAACAACTTTCGAAAAGAGTTGTTTTTTCTATATTTTATGGTTGGTAGACAGCTCCCCCAAATTTTTTAGCAATTAACTGTTCCTGCTTGCTTTCATTTTTGAACTGCGCTGCCACAAAATAAGTGAATAGGCTTTGGTATCACTGCGTGATTTCTAAAAAGATTAGACAAGCGGGCTGTTTTCTGCTATAATAGCTGTCGTGAAAGAGTATCATTTCAGAATCTTTTTCAAGCGAGTCCGGGGCGGTGAAAGCCGGATATGAGATTGGAATGGTTGGAGCTTTCTTTGACTATCATCAATAATAAATGAAGTAAAAAATCAGGGTGGAACCGCGTTTCTTAACGCCCCTATGTCGTATGGCATATTGGGAGCTGAGACACGGTTTTTTGTATTCCCAAGCCAGCTGTTTATCAAAAAAGAGCAGTAGCTATGGCGATTTGCCTAGTCCGCTTACATAAAAAATACCGTTTTATGCAAGTGATTATGCAATAGTAATAAAAGAATGGAGAACTATATGTCAAACAAGAGATTGACTTTTCACAGTGTTAGTAGCAGAATTCTCCTTTCACTCGAACTGCTACACGCCCATCGCTGTGGCGAATGAGCTAAACACTGTACTAATTCGTTTTTGCTAGCAATATCGGCTATCAAAAACTCATGTCGCAAGAAATTTTATAATATGGAGGACAGCAATGTCAAAAAAACTAACCTTCCACCCCGTCAAAGGTGCTAGTGCTCCTAAAGGAGCAAGCACCTAACGGCAATCCCTATGAGGATTGCCTAGACGAAGCACTAGCTTTCGTCGCTAAAAATAATCGTTTTAGCAACGAAAGCGTCGCAAGATACACTTATTAAGAAAGAGAGCTAAATTATGTCTAAAAAAATGACATTTCAGGAAATTATCTTGACTTTACAACAATACTGGAATGATCAAGGCTGTATGCTCATGCAGGCCTATGACAATGAAAAGGGTGCAGGAACGATGAGTCCTTATACCTTCCTGCGTGCGATCGGGCCTGAACCTTGGAATGCAGCCTATGTAGAGCCTTCGCGCCGTCCGGCTGACGGCCGTTACGGGGAAAACCCCAACCGTCTTTACCAGCACCATCAGTTTCAAGTGGTTATGAAACCAAGCCCGTCAAACATTCAGGAACTCTATCTGAAATCACTTGAGGTGCTTGGCATCAACCCGCTTGAACATGACATCCGCTTTGTTGAAGATAACTGGGAAAATCCCTCAACCGGTTCAGCGGGTCTCGGTTGGGAAGTCTGGCTTGATGGGATGGAAATCACACAATTCACCTATTTTCAGCAGGTCGGAGGTTTAGCGACCCAGCCTGTGACCGCTGAAGTGACCTATGGTTTAGAGCGTCTGGCCTCATATATTCAAGAAGTTGACTCGGTCTATGAGATTGAATGGGCACCGGGGGTTAAGTATGGAGAAATCTTTACCCAGCCTGAGTATGAACACTCAAAATATAGTTTTGAAATCAGTGACCAGGACATGCTGCTGGAAAATTTTGAAAAGTTTGAAGCAGAAGCCAAACGCTGCCTCGACGAACATCTGGTACACCCGGCCTATGATTATGTGCTCAAATGTTCGCACACCTTCAATTTGCTGGATGCCAGAGGCGCCGTCTCGGTTACTGAACGTGCCGGCTACATTGCCCGCATTCGCAATCTTGCCCGTATTGTGGCTAAGACTTTCGTAGCAGAGCGCAAGCGCTTAGGCTATCCTTTATTGGATGATGAAACTCGGGCACAGCTCTTGAAGGAGGATGCAGAATAATGACAAGGAATTTATTAGTAGAGCTTGGACTTGAAGAGATGCCTGCTTATGTTGTCAAACCAAGCATGAAGCAGCTGCGGCAAAAAATGGGGCAATTTTTAGAAGAAAACCGCCTGTCGTTTGAGAAAATTGAAATGTTTTCCACTCCGCGCCGTCTGGCTGTCCGTGTGGTTAATTTGGCAGATCAGCAAAGTGACTATTCGGAAGATTTTAAGGGACCGTCTAAAAAAATTGCTCTGGATGCCCAAGGGAATTTTACCAAAGCAGCCCAAGGTTTTGTACGCGGCAAGGGCCTGACTACAGATGATATTGAATTTCGTACGGTTAATGGCGAAGACTATGCTTATGTGACTAAAAATGAAGCGGGCAAGCCCGTCAAGGAAGTTCTCTCAGGCGTTATTGATGTTTTAAAATCACTGACCTTCCCTGTCAACATGCACTGGGCTAACCATACCTTTGAATATATCCGTCCGGTTCATACCCTTGTTGTGCTTCTGGATGATGAGGAAATTGATCTTGACTTTCTTGATATCAGTTCCGGCCGCACCAGCAGAGGCCACCGCTTTTTGGGCAAGGAAACCAGAATTGCGTCGGCAGACTCTTATGAAGCCGATCTCGAAGCAGAGTTTGTGATTGCCAGTGCTGCCAAGCGTGAGGATATGATTATTGAGCAAATCAGGGATATTGAAAAAACCTACAATGTCAGTGTTGAAATTGATGAGGAGCTGCTTAATGAGGTGCTCAATCTCGTTGAATACCCGACAGCTTTCATGGGCAGTTTTGATCAAAAGTATCTTGAATTGCCCGAAGAAGTCTTGGTAACCTCAATGAAAACCCATCAGCGCTACTTTGTTGTCCGTGACCAAGCGGGCAAGCTTCTGCCGAATTTCATTTCTGTTCGCAACGGCAACAGCCAGTTTATTGATAATGTTATCAAGGGGAATGAAAAAGTTCTTTTGGCGCGGCTGGAAGATGGTGAATTTTTCTGGCGTGAAGATCAAAAACTGGAGATTGCTGATCTGGTTGAAAAATTAAAACTGGTCACCTTCCATGAAAAAATCGGTTCTTTGCATGAGCACATGATGCGGACCAAGACCATTGCAGCTTATCTGTCAGACTTAGCAGATTTGACAGAAGACGAAAAGGCACAGGTCGAGCGTGCAGCCAGCATCTATAAGTTTGACCTGCTGACAGGCATGGTCGGTGAGTTTGATGAACTGCAGGGTATTATGGGTGAAAAGTACGCTGTCTTAGCCGGAGAAAACCGGGCTGTTGCAGCTGCTGTTCGTGAGCACTATCTGCCTACCAGCAGTGAAGGAGAGCTTCCTGATACTAAGGTAGGGGCAGTTCTTGCCATTGCTGATAAGTTAGATACCCTTTTGTCCTTCTTTTCAGTCGGACTTATTCCAAGCGGTTCTAACGATCCCTATGCCCTTCGCCGGGCCACTCAGGGGATTGTCCGCATCCTTGATAAATTTGGCTGGGAAATTCCGCTGGACGACTTGATTGCCAATTTGTATGAGCTCAAATTCGACAGTCTTGTTTATCAAAATCAGTCCGATGTCATGGACTTTATCCGCGGCCGTGTGGAGAAAATGATCGATGCTTCTGTACCGAAAGACATTCGAGACGCCGTCCTTGACAGTTCAACTCATATCGTTCGTCTGGAAGTTGAGGCAGCAGCAACTCTGACAGAAAAAACCAAGGATCCTAATTTTAAGGCTTCTGTGGAAAGTCTCTCGCGTGTCTTCAATCTGGCAGAGAAAGCAGTCAGTCAGTCAGTTGATACCAGTATTTTTGAAAATGAGCATGAGCAAGAGCTCTACGATGCTGTCACAGAACTTCATTTTACAGAGGACATGACAGAAAATGTGGACAGACTTTTTGCTCTAAGTCCGATTATCGATGCCTTTTTCGACCATACCATGGTCATGGCAGAAGATGAAGCTGTCAGAAACAACCGTTTGGCACTTCTTGCTGCTTTAGGAGAAAAAGCTAAGACCATTGCAGCTTTTAATGAGATTAATACAAAATAATTAAAGACGGCTGCGACACTGTGCAAAAAGACAGCTTCTGCTAGCGTCCTGTGACGCTTGGTTTTTCGTCGTAGACGTCTGAACTCTCTGCGCCTTTCAGGCATTGAGAGTTCTAGTCGTCCTGAGAGGATGCGTCAATGAAATCTCAGATTTCTGACTTACCGCTTATTTTGCTGTGTGTCGCTTACGCCTTTGTATCTTGTTAATTGAACACGGGCTAAAAGCGTCGAGAAAAAGATAGTCTGCCTTATGCGCAAAGCGCATGGCGTCAGCCTCCTATTTTCTTCTCGCTTTCTTA
>NZ_AUIN01000005.1 GCF_000423725.1 Streptococcus devriesei DSM 19639
GGATATTTGAAGCTAACTTAGTTAGCTTTATTATCACTCTCAAAAGGTCTCCCAGACCTTTTGAGCTAATAAACTGTGCGGAGGTGGGATAGAAATTATCCAGTGGATGATTTCTACCTGAGCCTTAAAATAGGAGAGCGAGGAAAATCGAAATCGCCATTTCATGACGATTTACCGATTTTTGTCCCACTCTCTTTTTTTACAAAGAAAACTTATGATGAATTATTTGAGAAACCACAAACAAAACCTTATTTTTTATTCTATCAGTTTTGTACTGCCTGCTTTTATCATGTTCACTGTCCTATTTTCAAAAAACATTTATTGGGGCAGCGACACAACCCTTTTAGCCAGTGACGGCTTTCATCAATACGTCATTTTTGATACACTCATTCGCAATATCCTCCATGGAACAGACAGCTTATTTTATTCTTTTAAAGGCGGGCTAGGCTTCAATGTCTTCGCCCTTATGAGTTATTATTTGGGTAGTTTTCTGACGCCTTTCACTTATTTTTTTGATGTGCGAAACATGGCAGATGCCTTTTACCTCTTTACTTTAATTAAATTCGGCCTGATTGGCCTGTCTGCTTTTTACAGTCTTGATCAGCTCTACCCCAAATTAAAAAAACACCTGACTCTGCTGCTGTCAGCATCCTATGCCCTTATGAGTTTTACCACCAGTCAGCTGGAGTTAAACAATTGGCTGGACATCTTTATTTTGCTGCCTCTTATTTTACTGGGTTTAAATCATTTAATCAGCAAAAAAGGGACATCACTTTATTTTCTGACCCTAAGCTGTCTATTCATTCAGAATTATTTCTTTGGGTTTATGACGGCTATTTTTCTGCTGCTATGGTTTTTCGTTCAGGCATCATGGGATTTCAAAGAAAGACTGAAACGATTTGCTGATTTTGCTTTAGTTTCCATTCTTTCGGCAGCTGCCAGCGCTTTTATGCTTCTTCCAACCCTGCTTGATCTGAGCAGTCACGGAGAAAAAACAGCTGAACATTTTAACCTTTTGTCTTCAGATATAGGCTACTTTGATCTCTTCGCAAAAACCATTATCGGCAGTTACGACACAACAAAATACGGATCCATTCCAACATTTTACATTGGATTATTTCCCTTAATTTTAGCTCTTACCTTCTTTTTTGTTAAAACCATTAAAGGTCAGGTTAAGCTGGCCTATCTGTTTCTTATTGTTTTAGTTATTGCCAGTTTTATTTTTCAGCCTCTCGATCTTTTTTGGCAGGGCATGCATTCTCCCAACATGTTTCTTCACCGCTATTCTTGGATTTTATCAACTATCATATTGATAATGGCAGCTGAAACCCTGTCTGGAATAGAGTATTTGTCTGTTAAATCCTTTCTTCCTGCCTTTGCTCTGTTGGGTATCGGATTTACAGGTGTCTTCTTTTTTAGGGAAAGTTATGATTTTTTAACACCGACACATTTCATACTAACAGGGCTCTTTCTAGTCGGATATGGTGTGATTCTCTTCAGTTATTTCAATAAAGGCGCTTTTCAAAAGCTGATGATTGCCTTTACACTTATCTTTACAATTTTAGAACTGTCTTTTAACAGCTTTTTCCAAATTGAGGGAATTGAAAATGATTGGAACTTTCCTTCCAGAAATGTTTACGAAGATAATGGCAAAGAAGTTGACAGTTATGTCAAGTTAGCTAATCAAGAAACACCTGATTTTTTCCGCCTGGAAAAACTGATCCACCAAACCTTAAATGACGGCATGAAATTCAACTATAACAGCATCTCGCAATTTTCATCCGTTAAAAATACTCTGTCTGCCCAATTATTAAACGCTTTAGGTTACTATTCCCAAGGCAACCATGCTTTCATCAGCTACCATAACAATACGATTTTAATGGACAGCCTTTTCTCAGTTGCCTATAATATCAGCACGCAAGATCCCCATAAATTCGGATTTTATCTTAGAAAAAGCGGCAGCCATTTCAATCTCTACAAAAATTCTTATCACCTGCCTTTGGCACTTATGTCAAAGGGTATTTACAATGATGTCAATCTAAATTCTGATCCGCTTACCAATCAAGAAAAAATTGTCAAGGAATTGACAGGAGTAAAAGACAGTTTCTTTACAGAAGTTCCTATTATCTCAGCTAAAAACAGCCAAGTTCTAAACGGCCGCGCCGCCGTTACTGATCTTAAAGGCAGTCAAGCAAAAGTTTACTATAGTGTAAAGGCCCCTGCCAACAGCCAGCTTTACATTAATCTTCCCAATATCAGCTTTAGCAATGAAGAAGAAAAAAGCATTTTATTGACAGTTAAAAACAGAAAAACGCAGCAAATTGCTGACAACAGCTATGATTTATTCAACTTAGGCCATTATCAGAAAGAGCAGCTTTTAAGCTTCAAATTTAATTTTCCTGATAACAAAACCGTCAGTTATGATTTACCGCATGTTTACGCCTTAAATTTAACAGCCTACCAAAAAGCAATGGATCAGTTAAAAAGTTCGGCAATTAAGGTTTCAACTCAAAAAAATCGCATCTTTACTTCTTACACAGCTAAAAAGAAAAGTTCTCTGATTTATACCCTGCCTTATGACAAAGGGTGGTCAGCAGTACAAGACGGAGAAAAAGTGGACATTAAAAAAGCCCAGGGCGGCTTTATGAAAATCAATGTTAAAAAAGGCAGAGGTAAAATTACCATGACGTTCATCCCTCAAGGCCTGCATCAAGGCATTCTGATTTCCTCCTTTGGCATCTTTCTCTTCATACTTTATCGACTTTATTACCAAAAATCCATTAGAAAAGACAACAAGTCTTCAACAAAAACAAACTAAAAAGGAGCATATAAACTGCTCCCTTTTTTAGTTAATAGGATTGCTGACTTGTTGATACCTAGCCATACGGCAGAAGATTCTGCCAAAGGTTATAAATTGAGCCAAAATTGTGCAATAAAAAATCCTGCAATTATTACAGGATTAGTGTCTTATCACTCCGGCAGTAGGACTCGAACCTACGACATCATGATTAACAGTCATGCGCTACTACCAACTGAGCTATGCCGGAATTAATAGTCCGTACGGGATTCGAACCCGTGTTACCGCCGTGAAAAGGCGGTGTCTTAACCCCTTGACCAACGGACCATAACACTCTTATTATTATAACAAATATCTTTTATTTGTCTAGCTTTTTTTCAAAAAAATTTATGAGAATGTTTCTTCTTTGCTGCTAAAAAAAGACGCAGAGCAAGCTAACAAGTCTTCTGTCTGTAAAGATTGACAGCAGCCCACAAATTTTGGTAAAATAATGAGGTTATAAGGTCTCATAGCTCAGCTGGATAGAGCATTCGCCTTCTAAGCGAACGGTCGCAGGTTCGAATCCTGCTGGGATCAAATCAGGACTGGCACTTGCCCAGTCCTTTTCTTATTATCTTTGTTTAATGTCGGCGTCTGAAGGCAGAATCACATGTCTTTAAGGCTTCCTTCTTCTCTTTCGATATTTAAAAAATACACCAGCGCTAACATGGGTAAAAGTAAAATATAAAGACTGCTTTCAGTCAGGTAGCGGCACATAACGGTAGACAGCAGAACACCGGCCATAAAGGTCACAATAACTGTAATGATATAAATAGATTGTTTTAGAATCTGCTCATTTTTTTCCACACTCCCCTTGAGAAAAAGGTAGGCAGCATTTTTTATATTGCCTGTCATCATGGTATTAGTGTAAGTGTAACCTCTGACCCGCTTAAACGTTGCCAGCTGAATGGAAGCGAAAAAGGCCAAGCCTGCAATTGTGAAAATAGAAGGCAAAAGAGGACTTAAAACGGCTATAACGGCCAGCAAAATCAGCAGTACATAAGTGCTGAATTTATGCCATCTCACATTTTTAGGCGTCACCCATCTTCTAAGAAAATAATAAAAAAACTGCCCTAAAATAAAGAAAACAATGGGAATCAAAAAACTAAAGGCCTCTTTTAAATGTCCTTCTGCGAGATTAATTGTCATATACAGCAGATTTCCTGTCTGCATGCTGGCAAAGCGTCCTTCTTGAGTGATAAAGGTATAAGCATCAATAAAGCCGCTGATAAAAGTAAGAAGCACTGCCACTCTTAATCCCTCAAAATTTCGATAATCCTTTGCCATACGTTCTCCTTTGTTTCACGTGAAACTTTTATAGATATTTACTAGCTTCACGAATAGATAGACGATTCATTTGTTCTTCATGTGTTTCAATAAAATGTTGAACCCAAGCGGGATTTATTTTTGAATACTCTCGTAAAGACCAGCCAATAGCTTTGTTAATAAAAAATTCTTTATCAAATGTTGAACCAGATAAATTATTTTCAATCATTTGTGCTAAAAGGTGATGATCTGTTTTTTCTTTAAAAACTAATTGATGATCAATCGCTAAACGCCTCAACCAAAAATTGTCTGCTAAAGACCATTTTAACATCACTTCTTTAGCTTGAGGATAGTTCTGCACAATATTGCCAGCTACAGCATCAAGATTATCAACTGAATCCCACCAAGATTTATTAATAACTAATTTTTCTATTTTTTCTAAATCAGTCAAGGTCAATTTAGGGCTTACTTTTTTTAATAATAAGTAATCACAAGCAAGATATTGACATTCACGTTGTTCTTCTTGCCACATTTTAAAAACAAAATCCCAATCCACTGTATTTTCTAAAGCTTTTTCTTTAAGAAATTCTTTGGAAAGTTGACGTCGTAAGGGCGTTGAAATGCCATAAAATTGAAAATGATTCTTTTGATATTTGGCCATTTTTGCAGCATTTTCTAAATCTGAATGTTGTTTAAAAAGATTGATAACTTCTGAATAATCCATTTCTCTTCCTATTTATGATAAGGACTTCCTTCCTGAATCATAAAAGCCCTGTAAATCTGCTCTGTTAATACCAAGCGCATCAGCTGATGAGGCAGGGTCATGAGTCCAAAACTAATGAGCAAGTCAGCACGCTTTTTTATTTCCTGAGACAGTCCCAGGCTTCCCCCGATAATAAAGGTAAGGTTAGAGTAGCCTTTTAATGCTGCATCAGATAAGATTTTACTAAAGGCTTCAGATGAGAAATGTTTGCCCTCAATGGCCAAAGCAATGACAAAATCTCGATGAGAAATTTTAGATATAATCCGTCGACCTTCTTTTTCAAGAATCTGCTGATTCTGCGCTTGACTGGCCTTGTCCGGTGTTTTTTCATCCGGCAGCTCGATTATTTCAAACTTAGTAAAACGGCTCAAACGCTTGCTGTATTCAGCAATGCCGTCTTTTAGATACTTTTCTTTTAATTTACCGACTGTTATTAATGTGACTTTCATACTTTCTATTATAGCACCTTTTTCAGCAGACTTATCCACAGTTTTTCCAAGAAACTGCTTTTCTAAAAAACACTTATTTGCAAATATCAGTCAACATTTTCAGAAAGTTTTCCACAACTTGTGGATTCTTTCTTTTTTTATGGTTTTAAGGTATAATTAAGTCAAATTTCTTAGACTGTTTCAGACTAATTATGGAAAATTCGGAGGTTCGAAAAGTGAATAATACAAAACCCCATACCTTCTTAAGATGGTTCGTCCCTTTTCTGCTTATTTTTTTAAGCTTTATTTTAGGGATTATCTCAACAGCAGTCTTTTACTGGGTATCCGGCAATAAGCCTATTTCTGATAGCGGAAAAACAACCGTCAGCAATGTCGTCTATAACACCAAATCTGACACTACCGAAGCCGTCAAAGATGTTAAGAATGCTATTGTTTCGGTCATCAATTACCAGAAAATAGACAGCAGCTACTACAATAATTACGGCGACTCACAAGACGAAAATCAATCAGAAGATGGTTTAAATGTCTATGGTGAAGGATCCGGGGTTATCTATAAAAAAGACGGTGACAGCGCCTATCTGGTAACCAACAATCACGTGGTAAAAGATGCAGAAAAGCTGGAAATCATGCTGGCTAACGGGAAAAAAGTCGTCGGAAAATTAGTCGGATCTGATACCTACTCTGACTTAGCCGTTGTAAAAATCTCTTCTAAAGAAGTCAGCACTGTGGCGAAATTCGCTAATTCAGATAAGATCAAGGTTGGCGAACCGGCTATTGCTATCGGCAGTCCTCTGGGAAGCGATTATGCCAATTCGGTAACTGAGGGCATCGTCTCCAGTCTCAGCCGCACGGTAACCACACAAAATGAAAACGGTGAAACTATCTCAACCAATGCTATCCAAACCGATGCTGCCATCAATCCTGGTAATTCCGGCGGAGCTTTAGTCAATATCAAAGGTCAGGTCATCGGTATCAGTTCAAGCAAAATCGCATCATCCAGCAGTGATTCAAGAAGCGGTGTCGCTGTTGAAGGTATGGGCTTTGCTATTCCATCAAACGATGTCGTTTCCATTATTAACCAATTAGAAGAAAATGGTGAGGTTATCAGACCAGCTCTTGGTATTTCAATGGCTAATCTGAGCGAAGCATCCACCAGCGGCAGAGAGTCCTTAAAACTTCCAAGTAACATTACCAGCGGTATCGTTGTTCTTTCAACGCAAAATGGTATGCCGGCTGACGGTAAGCTTAAAAAATATGATGTCATTACAGAAATCGATGGCAAAAAAGTGGCTTCCATCAGCGATCTTCAAAGCATTCTTTACAAGCATAAAAAAGGTGATATCATTAAGATTACCTTCTACCGCGGTAAAGATAAGAAGACGGTTGATATTCAGTTAACAAAAACAAGTCAGGATTTAAATAATTAATTGTGCAAAACCAGCGAACAGCAGATGCTGTTAAAACACATTGTTGAAGCTGGTGATTAAGCACCTCACTTAAACTCTGTCTTCTCAAACACCTATTATTAAAGTAAATTTTCAGCTGTATCAGGGAAGGATAAAAAACTGTTTCTTTTGAACTCTAGCACATTTTGTCCTTTCCTTTTTCATGGAGTAATTATGCCTGAAGAATTAAAATACCTTGATCCCAAAGATATTAATCCCAATCCCTATCAGCCCAGGCTCCACTTTAAGACCAAAGAATTGGAAGAGCTGGCCCAGTCCATCAAAGAAAACGGCTTGATTCAGCCTATCATAGTCAGAAAATCAGATATTTTCGGTTATGATTTGATTGCAGGGGAGCGGCGGCTAAAAGCCGTTAAACTGGCTGGTTTGGATAAAATTCCTGTCCTTGTCAAAAATGTTTCAGATAAGGACAGCATGAAGCAGGCGATTATTGAAAATTTACAGCGTTCCGATCTCAATCCGATCGAAGAAGCCAAAGCCTATCAAAATCTTATCATCAAGAGTCACATGACTCATGACGATATTGCAAAAACAATCGGAAAATCCCGGCCCTATATTACCAACAGCATCAGACTTTTAAATCTTCCGTCTGACATCAAACAAGCTCTGGAAAAGGGATTAATTTCTCAAGGACACGCGCGCCTGCTGCTAAGCGTCGAAAAGCCGGAGCTGCAGGATAGCTGGTTTCATGAAATTCTTGATGAGCAGCTCAGTGTCCGTCAGCTTGAAAAAGCTTTGAAAAATGCCCCCAAAAAAGAAAAAAAGAAAAAACTGTCAAAAGATATTTTCATTTCAGAAAAGGAAAAAGAAGTCAGTCAGCTTCTGGGTCTGCCTGTTTCTATTTCCTACAATAAAAAGCACCAAGGACAGCTGAAAATTTCCTTCACTTCTGAAGAAGAATTCAACAGAATAATGAACAGGCTCCATTAGCTTGTTCATTTTCATTTTTTCCTATCGCTTTTTTCCACAACTAAAAATAGTTCAGATAGCTGAATTAACAGTTTTCATGTCTTTATCCACAAGTTGTGGATAACTTTTGTCCACAATGTGGATTTTTCGTTTGTGGCTGTGGAAAACATTCGTTTTTTATGGTAAAATTTTCTTATTACAAATCTTGATAGGAGCACACTATGACAAAAAATGAAGAAATTTTTTGGAATAGGGTCTTAGAACTTGCACAAAGTCAATTAAAACAAGCGACGTTTGATTTTTTCGTTTCAGATGCTAAACTGCAGAAAGTTGAAGGAAGCACAGCCACCATTGTGCTTGACGATATGAAAAAGTTATTCTGGGAAAAGAATCTGCAGCCTGTTGTGCTGACAGCCGGTTTTGAAGTTTTCAACACCGAAATCTCCATTGACTATGTTTCTGAGGAGCAAGAGCTGCAGTCGGAAACTCATTCCTCAGCTGCCATGTCTGAACCCTCAGCTCAGCCTCTGCCAATTGTGCAAAACGATCTTAATCCAAAATACAGTTTTGACAATTTTGTAATTGGCGATGAAAACCGCTGGGCCTTTACGGCTTCCGTTTCTGTAGCAGATCTTCCGGGAACCACCTATAATCCTCTTTTTATTTACGGAGGACCCGGTTTAGGTAAGACCCACCTGCTAAATGCCATTGGCAATGCTGTCTTGGCTAATAATCCTAAGGCCCGAATCAAGTATATCTCTGCTGAAAACTTCATCAATGAATTTGTTGTCCACATCAGGCTGCAAAATATGGATGAACTTAAGCAAAAATTTCGGAACTTAGATTTGCTGCTGATTGATGATATCCAATCCTTGGCCAAGAAAAGTTTAGCCGCTACGCAGGAAGAATTTTTCAACACCTTTAATGCTCTTCATGACAATAATAAACAGATTGTTCTAACCAGCGACCGAACACCGGATGATCTTAATGACTTGGAGCAGCGCTTGGTCACGCGCTTTAAATGGGGGCTGACGGTTAACATCACACCGCCTGATTTTGAAACACGTGTAGCTATCTTAAACAATAAAATTCAAGAATACAATTACAGTTTCCAATCAGAAACAATTGAATATCTGGCAGGACAGTTTGACTCCAATGTTCGGGATTTGGAAGGAGCTTTAAAAGATATCAGTCTGGTGGCCAATTACAGAAATCTTGATGTGATCACCGTTGAAGTCGCAGCAGAGGCAATCAGAGCCAGAAAGCAAGACAGCAGTCCTAAGATGATTGTCATTCCTATCGAAGAAATTCAAAAACAGGTAGGAAAATTTTACGGCGTAACAGTCAAAGAAATTAAATCAACTAAACGGACACAAAACATTGTTCTGGCACGTCAGGTTGGGATGTATTTGGCACGTGAAATGACTGACAACAGCCTTCCAAAAATCGGAAAAGAATTTGGCGGACGGGACCATTCTACAGTGCTGCATGCCTACAACAAAATAAAAAACATGCTGGCTCAGGATGACAGTCTAAAAATTGAATTAGAGACCATCAAAAATAAAATAAAATAGGCTTTGTGCATAAGTCTCGCAAAAGCAACTTTTTATCCACAGCTTGTGAACAACTCTTAAGCCAGACAGCACCTGAAATTCTGATACTTATCCGCACTATACACAAGACCTACTACTACCACTAACTTAATACTTATAAAATAAAGGAGTATTCCATGATAAAATTTTCAATCAATAAAACATTTTTCCTGCAAGCTTTAAATGCTACCAAACGAGCTATTAGTTCTAAAAATGCTATTCCTATTCTTTCCAGTTTAAAAATCGAAGTTCATTCTCAATCAATCGTTTTAACCGGTTCGAACGGTCAGATTTCTATTGAAAATACAATCTCAGTTGATGATGAAAACGCCGGACTGTTAATAACTTCTCCGGGGTCAATCCTGCTTGAAGCCAATTTCTTTATTAACATCGTTTCAAGTCTGCCAGACATTACTTTAGACTTTGAAGAAATTGAACAGCATCAGGTTGTTTTAAACAGTGGTAAATCAGAAATTACTCTTAAAGGAAAAGATGTTGAACAGTATCCGCGCCTGCAGGAAGTTATCACCAACAATCCTTTGATTTTGGAAACAAAACTGTTGAAAACAATTATCTCAGAAACAGCATTTGCTGCCAGCACCCAAGAGAGCCGTCCGATTTTGACAGGTGTTCACTTGGTTTTAACAAATCACAAAGAATTTAAAGCTGTGGCTACAGACTCTCACCGCATGAGTCAGCGTAAACTGATCTTGGAAAATTCAACAGATGATTTTGACGTTGTCATCCCCAGCCGTTCGTTACGTGAATTTGCAGCGGTTTTCGCAGAAGATGTGGAATCTGTAGAAGTCTTCTTCTCCAGCAGCCAAATTCTCTTTAGAAGTGAAACCATCAGCTTTTACACGCGTCTTCTGGAAGGCAATTATCCAGATACCGATCGCCTCTTAGCCAATAATTTCGAAACTGAGGTTGTGTTCAATACAAACTCTCTGCGCTATGCTATGGAACGGGCTCATCTCATTTCCAATGCAACTCAAAATGGCACAGTCAAATTAGAAATTACCAACAGCCAAGTAACTGCCCATGTTAACTCTCCTGAAGTTGGTAAGGTTAATGAAGAATTGGATACTGAAAAGATCTCCGGCAGCGATTTGACAATCAGTTTCAATCCAACTTATCTGATTGAAGCACTTAAAGCTCTTAAGAGTGAAACCGTAACGATTCGCTTCATTTCACCTATCCGTCCCTTCACCTTGACACCAGGCGACGACAGTGAAAATTTCATTCAGCTGATTACACCTGTACGTACCAATTAAAATAGCGCCCAGAGCGTTATTTTTTTGCAATATGATATAATAAATTTATGCTTTATATTCTCGTAAATCCCCATGCAGGAGATAAAAGCGGCTTAAAAAAAGCAGAAAGAATCAGAGAGTGTTATCCACAGCTTAAGGCAGAAATTTATCTGACACGGTGTGCTGATGATGAGACTAACCAGCTGACGAAAATCCTTCATTGTTACCAATCTGATCAAGATCAGCTGCTAATTATTGGCGGAGATGGCACCCTGTCAAAGGTTCTCTTTGCTTTGCCCAAAGAAATTCCTTTTGCTTATTTAGCTTCCGGCTCGGGAAATGATTTTAGCCGCAGCTTGCCAGCGCGTCTGGAAACAGTTATGGAGGCGCTGCTGAAGCGAAGACTGCAAACAATTTCTGTCTTTCAGTCAGCTAACTATTTGATTTTAAACAGCTTGGGTCTTGGCTTTGATGCGCGTGTTATTTCTTACTCCGAAAAATCATCGTTGAAAAAGCGGTTAAACCAGCTTTGTTTGGGAAAATTGACTTATTTATTGTTTGGTATACGTTCTGCTTTCAGTCGTGAAAGTGTCTCTTTAACACTTACAGATGCTGAGGGCCGCTCCCAAAAACTGTCTGATTTGTTCTTGTTTGTTTTGGCCAATACGGCTTATTTTGGAGGCGGCATTATGATCTGGCCGGAAGCCTCTCTTAAAACGAAACAGCTTGAATTGGTCTATTTGGAGAAGGGGACAGTGTTTCAAAATATCCAAGGGCTGCTAACTTTGCTCATGAAAAAACATGAGAAAAATCCCCGTTTAAAACATGAATCCTTTACTGAATTAACAGTAGACTGCTCTGAGCCGACGGCTGCCCAGATTGATGGTGAGCTGACTGAAATTTCCAGTGAGACTTTCACCTGCCAGCAAAGGAAAATATATCTTTGAAAGGAAAATTGACATGTACGATTTAGGAAGTTTTGTTGAAATGAAAAAACCTCATGCCTGCACGATTAAATCCACAGGCAAAAAGGCTAACTGCTGGGAAATCCTGCGTCTGGGAGCAGATATTAAGATTCGCTGCACCAATTGTGACCATGTTGTCATGATGAGCCGTCATGATTTTGAACGTAAGATGAAAAAAGTTCTGCAGCCGAAAAAAGCATAATGTAATCCATATTTTTTTGATGAAGCCTTGTCATCAGACAGGTTTTTTCTGTTATTTTCTGCTATAATAGTAACGATTGAAATTTTTGAACGGAGACTAATTGAAATGGCCTTAACAGCAGGTATTGTTGGTTTGCCTAATGTCGGCAAATCAACCCTTTTTAATGCAATTACAAAAGCGGGAGCGGAGGCTGCCAACTATCCTTTTGCAACTATTGATCCCAATGTTGGTATGGTTGAAGTACCGGATGCACGTTTACAAAAGTTGACAGAGCTGATCAAGCCTAAAAAAACAGTTCCAACAACCTTTGAATTTACTGATATTGCAGGGATTGTCAAAGGCGCTTCGAAAGGAGAGGGCTTGGGCAATAAATTCTTAGCTAATATTCGTGAAGTAGATGCCATTGTTCATGTTGTCCGGGCTTTTGATGATGAAAATGTCATGCGGGAACAAGGACGCGAGTCAGCTTTTGTTGATCCCATTGCAGACATTGAAACGATTAATCTGGAATTGATTATGGCTGATTTAGAATCGGTTAATAAGCGTTATGCGCGTGTTGAAAAGATTGCAAGAACACAAAAAGATAAAGATTCTGTGGCTGAATTTGCAGTTCTTCAAAAAATCAAACCAGTTCTTGAGGACGGAAAATCAGCCAGAACCATTGATTTTACAGAAGATGAGCAAAAGATTGTCAAGGGTTTGTTTTTACTGACAACAAAACCGGTGCTTTATGTGGCCAATGTTGATGAAGACAAAGTGGCTAATCCTGATGATATCGAGTACGTTAAGCAAATTCGTGATTTCGCTGCTACTGAAAATGCAGAAGTTGTTGTTATTTCAGCGCGTGCTGAAGAAGAAATTTCAGAACTTGATGATGAGGACAAGCAAGAGTTCCTTGAAGCCATGGGCTTGGAAGAGTCAGGTATTGATAAATTGACACGGGCTGCTTATCATCTATTGGGACTTGGAACCTATTTTACTGCCGGAGAAAAAGAAGTGCGTGCCTGGACTTTCAAGCGCGGCATTAAGGCACCTCAGGCAGCAGGAATTATCCACTCTGACTTTGAAAAGGGCTTTATCCGTGCCGTAACGATGTCTTATGATGATTTAATTCACTATGGATCTGAAAAGGCTGTTAAGGAAGCCGGCCGCCTGCGTGAAGAAGGAAAAGATTACCTTGTTCAGGATGGCGACATCATGGAATTTCGTTTTAATGTTTAAAAGTACTGAGAAGACGTACAAAAATCGCGTATACCTAAAAAGGGGTGGGAAATTTTCCCAACTCCCTTTTGGTCTTTGAAAGGAAAAAATGACAAAATTAATTGTTGGATTAGGCAATCCCGGAAGTAAATACAAAGATACTAAACATAATGTTGGTTTTATGGCAGTTGACACTATTGTCAACTCTTTGAATATTCAGTTTACAGAAAACAAGGTCTTCAAAGCAGAAGAAACCAGCACGTTTATTGATGGTGAGAAGATTTATTTTATCAAGCCAACAACTTTTATGAATGCCAGCGGACTGGCTGTCAGAACCTTTTTAGCTTATTATAATCTAGCTCCGGATGATCTGATTGTTATTTACGATGATCTGGATATGGAAGTAGGGAAAATCCGCTTTCGGCAAAAGGGCTCTGCTGGGGGTCATAATGGTATTAAAAGTATTATTAAGGAGCTTGGGACACAGGAATTTGATCGTGTTAAGATTGGAATTGGCCGTCCTAAGACAGGTATGACTGTCATTCAGCATGTTCTTGGAAAGTTTGATAAAGATGACCGCATAACCATTTTAAAGACACTTGACAAGGTTGACGAGGCTGTAAAGTATTATTTACAAACCAAAGATTTCAATATGACAATGCAAAAATTCAATGGATAAAATGAACATAATAGATTTATTTAAACAAAATACTAATATCAAAAAGTGGACTGAACTGTTATCTGATTCCAGCAGACAATTACTAATGGGGCTGTCTAATACCAGCAAGGCTCTAGCAATAGCCGCTGCTGACAGCAGTCAAAAGGGTAAACTATTGGTTGTTACTTCAACTCAAAATGAAGCTGAAAAATTAGCAGATGATTTGTCAGCTCTCATTGGTGATGAAAAAGTCTATCGCTTTTTTGCTGATGATGCACCGGCAGCTGAATTTATTTTTGCTTCACAGGACAAAACAAATTCTCGTGTAAAGAGCCTGAATTTTCTTTTGGATCAGCAAAAAGGAGGCATTCTGGTTACCAGTATTGCAGGAACCAGAATTTTATTGCCCAATCCCAAAAACTATCAAGCAGCCAGATTAAAACTAACTGTTGGCGAAGAATATGACCTTGACAATCTTGTAAAGCAGCTGTCAAACATTGGCTATGAAAGGGTGTCTCAGGTTTATAATCCGGGAGAGTTCAGCAAAAGGGGAGATATTTTAGATGTCTACGAAGTTGAGCAGGAGTTTCCCTACCGCCTAGAATTTTTTGGTGATGAAATAGATGGTATTCGTACTTTTGATGTTGACAGCCAGAAATCGCTTGCTAACATTGATTCTTTCACTTTGACACCGTCTGATGATATTGTACTTACTGAAAGTGACTTTGAGCATGCTTGTCGTCAGTTGGAAAAAGTTCCCATTACTGCCAGTGAGAATTTGAAATCTTATTTGAAAGAAGTTTTAGCAGTTACCAAAGATCGTCATCGGCATCAGGATATTAGAAAATTTTTGTCCTTTTTCTACCAAAAAGAATGGACGCTGCTGGATTACCTTCCTCAGCAAACGCCAATATTCTTTGATGATTTTCAAAAGATTCTAGATCGTAACAGCCGTTTTGATTTAGATGCGGCTGCTCTTTTGACAGAAGATTTACAAAACAGTAAAGCAGTGTCAAGTCTGTCTTATTTCGCTGATACTTACAGATATTTGCGGCAATACCAACCGGCTACCTTCTTTTCAAGTTTTCACAAGGGATTGGGAAATCTAAGGTTTGACGCTGTTTACAATTTTACACAGTATCCTATGCAGGAATTCTTTAATCAGTTTCCTTTATTAGTCAGTGAAATTGAGCGTTATCAGAAATCGGGCGCAACAGTTCTTCTGCAGACAGATTCACAGCTTAGTCAAGAACGTTTACAAGAAACTTTACAAGAGTATCATTTAACCTTACCAATTAGTAAACCTGATGAGCTCCTTGAAAATCAAGCACAGCTGGTTATCGGAAATCTGTCTAGCGGTTTTTATTTTGCTGATGAAAAAATTGCTCTTATCACTGAGCGCGAGATTTTTCATAAAAAGGTTAAGCGAAAAATTCGCCGAACTGCTGTCAGCAATGCAGAGCGCCTGAAAGATTACAATGAGCTGGAAAAAGGGGATTATGTTGTCCACAATGTCCATGGGATTGGCCGTTTCTTAGGTATTGAGACCATTGAGGTGTCAGGTGTTCACCGGGATTATTTAACCATCCAATATCAAAATTCTGATCGTATTTCTATTCCGGTCGAACAAATAGAAATGCTTTCCAAATATGTCGCCAGTGATGGAAAAGAACCAAAGATTAACAAACTGAATGACGGCCGCTTTCAGAGAGCTAAACAAAAGGTATCACGGCAGGTTGAAGATATTGCTGATGACCTTTTGAAACTGTACGCTGAACGCAGTCAGCTAAAAGGGTTTGCTTTTTCTCCGGATGATGACAGTCAAGAAGCCTTTGATAATCACTTTTCCTACATTGAGACGGAAGATCAGCTAAGATCTATTCAGGAAGTCAAGAAAGACATGGAAAAAGAGCAGCCCATGGATCGCCTGCTCGTCGGTGATGTTGGCTTCGGGAAAACAGAAGTTGCCATGCGGGCAGCTTTTAAAGCCGTCAATGATGGCAAGCAGGTAGCAGTTTTAGTGCCAACAACAGTTCTGGCACAGCAGCATTACAATAATTTCAAAGAGCGTTTTGAAAATTTTCCGGTTATTATTGATGTCATGAGCCGCTTTAAAACAAAAGCAGAACAGCAGGAAACGCTGAGAAAATTGGCAAAAGGTCAGATTGATATTATCATCGGTACCCATCGGCTGCTTTCTAAAGATGTTATCTTTAAAGATTTAGGTTTTCTTGTCATTGATGAAGAGCAGCGGTTCGGGGTTAAGCACAAGGAAACGCTGAAAAAACTCAAAACAAAGATTGATGTTTTAACCTTGACAGCTACACCAATTCCGCGAACCCTGCACATGTCTATGCTGGGCATACGCGATTTATCAGTGATTGAAACACCGCCGACTAACCGCTATCCCGTGCAGACCTACGTTATGGAGAATAATCAGGGAGTCATTCGTGAGGCGATTATCCGTGAAATCGATCGCGGCGGTCAGGTTTTCTATGTTTACAATAAGGTTGACACGATTGACAGGAAAGTCTCAGAGCTTCAGGAGCTAGTTCCAGAAGCCAGCATTGGTTTTGTTCATGGACAAATGAGTGAAATTCAGCTTGAAAATACCTTGATGGATTTTATCAACGGTGACTATGATATTTTAGTGACAACGACGATCATTGAGACGGGTGTTGATATTTCAAATGTTAATACACTTTTTATTGAAAATGCAGATCATATGGGACTGTCAACGCTATATCAGCTTCGGGGTCGTGTTGGCCGAAGCAGCCGTATCGCCTATGCCTATCTGATGTACCATCCTGATAAAATATTAACCGAGGTTTCAGAAAAACGTTTGGAAGCCATCAAAGGATTTACAGAGCTTGGCTCAGGCTTTAAAATTGCCATGCGGGATTTATCTATCCGCGGCGCCGGGAATCTTTTAGGTTCCTCACAGAGCGGCTTTATTGACTCTGTTGGTTTTGAAATGTATTCACAGCTCTTAGAAGAAGCGATTGCGACTAAATTAGGAAAAATACAGACACGTTCCAAAGGCAATGCTGAAATTAATCTGCAAATAGATGCCTACCTGCCGGACAGTTATATTACCGATGAACGGCAAAAAATAGAAATTTATAAGAGAATCCGCGAAATCGACAGCCGTGACGATTACCAAGAACTTCAAGAGGAATTAATTGACCGCTTTGGCGACTATCCGGATCAGGTCGCTTATCTGCTGGAAATCGGCCTTGTCAAGTCCTATATGGATAAAGCATTTGTAGCGTTGGTAGAGAAGAAAAATGGCAGTATCCATATTGTCTTTGAAAAAGCATCTCAGAAATTTTACTTGACCCAAGACTATTTTGAAGCTCTGTCCAAGACCAATCTCAAAGCGCAAATCAGTGAAGAACAAGGAAAGATTAAGATTATTTTTAATGTAAAAGCAAAGAAAGATTACGAAATTTTAGAAGAGCTGCTTCAATTTGGAGCTGGCTTAGATGAGATTAAAATGAGAAAAGCTGATCATTAATGACGTCAGTAGCTTTTCTCTCCTGTCTTTAATAGAAAATATAGGTATGAAGCCAGGCTCTTCCTATCTTTTTAAAAAGAAAAATGATAGAATAAAAAAATAGACTTGAGGTGATTAAGTGAGATTAGATAAGTATTTGAAAGTGTCCCGCATTATCAAACGCCGTCCGATAGCTAAGGAAGTGGCTGATAAGGGACGGATTAAAGTGAACGGCATTTTGGCCAAAAGTTCAACAGATTTAAAAATTAACGATACTATTGAAATACGCTTTGGCAACAAATTGCTGACAGTCCGTGTTTTAGAGATGAAAGACAGCACCAAAAAAGACGATGCTGCCAATATGTATGAAATCATAAGTGAGTCGAGGATTGAACCAGATGGAGAAACCTAACATTGTTCAGCTTAATAACAAATACATTAATGATGAAAACAGCAGGAAACGTTATGAAGAAGAAGAGATGAGGCGGCGCCATCGCTTCATCGGCTGGATTTTAGTCTTTATCATTTTGCTGTTTATTTTACCGGCTTACAATCTTGTTGCCAGTTATATGAATTTGCAGGAGAAAAAAGAGCAGATTGTTAAACTGCAAAAGCAGCAAAAGCAGCTGAACGCCAAGACAGACGCCGAACAAAAATTTGCCCGGCGTCTGAAAGATGACAGTTATGTTGAAAAGTATGCACGCGCTAAATATTATTACTCCATTGATGGCGAAAATATTTACCCTGCACCAAGTTTATTACCGAAATGATGGAACATTTAATTGAAACAGTTGAAAAATTTTTAGCTTATTCTGATGATAAACTGGAAGAATTGGCTCAAAAAAATCAGGCTTTGCGAGAAGAGCCGTCTAACAAAATTAAGGTTCAAAATAAAGTAGGAGGAGCAAAATGAAAAAACTATTAGCCGTCATGTTAATGTTTGTTTTTTCTGCTCCTATTTTGGCGATCAGTACGGAAAAAGAACCTGCGGAATTTTTTGACCGCATTCCGACAAATCCCAATACTTATCATGAAATTTCCAGTTTTCCAAAAGCCAATTTGACAGGAAAAACTCAAAAAATTAAGCCGGATTCTGACTTGAAAATCAAAGCCCTGATTACAGAACATGTCAAGACACCGGTCTTTAAATTATCAGATGGCCGCTATATAAAGGCCAGCCATGACAATATTTATGCCGATATTGTTCTGCGGCAGGATTATTTTGCCAGAAATTATTGGCTTAAAAAAACATTTACCATTTATCAGAAGCCTTATGTGGCAGGCGTAAAAAAAGTCAAGACAAAACTTACAGGCTATACCAAAGTACACGTCTCCCAAAAAGCTGTTACCAGCCATGGAACATATTTGAAAGCTGACGGTCAAGGCTGGATTAATGAAAAAGATTTAGATCTGGCTGATAATCGTATAGAAAAAGTTCAGGCTCTGCTGAATCAAAAATATAATAAACCTAACTACTCTATCTACGTTAAGCAGCTGGATACGCAAAAAACAGCTGGAATAAACGAAGATAAAGCAATGTACTCTGCCAGTGTTACAAAACTCCCCATTTTATATTTTGTTGAAAAACAACTCAAAGACGGCAAAGTAAAATTAACGGATAAACTGACCTATACCGAACAAGTCAATCACTTTAAGGGGGCTTATAAAACCGAAGGCAGCGGTAAAATGCCTAAAAAAGCTGACAATAAGGCCTACACTGTAGAAGCTTTATTAAAAGCGGTGACTCAGCATTCAGACAATGTTGCCAGCAATATTTTAGGTTATTACATTGCTCATAAATATGATAGGACTTATCAGGAAACAATTCAAAAAGCAGCTGACGCCCAGTGGAGCATGGACGCTCGAAAGGTTTCATCAAGGACAGCAGCAAATGTCATGGAAGCTCTTTATAATCAGCGCGGCTCAGCCTTAAATTACTTAAAAACAACTGAGTTTGACAGCAATCGTATTTCTCGTGATATTGCTGTTCCTGTTGCCCATAAGATCGGGGATGCCTATGACTATAAACATGATGTAGCTGTCATTTATGCCGGCGAACCCTTTGTTTTATCTATTTTTACAGATAAAGCATCCTATAATAATATCTCAGCAATTGCTGATGATGTATATGGTATCTTAAAATGACCTATGACAAAATTTTTAAATATATTGAGCAAAAAAAGTTTTTTGACAAGCATGACAAGGTTTTAATAGCTGTATCAGGTGGAGTAGATTCTATGAATCTGCTGCACTTTTTGCATGCCTATCAAAAGCAGTTCAATATAGAAATAGCCATAGCACATGTGAATCATAAGCAGCGGATGCAGTCCGATGAGGAAGAAGCCTACCTTAAAAATTGGGCCGAGAAAAACCAGCTGCCTTTTTACGGTGGTACTTATAAAGGAAAGTTTTCCGAAAAAAAAGCGCGTGATTTTCGTTATGCGTTTTTTAAAAAGGTTATGCTTAGAGATGGCTATACAGGGCTTGTAACGGCTCACCATGCTGATGATCAGGCTGAGACCGTTTTTTTACGTTTATTAAGGGGATCGCGTCTGCGTTATTTAAGCGGGATCAAGGAAGTGCAGCCTTTTGCCTGCGGTCAGCTGATTCGCCCTTTTTTAAGGTTTCCTAAACAAGATTTACCCGATATTTTTCACTTTGACGACAGCTCAAATCAGGAAGACCGCTATTTAAGGAACAGAATCAGAAACACTTACCTGCCCACTTTAAAGCAGGAAAATCCTCAGCTGGCTCGGCATTTAATTGATTTGGGTGCAGAAACAGAGAAGCTTTTTCAGGCTTTTGCTGATCTAAGCAAGCAATTAGATGTTCAGGACTGTCAGGTTTTTCAAAACCAAAGTGAGCCTGTTCAGTATTTTCTGTTACAGGAGTATTTGGAACAATTTCCTGACTTAAGTATAAGCAAGGCACAGTTTAACAACCTGCTGCATATTCTTAGAACAAAAAGCAGCTATCATCATTACTTAAAAAACGGTTACTATCTGAAAAAAGACGATAAAAGGTTTGAAATTAGCAAAATAGGTCTTAAGACTGATGGAGATAGAGAGGAAAGAGTGCTAGAATATGGCGGTATGGTCAAATATGGTCAGTACACTTTTTCTTTTCAAAAAGAGTCAGATTCTAAGGAAGGATTTCCTTTAAAGAATGACTCGCCTATTTTAATCAGAAAACGCAAACCCGGGGATAAAATTCAGCTGGGATCTTATTCTAAAAAATTGCGGCGCCTGTTCATTGATGAAAAAATCCCTCTTGCTAAACGCTCAGAAGCAGTTATTGCTGAGCAAGACGGCGAAATTATTTTAATTCTTTTTGATGATGTTACTTATTTGAGAAAAGATTTTAAAGATGGTATAATGAAAGGCAGACTGTATATTCAAAATAGAAATTGGTGAGAGATGCTCGAACAAGATATTAAAAAGATCCTCTATTCTGAAGAGGAAATTATCCTTAAAACCAAAGAGTTAGGTGCTCAGCTAACCAAAGACTATGCAGGAAAAAATCCTCTTTTAGTCGGTGTTTTAAAGGGTTCTGTTCCCTTTATGGCTGAGTTGATGAAACATATTGATACCAATATTGAAATTGATTTCATGGTTGTATCAAGCTATCATGGCGGCACTACCAGCAGCGGTGAAGTTAAGATATTAAAAGATGTTGATACCAATATTGAAGGCCGTGATGTCATCTTTATTGAAGATATTATTGATACCGGTCGCACTTTAAAATACCTGCGTGACATGTTCAAGTATCGTCAGGCAAATTCTGTTAAAATAGCAACATTGTTTGACAAGCCGGAAGGCCGTGTCGTTGACATTGATGCTGACTATGTCTGCTACGATGTTCCCAATGAATTTATCGTTGGTTTTGGTTTGGATTACGCTGAAAACTATCGTAATCTTCCTTATGTGGGCGTCTTGAAAGAAGAAGTTTATTCAAAATAAGAAAAAGGTTGTTAATTAATACATGAAAAATAATCGAAATAATGGATTTGTGAAAAACTCCTTTGTTTACATTATACTGATTTTGGCTATTGTAACGGGTTTTCAGTATTTTTTTAGAGGAACAGGTTCACAGAGCGAAAAAATCAGTTACACGACCCTTGTTAAGCGTGTCAAATCAGGCGATATAAAATCAATTACCTATCAGCCCAGCGGCAGTATTGTTCAAGTAACAGGTGAGTATGAAAAGGCTAAAGCAATAAAAGCGAACAGTGACTTAGCCTTCTTTAACGGCAGCACTACAAAGGTTAAGAAATTTACGTCAATTGTTTTGCCTAACAGTGCTTCTATTGAAAAAATTGAAAAATTAGCAGAAGGTCACGGAACAAAAATTTCTGTTAAACAAGAGAGCTCAAGCGGTGCTTGGATTTCTTTCTTAATAAGCTTCCTGCCAATTATCATTATGATTTTCTTCTTCACGATGATGATGAATCAAAGCGGAGGCGGCGCTCGCGGTGCCATGAGTTTTGGTAAGAACAAAGCTCGTTCATCTTCTAAGAGTGATGTCAAGGTGCGTTTTTCAGATGTCGCCGGAGCAGAGGAAGAAAAGCAAGAACTGATCGAAGTTGTTGATTTCTTAAAGGAACCAAAACGTTATAAAGCCTTGGGAGCCCGTATTCCGGCAGGTGTTCTTCTTGAAGGCCCTCCGGGAACCGGTAAAACTCTCCTTGCCAAAGCTGTTGCCGGTGAAGCCGGTGTTCCTTTCTTCAGTATTTCAGGTTCGGACTTTGTTGAAATGTTTGTCGGTGTCGGTGCCAGCCGTGTTCGCTCCCTCTTTGAGGATGCTAAAAAGGCTGAGCGTGCTATCATCTTTATTGATGAAATTGATGCTGTCGGACGTCGTCGCGGAGCTGGAATGGGCGGCGGAAACGATGAGCGTGAACAAACCCTCAACCAACTGCTGATTGAGATGGATGGTTTTGAAGGAAACGAAAACATCATCGTTATTGCTGCAACCAACCGCAGCGATGTTCTGGATCCCGCCCTTCTGCGTCCCGGACGTTTTGACCGCAAGGTTCTTGTCGGCCGGCCAGATGTCAAGGGCCGTGAAGCTATCCTTCGTGTTCATTCCAAAAACAAACCTCTGGCTAAGGATGTTGACCTAAAGGTTATTGCCCAGCAAACACCGGGATTTGTCGGCGCAGACTTAGAAAATGTTTTAAATGAGGCTGCTCTTGTTGCAGCACGCCGCAATAAGAAAACGATCGATGCCAGTGATATTGATGAAGCAGAAGATCGCGTTATTGCCGGTCCTTCTAAGAAGGACAAAACTATTTCTGAACATGAGCGACAGATGGTTGCTTACCATGAAGCCGGACATACGATTGTAGGACTGGTTTTATCAAATGCGCGTGTTGTGCATAAAGTTACAATTGTTCCGCGCGGCCGCGCCGGCGGTTACATGATTGCGCTGCCGAAGGAAGATCAAAATCTCCTATCTAAAGATGACTTGAAAGAACAGCTGGCTGGACTTATGGGAGGCCGTGTTGCTGAGGAAATTATCTTTAATGCCCAAACAACTGGTGCTTCCAACGACTTTGAGCAGGCAACACAATTAGCTCGTGCCATGGTAACAGAATATGGTATGAGTGAAAAACTCGGTCCTGTTCAATATGAAGGCAACCATTCAATGATGCCGGGTCAGTTTGCGCCTGAAAAGACCTATTCAGCTCAGACAGCCCTTCTTATTGATGAAGAAGTTCGTGATCTCCTTAATGAAGCTCGCAATAAAGCAGCTGATATCATTAATGGCAATCGCGAAACACATAAATTGATTGCTGAAGCCTTGCTTAAGTACGAAACACTTGATGCAGCACAAATCAAGTCTATTTACGAAACAGGTAAGATTCCTGAGAAATCAGAAGATGATTCAGAAGAAGCTCATGCCCTTTCTTATGATGAAATCAAAGAAAAAATGACTGAAGACAAGGCTGATTAATATTTAAAAAATTCCTATTACTATTTAATAGGAATTTTTTTATCCGTTTAAATTTACAAGGACCGCCTACTATGATAAACTAATATGGTTGTTAAAACGATTAGGAGAAATGATGACTATTTTCAGAAAGAAAAATACAAAGTTAGACAAGACAGAAATGAAGCGCCATCTCAAAGTAGTGGACTTGATTTTCCTTGGTTTAGGGTCAATGGTAGGAACAGGAATCTTTACGGTTACTGGTATTGGTGCTGCGAAATACGCAGGACCGGCTTTGGTTATTTCAATTATTATTGCAGCAGTAGCGGTTGGCATTTCGGCTCTTTTTTATGCAGAATTCGCCTCAAGAATTCCGGCAAACGGAGGAGCATACAGTTATTTGTATGCTACTTTAGGGGAATTTCCTGCTTGGCTGGCCGGCTGGTATATCATCATGGAATTTCTGACTGCAGTATCCAGTGTTGCTTCTGGTTGGGGAAGTTACCTCAAAGGGTTGCTATTGAGCTATGAGATAAAGCTACCGGCAGCTTTAAACGGTACTTTTAATCCCAGCAAGGGCAATTATATTGATTTACTGCCGGTTTTAGTAGTTCTTTTGGTTACGGGAATCGTTCTTTTGAATTCTAAAATTGCTCTGCGCTTTAACAGCAGTCTTGTTGTTATGAAGTTTTCAGCTTTGGCACTCTTTATCATTGTAGGAATCTTTCACCTTAAACCTGAAAATTGGTCTAACTTTTCTCCCTTTGGCTTTGGTCAAATTTACGGCGGCCAGACAGGAATAATGGCCGGTGCTTCTCTGATGTTTTTTGCCTTTTTAGGATTTGAATCTATTTCAATGGCTGTCGATGAAGTCCATGAACCGCAAAAAACAATTCCTAAGGGCATCATAGTTTCCTTAACTATTGTAACTATTCTCTATGCCGGTGTTACTTTGGTACTGACAGGAATTGTTCACTATTCTAAATTAAATGTAGCGGATGCAGTTGCTTTTGCACTTCGCCAGACAGGTTTAAATTGGGCAGCTGACTACATCTCCATTATTGCTATTTTAACACTGATAACCGTTTGTATCTCAATGACCTATGCTTTGGCAAGGACGGTTTACAGCATCAGCCGTGATGGTCTGCTCCCTCAAAAACTCAGTGTTGTTACTAAACACAGTAAAGTTCCTAAGAATGCAACTCTTCTGGTCGGATTTGCTTCTATGATTTGTGCCGGAGTATTTCCTCTCTCCAGTATTGCAGAGTTTTTAAATATTTGTACACTCGCCTACCTTATTATGCTGGCAGTTGCTATCATTAAACTAAGAAAAGACCAAGGGGAGCCTAAGGATGGAGAGTTTAAAACTCCCTTTATCCCAGTTTTGCCGGTCATTTCAATAATTATATGTTTGGCGCTGATGAGTCAATATATGACAATCACTTGGATTGCGTTTGCTGTCAGCACAGTAATCGGTGTTTTAATTTACTTCGCTTATGGGTATAAGCATTCAACTATTTCAGTAGATTGACAGAGGACATTTTGGAAAAAATCCAAAATGTTTTTTCTTTTACTTAAATAATAATGCCATGCAAAAAAGTTGAAAAAAGGAGTTGACAAAGGGGGGAAGAGCTGATAGAATATAGTAGTTGCCTCGCAAGAGGTGAAGCCCTTTGAAAACTGAACAAGACGAACCAAGTGCGGGTTACGGAAGTAACCTGTCAAGAACAATAAGTCAGCGATGACACAAAGTGAGTTAAGCGCTCAAACTTAAGGATAACTGAGAGTTTGATCCTGGCTCAGGACGAACGCTGGCGGCGTGCCTAATACATGCAAGTGGAACGCAGTTGATTCACCGGAGCTTGCTCCATCGAATTAACTGAGTCGCGAACGGGTGAGTAACGCGTAGGTAACCTGTCTTTTAGCGGGGGATAACTATTGGAAACGATAGCTAATA
>NZ_AUIN01000006.1 GCF_000423725.1 Streptococcus devriesei DSM 19639
CTGCTCTACCATTTCCAGAAAAAGAATAGCCAACACTTTTTCGAGTTGATTCACGACTGCAAAGAGACGGTCAACACCCTATTTTTCACTGTTTTTAAGACCTTTGAAAAATACAGGCCCTATATTACGAACGCACTCGAGCTAGATGACTCAAACGCCAAGCTCGAGGCAACTAACAAGCTTATCAAAGATATCAAGCGTCAAGGGTTTGGTTATCGTAATTTCCCTAACTTCAAGAAACGGATTTATCTTATCTTGAACAGCAAAAAAGAGAGAACCAACTGGGTTCTCTCCAGAACTTAGCTTTTCATCACCCACTATAGTTGACAAAGAGCCGAGAGATTTTTGTGTCTATACAGTAAGAGCAGACTGAGCAAGAAGGCTGACAGTGTGATTAGGCCTGTCACATACTTTTCAAAAAAGCTCCTACTGATAAAGAAATTAAAGAAAACAGCCAAACCCAGAAAAGCGGTAACAATCTGAACAATCCTTATCAGTGTTCTTTCTTTCCAAGGAGAGTTTAAAACCTTGCCATAGAGCAAATAACTATAGCCAAAGAAAGACCAGAGTAAAAATAAAGCAAAATTAACTGGCCGCAGCCAAAGCGGAAAAACCGTATAAATACCTCCAAAAACCAATCGTCCAAATGGGGCTCCCAGCAACAGCAGGAAATGCAAAGTTGCTTGAGAGAACCAAAGAACCGCATTGAGCCAAGCTAATATTTTCACTCTCATATCCTTCTCCTATTATGAATTAGTAAGGCGGTCTTTGAAGGATAACCTCACAAAACAAGCCTAGCAAATTGTACGTTAAACAAGTGAAAGAAAGAACAGAACCTATACAAACCAGTGAGCGGCACAAAGACCAGCTAATATTTTTCTGCCATTTAAAAATTTTTTATACGATAGTCCCTTTCAAATGTGGATTGGCTAACAACCTTACCATTGGTTAAATCAATAACATCTCCAATATTCCCAATAGCATACATTCCATAGCCATAATTACGATCATCCTTCGCCCATTTTGGATACAAGGCCGGCATCAAAATGCGCAGCCTGTCATCTAGCCAGACAAGTTCATTTTTGCCAAAGGCATCGGAGACCCACTGCGGCCGACTGCCTTCTTTGGTAATTCTCCAAATTTCTACTTCTTGACTTTTGTAAAAAGCTTTCAAAATAGTTTTTCCTTCATTTTGTGAACCACTCTTATTGGATTAATTTCATATTTATCCTAATATTTCAGAAAACGGCAGATAATCGATAGTAAACTCAATAGATTGACTATCTTTTTCGTTGAGTCCTGTCCTTTTCAAAAAGGCTTCCTGAAAATCTTCAAAAGATAGTTCAGAGTGACAAATCCAATGCTTACCATTTGTAATATACCATTTCCCTAATGGTTTAAAACTGTCGGTAAATACCAAATCTGCCTGCAATTCATCGAGATTGATGACATAAACTTGTTCATGTGTATTTTCTGGAAAGATAATTTTTTTAACCATTTTTTTAGCTTCAGCTATTGACATAATTGTCCTCCAACTTTCAGTAAAAAATTAATTAATTTTAACACCATCATTGTAAACTTTTTCCTCATATTGGTAAAGTACTTGAAATAGCATTCTAATGATATACCAAAACATCTAAATGGATCGCAAATCTCGTCCTAAGCTAATTAAACCAATGATATTTGAATTCCTTATCCATGGTCTATTTTTTTTCAAGCTCTTTCTTATTTTGAAATATTATTTTGTATAATACTGAAAGAAATAAACCGATAAAATAATAAAACAACCATTTTGAACCCCAAAAAGCAGTTATTACTCCTGCAGCAAGAAAATATAAGATGTTCTTTTGACTCCTTAACCTCATAGCCTAACTCCCCTCGTAATCAACTTTACCACCAGCAAGTAGCTCCAAAAACAGTTTTTTGTCATCGCGATTGACAGCTTTAGTTTAGCAGAAATTTCGAATAATTTTCGTCTATGTCATGAAATGTCGTTTTTTTGTCGTGAACGGTACAATTTCTCATTTTGGGCTATCTTTTGTAGAAGATAAAATGCTCTTGGCAGTTCTGCTAAGTTTCATTAATCCCATTTTTTAGCATAACAAAACCAGCCCTTCTTTTGAGCTGGTTTTGTTTATTTTATAGTTCTGCTTTTATTCAACATCTGCCATGTATTCTTCAAAAGACTGCCAGTGGCTGACATCTTCTGGCAGGGGGTGGGCATAATAAACCATCTTTAACTTGCGGCTAAGCAGGATATTCCACGTTTTCGTCAGCAGAGGATTATCATACAAAAGCACTTGTTCCAAAGGATAGAGATCACCAACAACAGCCTCTCCGCTGTCCAGTACCAAAGACACACTGTCCTCACTATGACCCGGCGTATGGATAATCTCACCTGCAATTCCCAAATCTGCCAAGAAGCTTCTGCTATTGGCACAAGAAAGTAAGTAAACAGCCTCATCATCAATCGGTTTAAAATTACGGTTGCCTTCTTTTCCAAAGATATAGTCTGACTGATGGATAAAGTCTTTCTGTACATCCATAACTACCAGCTGAATTCCTAAGTCCATCAAATCCTGCGCTAATCCCATATGATCAGGGTGATAATGGCTTATAAGGAGATAATCAATAGCGTCAAGTGTCATCTTTTCTTGCTTAATGGCCTTGAAAAATTGCGGCAGAGTTCCCGCCCAGTCGGTATCAACCAGCAATGTCCCCTTACTACCTTTGATGAGATAGGTCCTGGTATTGCCGTACATCAGCTCTCTTAACATATCAGATTCCTTGATCTTTTAAGGCGTCAGCTAAACGGCCAAAATCGGCAATCGATAAGGCTTCACCTCGGACACTCAGTGTTAGCCCTGCCATTTCCAAAGCCTGCGTCAATTTCTCTTTGACATCTTCCGATTTGCCAAAGCGGTTGGTCAGGTTATTCCAAAGGGTCTTGCGGCGGTGCACGAAACTAGCTTTGGCGATATCAAAAAAGAAATCTTCATCCTGAACCGCAACTAAAGGCTGATCTCTGCGCACCATTTTTAAAATCGCACTGTCAACATTGGGTGCCGGCACAAAGACTGTGCGTGGCACAATAAAGGCGACCTTGGCGTCCATGTAATACTGCACCGCGATAGACAGAGAGCCGTAAGCCTTGGTATTAGGTTCAGCCGAAATGCGATCCGCCACCTCTTTTTGCATCATGACCACAAACTCGGCAAAAGGAATCTTGCTCTCAATCAGATGCATCAGAATCGGTGTCGTGATGTAATAAGGAAGATTAGCAACGACTTTAATCGGCAGGTCAGGATTTTTAAACGCTTGAATCTGTGTCTGCAAGTCTGCTTTCAAAATATCCTCATTGACTACCTGCACATTGTCAAAATCACGCAGTGTATCTGCCAAAATCGGAATCAGACGGTCATCAATCTCAAAAGCCATGACCTCTGCAGCCTTCTCTGCCAGAAACTCGGTCAACGCTCCAATACCCGGCCCAATCTCAATCACATTGACATTTTCGTCAATCTCAGCAGTGTCCACAATTTTCTGTAAAATATTAGTATCAGTCAGGAAATTCTGACCGAAAGACTTCTTAAAAGTAAACCCGTGACGCTCAAGGATAGCCTTGGTCACGCTATAATCTGCAATTCTCATGTGTTTCTTTCTAATTTTTCAAGTTCAACTAAAAGCCGTTGCTTCATCTGTCCTAATTCATCGCCCGAAATTCGATATCTATCAGCATACATTTCTTCAAACGGAAGCCACCAAACGGGACCTTTACCCTCTTGTCCATAATTCCCTAAATCGCCTGCTTTTCTCGGAAAAAGATGCCAATGCAAGTGACTATCTCCATTTCCCAGACTTTCAATATTCATCTTTTCAGCTGAAAAAGCTGTGCTAACTGCTTGTGACACCTCTGCCATTTCAGACAAGTGTTTATCACCAAATTCCTTAGGTAAATGATGCAACTCCGTTACATGCTCTTTGCACAGAAAAATCGTATAACCTTTAAAATGCTGATGGTCACCGATGACAACGTAGCCCGTTTCTAATTCTTTAACAAAGTAAGGATTAGCATTTGATTTAATCATTTTGATTCGTTCACAAATTAGGCACATTTCTTTTCCCTGCTCTATTCCAAATCGTTTTCTAGCTCAACCTCTCTATTGTAGCATAATGCGGTTGAGTGCGGTAGCTTATCCATATCATTTTCCCCTGCATTATCTTTACTTTTGGGCAGAATTGCGCTTACGATGATTTCCCAAACCAAATAGCAAAACCTGTAAGCCATAGTGAAGTACAAGCAACACTCCTACTATATTTTTAAGCAATAGGTTGATAGGAAATTTTACACCGGCCGCATCTGATGCATAAGGTTCTTGAGGTAAAAGTAAAGCTAAGCTCCATAAAATTGTCTGTCCACCGACCAAAACTTGTAATAATTTCTGTTGGGGAATCTTTCCTAAACAGAAAAAGATGAGACCGACCAGAGGAAAACCCACAAAGATAAGGGGCAATCCAAAAGTAAAGGCTGATACAAGCAAATACCCTCACCATAAATGACAAAAGTATTAAAAGTTACCAATAATAAACTGATAACAAGAAAAGCGAACATTCCTACCCTAATGAAAGGAGTATGGTAAAAACGCTCTAACGGCTTCCATTTCTCAAAACGGTAGAGTAGCCATAAAATAGAGATTTGAATCAGATAAGGGACTACAAAAAACCAAACACAGCAACTCCCATCTCTATTTCCTTCTCTTTACATCTGCGACAGCTTCCAAAAAACTTCCAATTTTCTCATTGTTGCCGTAATACCAAGCTTCTTCTCTAAAAAATTCGTATTCAGCCGTTTCTTTTCGGCATCACGTGGTAGATAAAGATACAGACATTCACTGCTGGCAGCAAACAATTCATCACCAAAGTCTTGCTCTAGGAGCTGAGCGATTTTCTCCGAAGGCAGTGCATCATTAGTAAAAGCCAGATGAACACGTGAGCTATCATATCCGTCATCAAAAGGATTCTCCTGGGCAGCCCTTATTAGTTGCTCAGAGTTTTTGACAATAACGGATAAATCCGCTCCAATTTTTTCTAAAATTGTATCATGAACAAGATTTTTGATGTCTTTATCGGCTAAATCCGTCTCGCAAACAATATTCCCGCTCTGAATATAGGTTTCTACGGACTGCAAACCTGCCATCTCTAGAATTTCTCTAAGATAAGCCATCTTGGGAATTTTATTTTTACCAACAGGTGTGACACCGCGCAGAAGGATAATCGTTTTCTCCATCAGGTCTCCTTACTCTGAGAATGAGGACATCAATCTAGCATAAGCGGCAACATCTCCCGTAGAGAAGTAGTCAAACCAAGCTTCGATTGTTTTGTTAGCATACAAGTCTAATTTTTCAACAATCAGTTTTGCCCACGATAGTGAGCCGGCAGAGCTTGCTGTAATCAGATTGCTATCACAAACAGCCACATCATCCTTGTAATATCTCTGTCCAGTATACTGAGGACTCATTTCTGGGTAAAAAGGAGCATTGCTCGTATGGAAACGTGTATTTAAGGCACTATGGTCAGCCAGCCCCAAGGTAGCACCGCAGATAGCGGCAACCAAGAATCCCTCCTGTAACAACTTGGCCGCAAGGTTCAAAATAGCTGCTTGTTCCTCATCCAGCCAAGTCTCACCGCCAATGAGCACCAAAGCTGCTGTACTTGCAACATCTATATCATCTAGACTTAAATCTGGTACTAGAGTAATTCCGCTGGCTGTCCTAATCGGCGCTTTTGTCCTGCCTACCGTCTTAAAAGAAACCTTGGGCTTTTTCAGCATAGTCTGCAGGCTCAGAGCTTGCATTAGATAGCCATGTTCCCAATCGGCCATGGTATCTTGGACGTACATATAAACGGTTTTCATCATTCCTGCCTTTCATACACACTCATGTTAGATAACTTTTTCCATGTATTTACCTCACAGAGTACCTAAGTATAGTTTTTTGCTTGTTTTCAGCTGTTCTGTTGCGATTGCTTAGGTAGATTTCTCTGTGAAAATCAGCCGTTCTTGTAAGGCTGAGTTCATTGGCAAGTTGATCCATCAATGCAAAAGATTTAGGTTCATCATCGTAGCTTCCGACGTGTAAGATCTGAATAGCTTTGCCGTCTTTTACTTCTTCAAAGCCTATCTCATCATACAAGTCATTAGGCTTTTTCTTTCTGACAGTCTCAAGTGCTTTGGTAAACTCTCTCTGTGTTATAAAATCAGGCTGTTTAATCATCAGCGTATAGGTCAGTTTGTTTTTATCAAATGCTGACTCATCACCATTTTCCCAAAGTCCCTCCAGAGGATAGACGGTAAAATCCGTCACTTCAGCATCGGACCTGTCTTTCATGTCTTTCTTATACTGCATCTTGATAGCATAGGCTAGTGCGTATAAGGCAGATATTCTCTCTGAAAAATCCGCTTCATTAGGATTGCCCTGGCCTCTTATCATGATAAACTGCTGTTTGGGTACTTCTGCTACGACCGGTGTCTGCTTAACACCATAAAGTGCTTTTTCCTGTTTTCGCCATTCGTATTTCATGGTCTAGTCCTCCTGTATTTGATAACTCTATTGTACAGGAAGATACTTGACACCATTTGTCAGGTTATATATTTTTTTGCCATTTTAGTAGTCATTTCTCTCATTTGCTTTCGGACATTCTCTGGTTCTAAGACTTCTACTGCATCTCCAAAGGAAAGAATATAGCGATAAAGGTTGTCGTTATTAGGCAGTTCTATCTCAGCACAGAGATTGCCATCTTTATCTTCTGCAGCATGTTCAGCCATTTCATCGTAAACCCTAAAAGCTACTGTTTTATCAAATTTCAGTTTGACTGCTACTGTATCTTCAGTCTTTACTTCCCTTGGCAAAACAATACTGTCGAATTGATCGTCAAAGCTTTCCGAACACGTTTCAAAGGCTTTGATACGAGACAGTTTAAAATATCTAAAATCATTTCTGAGCAAACAAAAACCATAGACATACCAATCCCAGCTTTTAAATAAAAGCCTGACGGGTTTGACTTCTCTATAGGTCTCTTCTTTACTGCTGGAAAAATATCGGAATTTCACAATATTTTTATTGATAATAGCCGACTTTATGTCCCTAAATAATTCACCATAGGCTTTATTCCCCTGCCAACTGTCAAAATCAACCTCTATCCAATTGGTGTTTTTCATTTTGAAGAGAGCCGACAGTTTTGTCAGAAGCTCATTCTCATATTCTTTACTTGTTCCCTCCAGACCTTTCAAGGCGATCAAAATCTGCTCTTGTTCCTCCCCAGAGAGCAGTGATTTCCTCAGTACAAAGTCATCAGAAATTTCGATGCCGCCACCCTTGCCTTGAGTCGCATAAATCGGAATTCCCGCACTGCTGATAACATCGATATCTCGGTATATGGTCCTGACCGAGACTTCATATTTCTCAGCCAATTCATTAGCCGTTACTTTACCCTTCTCTAGGACGTAGTATAGAATTTTAAACAGTCTATTATTCTTCATGATTCAATCGCTCCTACAGCTAGGACAGCTCAAGCTTGATAGAGATTGCCGGATTAAGATATTTTTTGCTCAACAAAAGCTTCAAAACCTTCTGCAAACTTACTTGGGAAAAATTCGGTAACCTCATACTCTGCGATAGCATTTCTGCTGAAGGGATCTTCCGCAAGAATGGTATTTAGCTCATCTTCACTTTCAGCATTACAGAGAATAATCCCTCCTGTCCTTGGATTTTTACGCCCCGAAGCGATAAAATTCCCAGATTCATAATACTTATCTAAGAAAGCGACATGGGCTTCCAGATATTTTTCCACATCTTCCAATGGTTTCACATAGTTTAAACTAACGATATACATATTAACGACCTCCACTAGTATCGTTTCCCACCATTTTCTCAATTTACCAAAGAGTTTTAAGCCTTGAGATGTTGTTTCCCGCTTATAGACTATGCTCAATTCAATATATTATCATTGATCAATTCCTAGTATTCCTGACAATATAAGAATACTGTATTTAATACATCTAAAAACAGATAAAGAATCTGAGAGGTAAATTGAATCGTTAGCATCTCATTTGATATATCTATATAATGGACAAATCTATTCCTATAATCACGCCCTATCTCTTGTCCATTACCCGTTTTTGATAAAAAGAAGGATAAATTTCTTATATAGGGGGTTCCAAAAAGTTTTCTCAACTCCTCATTGCTATCACTTAGCAAAGGACCCAAAGTAATAGAACTAGGAACATACTTTTTATCTTTAGCAAGATGTAAATAAATCAAACGTAGTAACTTTTCAATCATCACAAAAGTTAAAATATTTGTATTATAGCATTGCGTCCTTAGAAGTAATGTATTTTTTCACGATAAGCTTTTAGAAGGGAAATCGAGTTAAGCAATAATATTACTGCTTCCTTCATGTCTTCTTTAGAGTTTAAACAGCGGCTAATAAATTCAATCTGAGAATAGATTGTAACTTGAAATTTTTTCAACGATTCCGAATCATTTATAATTTCATAAATAAACAAAGATGAAACCTGTAAGTGAGCATCTAAAAGCTGCTGATGTGTTCTCGTAAAATAATCGTCTGTTTTATCACTAGAACTGAATAAATCTAATAATTCTTTAGGCTTTGGCTTAAGTAAAGACAAACAACTGACTATGTGCTTCTTTTGATTTAACTCTCCAATTTTATGAGTCAATTCTATTATATCACTTTCAGGCGCTTTAAATTTTTCCAAAATACTTTGATATGGAATTTCATAAGAGAAAGATTGTCCATTCTCAACAATATAGTTATTAACAAAATTATTAACTTTATCCACTGCAAATTTAAACGTATTAGCTAGTGGACTTTTAATACTTATCAAGAACTCTTGGAATTTTGTATAAACTGTTTCCAAAATAAGAACATCTCGAGTCTCACACCCTTTACCATTGCACTCCTTAGCAATAACCAATAGCCTATCAAAAATATCTTTGACTATACCATCAGTAATTTCATTGATATCAGAATTTCTTTTAGATTTTAAATGTTTCAAAATGTCTAATGCTTCAGATAAATATGTCCAATAGTTTTTCTCCAAAAACTCAACGTTTATTATTTCTTTTATATATTTTGGATTTCATCATGAAAACCGGTAGGATATTTCGCAATGATATCAATTGTGATATTTTCAATATAATCAATCGGGAGATTAAAAATTTCTACATAATCAATCGGGAGATTAAAAATTTCTACAAATTTATTTTGAATGTATTCAATTAAGATTTCAGGTCCAACTTTATTATTATTTTTTGCTTTAGAACATAAGTTCGTTATCTGCTTAGCATCATCGCTACTTAATTTATCCAAATTAGAATCTTCAACAACCGAGATCTGTTCGAAAATTAAATAAGTAATATAGCCTTCAATATTCTCAATGATTGATAATTCAACATTTACCAACTTTTCAAAGTTTTTATAGTTATCTAAAATCTGATTTATAATTTGAGAAACTATAAATTCTGACTTTTCATGTTGCAAATAACAGTGCAAATTATTCTCATAAAAGTCCTTAACAATCAATGTCATAACCCCCATAAATTATAAATCCAAAATTCATCCACAACCCTCCATCACTTCCTAAAATTCCCAATAGGTTCTAGGTATACACGAGCATACGTAGTCATGACACCATTCACTCTTTATTAAGTATTAATCCGTAAAATATCCGTCAGCGCCTTGTTACGATAGATTAGATCATCTCTTGCTGTGAATCCGCACTTTTCCCAGAAGTCATTATCAACCTGTTAAAACAACGATAGCTGATAGACCGCGTCGCAGTCATCTATTGTCATTGTTCTAATTCGCATGGCCGTCTCCTATCCCTTAGGTTTCATCAATCATCAACTTTACAAAACCGTCTTCTTCGGCATTGTAAACGTGTTTCCCAATAATAGAACGAAGTTTTTGGATATCTGCTAAGTCAGGGCTGGCAAATTCCAGATAGTTTTTTTCAGAATCCGCTGTATTCATATCCCTATAAAAATCGCTAATATAACAGTAAAATTCCTCCAAAATATCCTCCAGAGGATACTGCGATATAGCCTCACCAGCTCCCTCACCCAAGTCGGGCTCCTGTACAAAAGACAATGAAGTCACATACTGAAGTTCTCCGCTCTCATCTTTGGTCTGATAAATGCCTGATTCAACTTTTTCATAATTAGTTTGTTGATATTTTTCTGCCTGATAATTTTCAATAGCCTTCATATTTGCACTCCTTTATACCTAGTTCTCTATAATTAGTGAACTGCTATCAGGGTTTCCGAGTAAGGATAAGGTAAGGTATTTATCTCCGCCATCGTCAGGATCGAGACTTCTTTCAGCAGACTCTCTCAATCCTTTGGAATTAACAAGCAAATCAACACCTGCAGCCGGAACTTCTACTGCGATTTTATTGCTTTGTTCCCAGTCAATCTGGCAATAAACTTCATGCATACCTTCTGCTACTGGAAATTCTAATTTCCCTCCGCGCTTAATCTTTCCGACACATTCATCATCAATGAAAACTTTGAATTTCCGAAACATGTTGGCACCTTTTGTGCCTCTTTCTAATCTGATTGCAGCCATTTGCTTTCCTCCGATCTTTAACTTTCCTGATAACTTTTACATTCTTATGTTTTTAAAAAAGTAAGTCTTCATCATCTGACATCCGTCTCACAAATGATGTTTCAGCTCTGGATATAGGTTTGAATAAAAGTCAGACCAGCTTATGTCAGGATTTTCCTAAGATAAGCCATCTTGGGAATTTTATTTTTACTGACGGGCATGACATCGTGTAGAAGACTGATTTTTTATTAACTAATCCACCCAGCCTAATTTGTAACAATAAACGTCACAGATACATCCTAACACGTTTTTGATATGCTTGATAGGCGGCACCAAATTTTATGAAACACTCCCTTTCCTCCGCCAGTATGATAAAGTGAGCTGACAGTTGAAAAATAGCTAGGAAAATGAGCAATACTAGCGACCGAGTCAGTATCACCATGCCTAAAAAGAAAACAAAATAAGCAAGATACATTGGGTGACGAGACACCGCATAAACTCCTTTCGTATTCAATCCCTTTTCATCAGGCTTGGCAAAATCCTTCATGACCAAAATAAGAAGCAGGCTACCTAAAAAATAGACTCCTAACCCTAAATAGAAAAAAGGAGATAAAGAAAGACTGACTTTCAGAAAGAAAGGAACAACCATGAGCATAAGGGTTGATAATTGATAAAGATAATAAGCAATCATTTCTTTCCCTTGCATGGGAGCAAAATGGGCTGCCCGCCCCGTTGCTTTCCTATCCAAGAGTGAGAGAAAAATAAATCGGATAAACAGGAAAGGAACTAGCAGATAAAAAGCTGGCATAGGATTTCTTCCTTAACTATTTAGACTCATCAACTAATTGGCCGAAAGGACTTAAATCCGTAAAAACGCGTGTTAGATATGCGCCACACTTTGGACAATTAATATTCTCAAAATCTCGATTTCCTTCCACAATAGACCTATTATCATATTCAACTAAGCTATTACATTCTTTACATCTAATTCTTTGCAACATCACTATTCTCCACAATTTTTTATTATTTCATATATTTGTCTATGCTTAATCTTGCAATAACTGTCGGGCACATCCTCTGATATCTGCAATTCTAATTCCTGCCCTCGCTTAATTTTTCCAACGCATTCGTTATCAATGAAAACTTTGAATTTCCGAAACATGTTGGCACCCTTTGTGCCTCTTGCTAATCTGATTGCAGCCATTTGCTTTCCTCCAATCTTTAACTTTCCTGATAATCCGTTATCGCTCTTTCAACTTCCGCTAAAGTCACACCAAAAAGTTCCAAGCGTTTGAGGAGCTGTTTGCCGTTGGTATAGCCGATGCGCAGTTTCTCTCCCAAATATTCCCGGCGCTTGCGGCTGTCTGCTCCCATCAGCAACCCTAGGCGCATAAGGTCTGATTTGGTAATGTCAAAATGATTAACATCATCGTAGTGACCCAGCACGCCAGACAGAGCCTTTTGTAAGTCCTCAAAGCTGGCGTGCTCGACACCAAGCGAGCGCCCTTTTGTTTTTGATTTAGGAACGGCTTCTCCGCGATTGAGAAAGGCATGCTTAGCTGTCGGCACGGCTTCCATGATAATCTTGCGGATACGCTCTCCGTTGTAATCGGGATCTGTAAAGACAATTACCCCGCGCAGCTCATTGAGTTTTCCAATGCGCTCCAGATCTTCATCCGTGATGGCAGAGCCGCGGGTTTCGTAAGTATCCACATCATAAAAGCGGCGTAAATTAGCAGTGTCACTCTTGCCTTCAACGACAAGGACTTCTTGTATTTTGATTTTTTCCATAATATCTATTTTTTGAACAGCTACTTAAGTGGTTGGGGCGGTAGCAGCCAGCAAGCTGTCTCATACCTAATTGTCGAGCCTAAGGTCTCGCCAATTCCCCCGCCTAATAGCATTCGCTATTAGGCTTATAACCACAGCGTAGCTGTTCGGAGTAGGCTCGCTTTGCTCGCCTCTAATCCTCTAATCTAAACAATTTCCTTGCATTCTCATAAGTAGCTTTTGCCACTTCTTCGCTCGTTAAATCCCGCAGCTCTGCGATTTTATCGACGACGTAGCGGGTGTAGGCTGTCTTGTTTTCCCGGCCGCGTTTAGGCACTGGAGCTAAGTAGGGGGCGTCTGTTTCAACGAGGATTTTATCCAGCGGTAATTGAGCCGCTGCTTCCTGCACATCCAGAGCTTTCTTAAAAGTCACCACACCTGAGAAAGAAATCATCATTCCTAGATCAACAAAGCGCTGAGCCATTTCCAAAGACCCCGAATAAGAATGCATAATCCCGCCGCGTGAGCCGACACCGACCTCCTTGATGACCTCATAGGTGTCCTCAAGAGCATCGCGAGTATGAACGACAAAGGGCAGGTCATGGTCTTTGGAGAGCTGGATCTGACGTTTGAAAACTTCAATCTGGACTTCCTTAGGATCCTCCATCCAGTGATAGTCAAGGCCAATCTCGCCCAGAGCAATGACTTTGGAATCATGCAGGTGTGAGACAATCAGATCCTCCGCCTCTTGAGTGTAAGAACCGGCCTCAGTCGGATGCCATCCGATGGTTGAGTAGATTTCAGGATACTGCTCAGCCAGCTCAAGAGCGCGCTTAATGGTCGGTCGGTCAAAACCGACAACGTTGTGACGCGTCACACCAAGTTCCTTGGCAAGAGCTAACTCCTCGTCTTCACGCCCGGTAAAATTCTCAATGTTTAAATGTGTGTGTGTGTCAAAGATATTCATGCCTTCATTATATCAAAAAAGCCCAAGGAAAACACCTTGAGCTTTGAGAAGTTTCTTCGGAAATAAATCATTAGAAACATCTTGCGGTGTGTACAAAAAACTGCACAAAATCAAGATTTTTAGCGATTGGCCTTGCTCTGTCCATTCAGCCAGTCGAAAATATTGCTGTACTCTTTGCCGTCAGCAATCGCCTTGCTGGCACCGCCCTGAGTTGGATTGGTGGCAACTAAGCCATTCAAACCGTCCATTGAGCTGATATTAGAGGTGCTTTGAACGCCATTTACCTGATCATTGAAAAAGTAGACCCAAGACCAGTGTCCGTTGTAGTTCATGTTTGGCATCTCAGTGCCTGCAACACTTTCATAATAGGAAATCCATTTATTGTCAGTTTTAGCATCCATCAAAGCTTTATAGAAAGGCAGGGCACTGCTGGATGGTGCCACGGTGGTATCTGTTGCTGCATGAATCAGCCACATGGGCTGGTCCTTAAGAGCCTTCAGACTATTGTCATCTAAGCTGTAGCTGGTTTTACCATTCTCATTGTTGGTTTGGTAAGAATAAGGAGCGGCAATTGGCACCAGAGCCGCAAAATAATCAGGATATTTAATTCCCATATCTAAAGTCATGCCGCCTCCGTTAGAGGCTCCGGCAAGGTAAATGCGGTCTGCATCAACATCAGGATGATTGGCAACATAGGCTTTTATGGTCTCCATCAGAGCATCAGAATATTGATCAGCCGACCAAGGAGTTGGTGCCTGAACAGCTAAAACATAGGCTCCGGTCTGCGCTCCTCCTCCTGTTGAGGTGAAATGATTTTGAATGCCGTCTTTCGTCAGATTGACCACTTCACTTGACAGAAGCGGAAAATTGATATCTGTACCGGCTTCACCAACTCCATGCAGCCAGACAATCAGGGGATTTTTTTCTCCTCCGGCAGCCGACTGAGGCGCATAAGCTGCATACTGCAGGCTGCTTGTCCCGCGTTCTGAAAATCGATCGGCCGACGGAGTAAGCCGATTATTAATCGCTTCTTGTTCAGAGTTGATGGTCTGAATACGGCGGCTGCGTGCCGGCAGTGCTTTGAGCCCCTCAACTTTTACTGTATAGCTGTCAACCCAGGCATTTCTGTAGGTATTTAAATTAAAGGTAAAAGGAGATGCGCTTTGGGAAGGATTATCTGCATTATAGGTCACTTCTAATTCCAAGGTCACATACCTGCTTCTGGCACCCCTTTGCAGAGCATTCCCGCGTTCATCTGAAAGATAGCTTGCTTTCACCTGCCTGCTAATACCGGCTGTTGTGACCGATGTCTGGGAATCAGCAGCAGCTCCTCTTAAATTCTGATTGGTTTCAAGGACGATTTTTGAAACTCCCGGACCAAATTCATAGCTGTCAATGACCAGATTGGTCTTTGAAACGGCAATAGTATTGCCAAACGCTTTGACCTTAAGGCTTCCTGTAAACACAAGCACCCCCAAGGCTAAAAACAGCAAACCCTTTATCCATTTATGCATAGTAACAACTCCTTTTCGTTTTTCTTAAAATCTCCCACAACAGCCCTGATTCAGCGCGTTATTATGAGTTGTGTTCCACTTTATAGTTTTCTTAAAAAGCTGTCAATAGCCTTAACAGAATCTTAACTTGGTTTTACACAATGTAACTCTTTTCATACATAAATACAATAAAAAAGCAGCCTTTGCCGCACTTTTGTCTAGAAAACAGCTTGACGTTGCAGTCTGATCTACCACCAAATTTCAAAAAAAATCCTGCTCTTTTCAGAAAGAAGGCTCTATAATATCTGTAGTGGGTAACGCCACTTTGGATATTGTAGAGCTTTTTGAATACACAAAAAGCCTCATAAGACTTATAATGAAAAGCGCCTAAACCATCATTAGAAAGTAACTTATGAGACACCTTAAGAATACCACAGAATTACTCGGAATAAAAGACCCACACATCAAAATAATCTTGGCTTCTCAGCACCAATCTCACATTGAGGTGCAAGCCACCCTTGATTATCCCGCTCCTTCTTGCCCTCATTGCCAAGGCAAAATGATCAAATACGACTGGCAGAGACCTTCTAAAATTCCTCTCCTTG
>NZ_AUIN01000007.1 GCF_000423725.1 Streptococcus devriesei DSM 19639
AAACGGTCTGGGGAGAGACCGTTTCAGGTCACCACCTTGAAACTAGGGAGTGGTGAGAACCAAAATTTTCAATTTTTGGGTTCTTTCCCACTCCCTTTAAAATAATTCATTTTAATGCTTAAACAGCGGCGCGCTCAGGTGGAAGCTGAAATCTGTTACATCAACTAAGCCAACCACCTCATCACTCTTGTAGAGTTGAATGAGGAAATCAGCCATCTCTTGAGCAGTATGGTATTGTTTAAACTCTCGGTCGTAATCGTATTGACTAGAGTCAGTCGCTACCCTGCCAAATTCGGTCTTGGTTGCAGCCGGAGCAAGCACCTTTGCCCGCAGTTTACGGTGCTGGTTTTTCATCTCTAGGGCCAGTCCTTCGGTGAAGGCACTGACATAAAATTTTGCAGCACAATAGCTCACGGCGTTATTGACCAGCATATAGCCGCCGCGAGATGATATATTAATCAGCTGACTGCCTTCGGTATCCTGATAATCTCTAACATATAAAGTTGATAAGATTGTTAAGGCTTCAATATTTAGATGAATCATAGCAGAAATTTTCGTGAGGTCTTGGTCGGCAACACTATCATAGTTGCCAAAGCCCGCATTATTAATCCAAACAGAGATGTGATAATTCCTTAAGTCTTCGTATAATTGATAGACGTTATCTGAGATACCTAGGTCAACGCTTTTGACAACAATATCCAGGCCGGGATAGGTGTGCAGAATTTCTTGCTTCAGCTCCTCCAGTGATTCTTTTCGTCTGGCTGCCAGAATGAGATGGAATCCGAGATCGGCGAAAGCTTTGGCGGACGCTCGTCCTATGCCGGAACTAGCGCCGGTGATGCAAACGTATTGATTAAGTTTGGCTGTTATTATTAAGTTCCTCCTTTTTAAGATAGCTTCATTATAATTTCTAGAGTTAACTCTAGGTCAAGAGGAAATTAAAAGGACTGAGTCCTGTGCAAGACAGGACCCAATCCTTCACTTGACTAAAGGAATACTAAGAAGCCGTTTTAATTATATTATAATAGCTCTATAGAAAGGTTTGGCCAGACGTTTATCCATTTTTTCTTTTTTATTCTTTCGTTATAAACTATTTGTCGCTTTTTGTCAGAAGAGTAATGTGGTGTCGGTGAGATTTTAAAGTTAATTAAATCTTCTATTCCATAAGGAGTGAATAACTCTAAATCCTGATTATTATCTAGTCTAGCAGCTATCGCTGTACATTTTTCTGGAAATTTTGAAACGGCATCTTTTGAGCTAGTATATTTTTCAGTATTTGGACTATGGATGTTCATATAGTATTGATTTTTTATTTCCCAATTATATTGAGGATATTGTTTCTTTATTTTATCCTCAATTGCAATAGTTTGTTCATATGATATATTTTCGTCAAAAAAGATTACATCTATATCTGAAAGATTAATACTTGTAAAACTATTTTTATTACTTAAGTAATCCCAAATGTAATTTCGTATAGTTCCTGCACAAAGCCAACAGTCTTTAAGTTTTAAGGAATTAATAATTTCTAGCAACGTTATTAATTCTGTGTTTTCTTTAATTATGTTGTTGATATTACACATTTTAAACCTCATTGGCATTATACAAATTTATACTTGGAAAATCAAATTGAGGTATAATATATTTTAACATTATAAGCGTTTTTGATACAATAATTTCATGCGTTGCAAAATCCAAATCTTTAGTAGTCAAAGCTAATAGCTCCAAAATCTTTAGCACTGCCTTTAGGAGCTCGTCGATTTCCATTGTTAACAGATTTCTGCGCTTTTTGAGCTAATTCATTTACCCAGAGTTGAATTTCAGCAGATTCAATTTTATCTGGTTTATAATCGCCAAATTTAGGGAGAATGTAAGTATCAATATATCCTCTTACTCGATTTAGAGTGTTTTGTGATGTTACCCATGTTTGAAAACTACTATACCAGATTTCAACAAGGTCACTAAAGCGGCCAATTTCCAATTTTTTCTTTTTGGTGGACCCCTTAGCCTCAAAATCTAACTTTGCTTGTATAAGTCTCCTGTCCAAAGCTTTCAAAATTTTAGCAGTAATTGTTGTTATGACTTGCTTACCCGTTTTTTCATCTATTCCCAGATAAGCCCCTTTAAGAGGGTAGCTAATATCACCATTTTTCTTGGTTTTCTTGATAATATTTTTATTGTTGCGTTTAATTGTTTTTGTTTTCATTTTGCCTCCTTCGTACCGGATAATCACGAATTAGGCTAAAAAATAGACTTCTCCTCCTTTTATAGGATAAGTTTATTTTAGCATATTTCTTAGTGAGTTAGAAATTGAAGATTTGTACCAAAAAGCGCAATACATCGTAAATACTCAAGACCTATTAGACAAAAAGAGTTGATATAATTCAAAGTATATACAAAATGATACTTTTGTGATATAATGCTTAAAAAGAGGAGGTGGCATTATGCAACTAACAGTTAATAAATGGGGGAACAGTTCAGCTATACGTCTCCCAAAACAATTAGTACAGCAACTACAATTACATACCAACGATATTCTTGATTATGAAGTATCAGGGAACAAGATTATTCTTAAAAAGGCAACGACAGTCCCAGAATTAACAGTTGATGACCTTTTTAAAGATTATCAGGGTGAGCCAGTTTCTGTAACGCCATTCATTTTTGAAAGTGTTGGTAATGAACAATGGTAAGTATTAAGCAAGGGTCTATCATTAAAATTAACCTTGATCCTAAACAAGGTCATGAACAAAAAGGCTATCGACCTTATATTTGTTTAAGTCATAGCGTTGTTACGAAGTACTCTAACATTGCTATTTTTGCCCCTATCAGCAATACCAAAAGAGATTACCCCTTTTATGTTCTTCTGAAAGATGCCGAAACAACAGGTAAAGTTTTACTCGACCAGTTGGTGACGATAGATTTCAATGCTAGAGACTATCGGTATATCGAAAATGTTTCAGATGGGTTATTGAGTAGCTTGTTAGCTCGTGTGAAAGTATTGTTTGAAAAGGGGTAATTATATATAAAAAAGATTTCAGTAAGTAGTCACTGAAATCTTTTGGCTCTTTGTCAACTATAGTGGGTGATGAAAAGCTAAGTTCTGGAGAGAACCCAGTTGGTTCTCTCTTTTTTGCTGTTCAAGATAAGATAAATC
>NZ_AUIN01000008.1 GCF_000423725.1 Streptococcus devriesei DSM 19639
ACTGGAGGCCCGAACCAGGGCACGTTGAAAAGTGCTTGGATGACTTGTGGGTAGCGGAGAAATTCCAAACGAACTTGGAGATAGCTGGTTCTCTCCGAAATAGCTTTAGGGCTAGCGTCGAATGATGACTCTTGGAGGTAGAGCACTGTTTGATTGAGGGGTCCATCCCGGATTACCAATATCAGATAAACTCCGAATGCCAAGCAGTTAGTATCGGCAGTCAGACTGCGAGTGCTAAGATCCGTAGTCGAAAGGGAAACAGCCCAGACCACCAGCTAAGGTCCCCAAATAATTGTTAAGTGGAAAAGGATGTGGGGTTGCACAGACAACTAGGATGTTAGCTTAGAAGCAGCTATTCATTCAAAGAGTGCGTAATAGCTCACTAGTCGAGTGACCCTGCGCCGAAAATGTACCGGGGCTAAAACAATTTACCGAAGCTGTGGATTACCTTTTAGGTAATGGTAGGAGAGCGTTCTATGTGCAGAGAAGGTGTACCGCAAGGAGCACTGGAGTGCATAGAAGTGAGAATGCCGGTATGAGTAGCGCAAGATGGGTGAGAATCCCATCCACCGTAAGACTAAGGATTCCAGGGGAAGGCTCGTCCGCCCTGGGTTAGTCGGGACCTAAGGAGAGACCGACAGGTGTATCCGATGGGCAACAGGTTGATATTCCTGTACTAGAGTATAGAGTGATGGAGGGACGCAGAAGGCTAGCTCAGCCGGACGATTGGAAGAGTCCGGCCAAGCAGTGAGGCGTGGATTGAGTCAAATGCTTAGTCCTTTAACGCTGAGCTGTGAAGGGGAGCGAAGTTTAGTAGCGAAGTGAGCGATGTCACGCTGCCAAGAAAAGCTTCTAACGTAAATGTATACTCTACCCGTACCGCAAACCGACACAGGTAGTCGAGGCGAGTAGCCTCAGGTGATCGAGAGAACTCTCGTTAAGGAACTCGGCAAAATGGCCCCGTAACTTCGGGAGAAGGGGCGCTGACTGAGAGGTCAGCCGCAGTGAAAAGGCCCAAGCAACTGTTTATCAAAAACACAGCTCTCTGCAAAATCGTAAGATGACGTATAGGGGGTGACGCCTGCCCGGTGCTGGAAGGTTAAGAGGAGTGCTTAGACGTTAGTCGAAGGTATGAATTGAAGCCCCAGTAAACGGCGGCCGTAACTATAACGGTCCTAAGGTAGCGAAATTCCTTGTCGGGTAAGTTCCGACCCGCACGAAAGGCGTAATGATTTGGGCACTGTCTCAACGAGAGACTCGGTGAAATTTTAGTACCTGTGAAGATGCAGGTTACCCGCGACAGGACGGAAAGACCCCATGGAGCTTTACTGCAGTTTGATATTGCGTATCTGTGACACATGTACAGGATAGGTAGGAGCCAA